>DYOA01000010.1:8161-73917 GCA_020720785.1 Leptospira biflexa
GGATACACCAGAACAACATTCTCAGAAAAGTTGAATTTGAGAATGAAAATAAAAAGGTTCCATCGGTTTATCGTGGCTTCCTGAACCCAATCATTGTCTGGAGAGCGATAAAAGCATTATTAAGATAAAAATAACGGAGATAATATGAAAAAAATAATCATTCTGGCCTTGGGCGTTTTTGCATGGAACTCTCTTTTTTCCAGTGAAACAATACGCCTTCCGAAAAACCTCCAGAGCATGGCTGTGGGAAAAAATATTGAGGTGTATAAGGATGCGGATAATAAATACTCCATCCAGGATGTTGTATCCGCAACCTTCCCCGGTAAATGGGAAAAAAGCAATGCCGATGTGCCCAATTATGGATTCTCTGATGCTACGTACTGGGTAAAATTCCGCATCGATGACCGGGAGGCGGGGGAAGATTATTTTCTGGAGTATGGATATCCCCCCATCGACCAAATTGATTTTTACGGTTTGGATGCGAACAATCAAATCCTTTTCCATAAAAAAGGCGGAGACAGTGTGGATTACTCCAAACGGGATATTATTTACCGGAATATCCTCTTTGATATGCAGAATTCGGATAACAGAATCACCCAGTATGTTATGAAAATAAAATCGACCAGTTCCATTAATATTGATCTGGTGTTGTGGAAGTATAAATATCTTTTGGAAAAAATAGATACCGAACAGGGATTCCTGCATCTTTACTTTGGGATTATGGTGGCATTGATTTTATACACCTTTTTTCTTTTTATTTCCGTCAAGGATATCAATTATCTGAATTATATAATCTTTCTGGTCGCATCATTTTTTCTGGATTACACTCTTTTGGGGAATGCGTACCGCATCTTTGATGGGGAGACACTTTTCACCGTGAATAATAATATCCCTCTGTTTTTGAATTTAACCAATATAACCGCTCTGGTGTTCTCCCGCAGGTTTCTGAACTCCAGAAATATTTTCCATAAAACAGATAAGTTTTTAATTGGCATTGGAATGGTGATTGTGATACTTATGGTTTATTCCATTTTTGGATCCTACCATAAAGCCATCTCTTTGTCCATGCCAATTTCTTTTCTGGAGTATATCATCCTGGGGATTGTGGGCGTGATTGCATTTTCCAGAGGCTATAAAGCCGCCAAATTTTATATGATAGCGTTTGGGATTCTGATAGCGTTTTCCATGGTCATAGTTTTAAAAACGGTGGGAATTTTTCCCATTAATTTTTTCACTACCTATGCAATGTACATTGGGCGGGCAGCCAATATGATTCTTTTATCGCTGGCTCTCGCGGACAGAATCAATATTTTAAAACAGGAAAAAGAAACCGCACTCCGGGAAAAACTGGCGGAATCAGAAAAGGTTGCCAGAATGAGCCGGGCATTTCAGCGTTTTGTGCCTCTGAAATTCCTGGATCTTCTGGGTAAGGAAGATGTGACCCAGATTGGCCTGGGGGATAATATCTCCAAAGAAATGACCATATCTTTTTCTGATATCCGCTCCTTTACCACAATGTCAGAAAAAATGAGCCCGGAAGAGAATTTTCAGTTCATTAATGAATTTCTGAAAAAAATGCAGCCGGTGATCCATTCCAATAACGGTTTCATAGATAAATATCTGGGAGATGCCATCATGGCACTGTTTGACCGGAATGCGGAAGATGCCCTGAACGCGGCCTTGATGCAACATTCCGCCCTCGCCATCTATAATCAGGAACGGGAAAATATGGGCAAAGAACCCATACGGATTGGTATTGGGATCAACACCGGTCCCCTGATGCTGGGAACCATCGGGGCAGATGAACGGATGGATGGAACGGTCATTTCTGACGCAGTGAATCTTGCATCCCGTCTGGAAGGAATGAATAAAAAATACATGACATCCATTTTGATCAGCAATAATACCTATGACCGAATTCAGGAAAAAGAAAAATATCATATCCGGAAAATTGACTATGCCAGAGTCCGGGGGAAAGAAATCCCCATAACCATTTATGAAGTTCTGGATGTAATGTCCAGCCGTACCGATGTGTTGAAACAGGAAGCATCGAAAATATTTGCTGAAGCATTAACCCTTTTTGGTAAGCGACAAATGCAGGAAGCTATGGACATCTTCCGGGAAATATTTTCCAAAAATCCAGAGGACAAAGTGGCGGAACTGTACATAGAACGTTGTATGCATTATATAAAAAACAGCGGGGAAGGCGATCTATTGATGCTCCTGCCGTAAAGATAACTGGAGGGGACCGTATGCGGTCATAGATCCATGAAGGATGCGAGGCCGGTTCGCCTCTCCGCGACCATCCGACGGTCTGGGTGGTTATGGTTCCCCTTGGGATAGCAAAAAAATTCCCAGGTTTGCTCTCCAGTTGGGGAAGAAATGGATTCTTTTTTTCTTCTGCACATAGCAGGATTTTTCAATTTTAATTCCGGAGTCATGACAGAAATCCATGAAATCCTGAATGGTAAAAAAATGCAGGTTGGGGCTTTCATACCAGGGATAGGGGAGGGATGGAGTTACCGGGGTTTTTCCGTTGAAGAAAAGCTGCAAACGGTTTCTGAAGTAACCAAAGTTGGGAAATCCAATGATCACTTTTTTCCCCACTCGGAGGGTTTCCATGAGTACTTCCCGGAGTTTCTTTACCTGCTCCAGACTCTGGTTCATAATAACAATATCAAAGCTTTTATCTGAATAATCCGCCAGCCCGGAATCGAGGTCCCCATAAAAAACACTCAGGCCTTTTTCCACGCATTGGTAAACCGCGTCTTCATCAATGTCAATGCCTTGTCCCCGGATTTTTTTCTGGTCTTTCAAAAGTTTCAATAGCGTACAGTCTCCACAGCCCAAGTCCAGAACATGGGCACTCTGGGGGATAAAGCTCAGGATCATCCGGTGGTCAATGGAAATTTCTTCATTTGGTTTCATGATAGCCCCCTTCGCTTTCCTCCAGATACACGGAATCCAGAAAATGCCGGATGAGATGGGACTGGCGTTCCGTTTCCAGCAGAAATGCGTCGTGTCCATACGTGGAATCAATTTCACAGTAAGTGGTTTCCATTCCCGCCATTTTACAGGAGCGGACAATTTCCATCTGCTGGTACGGCGGATACAGCCAGTCAGAACGGAAGGCAATGACCATCACTTTATAGGAAAATCCCCGCAGAATTTCATGCAGCGGTTGCCCACGGGACGCATCGTACAGATCCATCGCTTTGGTTAGATACAGAAAAGAATTCGCATCAAACCGGTTCACAAAGCTGTCTCCCTTATACTGGAGATATCCTTCCACATCAAAATTTGCACGGAAGGGGTCTTCCCCGGTGATCATCCGGTTTGCCTTCCGCCCGAATTTTTTCTGCATGGAGACATCGCTCATGTACGTGATGTGTCCCACCATCCTGGCCACGGAAAGACCTCTTGCCGGTTTTTCCTTCCCGTAATAGTCCCCCATGTTCCAGTTCAGATCATTCATTACGGACTGGCGTGCCACTTCATTGAACGCGATCTGCTGTGGACTATGGCGGATGGTGGTGGAAATGGGGATTGCCGAGCGGATCATATCCGGATAGGAAACCATCCACTCCAGAACCTGCATCCCACCCATGGAACCACCGGCCACGCTCAAAAGTCGTTTTATACCCAGGTGGCTGGTTACCAGTTCTTTCTGCATATTGACCATATCGCCGATGGTGACCAATGGAAAGCTGGTTCCGTAGGGACGGCCGGTTTCTGGATTGATGGAAGAAGGTCCGGTGGACCCGGCACAGCTCCCCAGAACATTACTGACAATAATAAAATATTTATCTGTATCAAATCCCTTCCCCAGACCAATCATGGCGTCCCACCAGCCGGGGTTTTTATCGCCTTCCCGGTAACCGGCAGCATGGGCATCTCCGGTGAAGGCGTGTGCAATCAGAATCGCATTGTCTTTTTTTTGATTAAGAGTTCCATAGGTTTCGTATGCAATGGTGACGGGACCCAGTCTCCCCCCGCTTTCCAGAATACGGAAATAAGGGGGGTTGGCGAATTGATAATATTGGGTTTGCGTATATTCCATCTCTTACGGTATTAATCTCTCCGCGAACAGATTTATTTTTTCCTTCATTTTTTCAAGCCCATTATCCGGGGTCAGGGGTCCACTGGCCTGGAGAAACTCCGGCCTCCCTCCGCCACCGCCGGGAATGCCCAGTTCTCCGGAAAGGGTCTTAAATGAAGAGGATATATTAATACCCGTTTCTTCCGCCATTTTACGGGAGGATGCCGCCACAAGGGACCACTTATCTGCGGAGCTGGAAAAAAGAATGAAAACCAGATTTTTTTCCTTATCCCGAAGAACATCTGCTGCGGATTTGAGAAAATCCATAGACTGGTCTTCCATATAATAAACGAGAGTTTTTTTATCTTTCTGTCTGAAATTCAGGATAGCGTCCACAAATCCGGAGTCTAACTTTCCTGTTTCCCGGCTTTTCTTTTTTGCATTCTTCTTAATGGAAGATTCCAGATTTTTGTATTCCTCATCCAGCTCTTTCAGGGAAATCCAGACACGCACCAGATCCGGAGACAGGGTGGAATTTTTTTTGAGGTTTTCCAATCTGTCCTTGATTTGGGCCAGTGTATTCCGGTGGGATTGGTCCGTTTCCTTCACCATATCCGGGGAAGCTAAAAGAAGCGAAACAGTTTCCAGAAGAGAGTCCAGTTTATTGTTTACTACAAAAGCGGCCTCTTTATGCACCCTGGCTTCAATCCGGCGGTTTCCTGCCCCGGGGGACGATTCCTTCTGGATGAGAAAAGTGCCAATGTCTCCGGTGGAAGAAACGTGGGTTCCTCCGCAGAATTCCACGGAAGCTTTTTCCATATCCGATCCCATGTGGATTACCCGGACAATGTCTCCGTATTTTTCACCAAAGGTCATTAAAGCTCCGGTATTCTTGGCCTCTTCAATGGGAAGAACCCGGGTGGTCACTGGATGGGATTTCCGAATATTTTCATTCACATCCATTTCAATCTGGCGTATCTGTTCTACAGACAATCCGGATGGATGGGTAAAATCAAACCGCAGATACGATGGATCCACCATGGAACCACTCTGGCGGACATGGTCTCCCAGGGTTTTCCGCAGGGCGGCGTTCAGAAGGTGGGTGGCACTGTGGTTTTTCCGCAGCATGGATCTTTTTTCCGTGTCAATCTCCAGCTCCGCCACATCTCCCACAGTGAGTTTCCCTTCCACTTTGGATACCACATGGACATGATAATGTCCCATTTTCTGAGTATCCAGAACTTGGGCATATCCATCGGCGGTTTTAAAAAAACCGGAGTCTCCCACCTGTCCCCCGCTTTCCGCATAGAAGGGGGTATTTTCAAAAATAACATAAAGATTTCCCTGCATCTCCGGTTCCAATATGGATTCCAGTTTTTGCGTGGATGTGTACAGAGCCAAAATCCGGGAGGCGTCCTTTTCTTTCTCATATCCGGTGAACACGGTGGCGGGAATCCGGGGATCCAACGGGATAGCGGCGGATGCTCCCTTCCAGGCAGCCCGACCCCGTTCTTTTTGCTTCTGCATTTCCTCCCGGAATTCATCCATCCGGGCCACAAGACCCCGGTTGCCTGCCATCTCCAGAGTCATTTCCGGTGGAAAACCGAATGTATCATACAGCATAAAAATATCTTTTCCGGGGACGGGAGTTTTTTTCTCTGTGGCCTCCTGTAATACCGCTTCCAGACGTTCGGACCCGGAATCCAGTGTCTGGAGAAATCGTTTCTCTTCGCTCTGGATAAACTGCACGGTGGTCTGCTGGTTCAGGGACAGTTCCGGATAAAACTCCGAATACAAACGGGTAACAGAAGGCACCAGATGATGCAGCATGGGTTCCCGCTGCCCCATCTTCTTTCCGAACAGCAGAGCCCGTCTCAGAATTCTCCTGAGAATGTATCCACGGGATTCATTGCCGGGAAAAATTCCATCGGCCATGGCAAAGGAAAGGGTCCGCACATGGTCCGTGATCACCCGGATGGGCGTGATCCATTGATCCTGATATTCTTTCTGGTATGCACGGGCAACATCATCCCGTAAATTTTTCAGTTCATCCGTATCATAAACGGAATCCACATTCTGGAGCAGAGACGCTATTCTTTCCAGCCCGGCCCCGGTGTCAATTCCGGTCTGGGCCAAAGGAATGAATTTTTTATGTTCATTTTTAAAAAACTGATTAAACACCAGATTCCAGTATTCCAGAAACCGTTCGCAGTCATCCCCCACTTTACAGTCCTTCCCAAACTGTTCTCCTCTGTCCAGATACAGCTCGCTGGATGGTCCGCAGGCTCCGGTTTCCCCGGCGGGTCCCCAGAAATTATCTTTATCGCCCAGACGCACAATATGGGAAGGATGTACCCCAATATGGTCCTTCCATATCTGGAATGCCTCGTCATCGGAATCATGGACAGATACGTGAATTCTGTCTTTTTCAAATTTCAAATGCTGGGTGGAATATTCCCAGGCAAATTCAATGGCTTCTTTCTTAAAATAATCCCCAAAGCTGAAATTTCCCAGCATCTCAAAAAAGGATAAATGTCTTTTGGTTTTTCCAGTTTCTTCCAGATCTGTGGTACGAATACATTTTTGTATGGAGGATAGTCTTTTTGAGGGGGGAGTGGCTACTCCGGAAAAAAATTCCTTGAACGGAACCATTCCGGCTGTGGTAAAAAGCAGGGTTGGGTCATTGGCTGGAACCAGAGACGCACTGCCCATGTGGAGATGAGATTTTTCCCCAAAATATGAGATAAAAGTTTTACGAATTTCCCGAATCTTCATTCTTGGAAATATGGAGCAGGAAACGTGCTGGCAAGTTTTTTTCTGGTTTGGAATGGATAAAATAAAAAATAAATATACTTTACAAAATAAAGGCATAATACACCGGATTCTATGAAATCCATCCTTCTGAAGTCCATCGTGACGGGCATCCTAACCAGCGTCTTTTTTTTCTCCTGTGACACCCAGGCGGGGAAATGGCTGGAGGAATACCGGAAAAAACAGATTGTGAAACGATATGGGGAGAAAGCGGTATCCAGGGAACAGATTGAAGACTGGCAAAAAGAAGTGATGGAATACCGGGCAAAGGTGGAAGAAAAAATTGAGGCCGGCCAGAAAGCCGGAAAATTATACCGCCTCATTGGCGAATCCTTTGCGAAAATTGAATCCTATCAGCTCTGTGCGGAAAATCTGGAAAATGCCGTGGCCTATGGCTACCATTCCGCAGAAGTTTTTTACTGGTTGGGCGTCTGCTATGGTAATCTTGCTAAAACCCATGCCTGGGATTATGAAACCACCCTCAAAGCGGAAAAAAGTTTTCTGAAATCCCTTGCCCTGCCGGATAAACGCAAAGGGGTTTATACCAAATCCAAATTCCAGCTTGCCTTGGTGTATTTCCATGGTTTTGGCAGTAATAGTCCATACCGGGTGAATGCGGATTTTATACAGCCCTCCCAGATGGAATTCCGCATACAGGCTGTACGCCTCATGACAGAGTATCAGAATGATGATCCGGGGGATATAAAAAGTTATTTCGCTCTGGCCGGTATGCACAAAACCATGGGCAACAATCCCCTGGCTGCGGCGGAAATGGATTCATTGATGCGGTATCTGGAAAAGAAATATCCCAAGCATTACCAAAAAATTCCGGAATACCAGAAAGCAAAGCAAAATTACTCCCTTCTGGTGGGTATTAAACAGTAAATGGAAACCGCTCCCCTTTTTCCGCCGGAGGATACGTTTTCTGAAGTCCGGTCTTTTGAAAATAACCGGGAAAACCTGGAATCCGCCGTTGCTCTCCAGATAAACAATAAATATATAAAAGAATCTTTTCTATACCCGGATAATTCTTTATCCCTTCCCGGATACGCAGCCATGGTACTGGGGGAAAATTTCCAATCATCCATGAACCAGGCCGGGGCCATCCTTTCCCGTGCGGAAGAATCCGGAAACCGTTATATCCCTTTTTTTTCCGGGGAATATCCGTTTCTGCTCCGGCAAATCCAAAAATTCCCTCCCGGTCTGTTTGCCCGTGGGAAATTTGAGCTCCTGCAGAATCCCCGCAAAATTGCCATAGTGGGGACCCGCCATCCTTCCGCATTGTCTGTTGCTTTCACAGAATTTCTTTCCCACTATCTGGCATCCAATGGCGTGACCATTGTCTCCGGTTTTGCCATGGGGATTGACGTGAGTGCTCACCGCTCTTCCCTCAAAGAGAGAGGAGGTACCATTGCGGTTCTGGCTCACGGCACGGATTATGTGTATCCATCGGCCAATTTTGATCTTTACCGGAGACTGGATGCGGAGGATTCCCGGATGCTTTTCCTGAGTGAATACCCGCCGGGAACAAAACCGCTCCGGTTTCATTTTCCATTGAGAAACAGGATCATAGCGGGACTTTCTCCGGCCACCCTTTTCATGGAAGGCGGGGTGAAAAGTGGTGCAGGAATCACCGTCCGCTACGCCGCATCGGAAGGCCGGGATGTGGGGGTGTTTGACCATGCTCTCCTGAAAAATAATGAAGGCGGAAGATCTTTTCTGGAAGAAGGAGCCATCCCCGTTGCACCGTATCTGGATATGGATATACTGAAAGAGAGTGCCGCAAATCTTAAAAAAATTCTGGAAAATGATATAGTATTTGCCGGAGAAAACCGATGGATTTCCATCCGGGAAAATGAAAACACAAAAAATTTTATTCCCAGCTTTCTGGGTTGATCATTCTCAGGATTTCCGGGATTTTTGTCTCCCGCTTCACCGTGAAACGCCCGCAGATTCTGTTCGTAATTTTTTGCCGATGGAGAATACCAGCGGCCAATTGGAATTCATACCCAGCTTGGAATACGGACTCTTTCATGGGTGCCTCATAATGGCCATACGGCCACGCAAATGTGTTTATTTTTCTTCCCGTGTTGTATTCCAGCTTTTTCCGGGACAAAAACAGCTCCCGGTAATAACGGGCCGGGTCTTCCCGTAAAGCCACCACCAAATCCCCATGACTCAGGGAATGACTGCCAATTTCATATTTGAGCGGGAGCTTGCTTAGCCTTACGTAAAAGGTCGATTTTTCCGCATAACGATCCGTGTATATGAAAAAGGTAGCCCCACTCCGGTGGCGATCCAGAATGGGAATAACAGAATTCAATACCGATGGGTGGCCATCGTCAAAGGTGAAAACCACCGCTTTGTTTCTTCTGGCATTCCGGGTGAGCACAAAGGAATAATAATCCATAAATGAAATAATTTCCCGGTTATTTTCTTTGATGGTGACCACAATTTTTTCAAAATATTCCGGAGTGAGTCCATAGTGACCAGAATTTGGTTTGACATCATGAAAATTCAGAATGACCGGGCAAGGCTCACCGGCATCACCATAAGCGGAGGGAGAAAAGAAAATCCACCCTGACAGAAGAAAGATCAAACCCGGCCTTGTTCTCACGATGCCACAGCTTATTTTATGGTTGATAAATAAACATTTTTTTGAAATGGGGACTCGTGAGGACCATCTACATCCGTAAACTCCATTATGAAGAGGCAAAGCAGAAATTCCTGACAGAGCTGGATAGTGCTTTTTTTTCCGGAGAGCCGGAAGTGGAAGTGATCCACGGAGTGGGGACATACACGCTCCGTAATATGGTTTTGGAACAGGTAAAGAAAATAAGCTATGTGGAACTCACCAATAACTGGAACCAGAATCCCGGCAGTTTAAAACTCACGCTCCTGGTTCCGGAAATGTCTCTGCTCAAAAAATACAAGGAATGAAGGATATAACGGGTTGGATCCCTTTGCTTAATTTTGCTCCCGCCAACGGGAGATGTGGTCAAATGCTTTGATGAGGTAGTCCGTTTCCATATTCACTTTGGTTCCGGTCTTCCAATGCGGGATATTGGTTTTTTTCAGGGTCTCCGGAATAATCTGCACCCGAAATCCGTCTTTTGTGATTTCATGAATTGTGAGACTGATCCCGTCCATGGAAATGCTACCCTTGGGAATTACATAAGGGGAGCGGAACGCGATTTCAATATCCCAGTAGTTTTCATGGGATTCAATGGATTTTACATCAGCCATGGCTTCAATATGCCCCTGGACAATGTGCCCGCCAATCCTGTCATTGAATTTTAGCGGACGTTCCAGATTGACAATGGTTCCTTGGGAAAAAAAATCCATATTGGTCAGGGAAAGAGTCTCTGGAACGGAAAAAATCTGAAAAGAATTTCCGCGTACTTCCTCCACAGTCTGGCAGGTGCCATTGACCGCAATGCTGTCTCCATTCTTCAGGTCATCAAAGATAAACGGCTCACTTTCAATGATAAACCTTTTACCACCGGGAAGAACCTGGACAGATTTGACTGTGCCTGTAGTTTCCACTATACCGGAAAACATCAGCGGGCGATGGGACTCGAACCCACTCTAAAAGCTTGGAAGGCTTTTGTGCTACCGTTACACCACGCCCGCACTGTGATACAGTCAAAAATGTATTTACCATGTAAAGAAAATATTTATGTTATCCCCCAGAGAAAAAGCCCGGGAGAGAAAAATTCCCTGGTATTAAAATAAACTCTATAAATATAGAAACCGGAGATGATTATGACCAATTCCCCCCCAAAAGCAGAAAAAAAAGAATTATTCGGATGGGCAATGTTTGACTTTGCCAATTCATCGTACACAACGGTTATTATTACCGTTGTTTTCAGTGTGATTTTTCCCAGGTTAATTGTGGGGAGCGATTCTAGCTCTCTTGCCGGCGAACCGGAATACCGGCTGGGAAATTTATTGTGGAGCGTGGCACTTTCCATTAGTTATTTATTTGTGGTGCTGACAGCCCCCATCTTCGGTGCCATTATGGATTTTTCCGCATCCAAGAAAAAATTCCTGTTTTACAGCTATATTGTCACGGTGATTTCTACCGCCCTTCTATACTTTGTTTCTCCGGGTGCGGTGATTCTGGGCGTTGTGCTGGTTATTCTTTCCAATTTTGGATTTGCTTCCGGTGAAGATTTTGTATCCGCATTTCTTCCTGAATTGGGAAAAGCGGAAGACCTGGGGAAGATATCCGGTTACGCCTGGGGATTGGGATACTTTGGTGGGCTCTTTTCCGCCGGAATTGCCATATTTGCCTTGGGAGCCGGCAATGTGACCCTGCAAAATTATGAAAATCTGCGTCTGGTGGGTCCTGTGACCGCCGTATTCTTTGCGCTGGCCGCAATTCCAACATTTATTTTTTTAAAAGAGAAAGGAAAGCCACGGGATGGCATTGCCAGGGAAAATTATCTTCTGGTGGGGATTTCCCGTTTATCCCGTACATTCCGGGATATCCGGGATTACCGGGATTTAATGGCCTTTCTGGCGTCCTATTTTTTTTCTTACGCCGGGCTTTCCATCATCATCAGCTTTGCCTTCATCTACGGCGACCAGGTAATCCACTGGTCTCCCTTGGCACAAACTTTAATGTTTGTTATCACCCAGTTGACAGCCGCCCTGGGAGCGTTTATCTTTGGTCATATACAGGACAGATTCGGGGCCATAAAAAGCTATAATATGACCATGATGCTGTGGGTTGTTTCCGTTATTCTGATCTTCTTTACCGGGGATATCACATCGGCCGCAAATTCCATCCTGGGAACAACCTGGAAGCCGGAATTTGTCTTCCTGTGGGTGGGTTCCCTTGCCGGAATGGGATTGGGGGCAACCCAGTCTGCCAGCCGTGCCTTGGTGGGATTTTTCTCACCGGAATCCAAATCAGGAGAATTTTTTGGGTTCTGGGGACTCTTTGGGAAATTGTCCTCTGTTTTTGGTATCCTGGGTCTGGGAGTTCTCCAAACCGAATTGGGATTAAAAAATGCCATTCTCATCACTGCGGTATTCTTCTTTATTGCCTTTCTCTTTACCTTCAGTGTGAACGAAAAAAGGGGTAGAGAAGCGGCCATTGCCCACGAAGGAGAATAGGCAAAATAAATCCATGAAAAATGTGGCAGCCCGGATAAAAAACAAAATATCCAGAGAGGTACGATGGCTTGAGTCTTACTTTCTGGAAGCATATTCGGGTATGCCGTATCTGATCCGCGAAAAGACCAGAATTTTATTCTGGTACACCGTTACTGCCTCCACGCTGTTTTTGGCTACCACAATACTCAATGTCCAGAGCCCATCGCCCAAGTATGTCTTCATACGATTGAATACCGTTCTCTTGATTTTTTTTCTTTTTGCTCTGGTGATACTTAAATCCGGCCGTTACCGTTTATCCGTGGGTATTTTATTCTGGGCAGTTTTTACAATATGGGGAATTGGTTATTACTACCGGCTTGAGGATTACCTTTATACCGGAGTAAATCCTCTCAATTATCATTTTATGACGCTGATGGTTTTTGCCATTTTTTTTGGTTCCAGGTTATGGTTGGCTTTTACTCTGATCCTGATTGTCACATTGAATTTATCCCTTTACTATTATTTTTTTACCCATCACACCCTTCCCATTTTTAACGCTGTTTTCAGAGATTCCTTAGTTAATATTCTGTCATCCCTGATTATTTCCGGGGTCCTGCTTTTCCTGTTTTCCCGAATCACGGAGAAATCTTTGCAACAAGTTTCCAGGGAATTATATAAAAATAAAAAATTAAACGCAAACCTGGAAAAAAAAGTGGAGCTGAAAACACACAGATTAAAAGAAAATCTGGATGAACTCCTGGCCATGAATGATAATCTGAAAGAGGCGAACCAGAATTTATTTATTGCCCAGAGAACCATACTCCAGGATATCTCCATGGCTTCCAATGTCCAAAAATCCATATTTCTGACCCGACCTCCGGAAGTCAGAGACTGGGAGATAGATTTTGAGTTCCTACCTCTTTCCCGTGTATCCGGTGATTTCTATGATTTTTATTCGGATAAGGATAAACTGAACGGGCTGTCTCTTTTTGATGTGTCCGGCCATGGAGTCTCCTCCGCTCTGATTACCATGGCGGCCAAAAGCATTGCCTTCCGGAATTTCCGTAAATATGAAAGCCACCACCCCGGATATATTCTTCAGAAAATAAACCAGGAATTAACGCAGGAGATTGGAAAATCCGGACATCATCTCACGGGAATACTTTTGAAGACCGCCGGCAGCCGAGTGCAGTACGCCAGTGCCGGTCATATTGATATTGTGGTAGGAAATAAAATGGGAGAAATCTTTCCTGCCCAGTCACACTTTGGCAAATTAAACGGTACCTTTCTTGGTATTTCGGGGGTGGTCTCTGATTATAACTCCATTCATTTTACCATGGAAAAAAATGAAGTTCTCGTGGCCTATAGTGATGGACTGGTAGAGGCAAACCGGAGATTCAGCATACAGATGGGCAATGCGGTGATGATCAAATTTTTGAAATCCATCAACTACCTGGAGATGAGTGCAACCATGATAAAGAACGCTCTTCTTGCCCATTTTTTTAAAATTGTCAACCGGGAGCACATCCGGGACGATATTACCATCATAATTTTGAAGAAGGTATAAAATAGCTCCCCCGGCATTATATTCATCAATGGTTGTATAAAAAGGAGAAAGCAGCAATGGCAAAAAAAACTTTACTAATACTGATAACGGCCTTATGGTTTGCCGGCATGCTGAACGCCTCGGACTGGAATGGGAAAGACCAGTTTACGCTGGATCGAGCTTTCAGTCTGTATTTTGAGAATAAACTGGATGCATCGGAAAAAGTATTCCTATCCTATCTGGAGAATTATGGTGAGAATGAAATCGTTTACCGGTATCTGGCACAGATAGCCGCACAGAAGAACAACTCCGCTGCGGCAAAAAAATACTTAAAAGAAGCCCTCCGGATCAAACCGGACGATATGGAGTCCCTGCTTCTGCTGGCAAATTTGCATCTCGGCTCCATGGAATACAAAGAGGCCATTGCCGCATTCCAGAAAGTAGTGGAGATAGATGAATACCATGAAATCGCCTTAAATTCTCTGGGCTATCTGTATACCCAGCAAAAGCAAATCCCCAAAGCCATCCAATCCTATAAACGGGCGATTATTGCCATCAATAAAAACGGCAATGCTCCCATGGCCATGGCGTCCCTGTACACAGAGATTGGGAATCTGTACAGCCAGCAGGAAGATGATAAAAATGCCATTATCTATATTGCAAAAGCTTATGAATTGCTTCCGGACAACGATAAAATCGGTATTTTTCTGGGGCGGCTTTACGCAATCACAGGAAATTTTGAAAAATCCATAAACACTCTGGAAAGTGTTGTGAAATTCAGCCCTGGAAATCCAGAAGCCTTATATTTAATTTCTGAGATAAGCTATATTCTACAACGTCCGGATACTCTTTCCATCGCCCGAAAATATAAAGCTATGGATAACAAGCCGGATGCGCTGATTGATGGAATCATTGAGGAATTAACCGGAAAAGACAAAGAATCCGAATTGAAATTTTACGCCGTGCTCTCCAACGAACCCCGGAGACTCAGTGCCCATATTGGTCGGTACCGTATTGAAGAGCGGGAAAAAAACAGGGAAAGCATGAAAAACCGAAGTCTTTTCATTTCCGGTATAGCCCAGGAATATTCTGCATATTCCATCTCCCAATTATATATGCAGAAATATTTCACTATAATGAATGAGATTTCACAGGAAAAGGATTTTCATAAAAAATTCTTTCTTACGCCGTGGGAATCCGGTAAAATAACCGATTTTTTTTCCACGGAAGAAGTTTCCTCCATAGATGGCCTGGCCACAGCCTTCAGGGAAGCATACATCCATTATGGATCCATTTTAGAAGGGCTTGAGCAACCTTTGTTGGCTATGGTATATTATAAACGGTCGATCCACATTTCCCAGCGGGAGATACTATTCATGCAGAAAAAAATGGAAGCCCGCCTGATCTCCGGTAAGGCCTTGGGACAGTATAAACAGGAAAGGGAAAATTCCATTCACAAACTGAACCAGAGCCTGGCCTGGCTTTATAATCAGGAAAAAATCCGGAACGTGGAACAATCCCATAAATATATTGACCGAGCCATTGGCATGAATCTGGCCGATCCGTTTGATTATTACTTCAAGGGATTTCTGTATTTCCATTATTCCCAGGATAAAAAGGCCGGCTATTTGAAATCTAAGGATTTATTCCAAACATCTGTGAAAATGTATACGGACAGGAAGCAGGAACCTCCGGGGGAATTTTATTATTATCTGGCCATGGCATGGGAAAAAACCGGGGACTTTGTGCGAATGGAAAAATTAATGGATAAAGCCATTAAGCTGAATCCAGCGAACGCAAACTATCTGAATTATCTGGCCTATACGTACTCCCAGAACGCCACGCAGTTGAACCGGGCAAAGGATATGATCCGGGCTGCCTTGGAAATTGAACCGGAAAACGCAGCGTACCTGGATTCCTATGGATGGATTTTGTTCCGCATGGGGAATTATGCTAAGTCAGTGCAGCCACTTCTTCTGGCTGCGGACATTGCAGAAAAAAACAAGCAACCGGATGCGGTCATCTATTTTCATCTGGCGGAAAGCTATTTCCAGATGCAGGAATTTGCCATGGCAGGTTTTTACTATGACAAGACCACCCAGCACTGGGACAATGCCTCCGAAGACCTGGATAAGGATTATATCCGGAAGAGAATGGCAGAGTCCAAAGATAAGCAAACCAACCACGTCAATCCGGAGGAGAAAAAATGAACCAGAAAGAATTTTCCCAGTACTGGAACAAGCGGACCAGCCAGGAATCCTTCCAGGAAAACATACCGCTCCTGGTCCGGGCGTTCTGGAATACTCTGGCGGATTATCCCGTAAAGGAAATGACCTCCTTTGCCAGAGGTCAATTTGACACATACTATAAGAATGATTTTATCCATGAGAGAAAAGAAAACTGGGAAAAAGTGAGCCCTCTCATTATGGAAATTTTCCTGTCCTTCATCCGGAAAGAAGAAAAATCCTTCCGGGAACGGATCTCAGACCAAACCTGGGAAAAATGGAAAGAGTATTCCCGGAAAACCATTGACATTCCACCAGAGTTTGTCCAGAATATTATGAAACAACCGGCCATCAAGGAGCTTTTCACGGATGTCATCCATAAGGCCATTATCGCCTTCAGCAAAAAAATCAATCCCTTTTTTAATGCAGTTTCCGGACTGGGGGTGGAAAAGCAAATCCGGGATTTTATTATCCCGTTCATGGATAATGTGGTGGAGATTGCCACTAATTTTATTTTATCACAAGAAAACAGGAATATGTTTGAAGACCTGAACGCGGTGCTACTGGAAAACCTGGCCGTACTAAAACCCCAAATGATGGCGGACGTGGACATCTCCCAATGGGCAGAGGAACTGGGACCACTGCTGGAGAAAACTATGACAGATGAAATTTTTAAAGCATCCTCCCGGGAAACCTTCCACTCATTTCTGGCCACCGTTGAGGAAGCCGTGAGAGAGAAAACCCTGAGGGATCTTTTGCGGAACGGTAAAAACGATGTCTTTAAGGATATGGAAAATTCGGTATTAACAAAAGAAGAAATCAAAATTATTGCCGTTTATCTCAGAAATCCATTGGTGGGGGAGTTTATGCTGAAGGAGTTTATGGAATATGAAAAAAATCGTTAAAACTGCTCTGATCATTCTGGCGTTATCCGGTTTATTCCTCGCGTCTTGCCGGAGCACCCCGGATGAAGTCAAGGTGATCCCCATAGAGAATCCGCAGGTGAAGGAAAAAGAAGCGTTTGTGGAAACCCTCAAAGAAAATTATGCCACATATTCCGTTTTGACCACCAGCTTCATCTTAAAAGGAAAAATAGACCGGCAGGATCAGTATTTTGAAGGCTACCTGAAAGCCACTAACTCCGCACAGGGAGACACCCTCTACATTCTTTTGAAGGACACCGTTTTTAAATCTCCCATTTTTTCTGTATCTATTGCCGGGGGTAAGGTGACACAGAAGGATTTTCTAAAAAATAAAACGGAAGTCATTCCCATGGAAAAATACCAGTGGGTGGTTTTGTTTGGAGATTTGTTCCCGTTTCAATTTTTTTATCCCATCATGCGGGGTTATCTTCCGGAAGATATATTTTCCAGGGATTCCAAATACGTAAAAACAGAAAATAAAATCATTTACACATCTGCATATTATGACGCGGCTTTTTTATTCACCGGGGAAACCAGTCTATCAAAATTATTTTATAAAAATAAAATAAACAGTGACATTCTGCTTTTTGAATTTTATGGAAAATCCTCCCCTGCTAATGCCCGCCATTTTCCCAAAAACTTGTATATCCGCCGGCAGGGTACGGAAGACTTTTTAAAGATTGATTTTTTTTCCTGCCGGATAAAGTGACCATGACAGAACCGACCGCTCAGTGGAAATCCCTGCAGGAGGAACTATCTTCCTGTGTGAAATGCAAACTGGCCATCACCCGGAATACGGTGGTCTTTGGGGAGGGTAATCCTCACGCAAAAATCATGTTCATTGGGGAAGGGCCTGGAAACCAGGAAGATCTGGAGGGACGCCCCTTTGTGGGCAGGGCAGGACAGCTCCTCACCCGAATCATAGAAAATGGCATGAAAATCCCCAGAAGTGATGTGTTCATCACCAATATTGTCAAGTGCCGTCCCAGTGTGGACATGGCCATGAAAAAAGATCGCCCCCCGGATAAAGATGAGGTGGTAGCATGCAGTCCCTATCTTCTGCGTCAGATTGAAATACTTTCTCCCCGGGTCATTGTCACCCTGGGAAGTCCGTCCACAAAATTTCTCCTGCAGACAAACCTGGGAATCACCCAGCTCCGGGGAAAATGGCATTCTTTCCGGGGAATCCCTGTCATGCCCACCTATCACCCCAGCTATGTTCTCAGAAACGGTGGGGACTCCAGTCCGCTAAAAAAAGATGTCTGGCATGACATTAAAATGGTTCTGGATTTACTGGCCAATCCGGCGGAGTAAGAATCCAGGCTCCAGGCCGATGGGAGGTTCCAGAGAGATATTCACCATCGTGTTGGGGCGGGTAAATTCCTGGGTAGTCCCCGCATCGTCCAGAATTGTCTCCGGACGGATAAAATAATCGTCCTGAATTTTCCAGCCCATCACCTGAATTTCTTCCCCTGGCACAAATTTTCCCCGGATATCCACCTTTGCTGTGCGGGCGATTGGGTCCACGGAAAGTATAATTCCCAGAAAATCGCTTCCCCGAATATACGAGTTGTCCCCGTAGTTCTGCATGGGAGTGCCGTCATCCCGTCCAGGAAAAAAACCATCGGTATAATGCCGATGGCTTATGTAGGATAACTCCCTCTGGATGGGCTCCAGAATGCCTGCATATTCTTTTGTTATGATTTCCGGATTATCCTCTCCCACACGCCGGGAAATGTCTTCCAGTATATCCAGTGCTGCTCGGTACGCACGCGTGGCCCCAGCTGCATAGTATATTCCCTTGTTGCGGCCTTCAATTTTTATGGAATCCACGCCAATTTCCCGGATTTCCGGCAGAAAGGACAGGAGGTTCAGATCTTTGGAATTAAAAATATAGGTCCCTCTTTCATCCTCTTCAATGGGGAAATATTCCCCCGGACGGCGTTCTTCCACCAAGGAGTAATTCCATCGGCAGGGCTGGGCACAGTTGCCGTTATTGGCACCCCGGGACGCCAGAAAATCACTCAGGAGGCACCTTCCGGAGTATGCCATGCACATGGCTCCATGCACAAATATTTCCAGATCGGCACCGGTTTCCCGCTTAATCTGCCGTATCTCCCAGGATGATAATTCCCGTGCCAGAATGAACCTTTTAACGCCCATGTCCTGCCAGAATTTCACCGCTTCATAATTGGTGAGATTTGTCTGGGTGCTCAGGTGGATTTCCATATCCGGCAGATACCGCTTGACCATCCGCAACACGCCAGGATCAGAAATGATCACACCGTCCGGTTGGATGATCTTCATAAAGCGGATATGCTTTTCCACCTCCTCCAGATCCGCATTCCTGGCGTAAATATTGATGGTGACATACACCCTCTTTCCCAGATCATGGGCGAACCGGACAGAATATTCCATTTCTTCTTCATGGAAATTATCGGACTGGGCTCGCAGCCCAAAGCGTTTGCCGGATAGATACACCGCATCCGCTCCAAAGGCAATAGCAGCTTTCATCTTTTCCACGGACCCGGCAGGAGCCAATAATTCCATCTTTTTCATATTTTGTTATAAATCCATTCTTTCTTATAAAATTTCCGGAAATTCAGGACGGCCAGAGAAAACATCCAGGTGACTGTCCCTGTCCATAGCCCAAAGGTATTCCATTGCATAAATATGCCAAAAAACCAGGCAACCGGCAGCATGATAATCCAGGTAACGAATAATGTGCGGTACATTACCCAGTTCACCAGACCGGCACCCCGCAGTGCTCCAGCGAAAATCATGTTGGACGCATCAAACATCTGGAAAACAGAAACCAGAATCAACGGCCAGAACGCGGTTTGCATCACTTCCGTATCCGGGGTGTATGCCAGCAGAATTTCCGTCGCGAATACAATAAAAACCACTCCCATGAAGGCCATAATAAACCCCCCGCCAAAGAAGGAATGCAGAGCCCCCAGGATGGCCTTTTTTTGTTTCCCGGCTCCCAGACTTTGGCCTGTGATGGTGGTAGCTGCCACACTGAACGCAATTCCGGGCATAAATGCGATGGATGTGACGGAAAAAAGAATATTCCCCGCTGCGGCGGATGCCGTGGCCGAGCCTCCGGGTAGCAGGGAAGTCAGGGTCATAAAAGCAAAGAAACCAAGATTCTGCCCAAATTCCGCCAGAGAGGGAGGCCATCCCAGACGCACAATTTCCCGCAAAACATCCCATCGGAAACGGATCCCGTGGACACGGAGGTAGCTTTCTTTTCTGTCCCGAGTCAGAACCCAAACATAATACATAAGAGAAATTCCGGCGGCAAGACTGGAAGCCGCGCCCGCTCCCTTCACTCCCATTGCGGGAAAGGAAAGATTGCCATAAATTAAAACATAGTTCAGGAAGATATTGGAGACAGCCATCAGAAACGAAGCCACCATACCCACTTCTGTTTTCCCCAGTCCATCATAAAAGGAGCGGAACTGGAATGCCAGAAAAAAGGGGATGGTTCCCAAGGAGCGGTACCATAAATATTCACCGCCCAAAAAGATCACCTGCGGATCATTGGAAAGGACATCCAGAATCTCCACGGAATAATGCAATAACGCCCAGGTGGAAACCAGAGAGATGAAAACAAATAAAACCAAGGAATGGAAAAATATTTCTGATATCTCTTTATAATTTTTCTGCCCAAACCTGCGGGCGGTCAGAATCTGTACGGAATAGGAAGCCCCAATAAACAGGGAAGAGAACGTCCAATATGCCATTCCCCCCAAGCCGGCTGCCGCCAGCGGTATTTTTCCCAATTGCCCCACCATAACGGTATCAGCCACCATTATACCGGTGATACTGAACATGGAGACCACCACCGGCCATGCCAGCCTCCACACTTCTCTGAATACCCGTGGGGAAAAAATTTTCATGTGCGTCCGGTTTCCATGGAATCCGGAGACAATCCGTAAACCGCTTTATATCCGGAGGTATGTTTTATCAAATATTTCGGAAACGAAAGCAAGGGAAGGCGGATATGGATTCAGAATCACCTGACGGCTCAGATATGGTTCACGGAACCGGGCAATCCACTGCCGGAGCATGTTTTTCAGCGAGTCCAACCCTGTCTTCCCCTGCCGGTACATTTCCATCTGCTCCATAAACAGATTTTTTTCCTCTTTATCAATATCCTTTTTGAAATATCCGGCCATGTGTTCCATAGCGTTAATCATATTTTTATGAGAATAAGTCCGATTAAAAATTTTCAGCATGCGGGTATAATATTCGCGTATAACTTCTGTGGGTTCCGCTCCACCCGGATTGGCTGTAATTTTTCCCAGTTCCGATGTGAGCTTCTGGTTATAAGACATGAACAGATATTTATGATTAGAGTGAAAATCCACCAGATCTTTCATTACCTGGCTTTGCAGTACCTTCCGGAAACGATGGTGAGTAAAAATCCTGATGAGAAAATGGTCATAAATTTTTTCATTCCGGAGTCTGTCATCCTCTTCAATGGCCAGGTGGGAAAAATCTTGGATAATTTTATCCGCAAAAAGTCCGCGTCCTTTTTTATGGATGGCGGAAGATTTGGGATTATCCGGATACACTTTTACTGCAGAAGGGCCACAGGATGGCGAGCCGGATTTTAAAATAAATCCATCCACGGACTGATTTAGGATGTCGGAAACAAAATGCCCGGAGAAATGATTCATAGCGTCCGTATGGTCCATCCCTTCCTCAAGAGAAACCAGGGAATAGGAGTCCACTTCTTTTTTCTGAACCAGACGGATGGAAGCTCGTGGCACCCCCAGACCAATGCCCACCTCCGGGCAGACGGGAATGAAATGGATCTCTTCTTTCATGGCCGCCACCGCCGGGCTGCGGATGATACCCCCGTTATACCGGAAAGATTCCATCTCAATACAGGAACTGATGACCACTACCGGTTTCATACGCTTAATAATCCATGCTCTTCCATCCCTGCAGGTAGTCATGGAAAACGGTGGGGCGGTTAAAAGTGGTCACATATTTTCTGGGATGAATTTCATCTTTGGAAAAAATACGGGATCTCTCCCAGATTGGAATGGAGAAATACTGGTAATTTCCGTTTTTTACCATGGCCGATTTGTTTTCCAAAGAACATTTTCCCGGAATGGCCATGTTAAAACCCCACTGGCCAAAGGAAGGAACAAAAACATGGTAGGGAATAACCTCCGGAAAAACTTCTTTCATGGTATAATGAATATTCCAGAATGCCTCCCCGGCAAACAGCGGGGACGTGGATTGCGTCACCAATATTCCTCCCGGAGATAATCTCTTTTGGAGAATGCGGTAGAACTCACGGGAGTAAAGCCGGGCAATCACTTCATCATGAGGGTCGGGAAAATCCGCGATGATGATATCATACAGATCCCCCGGATTCCGCATGAACTGAAAGGCGTCCATGATATGCACATGTACCCGTGAGTCCCTCACGGCGTCTCGATTGATCATCCGGAAACCGGCATGATTCCGGGCAAGATTCACCATATCTGCATCCAACTCCACTAGATCAATGGATTGGATAAAATCAAACCGGAGAAGGGAGGCCATGGCCAGCCCATCTCCGCCCCCAAGGACAGCTATTTTCTGCGGTTTTTCGCTGTGGCAGAACACCGCCGGCAACACCAGCATTTCATGGTAGCGGTATTCATCGGACGTGGAAAACTGGAGAGATCCATCCAGATATAACCGGAAATCATTGCGGTTCCGGGTGAGCACAATCCGCTGGAACTGCGTCTGGCCGGAATACACAATATCATCTTCATAAAGATGCTGCTCCAGAGTCCTTTCAATGACATCCCCGTAAAAAATCATCCCCAGCATTCCCACTATGGCCAGACCGGGTAGCCAGACAATGCGTTTTATACGGTGGGCGGGAAGCAAGTAAAAGACCAGAATGAGTGCCACAACGGAATTGGCAATCCCAATCACTAGGCTAGCCGTTAACCTTCCCAAAAAAGGATACATAACCAATGGAAATAAAAGACTGCCCGCCAGTCCACCCAAATAATCCAGAGAAAGCACATTGGACAGAATATCCTTCAGATCCCCGTATTCCTTCAGGATTCTGGTAACAAGGGGAATTTCCAAACCCACCAAAGTCCCAATGAGAACCAGAAAAAAGATGTGCAGATAATAGAATAATTCAGAAACACTGAAAAAATAATAGATAATGAAAACAGAAATCCCGCCTGTCACCCCCAGGAGAACCTCCACTACCACAAAAACACGCACCAGATCTTTTCTGAAAAACCGGGATAGATATGACCCCAACCCCATGGAGCTCAGAAAAAACCCAATAGTGAGTGAATACTGCAAAACAGGATTCCCGGCCAGATACGATGCCAGAGAACCCAGAATCAGTTCATAAATAATCCCGCAAAGGGAAAGAACAAATACAGAAAAAAGCAATAAGCCGGGACTCCCGGCTTTTGGATGCTTTTTTTCGTTGTCCCGTTTATCCCGGACGGAATTTTTTTTCTGCAACTACCGGGAAACTTCCTGGCTTTGAGCCGGGGATGACGTTTTAGATGAGGCAGGGGAAGATATGACCGCAGCCACAATAATGGAGATTCCCAGTATTACCGCCCCGATGATTATCCCTAATGATACATTCTGATCCTCCTCAATCTCCTTCTTCACTGAAAAAGGGGTGACCAGATTGACCAGAAAAAAACCCACCGCCATTAAAACTATCCCCACCAGGGAATAAATTACCGTATCCAGTATTCCAACTCCTAAAGATGCTATATCCATTTTCTCCTCCGTTATTTTATTTTAATTCAAGACGTTTATTTTCCCGTCCGGAAACTGCCGGAACTGTGTGCTCCATAAATCATGCTTCCTGTCCTCACTGATTTTCTGACCTCGGCCTGCTTTTTCACATACTGCGGTCCGATGTGCGGATACCCCACATACCGGTTGGAAAGAGCAAAGGCACCTCCAAAAACCAGGGCGGATATAATTATACTGCGGATCATAGTATTTCTCCATTATTTTTATTTGGGGTATTATTCATCATCATCATCGTCATCCTCATCATCGTCATCTTTCTTGGCACCGGAATTCCTCAATCCACCATCAAGATACAGCATCAACCCCAGGAAAAGAGTGGCCAGAAGATAGTACCAGGAACTGGTGGATTCACTGGTTTTGATGGGAATCCAGTCATCCTTCTGGGGATTTTTACTGAAAATCTGCTGGTACAGGTAATACTCACCCGGGTCATCCATAACGGCATACTCACTGGAAAACGTGGTACTCTCTTCCCATGGCCCTTCCGAATCCCTTCCGCTTTCATGCCAGAAATCTTCCTGAAAGGAATAATTCTCCACCACTTTTTCCAAGGTCTCGATATCGCCCAGGTAATCACTGAGAAGAGCCGCGTTTTCCTGCGTGACAGGCTTTCCAAATTCCTTTGCCAGTAAATCCGCTTTGATGAGATACACCTTGGATGCTGCCCATTCATTGTTCAGAGCCTGGATTTTCTGATCCACGTTTACTTCAAATCCATAGAGCTGGCTTTTGCTCTTTAACGCCACCGGCCCGTGCAGAATACCACTGGCATAAAAATTGCCGGTTTTTTCCATCTGTACTTTATTTTTTTCCAGAATTATTTTCTGCGAGGGAGGGGGCAAATTCTTATCAAAGAAATTCACCCCAATGAAAAAGAGAAAACTCAACGCAAGGGCTGCCCCGTAAATCAGTGCCCGGGTTTTTCCCGTTTTTTGTGCGTCTCCCATTTCTTTGAGATGAGCCACTTTATCGGCGGAAACATTGAAAGCGGTAACCACCTCTTCATAGGTATAGAAATCGCCCTTTGTTATTGAAATTTCGGATTCTGTCTGTTCCACGGTGTACTGGTTCTTGCCGATGGCAAAATCATAGAGCTGCATCCCCTCCCCAATTTGGGGAATCCAAGGAAGTTCACCGTCAAAATCGGCAATCCTTCCCACAAATCCGGTGTCTTCCCGCGAAATGCTTTTTCCGTTGAATTCCACCACATCGTCCGATGAGTATAAATCCAGACTGTCCGGGACATGCTCCTGGTACAGATAATAACCGGCCTTGCCGTCTTCTGCCTCCACCAGATAACCAAACCAGCCCTCTGCGGATAGTAAAACCCATTCATCCCATGGATAAGGTTCGGTATCCTCCTCATCCTGGTAGCGGAGCCGCCCCACGATCTCAAATTCCATTCCCCGGAGCGTTCCCTTGGTTCCCAACTGGAACAAAAGGCCGGAGTTGTCATTGAAAAGCTCGTGGAAATAGTGATAGTATTCCGGGGTCTTGGGATCATATTCCGCACCGCAGGAATTACATTTGGCTACGTTTATCTTCTCCCCGTCCTCTTCCCGGAATGTTTTCTTTATGTCATTGGAGCCACACGCGGTGCACTCCATCTTAATAACTTTTTCTGTGGCCATAATTACCGCACCTCAATATCCCGGCGCAGAAGCACCCGCCCGGAAAACAACTCTACCTCGTCTTCCGAATATTCAATGGAAATTTTCTTTCCTTCCGATATTCCCTCGATGTAGGAAACCTTTGTTCCCGGTTCCAGATAAAAGGAGAGCTCTCCCTCGCCACCTTCAATTTCTGCATTCCCTTTTTCTTTCACCATGACTTTTTTTCCGCCCAGGGTAAAAATCATCCCCGGCTTGAGGCTGGCCACGGCGGAGACGTCCACCGCTTCCTCCAGGTTTGTATACAGGGTGTATGTACCTTCGTCCTCTGCGAACCAGGAGGGCTGGCCGTCGTAATCCAGAAACCACTCGTCAAAGTGCCCCCCGGAATACTTATACCGCATAAAGCCCAACGCAGAAAATGGTTTCCCCAGAATAGTGCCGGATGCCCCCACTTTGAAAATGGACGGAACCACGGCCAGCTTGGGATATTTTCCCTGCTCGTTGAGCCCCCCTTCTTCCTGGATTTTCATGTGGGTTCCGCAGTAATCACAGACAATGACTTTACTGAACCGGTTTTTTACCGCTACCGGAGCTCCGCAGGACGTACAGGTGTAATCGGCCATAATTTTTCCTTTTTTGTGATTTACATGGAAGCTAATATTTCATTTTTCTTGGTGTCGTATTCCTGCTGGGAAATCAATCCGCCATCCAGCATTTGCTTCAGCTTCTGCAATTTGGCCATGGGATCATTGGCCGGTGCTGCCGCTTGGGCACCCGGCTGCTGCATACCCGGATTCATCACATTTCCCATCATGGCCCCCATCTGGTTGCCCATGGAAAATCCCATGCCCGCCCCCATCATGCCTCCGGCCATTCCTTCGTTTCCGGCAGCCTTTTCCATGGTGTCAAACGTCCGCCGCTTATCATAATCACTGCCCATTATTTTCATTTCCGCTTTATCCGTCAGAATTTTCTTGAGACGCTTAACGGTTTCATCTTCTTCCGGAATATTAATGGACTGGACATTGAATTTGACCAGCTCCAACTGAAAATCATGGAATTCATCCTGAATCTTGTTTTTTCCGGCCTCTCCGATTTCATCCAGATATGCCACCAGCTTGAGGGCGGAGACATTCTGCTTGATCATAAATTCGGAGATTAAATCCTGCAGGCGGGTCATGATGATCTGATCCCGGAGTGTTTTTGCAATATCTTCCGTGGTTTTTGCCTGCCAGCTACCAATGGCCATCAGAAGAAATTCTTTGGGATCTTTTAACTTAATGGAATAACTGCCAAATGCCCGTACCGGTATGGCCAGATTAAATTCCGGATCCATGATCTGGATGGGCTGCGGGGTTCCCCATTTTAAGTCCGGAATAATGGTATTATTTAAAAAGAAAATCTCTGCCGGGAAAGGGGATTTCCCGCCAAAAGGCAGGTTCACCAGTTTTTCCAGAATGGGAATATTCTTGCTTTCCAGAGTATGTCTTCCCGGACCCAACGCATCGGCCAATTTGCCCTCTTTCATGAAAAACGCAATCTGGTGCTCCCGAACAATGAGCTGTGCACCCATCACCACATCGCCTTCCGGAAAACGGTACAGAATTTCTCCTTCTTTATTCTGCCAATCTACAACATCAATTAATGCCATCTGCTACCCCCGTGAAGAATATTTTAAGTACAACTCCATGTTTTGCTTTAACTGTCAATCTGAAAAAAAAATTCCTGCCAGTATGTTAATTTGTTGTTAATATCCCGCCGGTCAATATTATTGTAGAAAAAGGTACATAATGATAAGCGTTTAATCTATCCCGGCTTCATCGATTTTATTCCGGATTTTTGAATAGAGATAAAATTTCTTCCCGGGTCAGCTTTTTCAGAAAACTTTCTCCGGAAGAGATAAATGTTTTATAGAGCTCCATTTTATCCTTCTGCAATTCCATAATTTTCTCCTCCACACTGTCTTTTGTGATGAATCTGTAGGCAAAAACGTTTTTCTCCTGCCCAATGCGGTGTGTCCGGTCAATAGCCTGATTCTCCACAGCAGGGTTCCACCAAGGGTCCAGGATAAATACATAATCCGCTTCTGTGAGGTTAATGCCCACCCCCCCGGCTTTGAGACTGATGAGGAATACCTGTAGATTTTTATCCTGCTGAAAATTCGCAATGGCCATTTTCCTCTTCTGGGGAGAGAGCGACCCATCCAGGTATGCATAGGATATCCCCCTTTCCGCGAGTGCTTTTTCCGTGATTTTCAGCATTTTCACGAACTGAGAGAATACCAGAAGTTTGTGATTTTCTGTCACCGCTTCCTCCAGCATCTCCATCATCCGGTTGAATTTTCCGGATGGTACCGATAGATACTGATCATCCACAAGACCGGGATGGACAGCAATCTGGCGGGTACGCAGCAGGGCTTCCAAAATTCCCGCCAGAAGCTGTGGGCCCATTTTTTCTTCCATCTTTTTGGAGAGATCTTCATAGTATTTTCCGGAATATGCAAGGTATATTTTTCTCTGTTGCTCTTCCATTTCACTATATATATTGATTTCTTCCTTTGCCGGTAAATCCCTGGCCACATCCTCTTTTTTTCTCCGCAGGAGAAAGGGATGGATAATCTTTTGAAGTTCTCTTGTTTTACTACCATTCTGGTATTTCTGTATGGGTGTTCCATAGACTTTGCGGAACCAGTTCAGTGGCCCCAGAATCCCCCGGTTTACCAGATTCATCTGTGCCCAGAGTTCAAAGATATTATTTTCCACCGGCGTACCTGTCAGGGAAATTCTATGAGAGGCAGGAATATCCATTACTGCTCTATATGCCTTTGTATGGGCATTTTTCACATACTGGCTTTCATCCATGATCAGAAAATCAAAATTGAACGTCTGGAAAATATCTGCATCCATCCTAAGTGTCTGGTAACTGACCAGAATCAGATCGTAATTGGAAAAATAATCGTTGCTTTTCTTTCTTTGATGCCCATGATAGGAAAAACCCTTCAGAGAGGGAGTGAATTTTTCTATTTCATTTTGCCAGTTAAACATAGTGCTCAAAGGCAGTACAATCACCGATGTTCCCAATTGGCCTTTGTCCTGCAGAACCTTGAGAAGTGAAAGCATTTGCAGCGTTTTTCCCAATCCCATATCATCAGCCAGAATCCCACCCAAGCCATATTCTCTCAGAAAATTCAACCAATTCAGGCCTTCCTGCTGATAGCGACGAAGCGTTGTGTTCGCAATTTTGGGAGGAGGTATTTTTTCTATGGTTTGGAAATTCTTTAATTTTTCATAGATGCGGAGTCTATCCATTAACTGGGAAGGGAAGGTGATGCCAGGCTTTTGGGATATTTCTTCCAGTGAGGCGAAGTGCCCTTCATGTACTTGGAACCCTTCCGGAGTTCGCACAGAATTACCAATGTATTTTCGCAGAAAATTAATGTCCTCTTTGGAAAGGATCATCCAGCCCGATTTAGTTGTAACGATAGAATCGTAATCAAGGTTGTGTTCCTCAATGCCATTGAGGATGGTCTTGATCTCCTCTGCTGAGATTTTCTTTTCTTCCTGGTCTTTTCCGGAGACATTCACGGAGAACCAGTTTTTATCGTAGTGGACATTATAGGAAAGGTGGACTCTTTTTACGGCGGATGGTTTTTTGTGGATGCGAATATAATGGCCACTGGACAATATCTCTTCACCAAAATTCGCAAGAAAAATCGCCGCACTCACATAATCAAAGAATTTTCTCTGATTGGGTCCATATAGCATGTCTCTGTCATTTCCCACCTTGTTCCAGTAATGATCAAAGATTTTTTTCTCAAATTCAAAATCACGGAGGGTAATTATACCGGTAACTTTTTTACCCTTTGCTTTTTCTTTCCGGAAAAAATTTCTTGTTTCTTCATCCATAGCGGCTACTTCATGCCCGTCATAGGAAAAAATCAAACGCACACCCACCATGCCCATATAGTCAGATTCATTTCCCTCAAATAATTCTATAATTACTTTTGGAGTTCCAATCTCCATTTTATATTTCATGGGTTTATAATCCAATATCAATGCATTGGATTTATGCTTTTTGACCCAATTCTGTATGGTCTCCAGTTCCCGTTTGCTACGAATACCCTGATCCTCCATCAACTCAGAAAGAACCAGAAGGATGGATGCATCTTTGCAGAAATAATAATAAATAGTATTTTCCTTATAGGGGATGAAGACCAGAAAATCACCGGAAATCCCATGGCGGAAAGTACCCCCGGTATATCTCACGGTATAGGAAGCGTCATTATCCAATCGGCTACGGAACACGGTTTCTGCCTGCATCATGGAATCCTCATCCAAGAAAAAATCAAAATCCAGACCTATGCTGGATACTTTTTTCATTGCATAGAAATTTTCATCCTCAAAAGAAAAAATTTTTTGGATGCCCGCTTCCAGAAGATAGGGAAAGATTTCGAACAGATCCGCTTTTCCGCCCGCTGCAAGAATTCTGGGAAAAAGCATTTGCTCTGTGGTGTCCAGGGAAAATGTGAATCGGGAAATATTTTTTTGGGTGATTATTATCCCCCGGTTCCAGGAATGCTCTTTTTCCCGAATCAGGAATTGGAGGGAATACGTGATTTTCTGGCTGTTCCCCCATTGGCCGTATTTCAAGCCAAGGGCAATCTGGATCTTGTCATCCTGAGATTTTTTTTCCGTCATCTCCGGATCCAGAAGCATGGCCTTCAGTCTGTCATCATTTTCATGCATAGAAAAAGGCAGATCTTCCAGCCCAATCTCCCCATCTGGTATCCTGAATTCCCGCTGTGCCTGTGTTTTTTTATTTTCCCCGGGTTTGACATGAGTATACACATAATCTGCGTAAACGGTGATTACGTGTGGACAATAGTCTCGTGAAGAACAGGTGCAGGTAAATTCTTCAATGGTGTTATGCTGTGTTAGCTTTATAGTGACATAATTGCTGGTTTTTCCAATCCCTTTTACGGTGGCAATAACCAGATTATCGCGAGGGTTCACTTCCAGCCCACCGCTCACGTAGTAGTTACTCACAGCGTGTTCAAACTTTCTCACGCCAATGACTTTTTTAATGAAATAGGTGGAATCACTATACGCCACGGTGAGATGTTATTGTCCGGACATTTCCGGTAAAGCACAATTTATGATGGAAACGTGCGATTCCGCAAGAATCCTGCTTAACGGAATCAAAAGATAATCAGCATTAACGGGATGGCGGCAAGATCCTGTATAATCAGAATTCCAATCATGGCCTTTGCGGAAAGAGTTCTCATCAATCCCTGGTTCATCAGAGTCTTCAGAACCACCATCGTACTGGAGAGAGAAATCACCATCCCCAGAGCCAGAGAGACCGGGGTGGAAAAGCCCAGCATCCGTCCAATGCCAAAACCGGCAGAAACGGAGAGGATAATCAGTATTAAATCTTCCGCAATGCCCATGTGTATATGGTTTATGGAATCTGGTATCTGGATTTAATTTCTGCGAGCTTCTCCGGCTCCAGGCTGTTCAGATATGCTTTCCAGCCTGGACAGAATCTGGTGTGGAATTTCCAGAACCGTCCCCGGAAGCTTTTGGGTTTTTCATCATATTTTTTACGGAGTTCACAGCTTTCACAGCCAATTTCTTTTATCTCCATATTATCCCCCCAAAATTTATTTATTCCGTTTTTCCCTTTGCCAGAGATTCTTCCGCACGGGCAATCAGGTTTTTCAGTTCTGCGATGGCGTCCACATTCACAGATACACCTTTTTTCCCTGGAGCGTACTCCCCGTTGTCATCCTTGAACCATATACGGATATCCAGATATTTTTTCCCCTTGAATTCACTGATGGACACCCGGGTAATTTCTGTTGTGTTGCGTGGTATATCTCCAATAATATCATTCATTTTCTGCGTTTCCTTTCCGGCAGAATTCCCCTGCGGATTCCGGCGTCAAGCCCAATGGAGACAACCGGACGTTTCCTGTCTTTCCTTGACAAAGGCCGTGGATATTATACGGACGCCGTGAAAACTCTTCTCATGCTTTTATGGTCAATGTGCCAGCAATGGCGTTGCACTTATTACTTGAATTCAGGCCCAATCCATAACAAGTACTGGAAAAAATGCTTGACTATAAAATAAATCTTTTTATATGAACTTGGTGGTCTTCAATATACATAATTACATAAATAATATTGCCTCATCGCTCAAAAATAAAAATGAATTTATTTATCTGGAAAATGAAAAGGATTATGACGCCATCTATTTTGTACTGAAAGGAGAGGTAACCCTGGAATCCAATTTTGATACTCTGGAAAGAAAAGCACGGACGTACCACACCGGGGAATTTTTTGGAGAATATGAGTTTCTTAACCATATCCCGCGTGTTTACTCCGCCCGGGTCACCTCTGATTTTGCAAAAATTGGAATTCTGGACAGGGAATATTTTATCCGTCTTTCTAGGAATAATCCCATTTTCCTGCATGATCTTCTCATGGCTTCTCTGTATCGACTTTCCGAATTAAATGATCTGGTACAGAAGAGCACCCAGACCATTGATCTGATCTTCCAGCAGTACATCCGTAAAAACTCCGGGGATGCCAATGGATAGCCCCTTCCAGGATTTGCCCATTAAATCCAGTATCCATGCGAAGCATGATGCCATTATTAGACAAGGATCCAATCCCGGAAATATTATGTTTTTTCTCATTCAGGGGGAGCTGGAGGTAATCAAAAAAATCGGCGGGATTGACGAAGCGGTGGAAGTCCTCCATGCGGGCTCCTTCTTTGGAGAGTTGGGTCTTGTGGACAGAAGACCACGGACTGCCTCTGTCCGGGTTATCTCTGACTTTGCGAAAGTGGCCATTCTGGACCAGGAAGTATTTCTATTGATAGCTAAGAATAAACCTGATTTTCTACTGAAACTCTGGAAGAAAATCACCAACTGGATTCTGGAAACAGAGGACCGGCTGGAGCTTACCCAGAAGCAACTTTCCGATCTGAAATCCATTGTCGTTAGCACTCCAGATCCGGAGCCACCAACCATAACAACTCCGGAACCCCCCCCACCCGAAAACCCAGAAACAAGCTCTTCGGATACGGCATCCCCGGAGGCAGATATCACTTAATTATGGGTTGCGATCCAGTTTTCCGGATTATCCCTCTGGGATTTGATCTGGTTATTGGGATGGTCCCAATCGGCATAACCCAGAGTGATCCCCAGAATCAACTTTCTGTCCTGCCCCAATCCCAGGATCTCCCGGATTTTGGTATCATGCATGACCAGCCTTGCCTGAGGGACGGAGGACAACCCATGGTTTACCGCTGCCAGCATGGTGCTCTGGGCGAACGCACCCAGATCAAAGATGGACCATTCATTCAGATTTTTATGGATGTGCAGGTATACAATTACAGGAGCGTTATAATTCCATCGGCCACGTCCGGATTCCGGAAGAACTCTTTTTCCGGAGGCTTCCCGGTTTTTCGCCACCAGCATGGTCTGCCTCTCCGGCCATTCCTGTGGCCATGGGATGGGAACAACGTATTCTTTATCCGTATCATACAGGTGGATAATTTTTGCCAGACTTTCCCCAGTGACCACACTAACTTCCCACGGTTGGGAATTCATAAAACTGGGGGATGCGGACGCCTCCTCCAGTATCCGGTGGATCATTTCCATTGGGACTGCTTTATCCAGATACCAGCGTACACTGCGTCTTGTCCGGATTACTTCAGAAAATTCCATGTACTTTGAATTTTATTTTTCTGCATTCCGTCAAACGAAAAATTTTTACACCCCTTTCAGGTTGGAAAGGGTTTCATAGATTTCAGGATCATATTCTGAATCAATGGCATAGGCCAGCCTCCGGGACTGGTCTTTCTGCAGGATATATTCCCCACGCCGCACACTGGTTTTCATATTTTCTACCCTGGGCGACATCAAAATTTTTTTGCCAGCCTTTTCCACAACGTCCATATTGATATCAGCGACTTTGATGACATCCGGTATGCTCTGAAATTTGGACACACGGGTGATTTTTGCAATTTCATACATATAACCCTTGGTGCTCTGGATGGCCAGCACCACAAAATCACCATCGTCCAAGATTCTCTGGTTTTCATTCAGGCTCATGGAAATATAATCCAGAAATTCCCGCATAATCCGGGCGGTGTACGTAAAAATGGAATTATTAATAATCATCTGTATGGCACGCTTGGAAGAAAAAGCATCCCGCCACTGAACTTTGGATGTCAGGGATGCATACTCGGAGGACAATGCCAGTATATTTGCGTCTTCATCGAACGTAACGGGGCGATTAATTAACTGAATCTGCTCCAGTAGACTCCTCAGTAGATTGGGATTGTTTTTATGCTTCTCCAGCATCCCGTTAAAATTTGTGATTAGCCACTTCTTGGGGGGATAGTTATTTCCAATGGAATCATCCGGCAACGGGCAACGCTGGCAGAGAATGTTTCTTTTCACCATGGGGTCGATGCTGGGCTCATGGGCAATCATCAGGTAACTCATAAGAGGATACCGTCTCAAATACGCGAACTCCTGTTCGGATAAATCACTGTGGGTTGGTATATTCATCCGCATTTTACCAATATCACTGAATAAGGCACTCATCATGGTGGTCATCACCATCGCCTGGATTTTGGATTCTTCCCGTGCGTTCTGGGCATTCAGACCCCGGGTTTTCATGGCCATGGCCACCACGGTTTTCTTCACTGCCAGCTCTGCGTTAAAACTCTGGGGATCATCGGATTTTATCAGTTCCAGAATGTTCACCAGTCCGTTTTTCATATCATCCTGGGAGCGAAAATTCTCAAAAACATTCCCCACCCTCTCCCGGGTTTTCTGGGCAAAAATGGAATCCACTGCCCCCTTTTCCAGGTTATCAAATAATTCCACCGTACCGGTTTTAAAATCATCAATTTCTTCCCGGGAAAAAAGCTTTTTATTGCTGAGGCCCTCTTCTGTGGGCACCTCTTCTTCCCGCACGGTGTTCCGCCCCAGTCTGGCTTCATCCCGGATATTATAATAAATTCCCTGAGTCTTGAATTTCAATAACTGATCAATTTCATGCTCATTGGCGGATTCTTTTTTATATACAAGCTTTTGCCCTTTTCTGTTATAGAAATCAATGGGGATACTCTGCTCCTCCCTCATCCTTGCGATGACATCATCGGAAAAATCAAATAGAATTAAATTCTTATCCATGCTGGTACCTTATTAAAAAACACGTTAGGAAAAATCAATACTTATTTAAAATTCAATTCAGCATTTTTTCCATGGAAAATTATTCATCCATGTTCTCAAATATCCTGCTTCCTGCCACGACTATCTTTTTCATCCAGACGAGAGTATTTATTGATCATTATGGTGATCCGGGGATTCACGGCCTCAGGATTTTTTTCTATTATTTCTTTTGTTTTATCACTTTTTAAATAGTCTGCAAGGACTTTCTTATCAGCTTCCCACATGGCACTCAAAAACTGTGAGAAAATGCCTATCCCTGCATTCATTTTTTCCAGGAAAATTTTATCCATCAATTTTCTGTTCTTCTGCTTCAGAGATTGAACAATTTCTTTGGGATTCTCTTCTTTCCCCGCTTGCATAAGGGATAATTCCCAAAAAATGACTGTGAGATCAAGAATAATAAATTGGCCTTGTTCATTAATTTATTGGTAAAGCACGAGACATAAGCGGAATTTCCTTGACATCGGTTTTCCCTACTTCCTCATGCCCCATGAGAAGGGCAGTGCTATGGATTCTGACGTTCACATTCCTGATTACAGGTTTGGCAGCCCATCCGCATGTTTTCATCGAACACACCGTGGAAATCCAGGTGAATGATTCCGGAGTCCACGCACTGAAACTCCGATGGGTCTTTGATGAAATGTTCAGCTCCATGCTGATCCAGGACTTTGATACCAATAAAAACAAGAAAATTGACCCATCCGAAAATCCGGTGGTCAAAAAAAATGGTTTTGATAACCTGCTTGAATACCACTATTTTGTGTTTATGAAAATGGGGGGAAAAAGCTTTTATCCGTCCCGTGCGGGAGATTTCCAGGCATCCATTGCCAACAATCGTCTGGTGTATTCATTCACGGTGCCTGTCACCCTGAAAACCGGTGGATTTCCGGCCAAGGCGGAACTGGTCATCAAAGATCCCAGCAATTATGCGGATCTCACCCTGATAAAAGGCAATCCGGTGACAGTCCTCAATACGGGTTCCCTGAAAATCTCCCACCGGGTCGTGGATAACCGGGCACAATTCCGGCGGACGGGAGAAGGATACCCGGAAATCATGCTCATTGAACTCAGGAAATGACCATGAAAAATATGCACAAATGGATAGTATTGTTGATTCTATTATCTCCGGCTTTTCTCCAGGCCGGGAATCCCTTCCTGTCCCGTCCGGATTCCGGGCAGAAAGAAATGATTGAAAAAGAAAGGGGGAGATTTTCCGGGGAGCAATCCAGGGACGCCGTGGTACCCGCACAGAGTGGGAAGTCCGTTTTTTTTGAAAACACATTGCTGGAGAGAATAAAAATTGTCCAGAAAAGCATCCATCAAATTCTGACAGGCTATGCCCGGAAAATACAATCCGAATCCTCCCCCTCCGCCGTTTTGTCCCTGTTCCTGTTTTCCTTCCTATACGGAATCTTCCACGCCGCCGGCCCGGGTCACGGAAAAGCGGTGGTCTTTTCCTATTTTCTTTCCAGGGATGCCGGATTTAAAAATGCTCTTTCCCTGGGCAGCATGATCGGGATGTTCCATGCGGCATCCGCGATTATCCTGGTAATCATTTTACGATGGATTTTATTATCCTATGTTTCCGGCATGGAAAAAGCAGAAACCTATATCCAGATTGTGAGTTATATGGCCATTCTGGGAATTGGAATTTTCATGGCGGCGGACTGGATCCGGGACACGTTTTTTTCACGGTCGGCGGATAGTTTGGGAGAGGGGGCAGGGCACCACAGGAAAGAAAGGACATCTCTGGCCATTGCCCTGGCCGTGGGAGCCGTTCCCTGCCCGGGAGTTGTCCTGATCATGATCTTTGGATTTTCTCTGGATATTTTCTGGACTTCTCTGGCCGCGTCTGTCTTCATGGCTTTTGGGATGGCGTTCACCATATCCTTTGCCGGCCTGATAACCCTGTATATGCGCAAAGGTCTTTTGGCTTTTGCCGGAAAATCCCCGGCCAAATTTAAAATCCTGCACGCAAGCCTGTCCGGGGTGGGGGTTCTATTTATCCTGATTTTTGCCGGGATCATGTTCTTGGGAAGCCTGTAAGATAATCAAAAAATGGCCGATGGGTCTGAACGTTTATATGATAATGATAAAAGAGGATCAAAGGAGGTTATATGAAAAAAATCTGGATTATTCTTCTGGTGGCTTCTTTCCACCCCGCATTGGCAGAACCATGCAGGATTCCTTCCGGCCACCCGGTATATCAACTGATTAATAAATACCAGAAAGATACTTCTCAAATAGAAAAGAATGCACATCTGACAGCATTTGAGAAAAGCTTTTTTGCGGATACGTCTTTCTTTGCCGGCCCATCGGAAAAGGACTTTCTGGTCCATGTAGCCTGCTGGATGAATAACGGTTCGGAAGAAGGCGTCTTCCGGAATATGACCTATACCCGCATGGTGTTCATTAACGGACGTTCCCACATTGTCCGCTATGACTATCAATCGAACGGGAAGAATGCCATTCTGGTTCGCCGGGCCAACTTTGAGGGAAAGACCATGGAAGCCGTTTACCAGTTTGATATATCCCAAAAAAGCCTGAAAGTCCGGAACATCACGAACCGTATGCCCCGGTTTGGCAAAGAGTACAGAATTTAATGCAGATACTGAGCAAGTGGATGATCCTCTCCGGAGTCATTCTGGTGATTCTGGGGATCATCCTGTATTTTGTTCCCCGGCTGGGTCTGCCCCTGGGAAAACTTCCCGGAGATATTATCATCCGGCGGGAAAATTTTACTTTCTATTTTCCTCTGGTCACCTCCATCCTGGCCAGTGTTTTTCTGAGTCTGGTATTCTATCTGATTTCCCGTTTCCGGTGAGAGAATAAATGTCCCCCTGCGAGTATCGTTTTTCCGGAATCCACCGCAATGGGGAAAGCTCCGGAAGCTGGCCGGGTGGACATCTGCAAAGCTCCGCAACGGTTCTGGTTTTTCTGCACGGATGGAGTGGCTCCTCACAAGACTTTTTGCCCATCATGGAACGGTTGCCCTTCCCCGGAATATCCCTGGACCTGCCCGGCCATGGCGAAAATCTCCCTCCGGAAAAAACTCCCTTTCCCCGCCACTGCTATTATCCGGATTCCATCGCAAACGCTCTATCCGGGGAAATCCTCTCCTGGGGCTTTCCCAAGTTGATTCTGGTGGGTTATTCCATGGGGGGAAGGATCGCTGTCCCATTGGCCCTCATGCTGGGGAAATCTCTCTCCGGGCTGGTACTGGAATCCGCAGGTCTGGGAATACCGGATCCCACAGAAAGGAAAAACCGTCGCAAAATGGATGTACGCGATGCACGTAAACTCATCGCCCAGCCGATGGATGTATTTTTCCGGGAGTGGTATTCCCGGGGTGTTTTCCATGGAATGAAGGAGCATCCGGATTTTCAGGATTTCCTATATAAGAAGAGCCATATAACAGAGTATGATGCAGAAATTCCTGAACACATCCGGAAAAAAAATCTGGCGTATTCCCTGGTGTTTTCCGGTAATGCTTTCATGCCATATTCCCTGGAGGCAGCAAAATCCCTGGAGGTTCCCATTCTGTATATCTCCGGGGAGCAGGATAAAAAGTACACTGCTCTGGGGGCTTCTCTTGCCGGAAAAAACCCTCGCGTGGAGCATCGGGTGGTTCCCGGTGCCAGTCACAACGTACATGCCTTTTATCCGGAGGAATACTCCCGCCTACTGGAGGGATTTGTCCGCAAGGGGTATGGATAAATGCGTCACTTTCATTATGGAACCCCCACCATGAGAATATACGCTTATTTACTGGACCGTCAACCTTTTTGCTTTGAGATACAAACGACATTACCCAACTAATCCCCTCTCCGGATTACTTATAATTATCAAACTGGAGAGCAACAGGAAGGTCCGCATTTTTCAGCATGGATATGATTTCCTGAAGTTCATCCCTGGACTTACCGGTTACCCGGATTTTTTCATCCATAATCTGGGTTTTTATTTTGGGGTTTGTGTCTTTGATCATTTTATTAATTACTTTAATATCATCTTTGGGGATGCCATTCACGAAGGTCGCTTTCTGGCGGACACTCTGGCCGGCGGCCTGTTCCAGTTTCTGGTAACGAAGGGCTTTCAGGGAAATGCCTCGTTTTATGAGTTTGCTTTCCATGACATCTATCAACTGTTTGAGTTTGCCTTCATCGTCAGAAAAAAGCACCAGCTCATCTTTGGAGAGAGTCAGTTCGGATTTGCTACCTTTGAAATCAAACCGGGTGAGTATCTCCCTTTTTGTCTGGTCAATTGCGTTGGTTAATTCCTGCATGTCTATCTGCGAAACTACATCAAAGGATGATTCTGCCATTTTTCCTCCGTCAGGTCGATTTGTCCTGTATTTCTTTATGTCTTCTCATCACATTTTCATGGATTTTTTTAATTTCTGAATAGCTTTGGAAATTAAACAGTTTGGACGCTTCCACATCTGCATTTTTGTACGTTTTCTTCCGGTTTTCAATATCCACAAACAAATCCGCCAGATGGATGATGGATACAGCTTTTTTGAACTGGTCACCAGATCCCAGGGGAAAATGATGATACTGTATCATCTGGATTAATTCTTCTGAAAAATTCCATTTGCCGGCAATATCCGCTCCCACCTGGTTATGGGAAATCCCCAGAGTCACCTCTTCCAGTGTTGCGGTGGAGAAAGAAGATCCAGATTCCTCATTGATTTTTTTCAATATTTTTGGGGTGATAACATGGAGGATAATTTTTCCCAGATCGCGGAGGAGACCTCCCAGAAACATGGTATCCGATTCTTTGCCCATTTTAAACTCATCGGCCAGAAGTTTTGAATAAAGGGCACACTTATACGCCTCTTCCCAGAATCCGGCATATATTTTAAAATGTTCGTTCATAATTTTCTGGGACGCACTGGCCATGGCCATCTGCTTGAGGGTTTTAAAACCCACAATATTAACCGCTTTGGAAATGGAATTTACCCGGGATGCAGTGATAAAACCGCCGGAATTGGCCAGCTTCAGAATGTCCGCAGTAAGGGCGATGTCCCTTTCTATGACACCGGAAACTTCTTCAATGGTACTCTTGGGATTGTCGCAAAGCTGGATCACCCGGTTAATGGATTCCGGAAAAACCGGAATGGATTGTACGTTTTTTATGATTTCATTCTGTATTTTTTTCACTTCTTCCGGTTTGGAGATACTGAAAGGTATTTTGAGGCTGGCCTCGGTTATTTTTCCATTGGACTGGAGGGAGAAATTATCAATCCCTATTCCGGATGTTTTTAAAAGCATAATATTCATAATAAGACCCAGACCGGCCCCTTCAGAAAAATCAGAAATTTCCGCGAATATTTCTTCTATGCTGTTGATCTCCCGTGCTTTGTCCATGCGCAATTTTACCCTGTCCAGCTCCTCCGCTGTCATACCTGAATTATTGGCTACGGAAATTCCAAACCACTTTTCAGTTTTTTTCATGGTCACTTTTACCCGCAGACCAATTTCCTTCATGTGTGGAATATAATCCGACATCCTTTCCACCGCTTCCTGCCGGAATTTTTCCATAAGGCGGTTATAATCGTCCGGGTCTGTGATTTCCACCATATTTTTCTCAAAGAAAGCCCTTTTGAGATTTGCTTTGACTGCATTATTGATGACTTCTGTCATAAACGCGGCAATGATGGAAGATAAATACAGCATATCTTTTTCCGCAAGGATATCATGCACCAGGGAATGGGTCAACTGGTTCACGTTGTGGGTATAGCTCAGAAAATTATAGGAAACGGGCTGTCCGCTCTTTAATTTTAAAATATAATTTTCTTTTATATCATGCATACTATACAATTAATAATTTCTGTTTGCTGTAAACAAAAAAATATTTTTAATCCAGATATTCCAGAAAGGAAATAGCACAATAATAGATAACTTTGGTAAATTTCTGGGCGGGAAATATACTACCAAGGGCTGTCCGGTACTCATCCAGTTGCCGGTCATAACCGGATCCAGTTGTGACCTCTCTGGCGTCGCTTTCTGTGTCCACTTTACCTGTCTTAAAATCCAGAATACAGTATTTTCCATCGGCGGTGCGGAATATTAAATCCGCATACATTTTTTTTCTCTCCCCGCCTTTGAAACTGATCTCTATGGGAAATTCAAAGTATTTTTCCTCCGCCCGGAGGATTTCTCCGTATATTTCATGGTTAATGAAGTTATTCTTCCATTTAACCAGGATTTTTTCTGTTCCCGGATTTGGTTTATTTTCCCGCAGGAATTTTTCCGGCAAACCGGAGCCGGCAAGCTCGGAAAAATAGCGGGCGATCAGATCATGGAATAAAATACCGTGTATTCGCGAGGACTCCGGCTGCATGGCGGGAGGCAGATTCTGGTTTTTTTCCATTTGCCCGGCAGCCCTCCCTGAATCCGGCTTTGGGTATTCCCACTTTTCCAGATAATCTTCCGGAGTGACCCTTTTCCTGGGCTGGGAGGTATTCCTTCTGCCACTGTCCAGATATTCCTGTGCATGAAAAAAATGGGCGGGAAAACTTTTTTCTCCCAACCGAATCTCTTTTTTTTCTGCCCACCGGCGTCGCGGATCAGCACCCGCCTCCACCGTGAGAAGATCACTGGTATGGATAAAATAGGACAGAAAGGAGCTCACGGGAGAAAAGTGTTTTGCTGGCGGAAATTGTCCGTATTCCGCCAGCAGGGAGTCCGGAATTATGCCTGTAAATACCAGATGATTTTTTGCACGGGTGATGGCCACATATAACTGCCTCAGATACTCTTCTTCTTTTTTGTAATTCACCATCGCCCGGGTAATTTCTGCGTATGGGTTTTGAGATTTATCCTCCAGGGGAATCCCTGCGGAAAATATTTCCTGCATACTTTCTTTGGAATTATCTGCGAAATTTCCAGTCTCTTTTTGCCAGAGATATTTTTCCCAGATAAGACCCATGGATTTTCCCTGCCGGGAAAAATTCTTTTCCAACTGCGGGATTATGACCATGGGATATTCCAGACCCTTTGCGGAGTGGATGGTTCCAATATACACCGGAGAGACAATTTCTTTATCATTCTGGCTGCCTTTGGGTGAATCCCCGCCATGCAGAATGTAATATTCCGTTTCCTCCAGAAATTCCTCCAGAGAGCTGCCACGGGAGGATAAAAATTCCGCTGCATATTCCAAAAATTTTTCCAGATTTACTGCCCTGTCCTCATAATCCGGGTGGGCAGCCAGTGCGGAAAGAATGTCCATCTCATCTATAATAAACTGAATGGCAGAAACAATATTCGCAGAAAAAATCATCTGCGGGATTTTTCTCTCAAAAAGCGGATTCAGAATTTCCTGCCGGGCTGCGGTGGATTCTTCCCATCTGGCCGATTTTAATGCCGGAATAAGCCGGAGTATTTCCTCATCGTTGTAACCCAGATAATGGGATTTTAATCCGCCGGTTATATAATAGCGTTCTTCTTTGGTAAATCCCCCCCTCCTCTCCCTGGCCAGAAGGACGATTGTTTTCATAAAGAAAAATATATCCCGGACCTCTCCGCTCTCCCAAAACGAAGAAAGCATCCGGGTCTCCACACCCAGATCCCGCAGATACATGGCCAGAGGTCGGGCCAGGGATGAGTTCATGAGCAGGATGGCAATGGCCGATTCTTTTTCCCGCATGGACCGGGAGATTTGGGCATAGATTTCCATCTCCCCCCGTTCCAGCTTTTGTATCCATGCGGCCAGTGCCTTCAGATGATTTGTTGCGGTGTCACCATTCTCTTTGTCCTTGAAGGAAAAGAAAAATCCCACGGAGGCGGTTTCATCCTCCACCTTTTTTTTCCCGGAAGCAATCATGGGGTATTCCGGATACCGCTTAATTCTGAATACGGAAGAAAAGAAATGATTATAGAAATCAATAATAAACGGATGGCTGCGGTAATTATTGGTCAGTTCCCGGGTTTCACAGTTTTTCAGCTCCCGGCATATATTTAATATTATGGATGGATCTCCCCCGTTAAACGAGTAAATAGCCTGCTTTTCATCCCCCACCAGGAAAAATTTTGTCTTTGCAGAAGCAGTATTCTTCGCGAACTCCCACAACGTCGGAGATGTATCCTGGAATTCATCCAGGAAAATATAACGGAAATTCTGTCTGCCGCCATGGTTTGCTTCTGTGGCCAGATCAATCATCAAATCATAATCCACTTTCTGGGATATCTCCAACTGCTGCCGGTATGCGGAATAAAAGTCCTCCAGAAATTGGATGATATCCAAAATTTCCCTGCGTCGGTTTTCCAGGTCATCATCCGGGGGAATGGAGCAGGATAAATCCTTCAGGGCTTCTCTCAGAATATCCAAAGGAATGCGATTTTCTTTCTCAATGGAATTCCATGGCTTTCTTGTAAAATTAATATCAATATTCAGCCTGGTTTCCTGGTTTGTCCCAAAGTTATCCAACTGGTTATAAATATCCGCAATTTTTTCCTGAATCTCTTCCGGATACATCTGAAGAATATCTTCTTTCAACCGGCCAATTTTTTGCATGGTGGGAAGGTGTTTCCGCAGGAGCAACTCTTTGCAGAAAGCCATGGAAAGGAGGGTGGAATCTCCCTCTTCCAGGCTTTGCCTGAATTTTCGTGTCACCCTGCGTGCTTCCGCATTGATGCACCAGGTATTTATGAGATCCCTTCCTTTATATTCGCCCACAGCGTCCAGAAAAGAGAGCATCCTTTTTTCCTGATCCGGATTCCCGGAAAAATAGGACCCATAGATTTTCTGGATGAGCTCATCCGCTTCCCGGGGAGTCAGAATCCGGAACTGGTCTCTTTTTAACAGATCTGCGTTTTTATTCAAAACGGACTGGGCAAAAGAATGTATGGTGGAAATTCTTATGCGGTCCTGCTTCATCCGGGAACTTCGGATATGAGATAATAATTGTCCCCGGATTTCCGGATTCAGATTATGGATAATTTCCCATGTGAGGGGATCCTGGGATAGAAGACCCTCCGACTCCCCGGAGGAGAGGGCTTTCTGCAGATCCTTTAACAGCCATAGGATCCGGCTTTTCATTTCCCCCGCCGCAGCATCCGTAAAGGTGATGGTGAGAATTTCAGAAATATCACAGGCTTCGTTTTTTCCCGTGGTATCCGGTCGTTCCCCAAACAGAGAAAAAAGCGGGATACCCAGTAGGGCATTCAAGTATGCACGGGTCAAAAGAAACGTTTTTCCGGTGCCCGCACTGGCCAGAATTCTCCTGTGCATTTCAGGCATCTTCATCCTCCGGTTCTTCCTGGGTGAATAAATCCGGGGCCATTTCTTTACGCAGTGCCCGCAGGCAGAAACCGGAATAATCACAGTTTTCGCATGCCTTCTCATTGGCGGCGTAAAAATAATCCCCGCTCTCCATGGAATCCAGCACCCCGGTAAGAATGCTATCCACTTCCGTGCGTGGTTTTTCCAGTGAAACTAATTTCCCCCTGCTCTGCCCAATTTCTGCAATATAGCGTTTTTTCTCTGCATCCCATTCCACTTTGTTGAATGCAAAAGGGTCACCGGAAAAACCAGCGGAATTACCCTTATGAAAGGATAAAAGGTATGCCCGGATGCGGATATTCTTTTCCGCCGGAAAGGGAAATTTGGCGGGATTTTGTCTGAGAGCAATCGCAAGGGCTTCCAGATAGAATATAAGCTGGTAGTCTTTGTTTTGTTCCCATTTTTCTTTCAGATTTCCCATATCCATTTTTGATATGGGTTTATAATCCAGAATATCCATTTCCACAGAATCATTTGTTTCCCGGATATCCACCCGGTCCACCCGTCCATGGATGGCCAGATCGCGTCCACCCACCGGAAGGATAAAATTTACCCGGTTGTTATCCACTTGAAAAAATTCGGAAAGCCATGCTTCATTTTTCCAGAGATGGGCGAACAATCCGGCTTCTTTCTCTCTTTCAAAAAACCGCCGGACAATTCCGGTGATCTTTTTCAGGTCATTTTCCCCATCCTCCAGATTTTTTCTGATGCTATACCATAGCTGCCGGTATTCCGGAGGAAGGTTTTTACCGGGGGTTGTTTTTGCCGGGGCGTTTTTATTTTTCCATTCCCGGAAGAGAACATTTTCTATTATTTTATTCAGGATGGCAAACCCATCGGCGTCAGAAAAATTCTGTAGCCCCCGCCGATGGCGGAAACGCATATAGCGGGAAAATACTTCAAAGATTTTATGCAGAATGCTTCCTTTGTCCATGGGCTGGATTTCTGCTTCCGGAAGGGGCTTTGCGATATCCAGTAGATACTGATAAAAATACTGATGCGGGCAATTCCGGAAGCGGGAGAACCTGGACGGGGAAAGGGATTCCACTTTCTCTTCTTTTGGAGGAAGCTGGCCATCGGTGGGGGATTTTTCCCGGCTGTGGATATACGCCAGAAAATTTTCCCGAGATTCCTCCAGAGTAAAACGGATATCCGGTTTTTGCGTGAGGGCATCTTTTTCTGTGTAAAATTTTCCGGATGAGTATACTCCTTTTAGCAGGGATTGCAGATCTGTCCGGATGGTGCCCCATATTTGGGATCCATTCGGATGGGCATCCTGGACAATGGATTGGATGAATGATGCTTTCTCCGGATTTCCGGGTAGCAAAATAAATAAATTTTCCGTGTTCTGGATAATATTCTGCAAATAGAAACGACTCAACAAAACAGGATCATTGCTGTAAAAATATTTCTGCCTGTCCCCGGAGGAATAAAAAATATTGTCCGATGCACCGGGAAAAATATTTTCCGCATCCAGCATAATCACAAAAGGAGGGCGGGTTCCCAGTGTCTGGTTTGCTTCCTGCGTGAGTATACCATTATTTTTTACCGTGATGCTCTGCCGAGCCAGGGATTGGAGGATCCATTCCGCAGGAAGACGGGTTCCATCTTTTTCCAGATCCCGGAAAAAGGAAATGGCGGCATCCACACAAAGCATATTTTCCAGGGATGCCAGAGCGACAAATATATTATCTTTATTTTCATGGTAATTCCGGGCATGCTTTGCGTATAATTTTCTGAGATGAGGAGTGGATTCTTTATACGTAGACTGCCCGGCAGAGATTTTCCGTACAATGGCAGTGATCTCGCTGAAAACGTGAATCTGCCCCACAGCTTTTCCACGGGAGAAAAAAAGCGGGATATTATAAGACATAAACGCCGCTTCCAGACGTGCCGGATCATGCAGAGAATGGGAGACCACAAGAATCCGGGAGGGGTCCGCCTTCTTCTCTGTGATGAGCCATCGGGCCAGGGATGCCGCCGCACGATACTGGCTCATACCGGCGGTATATTCCAAAAATTGGACGGGCTCACGAAGGGAAGAGTTTTCCTGAGAATCCCATGATAAATACTGAGTATTTTTTTGGCGTAAATACTGATAAATCTGTTTTTCTGCCGCACTGTTATAAAAATGAATGCCACCGCTTTTTTCTCCCGCCATTTCCAGTTCCATGGAATCCAGATAAATATCATCATAGACGGCCAGCAAGTCCGGACGCGGGGAAAACGCTGCTGTATTTATCCTGTCCCCCCTGTCCAGAACACCGGCCTGGGTTAGTTTTTCCTGGTAAACCCCAAACAGACGCTGGATATCATTTTTTTTGGCCGATGGGTAATGATGCAAAATTTCCGGATAGGTAAAAGATAATTCCTCCGGCAATATGGCCTTCTTTCCAGAATTGATTTTCATTAGATGGAAAAAATTTTTCAGATTATCAAAGGAGGAATACCAGAGTGTCAAGTCTTCTTTCCAGTAGGAAAAATAATCCAGCCGGGTGTCTTTTACGGCATCCCGGATAACAGCCAGAGCGGACATTTCCGGATTTCTTTTTTCATTTCCGCGGATGGCGGACGTCTCCCGTGCAATAAAATCCCCCAAGGTAAAAGATTCCAGTATCCGTCCGGAGTGGGTTTTTTCCCATTCCGGAATAAAGTGTCGCACCCTTTCCTTGGAAATAAATATTCCAATATCCCTTTTCAGCACCTTGTTTATTATAGTTTATTATTCTGTACTTGTCAACCCATAAATATATTTTTCTGATTTGTCCCGGAATGGATGAAGCCCTGCAGAAATTCCATTCTTTTGAGTGAACCACCCTGATATTGTATTCCAGGACAATTTTTACCGGGCATTTGCGATTGGAACGACTTGTTCTGGCTCCAATTAATCAAGCACTTTTTTCTTTGCCAAAATCAAAGGCATTCAACGCTTCTATGGGTGACAAATACACCAGTCTTTCCAGCATCCACTCTCTGTTATACAATTCAATGAACTCCCGGATGGCTATTTCTGCTTCTTCTATAGTTTCAAAATCCGTATTTTAAACAAACGATCATCTTTTTTGACAACATTGAATCCAACTATTTCCAAATTAAAATGATCCGTCACATCGAAAAGCCACAACCGTCCTTACGAGTAAAGAATTTTTTTCCTCTGGCTTTATTTCGTGAACCGCGTAAATGTATACAAAAATCCTCTGTAAAAGAGTCATGGCATCTTCTGCTAAGATTAAATCTTTGATTAAAGTAATGTATTCCTGGAATTCTTTTGGTTTTTCCAACATCCATATCTTCTGAAATATATGCAAAATCGCCTGCGATGTCAACGATAATTGCAGGCTCTTAAAATTTACCTTTTGCAGATCAATAAGGATATACGAAAAATTTAGCGAATATTTCGACAACTTATTATTGACGGTAGAAAATTCCGTGCGAATATTCCACGACTCCAGCCCGTGGTAAAACACAACCGAAATTATTTGTGTATAGTTTTTCTGCTTTGCGAAAATTTCCCGCTGCCTGACTGCATTTTACATAAACGGCACCACAGTCATTTTTACAGGCCGAAGAACTGGCTCTGAAGGTACAGGCTGTGGTTTTGCTGATTTTTCCGATGCAGTGGAGCACTGGGTTAATTGAAGAATGAGCATGAGTCCAATGAGCGATATTACTGGTTTGTTCATAGTTAGCCTTCTTTAAAAGTTGTATTTTCTAATCCTTGTCCTGCATGGGCTTGAACCATGCGAAAACAAGGGTTGGGATATTTAAATGTACCCATGAATCTGTACAGCTTCAATAATAGGAGACATTTTACCCAAATATTGATTTATGAATTCAAAAATTTTGGCTGAATTCAGATTTTCTGAAAAGGTTGTAAAGGAGCGTATGTCACTGAAAAAAACAGTCATATTTTTTTCCACCTGATCTCCCAATTGTATTTCCCGGATGGATTGGCGGTTCAGAGAACTCAAAAACTTCCGGGGAACAAAGCGAAAGTAAGCTTCATTGTTAAGCTGCAGTTCATTATTGAGAACCTCCAGTTGGGCATTTGCTTCCTCCACCTGTTCGGTCAGTTTTTTCCGTTCGTAATTATACCGGTCAAAAATGTCCAGATTAATCAGAATAACCTGGGCAGCACTCCCGCCCATTACCGTAAAAAAACCAAACATCTGCGTAACGGGAAGCTTCAATAAAGATGTTGCCATTACCAAAACGCCAGAAAAAAGAAAAATGGTAAATGCAAGCAAATAGAATCTTGCGGGTTTATACCCTTTCCTGTAAACAATGAATGCCATACTGATCAGAATCAGGATCAGAATGGACACCATAGGTAAATTGATCATATGCAGCCAATGGGCCTTCCAAAAAAGGGACAATACAGACGTCGTAATAAACCATATACTAAAACCCAGGAGAAGATAGTAAAAGCCCCGTTTGTATTGACGTGACTGCAAAAACCGGATGGAGAATAAAGTTAGTCCAATCCCCATGATACTGAAAAAAAACGGGAAACTGACATACTGGATTGATGGATTCACTAACGTTCAGCGGCTCAAAGGAAGCCAGTTGAAATAGCGGAATAAATAAAGTCAGGATGACTCCGACACGCATTTTACCCTCCAATCCTTATATGATCCTTTTTTTCTGAATGAAATTCCGGGTCCAAAGATATTTTACTATCAGATAACGACGAATAAAATACCATATACAAAGTGAGTATACAGAAAAGTGATTATTTGAAAAGAAATAAATCTCTTTACCGGAAAAGATCCGTATTCCAGCTCTCCAGTGCAATCTCCTTACCCCGGAATTTAAAAAACGCCAGAGAAGGGTTTTCCACCGGCATTATCTTCCCGGCAATGCAATGGGTAATAATATCCTGGTCTTCCTGAACATACCTTTCTTTGGTCAAATTTCCTCCGCCTTTATTCGCAGCAGGTATAATCACCTTTTCCAACATATCCTGGATCCGGGGATGGGAAAAAATTTTCGCGGGAGGAAGTCCATAGAAAGAGATAAAAAACCGGGCAGCATATTCCACAGACTCGCGGTTTTCCTCTGAAGCATGCATTGCATAGGATCCCACCGCATTAGCAACAACATAAAAAAATTCATTCAGCATCATAGTATCCATCAATTGCTCTTCCTGGTTCTGGTGGAAAAGCCGTTCGGATTCATTTTCTATTTCCATGACGCTGCCGGCTGTCCGGGAAAGATGTACCATTCTTTCATTGTGGGCAGCCATTGCCGGGAGGGACTGGGAGCAGGCGTTATCCACCAGCCGGGCGAAGTTTTCTTCCAGAGCCACGGTGGATATTTTTAGAAGAAGACCCTCTGCCGTTACCCGTGCCAGAAACTCCGGGGCGGTGGTGCATTCTTTTTCAATCTGAAAAATTCTTTCATAGACTCTGGGAACGGCGGTTTTTTCCTTTTCTTCAATGGAATTATAAGATGCGTGGTATCCGGCGGCGGCTTCTGCCACGGTGGGTACTTTGGCGGTGCCTTTTGCTTTCTCTCCGGCCATTGCTTCCATGGCCAGCTCGGTGGCCAATTTGGTAAACTGGTTCATGTAATCCCCGGCCCCAATTTTTTCCATATAGGTCCAGATGGCGTCACAACCGTTCCCCAGTTCTTCCATTTTCCCCAGAAGCTGGTTGACCTTTTGCAGAGCCGGGGAATCTGCCGGCAATTTGGGTGCGTACATGGCCACAGTGTTTTTGTAGGAATTTAAAAAATTCTGTATGTCTTCATTCATTGTCTTCTCCAGGGTTTAATTGTCCACGGCTTCTCTGTACCAGGATTCCAGGTTTTTCAATTGTGCTGATGTATAATATAACAGCTTTGTATAAGGAGGGTGCGTGGCCAGTTTTTCCCAAGTGAAACCGGGATCCACAGAAAACATTTTTTCCGCTGCCTCCAGGATTAAACTTTTCTTTCCTGTTTTATCCGCCGGCCGGGCAGCGGCATAGGCAATAATAACCCCGCAAAGTTCCATAAGGGCATGTCGTTTCTGGTTTTCCAGGGAGACCCTTTTCTCCATCTCTTTTCGCTCCGGGTTTCCTGCGTCCATAATATCCGCGTATCCGGTGGAGCGGCTCACTGCACTTTTCAGCTTTTCCGCAGCATCCACAGCCTCCGGGAAATGCAGACTCTGGTACAGCCGGGCCAGATTGTCCACCCGGTCCACTTCCTCCGCTCTCCGTACGGCAAAGAAATCCCCTGCTTTTTTCAGATATGCATCCGGACCACCCTGGGCGGCGGCAAGATACTCCTCATAAACCGCAATCTGGGTTTTATTAAACTCCGGACGGGTGTGCATTTCCTTTACTCTGTTATTTACATATTCCACTGAATATTCAAAATCTGTTTTGGACATAATTCCCCCGACGATTTGGTTTGGGTACAACTATCATTTATTCCGGGGATGGGAATCTTTTTTTCTCCCCAAAGTAAATATTGGGAAAAAATACCAAAAAAAAACGGTATTATAAAATTTTATTCATAAATATATAACTTTCGATCGAAAAAAGCTGTCCGGTTTTCATATATAAATATCCCGCTTTGGGAAATATAAAACAAGGAAAAAATATGCTTGACAAAGAGAAAGTAATGGAAAATACAACGTGGAAAGAGATAAAAATGGCACAAGTGGAAAAAATGGGAAAATCCCCCGTAAAAGACGAAAAAAACCTGAAATCCAGAAAAGACGCTCTGGATTCCGCGCTGATGCAGATTGAAAAAAATTTTGGCAAAGGCGCCATCATGAAACTAAATGCGTCTGCGGATGTCTCCATGCCCAGCATCCCCACCGGTGCTTTGCCACTGGACATTGCCCTGGGCATTGGCGGGGTACCGCGCGGAAGGATTGTGGAAGTGTACGGCCCGGAATCCTCCGGAAAGACAACCCTCACGCTGAATATTGTGGCACAGGCACAGAAACTGGGGGGCATTGCGGCTTTTATTGACGCGGAACACGCCCTGGATCCATCCTATGCCAAACGCCTGGGTGTGGATATTGACGAACTGCTGGTATCCCAGCCGGATTCCGGAGAGCAGGCACTGGAAATAGCGGAAGCCCTTGTCCGGTCCAATGCCATCGACATTATTGTCATTGACTCAGTGGCGGCTCTGGTACCCCGTGCGGAAATTGAAGGGGAAATGGGAGACATGCAGGTGGGACTCCAAGCCAGGCTGATGAGTAAAGCCATGCGTAAGCTCACCGGAGCCATCCATAAAACCAATACCGTGATTATCTTTATCAACCAAATCCGGATGAAAATTGGTGTAATGTTTGGATCACCGGAGACCACCACCGGTGGTAATGCTCTCAAATTTTACTCATCGGTACGGATGGATATACGCCGGGTGGAAAGTATCATGAAGGGAGAAAACGCCATTGGGAACCGGGTCAGGGTAAAAGTAGTGAAAAATAAAGTGGCACCACCCTTCCGCAAGGCCGAATTTGACATTTATTTTGATGAAGGTTTCTCCCGGGAAGCCAATGTTCTGGATGAGGCGGTAAAACTCAAACTGGTAAAAAAATCCGGGACATGGTATTCCATGGACGATAACAAAATGGGCCAGGGCAAGGACAACGCACGGATTTATCTACTGGAAAACCCGGAGGTTACGGACATGCTGGAAGTCCAGATTCTGCGTTTTTACGGTATTACCATACCGGATAACCTGACGGAAGTCGCTAAAAAGGTGAAACCATTGGAAGGGCTTGCCCTCCCGGATTTGGCAGACACTGAAAGCGGGGATGAGCCAGGCACAGATAAAGTGGAAGACCAGGAAAATTCCGGTTAAACCTTTGGTGTTGGATAATAAAAAAAGCCGCGTCTGCGGCTTTTTTTACGTCATTAGGAAAAGTTGGGTTATTCGGTTTTATCCGGTTTATCCAGTTCCCCCTGCATGGACAGCAATTCCGATGTGCTTTTCACATAGGCCAGCATTTCATTGATGAAAATCTGGGCTTTGCGTTTTTTCATATCCGGATTTTTCACCGCCATCTGGAGGAAAAGATGGGAGATGAAAACCAGAATGGCAGACCATACCACATTAAGGGCAAATTTTCCCTTGAAATCTGTGGATTTATTCTTGAATTCCGCCACCATTTCCTTGATGATCTGTTCACCTTTGATCACCCGGCTCAGATAGGATTTCATGCTGTCTTCCAGTGGCAGATGTCCGCGCAGACTTTTCTGGTATTCCAGGAAAGTGCTGTTGTCTTTGGAATACCCCTCCAGCACCCCGCCAAGGGCTGCAACCACCTGGAGCTGGGATGTGCCCTCATAAATGGACAGGATTCTGGCGTCACGGTAAATCCGGGCTATATCAAATTCCTCGCTGTATCCCACTCCGCCAAAGACCTGGACTCCACGGTATGCATTCCGGTTGGCTTCTTCTGCCGCATAGAGTTTACTGAAAGGCGTGAGCACTTTGGCAAGCTTGGAATATTTTACATACTCTTCTGTTTTCTGGGCTTCTTTTTTACTCATTCCCTGATGCATAAATTTTTCTTCCAGCCCCTCATAAATATCCACCACCTGGGCAGTTTTATAAACCAGGGCACGGGATGCTTCTGTGGAAATTTCCATTTCTTCCAGCATCTTTGCGACAGCCGGGATTTCTTTAATGAGCACCCCAAACTGAACCCGCTCATTGGCGTATTTCTGGGATTCTCTGAGGGCAATCTGGGACGCACCCACAGACTGAGCGGCCACCGTTAAGCGTGCGGCGTTCATCAGAGCCATGGTGTACTCAATCAGACCACGGCCTTCCACGCCCACCAGCTCTCCGGGAGAATTATCCAGGGATAACTGGACGGTGGGGGAAGAATGGATACCCAATTTATGTTCCAAAGAGACAATGTCTGCGTCTTTGGAATGGGTCAGCAATAACGAAAGACCTCCACCACCGGATTTGAAACTCCCGTCTGGTTTCTTTACGGTACGGGCGACAGTCAGAAAGATCTGCCCGCCTTCGCTGTGAGGGGCTCCGTGGGTGATCCACATTTTGGTGCCAGTCACCTTTGCACTGCCATCGTCTGCCACATCCCCTTTGGTCTGGGCATTCTGGAGGTCAGAGCCGTAATTGGGCTCTGTTAAGAGCATAGCAGCCCCCATTTCTCCGGAGGCAATTTTGGGAAGATATTTTTTATGCTGCTCTTCCGATCCGAATTTATAAATAATATCTCCCAGATCCTGGGTGGCTGGCAGAGTACCCAGACCGATGTCCCCGGTGGAAACCAGTTCTGTGGCCATCATGTTTGCAGTATTGGGAATCTGCATCCCGCCGTATTTCCGGGGAAGCAAAAGGCCCATATAACCGTTTTCTGTGAGGACCTGAACATTTTTTTTCATGGCTGCGGGAAAAATAACCTGGCCGTCTTTGAGCTTAAATCCCTCTTCTTCAATAAGGCGGGCATTTTTGAGGAATTCTTTGGAGGCCAGTTCCCCCAGACCAGAAAGGATGGTAGCATACATTTCCATACCCTCTTCCACCGTCCCAAATGCGTAGGCAAAAGTTTCGTCTCCTGTTTCCTGGTATATTTTATAATCCTTAAAATCCTGTTCTCTTAATGGCACCACGGTATTCCAGTCTACCATTTCCTGTAAATGGAACTGCATATCCGGATTTTCTTCAAAAAGATTACTACTGTCTATGGCCATATCCGCTCCTTTTTTATGTATTCAATGAACCCATCCGTTTTCAGGAAAAATTCGATTCTTGTTCAAAAATGAAAAATCGCGTCCAGAGGACAACCAAATTATTCTATCGTACCCATCCCGGAGAGTGCTTCCATCGGCGGTGGATCCAGAAATACTGCTCCGGGTAGCGGGCACATTCTGTCTCCAGTGTAGAAACCCATTTCTGGGTCACTTCCTGGATGACCACATCCTTGCTGCGGGATCCTTTGGGAACCGAGCCGGCGGGTAACACAGGAATTAAATTTACCTTATATTTGCCTTTTCCAATAAACACGCAACTGAAGACCATCAATTCCGCACCACTCAGATAGGTGAAGATGGCCGGACCTGCAAATGTGGACGCCTTTTTCCCAAAAAAGTCCACCAGGATTCCCGTCGCTCCGGCGTCCTGGTCTGCCACCAGTCCGATGATTTCTTTCTGCCGGAGGTGTTTCACCAGGCCGGACGATTCCTCCATAAAGAAATTTGTCCCTCCATAAGTTTTGCGACGTCTCAGGAGCATTTTGTCCACATAAGGGTTGGATAAATGTTTGGCCACAAAGCTTATGGACACCCCATAGCGATAGTAAAATGAAATGGCCAGCTCCCAGTTTCCCAGATGCCCTTCCAAGAGCACAATTCCGTTTTTCTGATTCTGAAAATGTTCATATAACCATGGACTGTCCGGGGCCATGTATTTATCGATGAAGCGGGGGTTTTTGAACTTGCGGCTATGGAAAATTTCCATGGAGACCCTCAGGGAGTGGCGGAGATTGGTGCGGATGAAATCTTTTTCTTTTTTTGCCGACCATGCCTCATAGTCCGGGTCATTGGCGGCCAGCCACGGATAGTAAACCCTCTCCAGATTCGTTTTAATTCTCCGGGTGGCTCCGGGAAAAAGTGGCACAATAATCGCGGCTACCCATCCGGCCAGGGTATCCATAAAGGAGAAAGGAAGCAAACCAATCGCAGTGGAAACTACCAACACAATGGCGTATTCCAGGACATGGGAAACATTCTTCATTGGCCAATGATGGAGAATCCATTCAGAGATAAAAGCTTTTTATGGACAGGAATCCGCAAGCCTCATCCCCATTCTTCCTGTCGCATCGTTATGAAACCAAAGACCTCATGGCCAGACGGATTCCCTGCAGAAAATGAATTCTGCATAAGAACCCCCCCTCACAGAATCCGGGAAACATCCCGGAAGCCGGTCCTCCACACCGGAATGCCGCAGAAATGGCTTCCCTCCGGGCAACGTGGTTTCTGGGAATGGCGGATCACGCAGGGCGGGCCAATGTGTGCCGCCGCGTCCGGAAATATTTTTTCCATTTCACTGATATCATCCAGAGAGCTGGCAAAAATTTCCTCCTGGGCATTCAGACAGGTACGGGTTTTCCATTTATGGAAAAACGCCAGGGCACTGCCGGTTTCATAATACCGGACGGGAAATGCATTGGGCAGAAGATACACCAGAGCATCCAGGGAAAATCCGCTCCGGTGCAGCCGGGAGATCCTGCCAAAATGATGCTCCATCCATCGGCCATAAAAATCCCGCAAAGGTGGATGGGAAAGATACAGGGCGGGAGTGATGAAATCCGGCTCCAGAGTCATAGTATCCTTCAGGAAAGGCCGGGAGCCTGCCAATGTGCGGTGCCGCTGTGCCTGGGAATCTGCAGAATGGGAAATCTTTCTCTGGAATGTGAACGTAAACTGATTCAAAAGATTTGCCTCCGGATCCAAACTCACGGGAAAAACCACATCGGATAGAAGCGGATTTTCCACGGCATCCAAGAGGGAAGCTAAGGTTTTGGGATCAAATCCCGGATGGGCGTTCAATATGAACTCCGCCCGTGGATAATCCACCATACGGGATCGTTTTCCCGCAAGAGAGGAATCAAAGGCTTTATTCATTTCCATCGCCCGATGAATCGTGTCCGTGTCAGAAGCAACCTGGAGAGGGGGAAGCGGTTCCGGCAGCTCGGCCACCATTTCCGGGGAAATCTTTGTTGCTTCCGCAATCATCTTTAAAACCAGAATTTTCCATTCTGCCAGAGGAAACCGGTTTAGCATGGTATAATAGCGAAGCAGCGTGAGATTGCTGATGGTGTGGTAAAGGTATGTGCCGGTGGCAATGGGCAAAACATAGCGGGCGGTTTCCATCGCCTTTTTCTGTATTTCCTTCTGGTATTTGGATGGATCTGCCGCCCGGACCCTATGGATTCGAAAATACTCCCGCTCCACCACCGGAATGCTCAAGCGGATGAGCTCACGGTAACGTTCCAGGGATTCCGCCATAAAGGAATGGATTTCCGGACGGTTCAATTCCTCCGGGAGATGGTACCAGTCACCATTATCTTTTACTTCCACATAGCGCTGGGACACCTGCTCTGAGTTGTAGTAAGGATGGAAATGGAGATTTTGCCATACCAGGTACCGGCTCACCCCGGAAATGCTGAATATGAAATGGGAATGCTGCCGGGTGGTCAGGTGGCCGGCCTTCAGGGTGGAGCGGGCTATTTTTTCCGCTGACTCCTTCTCTTTGGGGTCATTGGTAATTTCCTGAGGGGTAATTATACCACGGGAAGAGTAGCAGGTGCGGGCGGAGGCAATTCCAATCTCATAAGGATTCCGGGGGGCGGAGACTATTTTTACCTGGATATTCCCGGTTTCCATGAGGGCCGCATACTTTTTATAATTTTCCTCCAAGTGTCCCATTCCCCATCTTTTTTTTATCCGGCATCTGGAAAATCTTTTTATCTCCGGCGATGTTAGTTTTTTTGTTTTCTTTACGTCTTATGTTTCAGGATAAGGATAATAATGCAGGATTGGTATTATATTAAAGTGGGTCCGGAGAAACCGTTCCGGGTTTTGTATGAAGAAGACCAGATAAAATTATCCATTCCTTATCCGCAGAATGTTGTCCTTCCCGGAGATAAAATTGTTGTTCAGGAAATTGCCGGAACGGAAAATGATACTGCCCGCTTTGGGGAACCCATTGAAAAAAATCCCCACCGCTCCATCCGTTTTGATGAGAAAAAGATTTATATCAACACTTCAGAGAAATCCCTCAATTCCCTGGTCTATGGATATGCCGGATATATGGGAGATGAGATTTCTGTCATTTCCCCTGTTATTCTGAACCAGAAAAAAACTAAGGCCTGGCTGATTGTGGTAGCCAATCGGGATGGGAAAATGCCAACCCTGGATCAGGTGCTGTCCATAATATCAGAGGAAAGACTTTTATCTTTTATTTCCAAAGAAAAACTGGGAAGTGATTTAAGCAAAGCAGAAGCGGGAAAACCCTATAAACTTTTGATTGCGGAGGGCAAAGAACCTCTGGACGGGTATCCGGCCTATGTGGAAACAGAAATAAAAGTGGAAAAAAAGGCCGGAACCCTGAAAGAGGACGGGACAATCGATTTCAAAGAACGGCAGTCCATTGTGGAAGTCCATAAAGATATGGAGATTGGCATATTTCATCCGGATCAGAAAAATGAAAACGGAAGGGATGTATACGGAAGCGAAATTGAAACAGTCTTTGAGCCCCGTGGTCCAGTTTTAGGGGAAAACCTGTATCTGGCAGAAGAGAACGGGAAACAGGTTGTCAAAAGCAAGGTCAATGGGTATGTGTATCTCACCAAACGCAGTATTTCCATACGGGAAAACCTGGAAATCAATGGGGATATTGATTATGAAATTGGTAATGTGAAATTCCTGGGAGATATCACCATTAAAGGTGGAGTCATCAACGGATTTGAGGTATACAGCTTTGGCTCCATGACTGTCCACGGCCCATGCAAAGGAGCCCATCTTTTCTCATCCAAGGATATGACCCTGAAAGGCGGAGCCATTGGGGATGGAAAAGAAGACAGAATTAAAGTGATGGGAAACCTCCACGCCGCTTATCTGCAGAATGCCAAAGTGGAAGTAATGGGGGATCTGACCGTGGACGATTATATATACAACAGCGAAGTATACTGTAATGGAAGCGTGGAAATTACCAATAAAAAGGGCCTTGTGGTGGGTGGAATCCTTGCCGCCAAAAGAAAAATTGTGGTCAACGAAGCCGGAAATGAAGCCTGTATGCCCACTAAATTTATCTGTGGCATAGATTTGGAATTTTCTGATAAAATGGAGGCTAAAAAGAAAGAAATGGAAGGCCTTGTGGAAAGAAGAGAAAAATTAATTTCCCAAGCTAAGCATAAATTCAGCCCCCTCATGTTCAGAAGCCCCAAAGAATATATCCAGAGGATGGAAAAAAGCCAGCAGATGCTGGCGGTTCAGGTGCTCCAGCAGATATCCAATCTGGGAAAGTCCATCCTGGCATTGGAAACAGAAATTGATAAACTGGAGAAAAACGGCCCCCAGTTTGATTTCAAGCCGGAAGTGAAAATTCTGAAGAAAAAACATAACTGCGTGGTAATTGATTATCCATCGCTGAAATCCAAAGAAAAAACCTGAATTTATCCGGATACAACCAGATTCACCAGTTTGCCGGGAACATATATTTCCTTCTTGATACTTTTATTTTCCAGAAGAGATATAATTTTTTCTGTTTTTTTAGCAAGAGCAATCACCTCATCCTGGGGCAAAGACACCGGTATAATAATTTTATCCCGCAGTTTTCCGTTGATCTGCACCACCACGGTAATTTCATCATCCTGGATGTACTTCTCTGAAAACCGTGGCCAGGACAAATCTTCTTCGGTTTGCATTCCCATCCGGCTCAGAAGCTCCAGAGCGATGTGCGGAGCAAACGGCATGAGCAATACCAGAAAACGGGAGAGGGAGCAGGAGAGCAGCTCCTTTTCTTCCTCAGAAAATGTTTCCTCCTGCATATCTTCCTTAAAATAGTGATTGTAATACACATTCATCATTTCCATTAATCGGGCGATGGAAGTGTTATAAGAGAAATTTTCCAAGTCCTGTGTAATTTTCTTTATGCTACGGTGGATCTCTTTTCTGATGATGGAAGGTTTCTCGGCCAGATCACCCCCCAGAGTAAACTCCAGAGACCGAAGATATTTGGAGGAATAACGGATATCCTTCCGGTCAATGAGGGGAGTTATGAATCTATATAACCGGCGGACAAAGCGAAAGGCTCCCTCCACCCCGGAATCTGACCAGTCCAGATCCTTTTCCGGAGGAGCAGCAAAATAGGTGAAAATACGGACAGTATCCGCTCCGTATTTCTCAATCAGATCATTGGGGTCCACAATATTCCCCAGGGATTTACTCATTTTAGCACCATCTTTGATCACCATTCCCTGGGTGAGCAGTTTTGTGAAGGGTTCTTTCTCCCGGACCATTCCCAGTCTCTCCAGCACCCGGGTAAAGAAACGGGCATACAAAAGATGCATATTGGCATGTTCAATCCCACCAATGTACTGATCCACCGGCATGAAGCGGGCAGACAGAGAGGAATCAATCATGGTATCCTTATTATGTGGATTCAGGTAACGGTAAAAATACCAACTGGAATCCACAAAGGTGTCCATGGTGTCCGTCTCCCGCCGTGCTTTGCCTCCGCATTGGGGGCAGGTGGTTTCCACAAATTCCTTATGCTCCGGAAGCGGAGAAACATTGCCCCGGAAATCCACATTTTCCGGCAACACCACCGGCAGGTCATCCAATCGGACGGGGACAATTCCGCAATGATCGCAGTAAACCACCGGGATGGGGGTTCCCCAATAACGCTGGCGACTCAGAAGCCAGTCCCGGATGCGGTAGTTTATGTTCCTTTCACCCTGACCTTTCTGTTCCAGAAAATCGGCCATTTTTTCTTTTGCTTCATTACTGGTCATACCGGAGAAATCTCCGGAATTCACCAGAACGCCGTATTCTGTCCATGCCTGGGTCAAAGGCTCCGGCAGGCCTTCTCCGGAGGGGACAATCACCACTTTTATGGGTAAATTATATTTCTGTGCAAATTCAAAATCCCGCTGGTCATGTGCCGGAACAGCCATCACCGCTCCTGTCCCGTACTGCGGGAGAACAAAGTTTGCGGTAAAAATGGGAATCTCATCCCCGTTGAATGAGGAAAGGCAGGTGAGTCCGGTAAAAACCCCTTCTTTGAGATTGGGATTTTCCCTGTCCATGTCGCTCATGTTATGTACTTTATGGATGAAATCCTCCACAACTTTCTTGTGGCTGGGATCTGTTATCTGTTTCAATATGGGATGCTCCGGGGCCACGGCCATATAGCTTACGCCATAAACGGTGTCTATCCGTGTGGTAAAAATTTCCAGGTATTCATATCCCGGAAGCTTTGCCTTGAGAGGAAATTTTGCCCGCACGCCGGTGGATTTCCCAATCCAGTTTTTCTGCATGGCCAGCACCCGCCCCGGCCAGCCCGCCTCCAACTCTTTATGTCCATCCAAGAGCTCTTCTGCAAATTCTGTTATTTTAAAAAACCACTGGGAGAGATCTTTTTTCTCCACCAATGTATCCTCATGCCGCCAGCATTTTCCATCCACAACCTGCTCATTGGCCAGAACAGTATTGCACTTGGGACACCAATTGACAGATGCTTCTTTTTTATATGCCAAGCCCTTTTCCAGCATTTTGATAAATATATATTGGTTCCATTTATAATACTCCGGAGTACAGGTGGCCAGCTCCCGGCTCCAGTCATAGGAGAGTCCCATTCTGCGGAGCTGGGATTTCATGGTTTCAATATTCTCAAAAGTCCATTGGGCGGGATGGAGGTTATTCTTTATCGCGGCGTTTTCCGCAGGCAGGCCAAAGGAGTCCCAACCCATGGGATGCAGAACATTGAAGCCACGCAATCTTTTATATCTTGCCAACGCATCGCCAATGGAATAATTCCGGACGTGACCCATGTGTATCCGGCCGGAGGGATAGGGGAACATTACCAGAACATAGTATTTTTCGCGGGCGTCATCATCGGAAAAACTGTATGTTTTCTGTTCATCCCAGCGGGAAATCCAGCTATTCTCATAGGAGTGGATTACATCTCTGGTTAATACATATTTATCTTTCGCAGCATCATCCATTATTTCTGTTAAAATTCCCAAACCTGCCGTCAAGCCAAATCCGCCCTCAGACATGGCGGTTCCGGCGGATCATTAATCCACACAATTCCCACAGAGAGGGGGGAATTACCAATCGGTCCCGGAAGAAAGATTTTAACTCTCTTTCTTCCGGCAACAAAACCGCTCAATGGGTACAGTGCATTCCCGCTTTGCGGTAAATGGAACCATATTTTTTATCATACCAGTAATCGGCAGCGGTCCCCGGCATATTCATATCTCCCCATGTTTTGACAATGCAGTTCACTCCATCAAAGTGCCCTTGACTGCATTTTCCCCGTTTGGCTTTTGTATATACATTGCCATGCTTACCATCATACCAGTAATCATCTTTATCACCAGAAAGGGACAGTTTCTCCCAGGTATATACCTGGCAGTTCACCCCATCAAAATTCCCCGTTTGGCAGGAAACGCACCATGGATGGTATGCCCGATATTTCTGCCCCTTCTGGAGCTCTTCCACCATATTGGGATTGGTTAGAAATTTCAGCGGAAGGGTTACATCTCCCGCCCCCGATACATGGAAATGGAGATGGGGATCCGTGGTCCACCCGGTATTTCCGCTGGATCCAATCCGGTCACCCACCATGACATCCTGCCCTTCCCGGACGGTCACAGAATTATAGGCAAGATGCAGATAATTCGCGAACGTGCCGTCTGAATGCCGGATGATCACAAAATTGGCATCGTTCATATAGCTCTGGCTGGCCCCACCCCGGTTGGAATCTGCCTTGATTTTGACAACCTTTCCGGATCTGGCCGCATACAATGGGGTGCCCACTGGCATGAGCCAGTCATAGGCATATTTGCCTGCATGCCAGCCATAGCCATTTGGACCATTTGCCATAACAAATTCCGTCCCCTGGCGGTATGGGAAAAGATATGCATCCTGCGGTATTTGATTATCCCGCCGCAGATTATTATTTCCTGCAATGTCATTGGAGATTTTACGGAAATTACCCACCTGGGCTATAATTTCCGCAGAAACCAAGCTGAATGTGACAAGTAAAAGTAAACTACGATATTTCATAAGCCCTCCTTTCTGCTGGATAATGATATTTTTTTCTTATCATTGTCAAACCAGAAACATAATTATGAAAAATCCCCGTTTTAGCGTTGACCTGACCATGAAATTCCAATATCCGGTAGTATGGAATGGGTTTGCAAAATCGAATGGAGGAAATATGAATATTAAAGGGAGTAAACTAATTTTTACTATGCTGGCACTGGCGGGGCTTTCTGTGTTCACTTTGGGGATTTTTGCCCAGAGCGGAACGGCTATAAAGAAAATCCAAAAAGTAAACCTGGATTTAAAATTTGGGTTTAAATTTGTCTGCCACGCCGGTCCGGGTAAAAACATTGCTATGACTGGCAGCAATTATGAGGATGCCCTCAATAAAGCCAGAGCAAAAGCCCTGGCGGAAGGTTGCAAAATGCCCACCAATCTGCATTATGTTTTTGGCTGGGAATCCTGCTCCAAAGAAGGGAATTTGTATAAGGTGGAAGGAAAATTCTGGGCAGTGGATGAAAATGGTCTTCGCGGACGCATAGACCAGGTAATTGCCGGAAAAGGAAGAAACCCCGCCTGCGGTGGCAGTGGCGGCGGTGGAATTGGGAAATTTGAAAAAGAGGTCAGCAGTAAAGCGGCCCTTACCAATCTGGAAGATGCGTATACATGGAAGGATACTGACCGGTAATCAATAACCGGGTCAAAATTCCAAAAAACTGCAAACCCATTCCCCTTTCTTTGTACTCTTAATATACCGAACCTCGTCCTTGACTCATTCACCTTAATTTAATTGTCACCACATAGCCTTTTCAAATTGTCTGCCATCTCTATGAAAAAAATAAACATTATCGGTGGCGGGATATCCGGTCTGGCGTCTGCTCTGTACCTGCGTTCTGCCGGATATGATGTGTCCGTCTTTGACCGCAGGCAAAAATTGGGGGGAGTGGCAAACCAGCACACGGAAAACGGATTCACCTTTGACACCGGACCCACCTGGTATCTGATGCCTGATGTTTTTGAGAAATTTTTTTCCCGGTTTGGAATAAAACCAGGAGTGGATTTTAAACTGATGGAACTGGATCCTTCATACAGGATTTATTACGATGGCCGGGCACAGTATGATATAAGCAAAAATCCACAGAAAAATCTGGAATTATTTGAATCCCTGGAGCCGGGGGCAGGGGATAAACTGAAGGAATACCTTGCGGATTCCCGCTATAAATACAATACTGCCATCGCCGAATTTTTATACCGGGAGTATAAAAACATTTTTCAGTTTTTTAACAGGAAAATGCTTACTGAGGGCATTCGGCTCCATGTTCTAAAATAACTGGACAGCCACATCCGCCGGTACTTCAAAAACGATGCTCTGATAAAAATTCTTGAATATAATATTGTCTTTCTGGGCACATCTCCCCGCACGGCTCCGGCGTTATATTCACTTATGAGCCATGTGGATATGAATATGGGGGTCTATTTTCCGGAAGGCGGGATATATGCCATTATCCATGCCATGGAAGAAAAAGCCGGGCGGGGAAATTTCCATTCCAGCCATTCCCTGATAAAAGGCATTCCCTTTGTGGACAATGATATGGTCAATTTTATGAGTATCAGCTTGCGGGTATTCTGATGGGTGAAGTATTCTTTTTTCTTTATGGCTGAAATAGCATACAAAGTCTGACCGCAGGGAGCAGATTTTTGGATATAAACCACAAAGAGGATTTTGATTTTTTTTCCCACCATCCTGAATATATTTTTATGGACTCTGCGGCCAGTTCGCTCACCCCCAATTCCGTCGCGGATAAAATTGCCCTTTACTATAAACAATATGGGATTAATATACACCGGGGATCTTATCATCCTGCACGGGAATCTGCGGAATTTGTGGAAAACACCAGAAAAGAAATCCTCGCATTTCTGGACGCTCCGGATAATTACGGCACCGTTTTCACCCGCAATACCACGGAATCCATTAATCTTCTGGCTGCCTCGCTTTCCCATGCAAGGAAGGAACTCTCCGCCCATTATTCATCCTGGGATACCGGGTTAGACAGGGACGATGTGATTATCCTTTCTGAATCTGAACACCATTCCAATATCATTCCCTGGCAAAGGCTGGCAAAAGAAAAATCCTGCCGGGTAGTTTATATTCCCGTTAAGGCGGACGGTACTCTGGATCTGGAGGAATTTTTCCAGATGGCCAGTACTCTGAAACCGGGAAAAATCAAAATTATTTCTCTGGCATCCGTCTCCAATGTCACGGGAATCCACCATAACTTGGAAAGGATTCTGGAGTTTGCCTTAAAAAATGGTACTCTGGTCCACATTGACGGAGCCCAGGAAGTCCCCCATGGCGTGGTCTCCCTTAAAAAGAAAATATCATCCTCCGGCGGCACCCTTCCCTTATTTTATTCATTTTCCGGTCACAAAGCTTATGGACCCACCGGAATCGGGTTTTTGACCGGGCCGATGGACGTTTTCAATGTACTGGAACCCTACCAAAGTGGCGGGAACATGATTGAAAAAGTGGAGAAAGAGTATTCCACATATTCACCGTATCCATTCCGCTTTGAGGCCGGAACCATCCATATTGGCGGAGTTTTTGGGATGGCTGCCGCTATGGAATTTATCAGACAGAAAAACCCATCAGAAATGGAAAAGATAGAGGATGATCTTACCTTATACGGCGTAGAAAAAACCAAGTCCCTGCAATATCCACATTATGGCCCCTCCTTAAAAGAATTGCAAACAGGAAAGGTTAAAGCCAGAAGTGTCATATCTTTTAATATACCCGGAGTCCACCACCATGACGCAGCCACGTTTCTGAATGAATATAAAGTCGCTCTCAGGAGCGGTCATCATTGTGCACAGATATTAATGAATGCTTTTTCCATACCCGGTTGTATCCGCATCAGTCTGGCTTTTTTCAACAAAAAAGAAGAGCTGGATACCGTTTTTGAATATACTGAAAAAATTAGAAAATATTTTAAAAATTAAATCTGCCGTTCAAGTTTATGCTATGATAATTCCGAACATGTAGATACAGGGGAAAGTATCTCCCAATACGGAACCTTGTGCATCTTCTCTACTAGGAAGACACCCAATTCGAGTCAACCAGGGCACGGTGAATGTCGTGCCCTTTTTTTGGTTGATTACCAGAGACGTATGGTCCAAAAATCATCATTAGTGAAATGAAACCCGCATTGGTTACATGTTTCCTGGCTGGAATTATGCCCGCAACTGGGACAATAACGCTTATGGAAAAAATCCTTTTGTATATCACTGGGTTCCATTTTTGCTTTCATCAAACGCCCATAATCACAACGGCATGCGAATTGCTTCTCTTGTCCGCAATTTGGGCAAAACTTCGCCCTTCGCATTATTTATCGGAAAGCAGGATTATTAAGTCCGCATTTTTACTGGATTTTGCCAAATCCAAAGGCTTAACTCCATTTTGTGCAGCAATATTTTTATCGGCACCATTTGCTATGAGCCATTTTACTTTCTCCACTTGGCCTTTTTTTACTGCAAGATAAAGCGGAGTCTTACCAGCTTTGGACTGTGCATTTATGTTTGCACCGGCAGCTTTGAGGGCATCCATAATCGCAAAGGCTTCTTTTTCTGTAAAAAACGCTGCCACCATCATGGGCGTCCATCCTTTTTCTGAAGCAAGATTAGCATCTGCCTTTTTTTCCAGAAAAAGCTTCACTAATTTCAAATCACCCTTGGAAACGGCATAATGAAGGGAGCTCCAGCCTCTGTCCTGGATATTGGGATCCCCACCATTTTCCACCATTTCTGTAGCCTTATCCGTTTCTCCGGCCATCACTGCATAGTGCAGGGGGGTTTTCCCTTTTTCATCTTTTTTGTTGTATTCATCGCCACTGGCACACTGAAAAAAGAAAAAAACCGAACTCAATAAAATTCCAATTGTTATCTTATGTCTCATGGAGATAGTTTATTTTTTTTGACCATTTGATCAAGTATTTTTCTGTTTTTCTGGGGTTTCCGGAAAATATTTTATGAATTATTTATCAAAGAATTGATCCATACTTCTGGTTTGTTTCGCAATGTGGTAATATAAAAAATCAGGAAAAATTTTACGCATCCAGTAAATGGTATTATTCCAGAATCCGGGAATAACCAGTATTTTTTTCCGCTGTCATCCATCGAATGATTCCTTTGTTTTTACGCATTTTATCGTCAATCCCCATTTTTTCATGGAAGTCTTTATAGGTGAATCCTGGACATAATGCCGTATGTACACATTATACTAAACAAACGTGACCCAGGCAGAAAAAACAAAATTATTTAAAAAAAGCTTGGTGGAAGAATATTCCTCGCCGATGGGTCCGGGTAAAAAAGCTGCCAATGAATTTACGCTGACAATATA
>DYOA01000032.1:0-6876 GCA_020720785.1 Leptospira biflexa
TAATATTAATTGATCCCCCCCACAATAAAATGGTAGATTCCGGGGTTTTGTATTATCTTTTCTTGGCAATAATATGACGGACGCGGAATTTGAGCATATTCTGAACGAAGTCGAAGAAATGGTTTCTGTCGTGGATCCCATCTTCCATCAACAAAAATCTATCTGGCTGCTCAATCGGCCATTCCGGCAAGCTTTTCACCTCTGAATTTTTTTGGCAACCAACCCCCGCAGAATGTCTGTATTCGCCTTATACTTTCCGCCCTCTTCTGCCAGCAATTCCATTTTTAAGAGTTCATCAATATCCCGTTTTATTGTCCGTGCGGAAAGCCCATTGTATAACAGAGCAATCTCAATATTTGTTTTCAGCAATTCCTCCACGCTCAGGCTGTGACCAATGGGAATGGATAAAATGAGATTCCGTCTTCTTTTGTTCAGTGTTTCTGTCTTTCCGGAAATATTTTTTCCGCTGAAAGAATTATATACCAGGTTTTTCCATGACATTTCAAATTGATAATGGTTGACAACGTTGAGAATACCCAGGAGCCCATCCCTGTAACCCTGGACGGCATAACGAATAAAATCGGAAAGATTTCCCGTTTTTGTGCTTTTATCCAGTTGTCTGTAATACTCAGGACGGGTTTCATTGTAAAAATTGGACAATAAATGGGAAGCAAAATCAGGGTTGCCTGCACGTAATAAAATGTAAAACTCCAGTAACCGTGCAGTACGCCCGTTTCCATCGCCAAAGGGGTGAATCCAGGCGATATATACATGGGCCACAATCGCCTGAATGACAGCCTCTGCAAAGGATTGTCCGGAAGCAAAGTGAAATTCATTTTGCATCCATTCAAAAAACGTATCCATGAATTTTTCTAAATCTTTATAATCCGGTGCTTTATACCTGCCCACGGTTACCGGATTTTCCCGGAAACGTCCCGGAATAGCAGAAAAAGCCTCCCCCAGATCCGCTCCCACCATTTTGTGCATTCTCAATAGGAGCTTTTTGTCCACCACATCCCCCTGGTTCCGATGGATAATTTCCTGCAAAAACGTGTTCAATGCGTTGAGGATATTCTCCACTTCTTTTTTTTGGTAATCCTTACTGGGCGGATACTCTTTCCCCGCTATTATGGATTCCAGTTCTTCCTGTGACATCGTATTGCCTTCTATGGCGGTGGTAGCCAAGGCACCTTTATGCAGGGATACTGTCAGCAATTGCCGCCTGTAATTTGGCTGAATGGGCGTTTCTGATAAAGCTTTAATGATTGCATTACATTGACCCAATTGATACATTGTCTCCGGGGTAATTTCCCAGGTCTTCCTGAAAGCGATGTGATGGAAGGATGTGCTCATAATTCCTTTGGACATATACAGCTTAGTATATGTCCATCGTTCTGTCAATAAATATGCCAGAAATATTCCATTACAAGGTCGATGTGCCCCCCACAATAAAATGGCGGATTCCGGGGTTTTGTATTACCTTTCCTGTATGAAGTCTTTGTTGAAGCCATACGGTCTTGTCTGGTTTGTGCTGTCCCTTTCCGTGATTACCGGAATATTTCCGCAGGAAAAAGAAGAACGCTGGATGCTGGAGGATCTCTCCGGAAAAGACGCGGAAAAAATTGCCGCCGCCGTGAAGTATTTCTCCCGTGCTCCGGGCGTCCCGGAAAAAGCCCTGCCGCTTCTGGTGGAAGCCCTGGGACAGATGGATTACACTGTCCGGGAAGATGCCGCTCTGGCATTGGGGAAAAATCCATCGGCCGCCGTGCCGCATCTGCGGAAGGGACTTTCCCACAAGTCCGAACTGGTTCGGGAATGGAGTGCAAAAACCCTGGGGCAAATGGGCGAGCCTGCCGCCGTGGCTTCCGGGGATCTTTTACGGCTGGCATTTGATCCGGAGTGGAATGTGCGGGAGGCTGCGGTGGCGGCTCTGAAAAAAAATCCGGACGGAAAGGAAGTCTCTGAAAATGCACTCAATCTTTTAAAGAATGAAAAAGAGCCGGAAAGAAAGATTTTTTATCTGAAAGTTATATCCCATCATCCGGAGGAAAAAACTGTTTCTGTGCTTCTGGAATATATCAAGACGGAGGATCTGGATGTACGGGAAGCCGCATTGGACGCGATCCTTGCCCATAAGGCCGCAGGCAAAATCCAGCCGGAGTTCCATTCCCTTCTTCTGGACGGGGCACTGGATCTGATCTCTGGAGAAAGAAAAAGCATCCGCTGGAAAGCCGGATCCCTTTTTTCCCTTCCGGTCGATTTTAAAAATACGGAAATGACGCAGCATTATCTAAAGATACTCACGCAAAGATACCAGAATTTGTCTTCTGCTGGCGGGCAGGGGGGCACGGAAATTCCCCCGGAGAATAATCCGGAGGATTTGGATGACGATGCGTTTGATAAGTCTTTTGGGGATTTTGGAAATTCCGGAAAAGATCCCCTTCTGGAAAAAGAAGGCATTCTGTATGCCCTCGCATCCATGGGGAGCACGGCATCTGCTACTCTTCCCATCGTTACCGTGGATTATGATAATGAGGAACTCCGGGAACCTCTGGAAATGGCCTGTGCTTCCGCAGGAGCCCCGGACTGGTTTGCGTCCTGGCTGGCCGGGAAGGATTCTGTAAAAGCAGCCTTTGCGGCACGGGTTTTCTCCCGGATGGAATCTGTGCCGGCGTCTGGTCTGGAAGGCCTGTCTCTGTGTGTGAAGAATTACTCCCCATCCTCCGGATCCTTTTACAAAAAGGGGGAAGTCCTTGCGTTTGAAGCCTGCCTCTCCTCTCTGGGAACCTGCGGAAAAAATTCCCATGCCTCGGTGAAAACAATCGGCCAGTATCTGAAATCCAAAAATCCGGAAGAAATCAAAGGTGCCCTTTTGGGGCTTTCCCGAGTGGGGGGAAACGCATCGGTTTATACAGAAAAAATATCCTCCCTCCTGTTTCATAAAGACCGGGAGATCCGCCGATGGGCCGCCATTACGCTGGGGAATATTGGGAACAAAGCGTCTGATGCAATTTATGATCTGGAGAAGGCACTTCAGGATAAGGATCCCGTGGTAAAAGCGGAAGTGGTGCGGGCATTGGCAAAAATCCGGCTGCGTTGAAATCTTTTGTGGATAAATAGAAATTTTTTTGCTATATTGACTCCATGAGTGAAACGACTAATCATTATGATATTATGATCATTGGCTCCGGTCCCGCCGGATACACCGCCGCAATTTATGCCGGGCGGGCAAATCTGAAAACCCTGGTTATTGAGGGTATTGAGCGCGGCGGGCAGTTGATGATCACCACGGATATTGAAAATTTTCCCGGATTTCCCCAGGGAATTACCGGGCCGGATCTGATGGAAAGCATGCGCAAACAGGCGGAAAGATTTGGCAGTGTTTTAAAGACAGAATATGTCAATGAGCTGAAGCTGTCCGGAGGAGCCCCCTTCCGGGCAAAAACCAGCAATCATGAATACACATCGGACGTGGTTATTCTGGCCACCGGTGCGTCCGCCCGATTCCTGGACATTCCCAGCGAACAGAAATTCAAAGGAAAGGGCGTCTCCGCCTGTGCCACCTGCGATGGATTTTTTTATAAGGAAAGAAATGTCATCGTGGTGGGCGGTGGAGATACTGCCATGGAAGAGGCCACGTTTTTAACCCGATTTGCGAAGAAAGTTATTATGGTCCACCGGAGGGATGTGTTCCGTGCCAGCCAGATTATGCTCCAGAAAGCAAAAGAAAACCCAAAGATAGAAATACTCACATTCAAGGCCATTGATGAGATTATGGGAAATGATTTCAACGGTACGGTGAACCGAGTCCGCCTCAAAGACCTCCGGGATAATTCCACCTCGGAAATGGATATTGATGGAATTTTTGTGGCCATCGGGCATGATCCCAACACAAAAATAGTGGAAGGCCAGTTGGAGCTCAATCCGGAAAAATACATCATAACGCTGCCGGGACGTACCGCCACAAAAATTCCCGGTGTGTTCGCTGCCGGAGATGTGGCGGATCCATACTACAGACAGGCCATCACCGCCGCCGGAAGTGGGGCAGCCGCTACCATTGAAGCGGAACGCTATCTCACGGAAAAGTAAATAGAGATAACTCCGGGATTATTTTTCTGAAAGAGTAATTTCGGAATAGGTGGATTTTGATTTGTGGTCAAACCCAAAGGTGACAGTTACAATCCCCTTTTCCGGAATGGTTACATAAAAGCCTTCTCGTTCCTGCAGGCGGTTATTGGATTTCTGGAATTCCGGCAGGCCATCGTTTCCGCTACGCAGTTCCCACCTTTCCGGAAATACCAGATATTTTCCGGGGGAGAGGATCATCTCCGTCCGCTTTTCCTGGAAAAATAATCCGGAGGGGGTTTTTTGCGTATACTCCTTGTTCAGATAAATACGGTAATAAATGGAGTTATCTTCCCCCGGTGGAATCTCTCCGCGATCTTTGGAAACCAGTACCAGATTATATACCGGCTGGGTTTTCCACTGCGACGCACAGGAAAACATCCCCCATGACAGGATCACCCACGCTGTGAGGATGATGGTTGTCTTTCTCATTCTCAATTCTCCCCATCTTTCTGGATCACTATCTTATACGGCAGTTTATGCAGATTCCGGGTTGTCCGCGTGCAGTTGACAATCACTAGGGAATCCGGCTCCAGGACAGTGTGCAGGGAAACCCCGGAGGAGAGGTTGGCGGAATTTTTCTTTTCTGTGACGTACCCGGATTTGTCCGTAGCTCGCACCTGCATGGCACAGCCATCGATCCCATCCACCATGATTCTGCTTTTTTGTGTGGCCTCTGACCGCAGGCGGTAAAAATCCGTATCTGTGTTGGGATTCATATAGCCCACCATAGTAGCATCCAGAGAGATATCATCCGCCGTGTCTTTGGTGTCATTGGGTTCCGTCTCTTGCATGTCCACCGGATTGGTAAGGCTTTTTTCCAGTGTATACCCGTTATCACCCTCCAAAGCAGAGCCTTCCGCAAGAAAAAGTTTAATATAATAGGAAGACCGGGGGGGGATGATCCGGTTGGAGATGGCTTCCAGCTCTTCCGATTTGCCGTCATTGAAAAGGGATATTTTCTTTTTTTTATCATCATACAGCTCGGCAGCCATATCCGCTCTTTCCGCTGGTTCCATCCTCAGCCTCAGGTTCAAAGGGTAATCCATTTCATTCTTCACTTCATACCAGTCAATATCTTCCTTCTGCCCAAACTCACCTCTGGTCTTATCTTCCTGGATCAAAGACGCCTTTTCCATGGTGTCATTGGGTTCAAATTCAAATTTATTTTCATACTCATTGGCCGTGACATAGAGTTCATAGCATTCTTTCTCATTGATTTTATAATCTTTTGCCGTCACGGAAAAATAAATTCTGCCCGGTCCTTCAATTCCGTAAGAATCCAGACTTTCCCCTTGGCTCACCCCTTTTGCATCCAGCGTCAGAATTTTTTCTTTCCCCTGGTCAAAAATCCGGATTACAGGATCCACTCCTCCCACTTCGCTCAGCTTTACCGTAAGACGGTATTTAATGGGATTCTTTAATTCCAAGGAATAATAATCACTTTCAATTTCACGCCCCCTGCCGTCCTGGTGGTAAATATAAACGTTGGAATAATATCCGGAGATGGATTCTTCCATCATCTGTGCCGATTCAAAATTATCGTTGGGTTCTTTTTCCGAATTTCCCGGTGCGGAAAAAGTGGAAACAGAAAATTCATAATTCAGTTTTTTATATTCCTCCTGGTTCACGGCTTTTCTGGGACGGATGGCCATCACCACCCCCGGGCTTTCCACATAAATGGGAGCAAAAGTCTCCCCCAGAGAGCTCAGGGTGTCATTGATAATTTTAAATGTGTTTTTCTCTCCCTTGCGGTACAGCATTATTTCCGGGTCCACCCCCTTTACTCCGGTCATTTTCCCGGTGACCATTACCGGTTCCTGGGTTTTAATAAAAAAATAATCAATATCTCTTCCTGTCGCGGAATAGTAACTGCCTTCCATAATCTGCCCGTTGCGGATTTCCTGTGCGGTGGCTCTTTCGTTGTTTTCCGGCTCGTCCTCACTTTTTTTCCCGGAGCAGGACAGGGTGCCCACCAAGGCGGAAATAAAAATCAATATAAGAATGGTTCTTTTCATGATATGGCATACTAAAGCTTTTTTTAAATATGTCAAGTTCTTTGTTTTCTTCCCGATTTTTCCTTTCCCCACAAAAAGATTGACGGTGAATGAGCAAATACCATTTTGAATGGTAAATATTTCTTACCCCATGTTTCGGCTGGGGTGGGATGCTCTGGGCGGTTTTTTTTGCAAAAATGGACATTTTTGCCCTGGGAGAGATATACCCGGAGGGACGGTGAGGAAGTTGTCGCAGAGTGATGTACAGATTTTAAGCCGATATCATTGACACACACTAAGATTGTGTGTATATTGTAAGCGTAATCGCACTTCTAAATCCGGACAAAGTAGGGTAGAACTATGAAAATGAACACTATCAACATTTCTTTAAAGCCGGAACTATTGAATCAAATTGATCAGATTGCACAGGAAGAATCAAGATCGGAATTAATTCGCGAAGCAGCCAAAATATACATTGAGAAAAAAAATCGTTGGAAGTCAGTCTTTGAATTTGGAGATAAATTCGCAGAAACAAATAATATTAAAGAAGAGGATATTATTAAAGAAATTAAAAAACATCGAAAGAGTCGGTTCTTTGATTGATTAAGGTTGTACTTGATACGAATATCTATTTATCCGCAATTTTATTCGGAGGAATACCCAGAGAAATTCTCCAGCAGCTTCTGAAACAGGAAAATATTCCCTTGGGCTATTCAGCGTTGCCGATATAAAATATCACAATCCGGGTGTGAGT
>DYOA01000032.1:6976-25548 GCA_020720785.1 Leptospira biflexa
TGGGCTATTCAGCGTTGCCGATATAAAATATCACAATCCGGGTGTGAGTCTTGATCTCATACGCAAAGTGCTAAAGGATATGCAGAAAGAGGGAAAGGTGCACTGTACCGGGCGTGGCAGAAATGCCAAATGGGAAAAAGTGTAAGCACACGATTGCCCGATTTAATACTCAGTATAATGACAAGATAATAAAATTAAAGGTAACGGTTATGAATAAAAAAAGAATTCTGGTTACAGGCGGAGCCGGCTTTGTGGGTTCCCATCTCTGCGAGCGGCTGGTAAAGGAAGGGCATGACGTGATCTGCCTGGATAATTATTTCACAGGCCGGAAGGAAAACATCAACCACCTCCGGGAACACCACAATTTTGAAACCATCCGCCACGATGTGACAGAACCCATCCGCCTGGAGGTGGACCAGATTTACAACCTTGCCTGTCCCGCGTCACCCGTGCACTATCAGTATAATGCAATTAAGACAGTGAAGACCAGCGTGATGGGTGCCATCAATATGCTGGGTCTGGCCAAAAGGGTGAATGCACGGATCCTCCAGGCTTCTACCAGTGAAGTCTATGGCGATCCCCATGAGCACCCGCAGCGGGAAGAATACTGGGGGCATGTGAATCCCATTGGGGAACGCTCCTGTTACGATGAGGGAAAGCGGGTGGCGGAAACCCTGTTTTTCGATTACCATCGCCAGAATAAGGTGGATATCCGGGTGATCCGCATCTTTAATACTTATGGTCCCCGCATGATGCCCAATGACGGGAGAGTGGTGAGCAATTTTATTGTCCAAGCACTACGCGGAGAGGATATCACCATCTACGGGGACGGCAGCCAGACCCGATCCTTCTGCTATGTGGATGATCTGGTGGATGGCATGATCCGGATGATGAACCAGGACGGCTTCATTGGTCCGGTGAATCTGGGAAATCCCGGAGAGTTCACCATAAAAGAGCTGGCAGAAAAGGTTATTGTCGCCACCGGTACCAAATCCGGAATTGTATACAAACCGCTTCCGTCCGATGATCCCAAACAGCGCCGGCCGGACATAGCAAAAGCGAAGACGCATCTGGGATGGGAGCCGGGGATAGCCCTGGACGATGGATTGCGATCCACCATAGAATATTTCCGGAAGAGTCTGGGGGAATAGATGTACGGCAATGAAAAAGAATTAATCAATATTAAAGCTGCCAGTTATTGGGCATCGGAGTATCTGGGTAAGAATGTGACCTCCTCCAATATTGCCTATCTTGTCCAGTACGGGCGGATCAGGAAGTATGGGGAGAACGGAACAACTCTTGTATCCAGGAGCGAAGACGTAAGGAATGAATTAAAAAGAATAACATTTTCACTGAAAGCATTTCTTTTGGACGCAAAAACGCTGGACTTTGAATCCGAATTAATTAGTGAGTTGTAAATATTTAACAGCCATAATTTTCCTGTTCCTGACTATAAATACAAAGCTGAATTCAGGTTAATTCATTAATCAAACTCTTTGAATCATACGGAAAGAAAAACAAAGATGAAATATGGGATGCCTTTTCACACAAGGCTTTTGGGAAAGGACAGAATGGCCTTATTTTCTTTTATCCATTTTCTGAACACAAATTTCGGAACAATCATCTTTGAACCAGTAGCAAAGGAATTGGCTTTATCAACGTTTGCAAGTGCCGAATCCCAGGAAGCAGCCGGAAATAAAATATCTTCTGAAGCACACAGAGTAATCCAGAACATAATGGACGAACTGGCTGTCGCATCTTCTTCACCAAATAAGATGGAGGAAATAAGTGCAATCAGGGCAGTTGTCAGGCCGGGGAAATGAAAACGGTAAAGCCAACAAAAGTTGATATTAAGCTCATTGGGCATGACGGAACAATTTACTTATTTGACATTAAAACTGCGAAGCCAAATGCCGGAGGATTCAAAGAATTTAAAAGAACGCTTTTGGAATGGGTGGCTGTGACCCTTGCCGCGAATCCAAATGCAAAAGTGGAATCATACATCGCCATCCCTTACAATCCTTATGACCCCAAACCCTATAATCGATGGACAATGCGGGGGATGATTGACCTGGAAAATGAGCTGAAAGTGGCGGAAGAATTTTGGGACTATCTCGGAGGCAAGGGAACATACCATAACCTTCTGGACATCTTTGAGCGGGTTGGGATGAAGTTAAGGCCGGAAATCGATGCATATTTCCAAAGGCACAATGCCTCCTTCTAATGGGATTAATAATGACCCGTTTTGCTTTCCTGGATATTCCCTCTTACTTTGTTTGTAACTTAAAAAAATAATTTCATAAATTTATTGACACGATCGGGCGAATTCCGCTTAGGTCACAGGTATTAAATTTCAAGGAATGGTGCTGGTCACCGGAGGCAGGTAACATGCTACAGTCATTTGGTCCGATTGCAATACAACTGCTTTTTGCGTTTGGTTTTACCGTGTTCATTCTGATATTTACGGATTCGGTGGGACCCAAAAAGTTTAATCCTGTCAAAAATGATATCTATGAGTGCGGGGTGGATTATTTCAGCGATGCCCGTGGAATTTTCAATGTGAAATTCTACCTCATCGCCATACTGTTCATTCTGTTTGATATAGAGACTGTATTTATTGTTCCCTGGTCGGTGGTATTCCAGACTTTTAAAAATGCCGGTCTGGGTGTATTTATCTTTTTGGAAATGGCCGTCTTTATTGCCATTCTTCTGGTGGGTTATATTTATATTTTAAAAAAGGGAGCATTGCAGTGGGAATAGAGTCAATTCTTGGGGATTCCGTTGTAACCACAAAGGTTAGTGAATTGGTGGGCTGGGCTCGTAAGTATTCCTTATGGCCATTTCCTTTTGCCACCGCCTGTTGTGGAATTGAGTATATGTCTGTATTGAACTCAGACTTTGATCTGGCCCGTTTTGGAGCGGAACGGCCGTCTTTCAGCCCCCGCCAGGCCGATCTGCTTCTTATTCTGGGAACCATCACATATAAAATGGCACCGGTACTCTGGAATGTGTACCACACCATGTCCGAACCCAAATGGGTTATTTCCGTGGGAGCCTGTGCTTCCAGCGGAGGTATGTTCCGGTCTTATGCGGTTCTTCAGGGCGTGCACAGAATAATTCCAGTGGATATTTTTGTCCCCGGTTGTCCTCCCAGGCCAGAAGCTATTCTGGATTCCCTGATCAAATTGCAGCAGAGGATACAGAAGGAATCTATTAATGATCCCCGCTACCAAGAGCGGGCGGATTATCTGGGACGGCAACTGTCCGTTTAGATGGAAACGAGCAACGCAGCAGTATTGATACGTTGAACTCATTAAGAAATAGGGTTAGTTTATGCGTGGTTTGAATAGCGATAAGAATAAGCAACTGATGGAAGCATTGGGTAGCAGATTTTCCGGACTGGTGGGTAACCTTGTTCTGAAAATAAAAGAGGATCGTGGTATTGTGGTTGTGTGTGTTGCACCTGACCATGTAACGGAAGTCATGCAGTATCTCAAGGAATCTGCCCCGGAGCCTTTTGATATGATGATGGATCTGACCGCAGTGGACAATTCCGGAATGCCGGAAAAGAAAGCAAGGTTTGAAGTGGTCTATCTTCTGGTTTCCATGCCCAGCCTGCAACGTATACGGGTCAAGGTGAGCATTGCGGAAGGACAAAAAGTTCCTTCCATGGTACCGCTCTGGATTGGGGCAAACTGGCCGGAAAGAGAGGTTTATGATCTTTTTGGTATTACGTTTGAGAACCATCCTTTGATGGAGCGCATTATCCTTCCGGATAATTTCCGGGGGCATCCTTTACGAAAAGATTTTCCCTTGGAGGGCATTGGGGAGGATTATCTCATCGAGGATATTCTTCTGCCGGAGGAAAAGCAGAAGATGAAAATTGGTTTTATTGAAAACCTGTAAAAAGTGGAACAATCAGGTTAGAGAAGAAGAAAGCGATGAATAAAGAAACCGGAAAAAAAACTAAAAGCACCGTGAGTGGTGCCAATTTAACCACCCGCAGGGAAACTCTTCTCAGTGCTGCGGAGAAACTGGAAGACGGCCTGATCCGCATCAATATGGGTCCATCCCATCCGGCCACCCATGGTATTCTGCAGAACATTATGGACCTGGATGGGGAGACCATCGTGAAGAGCCGTCCGGTCATTGGGTATGTTCACCGGACGTTTGAAAAACTGGGCGAAAAATATACATATAATCAATTCCTGACCTGCACAGACCGCATGAACTATGTCTCTGCCCCCATGAATAATATCGCCTGGATAAATGCCGTGGAGGAAATGATGGGCATGTCCATTCCCGCCCGTGCTCAGGTTGTTCGTACCATAATCAATGAATTGTCCCGGATATCGGATCACATTGTCTGCAACGGGATTCTTGGGGTGGATGTGGGTGCGTTTACAGGTTTGCTGTATCTGTTCCACTACCGGGAAAAGATAAATGATATTATTGAAAAAATGACCGGAGCCAGATTAACCACCACGTTTACCCGGGTGGGTGGTCTGGAGATGGACATATACCCCGGTTTTGCCCAGGATGTGAAAGACCTTCTCAAAGAATTCCCAAAGATACTCAAGGATTTTGAAACTCTGTTTATCCATAACCGTATTTTTATTGATAGAACCAAAGGGGTGGGAGCCATCACCAAAGAGCGGGCCATTGAATATGGGTACACCGGACCCAATCTCCGGGCTGCCGGCGTGGAATACGATGTCCGGAAAGCGTATCCATATCTGGTTTATGATCAGGTGAAATTTGATATTCCTTTGGGGAACGATGGGTCTGTATACGACCGCTTTCTGGTGCGGATGGAAGAAATGTACCAGAGTATGAGCATTGTGGCACAGTTGATTGACCATATACCGGACGGGGATTTCCGGACGGAAGATTACCATTATGTTCTGCCTCCCAAGCCGGAAGTGTTTAACAGTATGGAGCAGTTGATTTATCATTTTAAGATTGTAATGCATGGAATAAAAGTTCCAGCCGGTGAATACTATTCGGCGGCAGAAGTAGCCAATGGAGAGATGGGTTTTCACATTGTCTCCGATGGCGGAAAAACCCCGTATAGGGTGCATGTGCGTCGTCCCTGTTTCTGGTATTACCAGTCCTTTCCGGAGTTGGTGGAGGGGAATATGATAGCGGATGCCATTGCCACCATGAGTTCGCTGAATGTCATTGCCGGAGAATTGGATGGTTAACGTGTTGCGGGAATATATTAAGGAAGATTTGTTGATGTGGAAGCTATTTCGGGAGAAAAGATAATGGCCTTTGCTTTTAATGATGTTGCCCTGGCAGAATTTGCAGTCTGGGAAAAAAAGTTTCCCAATGATGAAAACGGACGCCGCTCTCTGGTGATACCTGCTCTCTGGGTCAGCCAGAAGCAGAATGGCTGGATTTCCAAAGAAGTTGTGGAATACGTTGCGGAAAAAACCGGTACCAAACCACTTCATGTCTGGGGGGTGGCCACTTTTTATACCATGTTCCAGAAAGAACCGGTGGGTGAGCATCTTCTCCAGTTTTGCACGAATATATCCTGCAGTCTTCACGGTGGAGAGCAGCTTCTGGAGCATGCCTGTAAAAAGCTGGGGATAGAACAAGGGCAGACCACGCCGGATAAAAAATTTACCGTCATGGAAGTGGAATGCCTGGGAGCTTGTGGTACTGCCCCTGTGGTACAGGTGGACGATACCTATCATGAAGGTATGACCATAGATAGATTGGATCAGTTGATTGAGCAACTGAAAAAAGATTAAGGAATAATACTGTAAAACGTGGAAAAAATTATGAAAAACTGGAAACCGGACAATGCCTGAGAAAAGAATAATACTGGATCAGATTGATAATCCCAATTCGGCATCCATTGATTTTTATATGTCATTGGGAGGATACACCGCTCTGAAAAAGGCCATGGGAAATATGTCCCGGGACCAGATTCTGGGTGAGGTCAAAGCCTCCAACCTGCGCGGACGCGGAGGGGCAGGATTTCCCGCTGGTATTAAATGGGGATTTATCAAACCGGACGCTCCCGGTCCCAAGTATCTGGTTTGCAACGCAGACGAAGGAGAGCCGGGAACATTTAAGGACAGGGAGATTCTCCAAAAAAAGCCACATATCATGATTGAGGGTATGATCATTGCGGCATATACCATGGGGCTGGATGCGGGGTATATTTACATTCGCGGTGAATTTTATGAACCACTGCTGGCAGTGGACAAAGCCATTGCAGAAGCTTACCAGAAAGGATTTCTGGGTAAAGATATTCTGGGCAGCGGATTTTCCTTTGATCTTTACACATACCGGGGAGCAGGGGCGTATATCTGCGGAGAGGAATCTGCTCTGATTAATTCCATCGAAGGCCGGCGAGGGATGCCACGCTTAAAGCCCCCTTTCCCAGCCCAGAATGGGGTTTATGGCCGCCCCACCACAGTGAATAACGTGGAAACATTTGCCGCTGTTCCGTCCATTATCAATAACGGCGGAAAATGGTATGCGGACCTGGGTACCCCCAAATCCGGCGGTACCAAATTATTTTCCATATCCGGGCATGTGCAGCGTCCGGGTGTTTACGAGATTCCCATGGGCACTCCCTGGAAAGATTTTTTCTATGATATCTGCGGGGGAGTCAAAGACGGGAAACAACTGAAAGCGGTAATCCCGGGCGGGAGTTCCACCCCGGTACTGAAGCCGGAGGAGCTGGAAGGCATGACCATGGACTATGAATCCATCGCGTCCAAAGGCTCCATGCTGGGTTCCGGAGCGGTAATCATTCTGGATGAGACCACGGATATGGTGAAGCTTCTGAACAGGATTCTCCACTTTTACGCTCATGAATCCTGCGGGCAGTGTACTCCCTGCCGGGAAGGATCGGACTGGTTTTATGATATCATCCACCGGATCTACCACGGCAAAGGCAGGGAGGGCGATCTGGATTTATTTGAAAACCTTGGGAAGAACATTGGCCCAAATACAATCTGTGCTTTTGGGGATGCGTTTGTCACCCCAACCCTGTCATTTATCCGTAAATTCCGGGAGGAATTTCTGGCCTATATTAAACGATCGGACAGCGCAGCGGGCTGAATTGAGGAAACATGGCAAAGTTAACAATAGATGATATAGAAATTGAATATACAGGTTCCCCCAATCTGATTGATCTTGCCAAAGAGTATGGCATAGACATTCCCCATTTTTGCTATCATCCGGCATTGTCGGTTTCCGGTAATTGCCGCATGTGCCTGGTGGAAGTGGGCATGCCTGCCCGGAATCGGGAAACCGGTGCCGTGGAAAAGGGGCCGGATGGAAAAGATGCCATTAATTATATGCCCAAACCGCAACCGGGGTGTTACCAGACCCTGTCCGACGGAATGGTGATCAAAACCACCACAGAGAAAATTGTCCAGGCACGAAAGGGTGTTCTGGAAATGATTCTGGCCAATCACCCTCTGGACTGTCCCGTCTGCGACCAGGCCGGGGAATGCGTACTGCAGGATTATTCTTATCAGTATGGGTTCCAGAATTCCCGTTTTTCTGAACAGAAGCGGGTTTATGAGAAAAAAGAGATTTCTGATGTCATCACTCCCGAATTGAACCGGTGTATCCACTGTGACCGATGCGGGCGTTTTACAGAAGAAATTGCCCAGGATATGGCGTTTACCCGGACTTGGAGGGGAAACCGCACAGAGCTGGCCACTCTCCCTGGAGAGAAGATTCAGCATAATTATCAGGGGAATATGGTGGATATATGTCCAGTGGGTGCGTTGACTCTCACGGACTTTCGCTTTAAATCACGGGTTTGGTTTCTCCGTTATGGGCCATCCATCTGTGCATCCTGCGGAAAGGGATGCAATGTGGTGGTCTGGTATAAAGATGAGCAGATATACCGGGTTAAACCATCGTACAATAAAGATGTGAATTCTTACTGGATGTGCGATCATGGACGTCTGGATTATAAATATCTGAATGAAAACCGCCGAAAAGAGCATTCTATCAGTGGCTTTGTTTGCAATCTGGACGTGGCGATGGATGCTGCTGTTGCGATTCTGAAGGATTTCGACAAAGTTGGAGTGGTTGCATCGGCGGCGGAATCCTGGGAAAGTAACGCAACAGTTTCCCGCTTTTTCCGGGAAGTGGTGCCCACCGGAAATGTGGATTACCGTATTCATGAAGCCCAGATTGCGGATGACCATAGCCTGCGTCCCGGAGAGCTGCTGTGGGCAAAGGATCCATATCCTAACAGTGCGGGTGCGAAGAAAGCCGGCCTTGTTCCCAAATCGGGCGGTATGACCGCAAAAGAAATGCTGGAGCATCCGGAAAAACTGGATGTGCTGGTGGTTTTTTGGGATCACAAACTGGCGGCAAGCCCGGAATGGACATCCAATCTGGGGAAAGCACGGAATCTGATTATCTTCAGTTCTCTGGAAACGCCATGGGACTCCTCAGCTAAGGTGGTCTTTGCCATTAAAGCCCACACAGAAAGTGCCGGGACATTTATTAATATTGATGGGATAGCACAGCAGTTTGAGCCGGTCTTGAGGCAGGAAGGGAATGCGATGGATAGCTGGAAAATACTGAGTGGCCTTGCGGAGAAAATGGGCAAGGGTTTTAACTATAAGAATATTCAATCAGCCAGGGCAGGGCTGTAAAATAACCAAAGGCAGAGGAATTTATGACCATAGCATTGACTGATATTCTCATCTCCTTGGCAAAGACCCTTGTCTTCTTTCTGATAATCCTGACGGGTGCGGCCTATTATACTCTTGCTGAGAGGCGGTTTGCTTCCTTTTTTCAGAATAGAAAAGGACCCAACCGGGCGGGACTTTTTGGCCTGTTTCAACCTGTTGCCGATGGCATTAAGTTCATATTTAAGGAAGAAGTGATTCCGGGTAACGTGAACAAGGTATTTTACATTATGGGACCCGCCATTATGATTGCCGTTGCATTGACGCCTTGGGCGGCCATTCCATTCGGGGATGCTCTGGAGATTGCCGGAAAGCTCATACCTCTCCAGATTGTGGATTTAAATGTGGGCATCCTTTTCATGATTGCCGTCAGTTCGCTGGGAGTATATGGGATTATTCTGGGTGGATGGGCATCCAATAATAAATTTTCCTTGATGGGCGGGGTCCGGGCTTCTGCCCAGATGATCAGTTATGAAATTTCCATGGGTTTGGCCTTAACTGGCATCTTTCTGTTAACGGGTGGAGTGGGCACCAGAGAAATCATCATGAAACAGATGGCTTCTCCCTGGCATTGGAATTTCTTTGTCCAGCCCATTGGATTCATCATCTTTTTTACCAGTATGCTGGCAGAGACCAACCGTAACCCCTTTGACCTTGCGGAAGCCGAATCTGAGCTGTTGGTGGGTTATCATACAGAATACGGTGGTTTTAAATATGCCCTTTATATGGTGGCGGAATATATCAATCTCATTACTGCATCCGCCCTGACCAGTTTACTATACTTTGGTGGATGGGGCATTCCTTTTGTGAATATTTATGAGCTGGGGTTATCCACCAACGTTATTGGAATCATATCCGTCCTTGTCTTTGGCTTGAAAACAGGATTTTTTGCCTTTGTGTTCATCTGGATTCGCTGGACGTTACCACGTTTCCGCTATGACCAATTGATGAATCTGGGCTGGAAAATCTTCTTACCTTTGGGATTGGCCAACCTGATGCTGACGGCATTGGTGATGGTACTGGCATAGCTTATGGAAAGAAATAAACGCGGATACAAGAGAAAAATGGATTCATACATAGATCCAAATGGGAGATTTTGAATGGCAATCAATGTCCGGGAAAAATACCTGAAATCGAGTGACAAAATGAGCTGGTGGGATATGCTTTATCTGCCGGCCATTTTGAAGGGAATGACCGTAACCCTCAAGCATTTTCTTTTTACCAAGGCGTATACCGTGGAATATCCGGAGCAAAGAAAACCGGTGGCGGAAAGATTCCGTGGCCGGCATGTCATGAAGCGGGATGAAGAAGGAAGAGAGAGATGCACTGCCTGCTTTTGTTGCATGTATTCCTGTCCTGCCGATTGCATCCGCATTGAAGCCGGGGAGGTTACGCCAGAGATCCAGAGCAACCATCCGGAAGATAAATACGCAAAAGTATTTGAAATTGATCTTCTGCGGTGCATTTTTTGCGGTATGTGCCAGGATGCCTGCCCCAAAGCGGCCATTTTCCTGGAAGGGGACTATGAACTGGCCCAGGGAAATGACCGGGATGCGTATATCCTTACAAAAATGGTGATGATGGAATCCGAAAGCAAGCCCAGAAAGGTTCGGCGATAGAGGTTTATATGGAAATTTCAATAGAATTAATAAAAGCAGTTTCCTTTTATATTTTTTCTGCACTGGCCATTATCAGTGCGTTGATGGTGATCCTCAAGAATAATCCCATGTCTGGAGCCATGTCTCTTGTGGGAACGTTTTTTTCCCTGGCGGCGATATATGTCCTCCTTAATTCAGAGTTTATTGCTGTGATGCAGATTCTGGTTTATGCGGGGGCGATAATGGTTTTGGTTATTTTTGTGATCATGCTGTTAAATCTGCGTCCATCCCGGGTGGTTTTGTATGGGAAAGCATCCCCCAAGGCGTTCATTGGACTGGTATTTGGAGCAATTCTGGCCATTGGCCTGGTGGCCGTTATCAGTATGGGTTCTATTACCGGGGCCAAAGGGGACATTACGGCCAGTGCACTTTCCCGCTTTGGGACAATCCAGTTGATATCCCAGACTTTGTTCACAGAGTATCTGCTGGCTTTTGAGTTGACATCGCTTCTTCTCACCGTGGCCATTGTGGGAGTTGTTATCCTTGCCAAGGGAATGAGACTCCGTCGCAAGACAGATGATGATTAAAAAATGAATAATCTTTACATGAATTAAAATAGGGATAAAGAGGAAAAAAATAATTATGGAAATAACAGTAAACCATTACCTTATTCTGAGTGCTCTGCTTTTCACCATCGGGGTGGTTGGGGTGCTGTTGCGCCGCAATGCCATTATTATCTTCATGTCCATAGAGCTGATGCTGAATGCGGTGAACCTCACTCTGGTAACATTTTCCAGGCACATGGACCAGGTTCGTGGAGAGAGTATGGTCTTCTTTGTTATGGCTGTGGCGGCTGCAGAGGCGGCCATTGGTCTGGCTATCCTTGTGGTGATTTACCGGAACAAGAAAAGCATTGATGTGGACGAATTAAATACCCTGAGGTGGTGAGATGAATTACTCTGAATTTGTTTATCTGATTGTTGTTTTTCCGCTGGTTGGGTTTCTGATCAATGGGCTGGTTGGGAAACGTCTGCCGGAAAAAGTTTCCGGGTGGATTGGCTCTCTGGCATCCACGGCATCTTTTGTGATGACTCTCCTTATTTTCATTGAATACCTTCACACGCACCAGAGTTCCCAGGTGAACCTTTTTGACTGGATTGTGGCCGGAAAAATTCATGCAACCATTGGGTATAACGTGGATCCTCTGTCCCTGATCATGGCGGGGGTGGTTACCGGAGTTGGTTCCCTGATTCATTTTTACTCCATTGGTTATATGCATGGGGAAGATGGTTTTTCCCGTTATTTTGCCTATCTCAACCTGTTCATGTTTTCCATGTTGAATCTGGTTTTGGGAAACAATCTCCTTCTTTTGTTCCTGGGCTGGGAAGGGGTGGGGCTTTGTTCTTATCTGCTGATTGGCTATTATTACCAGACAAAAACCGCTTCCGATGCCGGTAAAAAGGCATTCATTGTCAACCGGATTGGGGATTTTGGATTTCTGATTGGAATTTTCCTTATTGTCCAGTATTTTGGTACCATTAATTTCAGTGAGCTGGCTGCTGCGGTGAAGTCACGCCCCATATCTGAAGATGTTATGTTCTGGATTGCTCTGGCCCTGTTTGTGGGTGCCACCGGAAAATCTGCTCAGATTCCTCTTTATGTGTGGTTGCCGGATGCTATGGCCGGTCCCACTCCGGTTTCCGCTTTGATTCACGCTGCTACCATGGTTACGTCAGGGGTATACATGATTGCCAGACTGAATTTTATTTACATTCTTGCTCCCGACGCTATGGCCATTGTTGCCATGGTGGGGGCCGTCACTGCTTTCTTTGCAGCAACAATCGGTCTGCAGCAGATGGACATTAAAAAGGTCCTGGCGTATTCCACCGTCAGCCAGCTTGGGTATATGTTTATTGCTGTGGGAGTGGGGGCGTTCACGGCCGGGGTTTTCCACCTGATGACCCATGCGTTTTTTAAAGCTCTTTTATTCCTTGGTTCCGGAAGCGTTATACATGCCCTCCACCATGAGCAGGATATCCGCAAAATGGGAGGCCTCTGGAAAAAGATTCCGGTGACGTTCTGGACGTTCCTGATGGGAACGCTGGCCATTGCGGGAACGCCTCTTTTCTCCGGCTTTTTCAGTAAGGATGAAATCCTCTGGAAGGCATACAACCAGAATGTTGTTGTATGGGGTCTGGGTGCGGCAGCGGCGTTAATGACATCGTTTTATATGTTCCGGCTTCTTTTTGTCACTTTTTTTGGGAAAATGCGCTACCATGAACACGACGGCCATAAAGTGCATGAGTCCCCGGCCTATATGACCATCCCTCTGATGGTACTGGCCGTGCTTTCTGTTGTGGGCGGATTTGTGGGGATTCCGCATATCATTGATGTGTTGCATATTGGCAACCAGTTTGAGCATTTTCTGTCCCCGGTTGTTCATGATGTCACACGGATCACCTCTAACCACCATACAGAGATGCTCCTGATGATATTTTCCATAAGCCTGGCATTGGTGGGTTTTCTGGTCGCTTGGTTTATCTTCTACAAGAAAGAATCCGTTCCTGGTGCGGATGGAACCATTCTGGGTTTCAGAAAAGTTTTATATAACAAATACTATGTGGATGAGTTGTACCATAATACTGTGATAAGAGGGACCATTGGGCTGGCCAATGGGTTATGGCGTTTTGTGGATAAAACCATTATTGACGGTTTTATCAATGGTGTGGGTTTTCTGGCAGGCGGGATTTCCCGGACAATACGGGTTATGCAGACCGGTATGGTGCATGATTACATGCTTTCCATGATTATTGGGGTGTCTGTTTTAGTAATCTACATCCTGACGTTATTTATCAGATAAAACCGGAATAAGAAGAGGATTAGAGAATATGATGAACCCCCAAATTTTATCCATTATAACCTTTTTACCGCTGGCAGGGATTTTTGCTCTTTTGGTTACTCCCGCCGGTAGAAAGGGCGTTATCAGTTTTATTGCCACTTTAACCACGGCCATTACCTTTGTGGTGTCCCTTCCTTTGTACACAGCATACGATGCCGCCGCTGGCGGATTCCAGTTTGCGGAACGCCTGGAATGGATTGGTAGCCTGGGGATTCATTACCACCTTGCTATGGATGGTATTTCGCTGGTTCTGGTTCTCCTGACAACATTCCTGAGTCTCATTGCTGTCATCTCATCCTACACTGCTATAGACAAACGCTATAAGGAATATATGATTTTGCTCTTGCTCCTGCAGATTGGGATGACAGGGGTGTTTACCTCCATGGATTTATTTTTATTCTACATTTTCTGGGAAGTCATTCTGATTCCTATGTATCTGCTCATCGGGATTTGGGGTGGTAAAGAGCGGGTTTATGCGTCCATAAAATTCTTTCTGTATACACTCACCGGATCCACCATGATGCTCATTGCGATCATTTATCTGGCATGGCTTCATAAAAACCAGTTTGGCATGTGGAGTTTCAATCTGGCCGATGTGCAGAAACTTACGCTTGATTTTGATATCCAGATAATCCTTTTTGCCGCGTTTGCCCTGGGCTTTGCCATAAAGGTACCTCTTTTCCCGTTCCACACCTGGCTCCCGGATGCCCATACGGAAGCCCCCACCGCCGGTTCTGTGATTCTGGCCGGGGTTTTACTTAAAATGGGAACCTATGGATTTCTCCGGTTTAATATTCCTCTGTTTCCTGTGGCCACTGCATATCTGGCGGATGCCATGATCTGGCTGTCTGTCATCGGTATTGTCTATGGTGCCCTCATGGCCATGGTGCAGACAGATATCAAGCGACTTGTGGCCTATAGTTCCGTTTCCCACCTGGGATTTGTAATGCTGGGGATTTTTGCTCTGAACGAGGAAGGCCTCACCGGCGGTATTCTCCAGATGATCAACCACGGTATTTCCACCGGAATGCTCTTTCTCATCGTGGGAATGATTTATGAAAGGAAACATACCCGTGCCATAGAAGATTACGGCGGAATAGCCAAAGTGATTCCGGTTTTCTCCGTGTTTTTTATGATCGCAACCCTGTCCTCCATCGGTTTGCCGGGGATGAATGGATTTGTGGGGGAAGTCATGATCATGACCGGGGGATTCCTTTATAAGCCGATGTTTGGAATTATCGCGGCTTCCGGGGTGATTCTGGCAGCCGTTTATATGCTCTGGATGTACCAGCGGGTTATGTTTGGGCCGCTCAAGCATGAATCCAACGCAAACCTGAAAGACCTGAATGCCCGGGAGATTGGGATTCTGATTCCTCTGGTGGTGATCATCTTCTGGATTGGGATTTACCCAAAGGGTTTGACAGATAAATTCTCCGCCGATGTGAAACGCATTATGGTACAGGCAGGAAAGCCGGTAATGGAAGCTGTTACCACAGTTCCCTCCGTAACGGAAAACCCCTCTGGCCATACAGACGATGATAAGAAAGAAATTCATTAAACAGGATAAATAAAAATGGGAAATGCAATGCAACTGACATCGTTTGTTGAACAAATGAACCTCATAAGTATCTTGCCACAGATCGTCCTGACCTCAGGGGCTCTGCTATTGATGCTGGTGGCCGCGATGGCCAAAAGTAAATCCGGCCTGTCCACTTTTATTTTGTCCATTCTGATCATTACCGGGGCATTGATTGCCCAGATTTCCCAGATTTACCAGCCGGCCATGACTGGTTTTAGCGGGATGATTGTCGTGGATTCCTTCTCTGCCTTCCTTAATATTCTATATCTGGTTAGTGGCTTTCTGGTAATCCATATTGCCCATGATTATTTCCACCGGCGCGGGCGTTATGTTCTGGAATTCCATGCTTTGATTATGTTTGCTTTGGTGGGTATGATGTTTATGACCATGGCCACCGATATTATCATCACTTTTCTGGGTCTGGAAATCCTGTCCGTAGCGTTATATGTTCTCGCGGGGATTGATGTCCGGGACGAAGGAAGCAATGAATCCGCTGTGAAATACTTTTTGATGGGTTCATTCTCCTCCGGTTTCCTTCTCTATGGAATTGCCTTTTTTTACGGTGCTACCGGCTCCACCAATCTTTCCGTTATTGCTGCATTTATCCAGCAGAATGGAATGATGGGAAATATATACATCCCCATTGGTCTTGTCATGATTCTGGTGGGGTTTGGTTTCAAGATTTCCGCTGCTCCCTTTCACATGTGGACACCGGATGTATACCAGGGTGCCCCGGTTGTGGTCACCGCATTTATGTCCACCGCCCCCAAAGCGGCGGCTTTTCTGACCCTGGTTAAGGTTGTCCTTACCATTGCCGGAGGGAAGGAATCTTTCTCCTGGCTGGCAGAAGTTTTCTACGTGATTGCCATCCTGACAATGACAATCGGAAACTTTATTGCCCTGAGCCAGGAAAATCTCAAACGCATGCTGGCATATTCATCCATCGCCCATGTGGGATATATGTTGATTGCCCTCACGGTAATGGATGCGGCTTCCATTCTGTTTTATTTTACCGGTTATGTTTTCATGAATATGGGTATTTTTGCCGTGCTGTCCGTTACTGCCAAAGAAAGGGATTCCAACCTGACACTGCAAGGGGTGCAGGGCTTGGGTCGCCGGAGACCGCTTTTGGGGGCTCTGATGGTGGTATTTTTGTTCAGCCTTGCGGGGATTCCTCCTCTGGCTGGTTTCTCCGCCAAGTTTTTTATTTTTACCTCTGCCATTGATGCGGGCTATTATTCCCTGGCCATTATTGGTATTTTGAATTCAGCGGTTTCCGCGTACTACTATATCCGGGTCATTCTTTTTGCCTATATGAAAGATCCGGAAGGTGACATCCGGGAGGTTAAGTGTCGCTCCATGTGTTATGGTCATTTTATTGTATTTATGGTGACTGCTTTTGGGGTATTCCAGATGGGAATTATGCCCCGGATTGTTCTGGAGTGGAGCAGCTTGGCAACTTCTGTTTTAAAGTAAATTCCATTCCCTACGAGCATTCTGTGGGGAAGAATATTGAATAGTATTTTTCTCGTTGGCCAATTCCGAAGTCCTCTGGATGGAGGGCGTATGGATGAGAAATATTTATGACAAATCCCCCAAAAATTCTTGTCACCGGTTCTGCCGGATTTATTGGTTTTCACCTTGTCCGGAAACTGGCTGAATCCGGGCAGGAAACCATCGGCCTGGACAACCTGAATGCCTATTATGATGTGAATCTGAAAATATCCCGTCTGCGGGAAAGCGGGATTGCGTTCAATCCCCAAAAATCGGTTGATGGATTTATCCAATCCAGCCGGTATCAAAATTATCGTTTTATTCCCGCGGATCTGGTGGACAGGGAAAAAATCCTCACACTTTTTGAAGATCACAAATTTGATGTGGTGTACCACCTGGCCGCACAGGCAGGGGTTCGATATTCCATAGAGAATCCCTTCGCATATACGGAATCCAATATTGACGGCTTTATCCATATTCTGGAAGGGTGCCGCCGCAGCGGGGTGAAGCATCTGGTGTTTGCGTCCAGTTCTTCCGTATACGGGATGAATCGGAAAATGCCGTTTTCTGTAGCGGATAATGTGGACCACCCGGTTTCCCTTTATTCGGCCACCAAAAAAGCCAATGAACTGATGGCCCACTCCTATGCCCATCTGTATGGGATGCCGGTCACTGGGCTGCGGTTTTTTACGGTGTATGGTCCATGGGGCAGGCCGGATATGGCATATTTTCAGTTTACCCGTTTCATTTTGGAAGGCCGGCCGATTGATGTTTACAATAATGGGGAGATGAAGCGGGACTTTACCTATATTGATGACATTGTGGATGGAATTCTGCGATCCGGGGAAAATGTTCCTGCCACAAATCCACTCTGGGACGGTGAGGACACCGGCAGCTCCACGGCTCCCTACCGGATTTATAATATTGGCAGTGATTCCCCGGTGTCCCTGCTGGAATTCATTGAAACCATAGAATCCAGCATAGGGAAAAAAGCCCAGAAAAATATGATGCCCATGCAAAAGGGCGATGTGCCCGCAACCTGGGCGGATATCTCCCATCTGCGGCGGGACACCGGTTATGAACCCCGGACAAATTTAAAAAAAGGTATATCCGCTTTTGTGGACTGGTACCGGAGTTATTATTCTGCCTGAAAAGGAAAATCCATTGACTCCGTTATTGGAGAAAATCCTGTCCCTGGCTGTGCAGGCCGGGGAGGCGATTCTGGAAATATCCGCCGGGGGTTTCCAGATCCGGCATAAGGAGGACTCCAGTCCGGTGACCATTGCGGATCTTACTGCGAATGGGATCATCACGGGCGGGCTTGTGGTTGCCTATCCGGAGATTCCCATTCTTTCCGAAGAAGGAGAGATTCTCCCATACTCAGACCGCCGGAAATGGAAAACCTATTTTCTGGTGGATCCGCTGGACGGCACCCGGGAGTTCATCCGTCAGAATGGGGAGTATACAGTAAACATTGCCCTTATGGAAGACGGGTTGCCAGTGGCCGGCGTGGTGTACGCACCGGTTACCGGCTTGGTCTGGGTGGCACAACGAGGGCAGGGATCCTATGGCGGAAAATGGGAAAAGGGTTCCCTTACAGATGTGCACCAGATAGAAGTTTCCTCCCCGCCCCAATCCGGGGAAGCTTGGCAGATTGGGGGTTCCCGTAGCCACCGCAGCCGGGAATATGAGAGCTATATCCGACGGTTTGTGCCACGTCAGGAAACCATCCGGGGGAGCTCTTTAAAAATCTGCGGGGTGGCGGATGGCTCTCTGCATATCCATCCACGGGTGGGACCCACCAGCGAATGGGATACGGCGGCTGCCCATGCGGTTTTGCTGGAGGCCGGAGGGGACATAGTGGATTTGATCACAAAAGCACCGCTGCGGTATAACCGGAAAGAGAGCCTCATCAATCCTTCTTATCTGGCAGCGGGCGGGAATACCCTTTCTCTGCTTGCGAAAAGGGATGCAGTTGAATATTAAATTCCATTTGCTATTTCGCTTAATTTTAGTTTTCTAAATTGTTGAAAAATTATTTTCATAAAATTAACAACTGGAAGGAATCCATTTTATGAGAAATGAAGAAATCCTATCATAATGAGTAAGAACGAAAAATATTTTTTGAACTCACTCCGCTACGCTTCGTGCCACGCTGCGCTCTCCTCCTTTCAGTCGTCTGGGCGTATAACAAGGGATATACGGTTCGGGGCTCGGCTGGGGCTTCACCCAAATTTTGCTCCGTTTCACTTCGCAAAACTTCGTATATCCCTGACGTTATGTGAAATATGCTTTTCTTTTTACGGCTAAGGCCTAACACT
>DYOA01000033.1 GCA_020720785.1 Leptospira biflexa
CCCGCTGTCCCGGAGGGCTTTTGTCGTAGTCGCGGAGTTGGTGCACTTGTGCTGAGCCCCGTGCACGTTGAGGGATCGAACCTATCATCAATCTTGAAGTGCAACACTTATTCCATAAAAACCGGATTTTCGTTGACGATGAAAAGCACAAATTACGATGGGGTAAAAATTCCAACCAAAATAATCATAAGGAGAATATATGGCAATGGTAAGCATCAATCCGGCAAGCGGAGAAAAAGAGAAAGAATTTTCCACCCATGATAATTCCTTCGTGGAAAATCATCTGAAAGCGGCAAATCAAGTGTATGAGGACTGGCGGCACCTTTCCTTTGGGGAAAGATCCCGCTTTTTTTTCTCCCTGGCACGGGTACTGCGGGAGACCAAAGATGATTCTGCCCGGATTATGGTGAAGGAAATGGGAAAGACCATTACGCAGGCACGGGCAGAAGTGGAAAAGTGTGCCTGGGTATCGGAATTCTACGCGGAGAAAGGACCGGAGTTTCTGGCCGATTTTTCCATCCCCACGGAGGCGTCCAAAAGTTATGTGGCTTTCCAGCCTCTGGGAATTATTCTGGCCATCATGCCTTGGAATTTTCCCTTCTGGCAGGTTTTCCGTTTTGCGGTTCCCACCATTATGGCCGGGAACATAGCTCTTTTGAAACACGCTTCCAATGTGCCGCAATCGGCCTTGATGATTGAAGAAATTTTTCGCAAAGCCGGTTTCCCGGAAAATGTATTCAAAACTCTGTTAATCACCTCCGGCTCGGTGCCGCTGGTTTTGTCCCATCCCGGAGTCCAGGGCGTTTCTCTGACTGGAAGCACGCCGGCGGGAAAAATTGTCGCATCCCTGGCCGGCCAGTATATGAAAAAAGCCGTGCTGGAACTGGGGGGGTCAGATCCGTATATTGTTCTGGAGGATGCGGATATTGAGCTGGCCACGGAAAGCAGTGTGAGTGCCCGTCTGATCAACAACGGCCAGTCCTGTATTGCCGCCAAAAGATTTATTGTCCACCGTTCCATCCGCAGGCAGTTTGAGGAGGCTTTTGTGGAAAGAGTCCGCAGCAAAAAAGTGGGGGATCCCATGGAAGAGACCAATGACCTGGGACCCATTGCACGGGATGACCTGCGGATGGAGCTGCATGACCAGGTGGAACGAAGTGTCCAGGCCGGGGCCAAAGTTCTGGCCGGCGGAGGCCTGCCTTCCGGCAAAGGATTTTTCTATCCGGTGACCGTCCTCAGTGATGTGAAAAAAGGTATGGCCGCTTGGGATGAAGAAACCTTTGGGCCGGTTGCTCCCATCAGCTTTTTTGACACCGATGAGGAAGCGGCAGCCCTGGCCAATGATACCCCTTTTGGTCTGGGGGCGGCGGTATTCAGCCGGGATCTGGAAAGAGCGGAAAAACTGGCCAAAAATGAAATCCACGCCGGTTCGGTATTTATCAATGATTTTGTGAAATCCGATCCGCGTCTTCCCTTTGGCGGGATTAAGGAATCCGGCTACGGGCGGGAGCTGTCCATGTTTGGCATCCGGGAGTTCACCAATATTAAGACCATCCGAATAAAATAAACACAAATTCAGGAGAGTAAAATGAACATAATTTTCTTAATGATTTTAGTATTTGGAGGGTACATTGCCATGTACCATCTCTACGGGAAATTTATTGCCCGGAAAATATTTGCGATGGCAGACAATGCCGATGTGCCTTCTCTCCGGTATGAAGACGGTATGGACTATGTTCCGTCCCGGAAGGAGGTGATCTTTGGTCACCATTTCACCAGCATTGCCGGCACGGGTCCCATTGTGGGGCCGGCCATCGCCATTATATGGGGTTGGGTGCCTGCCGTTCTCTGGGTTTTTCTGGGAAGTGTGTTCATGGGGGCTGTCCATGATTTTGGATCCCTGATTATTTCCCTCCGGAACGACGGAAAATCCCTCTCCGAATTCACCGCCCGTTACATTAATCATCGGACGCGGTTTTTATTCTTTGCGGTGGTGTTTCTGGAGTTATGGATTGTGATTGCCATCTTTGGTCTGGTGATTGCCATCATCTTTGCCATTTTCCCTTCGTCCGTGATTCCCGTCTGGCTGGAAATCCCCATTGCCATGGCTCTGGGTTATCTCATAAAAAAGGGGAAAGGTAATCTGACCATTATGTCTCTTGTGGCTCTGGTTTTGATGTATCTTTCCATCGGCATTGCATATATCTACCAACTGGAGCTGCCCAAAGAAATCCTGGGAATCCCCTCCACCGGAGTCTGGACCATTATCCTCCTTATTTATGCGTATTTTGCTTCTGTTCTGCCCGTGACCGCTCTGCTCCAACCCCGGGATTATATAAATTCCCACCAGTTAATCGTTGCCATGGCTCTGCTGACTTTGGGGGCGGTGGCCGCGTCTTTGGGAGGGATGACCCTGGTGGCTCCGGCTGTCCAGTTCCATCCGGACGGTGCACCTTCCATGTTTCCTTTTTTATTCATCACGATCGCCTGTGGGGCCATCAGTGGATTCCATTCACTGGTTTCTTCCGGAACCTCCAGTAAACAGGTCTCCAACGAAAAGGATTCTTTGTTCATTGGCTATGGCGGCATGCTCACGGAAGGAGCTCTGGCTTTTCTGGTGATTATTGCCGTGGCTGCCGGAATCGGGATGGGGTCGCAGGAACTCACCGGCAAGGCCGCCTGGGATGCCCATTATTTTTCGTGGTCGGCCACGGAAGGGTTGGGGGCCAATATTTCTGCCTTTGTTCATGGCTCCTCTAATATGATGGAAGCCCTTGGGATTGGCAGGACCATAGCCATCGCCATTATGGGGGTTTTTATTGCCTCTTTTGCCTCCACCACTCTGGATTCTGCCACTCGGATCCAGCGGTATGTGGTGGCGGAAATTTTTGAGTCCATGGGTGCGAAAAAATTGGGAAACCGCCATATTGCTACCCTGATAGCAGTGGCCTCCGGAGCGGCTTTGGCGTTCATCACCGGAGCCGACGGGAAAGGTGCCCTCAAGCTCTGGCCCATCTTTGGGGTGGTGAACCAGACGTTGGCTGCACTGGGGCTGATTGTGATCACCATCTACCTCCGGGAAAAAGGCGGAGTTAAATGGATTGTCTCGGGAATTCCGGCGGTGTTTATGTCCCTCATCACTGTCTATGCAGGCATTGTGAATAATGTGAATTATTTCCAGGCCAGCAACTATCTGCTGGCTTTTACCCAGGGCGTTATTATTCTAATTGTCCTGTGGATTATCATAGAAGGAATCCTCCGCTTCCTGAAGGCAGGAAGACTCCATTCGTAATTTTGCAGCGGTTTTTCTGATTCTGGGGTTTGTTTATACGGCGTCCCATGCCCAGGAGGCGGTTCCGGAAAACCCAGCGATGGAAACAAGCATCCAATCCGGGGTGGGGACGGGGTTTGAAATGACCGTCTGGAGCGACCACCACCGGTTTGCTCACTTTTATCTGGAGCCATTCCTTCACGCCCGGAAGGATATTCTCTTTCTGGACGCTTCCTTCCGCCTGGGAGAAAAATCCCGTTCCTGGGACGATCTGCCTTCCCAGAGCTACGGGAATTATCTGGAAGTGGATGAGGCCATGGGCGGAATGGATCTGGAGCAGAATAAAAAAGGGTTTTCCGCCGGCATAGGGAAGGGTATCCAAAAATCCCCTTACGGAAGCTTTTTTCTGCCGGTGTTATACCAGAGCCCCATTCTGCCCCAGGAAATATATGTGCCACCGGAAGTTTTCCGGAGAGACCTCTATTACACCGGTGGATTTGCCCTCTACCGGTTTGGTGCCAGTCACACCCGGATTCTGTGGGATATGGAAATGGCTTCATCCCCCCGCCCGGAGTTTAAAACCCTGTGGCTGGAGCAGGAGTTTCTGGAACTGGGTTCCCCCAACTGGAAGCATTCGTTTCTTTTGCAGGGTTCCGCGTCTGGTTTCAACATCCTGAATCCACGCGAAGCCGGGGAGGTGAAACTGGAGCCGGGGTTTGGGGTGGGAGCCGAGTACGCCCTGGAAATATACTCCAGAGGGAAAATCTTCATCGGTGGCGGCTCATCGGACCGGGATCATGGATTATTCCATATTGGAACGGAACTGGCGTTTTTCCCGGATTGGAAAATCCATGTGGAAGGGCAGGTTAATTCCCGTGCGTTTTCCATCGCAGATGCGTGGAAGACCACTTCGGAAGAACCCGTGGAGATCATCCAGATCCTGCAACCCGGCTTTGAGTTTTACGCGGATCTGGAATACACATATTTATCCATGGTGAGCGTGATGGTTTTTGTGGATAAGCATGAATCCCGTCCGTGGGATTTTGGGGGCAAAACCGGGTTTCGGTTTAATTTTTAAAGCGGAACGGGGTTGGATTATTCCTCCCAATGATTTATTTTTCGGATTGAATAACCGATGATATATAATAGACAGATGCGATGCTTGTGTATTATATAAGATGTGGATGATCCGGAATAAGATAATGAAGAAAGGAAATTATGGTATTGCCATGAAAAAGAAAAGCAGGTTCGGGAAAGTTATTTCTGTGGCCATACTTTCCGGAATCCTTGGATTTTCCGACGGATTTCTTCGCGCCCAGTATGTTCTGCCAGACAATAAAATGGTACCTGTGGATGAACAAAAACCCCAGGAAAAGCCGGCAGAAAAAAAACCGGAAACCACCACCGGTAAAAAAGCTAACCCGGACATTGTCCGGAGACTGCAAGTAAAGGTGACCGGGAAGCTGAATGACCAGGTGGTTCTCACATGGCTACCGCAGGAAAGAAATGACTATCTCATTGTGGCCCGCTCTCCGGAACCCATTAATACCGCAGAAAAATTTTTGGGTGCGGAATCCATCGGCATTATTGCCGGGAATACCACAACCCATACGGATATGGATTTGGATGAGGGAAATTATTTTTATGCGGTGGTTTCCAAAAGCGATGTGAAAGCAAAGAATATTTTCTTCAAGGCAAAGGAAAATTTCACAGATGAACCCATCCGGATTGAATCCACCGGGAAAAGCACAAAAATAGAAAATATTGTTACCCATATTTACGCTAAGGTGCAGGAAGACGGCTCCATCAAACTCACTTGGAGAGGGGTTGATGTGCCGGGAGTGAATTATATTGTTTACCGGTCTTCCAATCCCATCAATTCCAAAGAGGCTCTGGATACTGCGGAAAGAATCAAGGTGGTGGATAACGGAGCGGAATTTTATTATGATTCCACCATGCCCGGTACTGGTATTTACTACTATGCGGTGACGCTCCGGCTTCCCGGGGAAATTGAAAATCGTGTGCTTGCGGAGAATAAAAATTTCATCGCCTTTGGTATTTCCTATGACGGCATCCAGCAGGAAATCCCCCGGTTTTTCAAAGCAGAAAGAAAGGGAAATAATTCTGCCGCCATAGAGTGGAAAGATGCACCGGAAGTGGCCGGGGTGGTGGAGTACCGGGTTTACCGGTCTCTGTCTCCCTTTGCGGTGAAAGAGGATCTGGCTTCAGCAAAATTAGCAGGAAAAATAAAACCTAATGTGGGCTTTTTTGTGGATCAGAATCTGCCGGATGGGAAATACTTTTATGCCGTGGTTTCCGTGAAAAAAGACGGCAGCGAGACCTCCGGGTTCATTGACAACCGCAATACGCAGAGTATGTCGGTGATCATTCTCCAGAACGTGGATAATATTGCCGATGGCTTTGCCCTCTTTTCTGCGGTGCAGGCGGGAAATATTGTCCAATTGAACTGGAGTCTGAAAAATTCCCTCCGCATTTCTCCTGACTATGAACTCTTTATTTATCGTTTTACGGAAATGCCCCGGTCCATGGAGGATATCCGGGCAGGAATTCCGCTGGAAAAAGTATCCCCCACCCTGAACCAGGGGAAGGATACTCCACCGGGAAATAATAAATATTTCTACGCAATATTTCTTCACGATAACGGGAAATTTTATCCGGAAGGATTCTTTAATGGAGTCAATTTTGCCGGTCCCATAGAATACACCACAATGGGGGATAAAAAGGATGAGCCACAGAAAGAGACTGATCCGGAAAAAAAATCTTCCGTGCCGGAATCCTGGGAAGGCTCCTTGAACAACGGCAGTGTACAGAATATTGAGGAACCCTATATTCTGTACAGTGATAAATATCAGGAACCCCGGGAAAAGGAAATTCTTGAGGAAAATAAGTCTCTGGAAACCATAACTCCGGCCCGGAAAACAGAAGAAAAAATCTCTCCTCCGGAGGAAGAAGCCCGGAAACCCGTTATTCCGGAGAAGAAAAAACCGGACACCAGCGAATCCAGCAGAATAAACCATATCATCCGGACCACGTATCTGAAAAATGATTACTCTGGTGCGGTGGAACAATTGGGAAAAATAAAATCCTATCCGGATGAAGTGAGTAAATCCAAGGTTTATTTTTATCTGGGTCTTTCCTATTATAATCTGGGGGAGTACCTGACCGCATTGAAATATTTTTCTCATTCTTTGGTAAAAAAATACTATAAGGAAAGGGCCAGTTTCTGGTATAAAAAAACAATAAGGCAAATCAGAGGATAAAAATGACAAAAAATACAGCTATAATTTTTGGGATTGGAGCCATACTTTTTGGGATGATCATCATGCTGGTGGAAACCCAGTATAACGGCCCAAAGGTAAAATCGGAAAATCTTCTCCGTAAGGGAAGCCTTCTGATGGAACAGGACACCCGGGAAGCCGTTAAAGAAGCCATGGACGTTTTCCTGACTGTCTCCTCTGATTATCCGGAAACCCGGGCGGATTACCAGGCACGTTTTTATCTGGCGGAATGCTATGAAAGAAATAATCTCAAAGAAGCAGCCCTGAAAAAATATCTGGAAGTGGCGGCGTATCCGGAACTGGATGAAAAGATGAAAAAAAATACAGAATTCCGGATTGCCAAACTGAAAATGCTCAAGGCATATAACGAAGAGGGAATGAGTTCCCTTCTGGCGTTGCTGGGGCAGACATCAGATCCAATATTGCGTTCAGAAATCTATACGGAAATAGGAAGATATTACCAGAATGAAGGCAACGCCATGAAAGCCCAAAGGCAGTATGAAATTGCCCTCACGGAAAATCCCGCCAACAAAACCGCCCGGATTAACCTGGCCAGAGTCCTCATGTCACAGAAAAAGGAAGGCCTTGCCTTTGGGGAGTATGAACGCTATATTGATCATTACGGGCTTCTGGATAAGGAAAAAGGCGAAGTCCTTTCCCGCTATAAAAATGAAGCATATAACGCGGGTCATGAACTCTATAAAGCAAAAAAATATACAGAAGCCAAACAGTATTTCTCCCTTGTTGTGAAAAAATTTCCCGCCACTCCGGAAGCGGATCTGAGCTATTATTATCTGGGAGTGATGGAGATGATTGGCCAGAATTATAAAAAAGCCATCCATTTTCTGAACGCCGGGGTATCCAATTCCCCCCGCAATATGGATGAGGCCTGTTATATGAAAAAAGGGGAATCCTATTTCAAACTGAATGAATTTGTCCGGGCGGCCTCTGTATTCCAGCATGTGCTGGACCATTATCCCAAATCTGTATACCAGAAAATGGCCAGCGACTGGGCATCCGAATGCGAAAAAGCCCTGGAAGAAAGATCCACCGGTATGGATGATGAAACCCCGGTATCTGATGAAAACATTTTGCCAGATAACGATGAAAAAGAGGAAACCCAGCCTGTATCTGATGCCAAAGAAAAAGATGGATTACTGGAAGTGGATGAAAAGGAAAAGTACTCTCCAGGTGGCTCCCGGGAAATTGGTCCCTGAACGAGAGGGTTTTTCCGGCAGTTTTTCCGCTAAAATAATATTTGTTCCCACACCGGCGTTTTTTCTTGTGGTCGTATGCCAGCAGATATAGTGATCGGTGCCCAGTGGGGTGATGAAGGGAAAGCAAAAGTTATTGATTATTTAGCCAGCAAAACAGATATTGTGGTACGTTATTCCGGCGGTGCCAATGCCGGCCACACTGTGGAGGTGGGTAATCAGAAAATAGTATTCCATCTAGTCCCCTCCGGGATGATGTATGAGAACACCATTAGCGTTTTGGGTGGGGGAATGGTCATTGACCCGGATGCTCTGTTTGATGAAATTAAAGATTTGGAAAGCAAGGGCATTAAAGTAAGAGACCGCCTGCGAATAGCGGATAATGCCCATGTCCTGCTTCCTTACCATAAGGAAATGGACTCCATCCAGGAGGAATCTCTGGGGGACGACAAAATCGGAACCACCAAACGTGGCATAGGTTTTTGTTATACAGACAAGGTGTCCCGATGGGGCATCCGTATGCGGGATTTAATCTCAGAAGGTTTTTATACAAAAAGGCTTCCTCTGGTTCTGGAGCAGAAAAATAAGGTACTGGAAAATATTCATAAAAAAAATCCCATCTCCCTGCAGGAAATGACAGATTATCTGCGGAAAGTGGCAGAAAATGTCCGACCCATGCTGATTAATGCACCCTACTATCTGAATATGGAACTGGATTCCGGAAAAAATATTCTTCTGGAAGGGGCACAGGGAACCATGCTGGATGTGGACTTTGGAACCTATCCCTATGTGACCAGCTCCAATTCCACCACTGGTGGGGCCATTGCCGGAACGGGAATTTCCTTCCAGCATCTGCAGGAAGTGGTGGGTCTGGCCAAAGCCTATATCACCAGAGTGGGAGAGGGGCCTTTCCCCACAGAGCTGGAACCGGAGGCCGCAGAAATTCTCCGTAAAGCCGGAAATGAATACGGTGCCACCACTGGTCGCCCCCGGCGAACTGGCTGGTATGATGTGGAAGTGATCAAGCACGCCGCACGCGTAAACGGTCTCACCTCCCTGGCGATGACAAAACTGGATGTACTGGATACATTTGATACCATTAAAATTGGCGTGGGGTATGAGCTGAATGGAAAAAGAATTTCCTATTTTCCTTCCGGAGAAGTGGAAAATATAAAGGTCCTGTATGAAGAAATGCCGGGCTGGAAAGAGAAAACGGCCCATGTCCGGAACAGAAATGACCTCCCCAAAAATGCCCGTAAGTACGTGGAAACTGTTGAAAAATTCACCGGGCTTCCTGTGAAGTGGATTGGAGTGGGACCAAAAAGAGAGGACATGATTCTGGGCAAGTAACGGAATGACATTTCGTGAGCTTTTCCAATATCGAGTCCTTACCATTTCCAATTTTCTATCCCTCTCCCGGGTGATTGCCATTCCCCTGTTGTGGCATTATACGGAAAAAAGTTTAACCCAGAGTGTATATATTTACTACGCCCTGGGAGTTGCCTTTTATATGGTTTTATCCGATTTCCTGGATGGGTTTCTGGCCCGGCTCCTGGGGCAGGAAACTCCTCTGGGACAGTATCTGGATCCGCTTGCAGATAAACTGGGAGTTATATCCACGCTTTTTCTGCTGTATCTGAATAAGGGGTTGCCCCTCTGGTTTGTCATCTTTATTCTTATCAGGGAAATTGCAGGGCTCTTTTTTGGATCTTTTTTGCTTTTCAGGAGGAACTTGCTTGGTAAACCGAATTATTGGGGGAAATTTGGAGTATTTTTTATTTCCATCAGTTTTTTGTTTTACCTGCTGGATTGGCAATATAAAAAGTGCTCTTTATCCTTTGTCGTTTTTATTTTTTCCGGCGGAATGATCAAATATACCAGTACATACTGGAAAACGGTTTTTCTGCCCATTGAGTAAAGTTATTAAAATTATTTGAAGGAAGGAGTTATTATGTGCGGAATTGTGGGATATATTGGACCCAAATCTGTCTCCTCCGTGTTGCTGGTGGGGCTGCAGAAGCTGGAATACCGGGGGTATGACTCCGCCGGGATTGCGATCATGGATAAATCCGAATTATCCATCCAGAAAAACAAAGGAAAAATTGCCGGATTGGTGGATATTGTGAATAAACGACCCATGCCGGGAAATCTGGGAATTGGGCATACCCGCTGGGCAACCCACGGAGAGCCGTCCAAGGTGAACTCCCATCCCCATACCAATTCTTCGGGTACCATTGCCGTGGTGCAGAATGGAATTGTGGAAAATTATATGGAGTTAAAAAATGAACTCATGGACGATGGATTTATTTTTTCATCAGAAACGGATACGGAAGTGATTCCCCATCTGTTTGAAAAATATCTCAAAGAAAATTTTCGTCCGGAAGTCGCTTTTTTACGGGTATTAAAAAGAATAGAAGGTAAATTTGCCATTGCCTTGGTATCAGAAAAAGTTCCGGAAAAAATATTTTTTGCCAAAAACGGAGCCCCCCTGATCCTGGCCATTGGTAAAGACGAAGATAATCAGCAGAAAGAAAATTTTCTGGCATCCGATCTTCCTGCTCTGGTGCCCCTTGCCAAAAAAGCCTATTATCTGAAAGATAAAGAATGTGGCTTCATTTCCCAGGGAACGGTGGTATTGAGTGATTTTGAAGGAAATCTCAAAGAACCAAATTTTGAGAAAATTCTGATGAAAAGCGATGACATAGAGAAAGGGGAATTTGAACATTATATGCTCAAGGAGATTTATGAGCAGCCTGATATGATTGAACGGATTCTGTCCCATCGAATCAACGAAAATAAGCACATCATCTTCAATGAATTAAAACTGGAAAGGGATTACCTTGCCCGCATTGGAAGGATTGTGATCCAGGCGTCCGGGACTTCCCTGCATGCCGGTTATAACGGTAAGAATTTCTTTGAACAGTTTGTAAAAGTTTTTGCGGACGCGGATTATTCATCGGAATTCCGCTACAGAAATCCGGTGGTGGCGGGGGACAGCATGGTGATTGCCATCAGTCAGTCTGGAGAAACGGCAGATACCCTTGCGAGTCTTCATGAGGCAAAATCCAAATTTATTAAAGTTTTATCCTTCGTAAATAATATGAATTCCACCATGGCACGGGAATCTGATGCAGTGATTGATTTGCTGGCCGGGCCGGAAATTGGGGTAGCATCCACCAAAGCATATACAGCAGAATTACTGAACCTGTTTCTGTTTGCACTTTATTTAAGCTCCATCAAATGGATACTTCCCAAAGAAGACAGGATTCAGCTTCTGGATGAAATCTACACCCTCCCGGAAAAAATGAGGAAAATTCTCCGGAACCATGAACGTTTAAAAGAAATTGGTGCATTTCTGAATACAGTAAATGACACCATTTTCCTGGGACGCACCTATAATTTCCCCACGGCTCTGGAAGGTGCTCTCAAATTGAAAGAGATTTCCTACATTCATGCATCCGGATACGCGGGGGGAGAATTCAAGCATGGGCCCATTGCCTTGGTATCCGAAAAAGTCCCGGTGATTGCCATTGTCCCCCAGAGTGAAATCCGCACCAAAATGATCTCCAATATCCAGGAAGTGAAAGCCCGTAATGGAAAAATCATCTCCATTATCACAGAAGGAGACCAGGAGGTGAAAGACCTTTCTGACTACTATTTTGAAATACCTCCCGTGGCAGAACCTCTGTCACCTCTTTTGACCATCCTTCCGCTCCAGCTCATTTCTTATTACACTGCCCTTTACCGGGGGTGTGATGTGGACCAGCCGAGGAACCTGGCAAAATCTGTCACGGTGGAGTAGATGGGGCTGGCGGAAAACAAAGAGAAAAAAGAAACCCAAGTTGTAGAAATAATCCGTGAGCTTCGGCTGGGGGATAATGCGGTTCTGGAGGATTTTTTTAATTTGTATTCCGATGATATCTACAATTTCCCCATCCGCAACTTCCGTTTTTCGGAAGATGAAGCCGGGGATTTTTACCTTTTTGTTTTTGAAAAACTCCAGGATGGGGAAAAACTCCGCAAGTTTGAGGGGAAAAGCAGCTTCCGCACCTGGTTTTTCCGGGTTTTGCGAAATTTTACCATTGATTTTATTCGCTTCAAGAGATCCAGAAGCATCCAGGAGAGAGTAATCAACAATGAGGAAGTCCTGGGAAATCTGGTGGTGGATTCCTTTGACCAGGAGAAGATGCTGGATAATCCCATCATGGATGTGATTGATTCCATGGTCGATGAGTTAACCCCTTATGAAAGAGTCCTCTTTAAGCTGGTGTTCGTTTTATATACATTTTTTTCCGAAGAAGATATCCAGTATTTGATTAAGATTTCCGGAAAGAAAAAAGACGATATTGTGGTTCTCATATCAGATCTGAGAGATGAAGGCCTGAAAAAAACCAAAGAGCATTCAGCGTATGAAGAATCTGTAAGTTTCATCTTTATGGATATCCTGAGGTTGGAAAAAATCCTTCGGAGTTTTTTTGAGGATCACCGGGATTTGGAAAATAATCCATCGTCCTGGAGCGAAAATTATGAAAATGCCCAGTATCCTCCGGAAATCACTGATTTAATCCAAAAATTGGCCAGAAAGAAAAAAACCCATGGAAATATGGTTCTCCATTACAGAAAGACCATCGGGGGGATACGGGCCCCGTACAAAAAAATTTCCGAGCTTTTGAATACCACAGATAAAGTAGCTTCCGTTCAGTTTCTGAGAATACTGCAGAAATTGGACCAAAAACTCACGAATTCCGGTTTTTTTTAAAAAAAATGTTGAAAAAAGAGTTGGGCGGCGTCCCATTCTATAGATTGCAAGCGGGGAAGGTGGAGTTATGGAAAAGAATATATTTATCAGGGTATTGTCGGAAGACAGGGAAGCAGAATCACGGAAGTTTATCCCGCTCCCGGATGTCGATATGGTTGGTTATGAAAAAATATTTACCTTTGAACAGTATTTAAAAAATTTTAAGAAGCGGCAACTGTATAAAATGCTGCATCCGGACACCCCGGAAAAAAAAATGCCCATTTCAGAAGATCTGGAGTTTGATAAGGCGGAAAAAAGAACTCCGGATTACCTGCTCCAGTTTGTGCATCGTTCCCTACGCAAGGAAAAATCCCTTAAACCCACTCTCCGGATTGTTTTACCTTCAACGATGGATTCCGGAATCCGTTTCCTCCAAAACGTCGTGGATGGCTTTCTTCTCGCGACCACGCAAACCAATATGGTACCGGCACGAGGAGGGGAGATGGCTGGGCAGAAGGTGACTCTTCTGGACGCATCCATGAAAAATGCCGAGGATAATTCCCCGCTGCTACGCTACCAGTTTATCAAAGATGGGGAAAGGAGTGTTCTGCTGACCATCCTGATGGACAGAGAGCTTTCCGGTAAAAAAACCGTGTTTTTATATGCGAACGACCGTCTGATAAAAACCTATGAAACGTATCAGAATACAGCTTTTTTCCCGAATATTCTCACTGGTCAGTATTCCATCCGTGTGAATGCAAATACTGGCACGGTTATCAGCGAAACTGGTATTGAAATATACCAGAATTAGAAGACAACAAAAAAACCCCTTCCAAGGGGTTTTTTATTTCTGTTGGCGGATTTCGATGTTTATGCTTTTACAGTTTCTGTAGCAACTTTTGCCGTTTCCACTATACGCGTAAATGTTTCCGGATGGTGGATGGCCAGCTCGCTCAGCATTTTTCTGTTCAACATGATGTTTGCCTTTTTGGTGCCATCAATGAAACGAGAATAGCTGATGCCATTTGCCACACAGCCAGCAGAGATCCTCTGTATCCACAGTGCACGGAAATCTCTTTTCTTCTGTCTGCGGTCGCGGTATGCCCATTGGTAGGATTTCATCACGGCGTCTTTGGCCGTTCTGTAAAGACGTCTTCTCCCTCCCCGGAAACCCTTGGCTCTTTTTAATACTTTGTCTCTTCTGTTTTTATGAATGGTACCGTTTACTGATCTCATAATATCCTCTTATTTGACTAAAAGCTGGTTCATTCTGCCGGCATCTGACTTGGAAACATAACCGCCTTTTGCCAGCTGGTTTTTTCTTTTTGGCTTTTTCTTGGTTAAAATATGGTTTTTATTAGCTTTTGCTCTTTTTAATTTCCCGGACGCAGTCAGACGGAATCTTTTTGAAGCCGCCCGGTTTGTTTTTATTTTAGGCATGGGTCTAATGAAGAAAGTCAGACACGGAGTCAAGAGAAATATGATCCGGGAGGGCTTTTTGTTGCGGGTTGCTCCACAATTCCACGGCGTCTCTTTCCGGAAGTATCTTTTTCAGCTCCGGCAGGGAGAAGTCGCGCAGATTATCCAGGGCGGAAATGCCCAGGATGGACCGCTCTTGGTGGTCAATGATGGTGACATTCGTGGTTACCCAGGGATGGTTCCTTTCTGTGGCATTCCGGAGAGAATCCATGAGAGCTCCGGAGGCCAGAATTTTTACGGTGATGGGATAAGAACCCATGGGGCGTCCGTAAAAACCCCAGGATTCCTTTTTTTCCAGAATTACACCGGAGATGCGGGTGCCGGTGGGGTATATTTTTTTCAGCATGGGAATATCTATATCATTGCGGATCTTATCCTTGTAATAGCGGAAACGGTTTTCCAGCCGGGTTGTGTATCTCCATTTCTCTGTCCGCAACTGGGAAAAGAGTGGAGTTTTTTCCAGCACCCGCACTTTCCGGATGTTGATCCTCCGCAACAGGATGCCCAAATCCAGGACATTCCTCAGAAAATCATAATTTTTGCGGAACGTATCCATGTTTTCCCCGGGAAGTCCGGAAAGAAAATTTAAGCCGGGGTGAATTTTCCATTGGCCGTTGCTCTTCCCGGTTTCCTGCAGTATTCCCAGAACCCGCAGCATATCCTCCGGTAGAATTTTCAGATGATTATTTTTCACAACTTCCGCATCGGCGGTTTCCATACCCATCGCGGCCACATCCTGGGGGGTATTATGTGTGGCAATGATCCGAAGAATTTCTCTGGATTCCGCTGGCCAGGCTGCAATGACTCCCGGATTGATATTATCCAGATGGAGGACTTTCAAACCGGGAACAGTGTTCCGGATTCCGGAATAAAGGCTTTCCAGGGCGGAAACATCGGGTTGGGGAAACCCATTGGCCCAGGTATCTTTCCGGGCGTGGAATGTCATCAGATCACTCTGGCAACCCAGCCGGAAGTACTCCGCACCGTTATCCCGGAGTGCAGCCATTTCTTCCAGTAGATGACCCACCGGACGGGAGGCAATATTCCCGTTGATCCCGTCTGCACAGAAGCTGCAGTGGACTTTTCGGTTGCAGCCCATGGATGTCTCCAGTTCCACCATGACGTATGGATACCGGTAGTGGAGGGGCAGTAATCCTGCACCGGCAATGGATGCCTTCCGGATACGTTCATAATAATCCGGTGGCGTGGGCAGTTCGGCGGAGGTGCCGGGCAGGGGATATCCACCGGAGAGCCAGAGTTCCATGGGAGAGAGAAAAACCGCTCCCAGTTTTTCCAGACTGTTCCGTGCATCCAAAGGCAGAAAACGCAGGGCTCCATCCACATATACTTTGCCCCGCAGTCGTGGGTTTTCTGTGAGAAGTTTCCCAGCCTCCGCTGATGTTCCAATGCGGGCGGAAAGATATTTTCCCGGCACCGTGGCCCCGCCATAAAGGAAAACTGCCCCGTATTCCGCCGGTATTCTCCAGGTATCCCGTATCTCGTCCACGGTGGCATAGTCAACGCTGGATTCCGGATAATATTGGAGGGCTGCCCCGTATACAATGCGGATTTTGGGTGAAATGCTGGGGGAAACCCCAAAACAGGAAGGTTCGTCCGTATAAAAATCCAGAATCAGAATCTTATTCAATGCTTTTGGTCTCTGGCTTCTCTTTTTTTCCTTACCCGGTTTTTTCCGGTTTCCATCAATTCCATGAGTTCATCGCGGAAAGAAGCGGCATCCTCATAACGCTCCCTGGAAACAGCAACCTGGATCATCTGGTTCAGGACTTCTTCCCTCGATTTGCTTTTTTCCTCTGCACTGGCGGATTGGGCGGTTTCCTTATCCGTTTTTTCCAATGCGGCTTGTGAAGAATCCATGAGATCAAAAAACTGGTCGTCCATCATATCATATTCATCCAGCATTTCCTGTATAATGTCATCTTTGGAATCCGGCGATGGGGGGAGCCCCAATTCGTCCAGAGCATCTTCCACGGACTGAAGAAAATTTTCATTCATCTGGATTTCTGACATAGAGGCGTCTTTCACTTCATCCATACTCTGGGAGGTTTTTTTATATACACTTTCCTGTAAAAATATCGGGGCATTCATCCGCAGTGCCAGGGCCACGGCATCGGATGGGCGGGAATCGATGCGCATTTTCTTCCGGGTTGGCTCCGTTTTTCCCGTAAGATATATTGTCGCATAGTAGATTCCGGAACGATAATCCCGGATAATAACCTTCTCCACTGTGGTATCCAGCCGGGTTGCGATGGTTTTAATCAGGTCATGGGCCATGGGTCTTTCTCTTTTCTGGCCGTCCAGGGCGATGGATATGGCGTATGCTTCCAGCGGCCCAATGAAGATGGGAACGATTTTTTCTTTTTTGACCGGCTTTAGGATGAGTGCCATGCCCATTTCTGTCATGGACACTTCCACGAGATCAATTTCCAGCAACATGATATCACATAAATACGGTCGATTGATTGTAAAGAATAAAACCATTTACCCCATGGTTTTCAGCACTTTTTGTGTTTCCATGGCAATCTGTAGCTCTTCATTCGTGGGGACCACCAGAATGCGTACCGGGGATGGCGATGTGGAAATATCCCGGATTCCAGAGCCCGGAGCAGAGTTTTTCGCCGAATCCAGCTCCATCCCGATATGATCAAGATTTTCCATCACCATAAGGCGCATTTTATCCGAATTTTCCCCAATCCCGGCGGTAAACAATACGGCGTTCAGTTTCCCCACCACCGCCAGATATGCCCCGATATATTTTTTTATTCGGTATGCATACATTTGCAACGCAAGCCGGGCTTTGGGGTCTCCCTGGTCACTTTTTGCCATAATATCCCGCATATCGTTGCTTCCGGCAATTCCCTTGAGTCCGGATTCTTTGTTGAATATGCGATCCAGATCGTTCATGGACAAATTGGCCTCTTTAGCAAGGTAGAAATGCAGTGCCGGATCCAGATCCCCGCTGCGGGTTCCCATGATTAATCCTTCCAGCGGGGTCATCCCCATGGTGGTATCCACGCTTTTTCCATTCCGGACGGCAGCCATGGAGCATCCATTGCCCAGGTGAATGGAGATAAAATTGGCGGATTCTGCCGGAATTCCCAGAAATTCCGCCGCTTTACGGCAGATATACGCATGAGAGGTTCCATGGAAGCCATAACGCCGCACCTTGTATTTTTCGTAAAAGGAGTGGGGCAGGGCGTAGTGGTAAGCGTAATCCGGGATACTCTGGTGGAAAGAAGTGTCAAATACCCCCACCATGGGAATATCGGCAAAAACCCGGCCCGCTTCCTCTATGCCGGTCAAATTAGCCGGATTATGCAGGGGGGCCAGCGGAACATGGTCCCGCACCGCCTCCAGGATATCCGCATCCAGCAACGCCGGTTCATGGAATTTTTCTCCGCCGTGTACCACCCTGTGGCCAATTCCGTCAATATCCTGTGTTCCGGAGATGACGGGATGTTCGCCACTGGTCAGCAGTTCCACCATGTGCACCATTCCTTCCTTGTGGGTGGGTATATTTCCTTCTTTTTCCAACTGGATATTGTATTGTGGTGCCTTAAAGCGGATTTTTGCAGCGGCCTCCCCAATGCGTTCAATGGTTCCTTCTGCCAGAGAGAGGTTTTTGTTCATGTCAAAAAGAGAAAATTTTATGGAAGAACTTCCTGTGTTAATGACCAGAATTTTCATATAGCCGCCTTTTTTATTCCTTCTGTGCCTGGATAGCTGTTATGGCCACCGTATTCACAATATCCGGAACGGTACACCCCCGACTCAAATCATTGACAGGTTTATTCAATCCCTGCAGCACCGGTCCAATGGCCAGGGCATTGGCGGATCTCTGGACAGCCTTATATGTATTGTTTCCGGTATTCAGATCCGGGAAAATGAACACCGTGGCTCTGCCCGCTACTTCGCTATCCGGGAGTTTGGTCTTTGCCACACTGATATCCACGGCGGCGTCGTACTGGATGGGGCCCTCCGCTTTCAAATCCGGTCTTCTTTGGTGGAGAATCTCCGTGGCTTTGCGTACTTTTTCCACTTCTTCCCCTTTTCCGGAATCTCCGGTGGAATACGACAGCATGGCCACCCGGGGCTCCACACCAAAAATCCGGGCCGTATCCGCAGAAGCAATAGCTATTTCTGCCAGTTGTTCCGAATTGGGATTGGGGTTCACGGCACAGTCTCCATAGACCAGAACCCTGTCTTCCAGGCACATGAAAAATACACTGGAGACGATGGATATTCCCGGCTGGGTCCGGATGAACTCCAGGCTGGGTCGGATGGTATGCTGGGTTGTGTGCACGGCTCCGGAAACCATACCGTCCGCGTGACCTTTATGTACCATCATTGTCCCAAAATAGCTCGCATCCATCATTAAATCATGGGCAATATCCAGGGTAATTCCCTTGTGTTTCCTTAACTCAAAATAGGTCTGGGTATAATCCTCAAAGTCCGGGGAATTGACCGGATCTATGATACTCAGGTTTTCCATTTTCAATCCCAGTTTTTTTATTTTTGAGAGAATTTCTTCTTCTTTTCCCAAAAGCACCAATTCTGCCACGTTTCTCCGGATGAGGAGGTCCGCTGCCCGGAGTATTCTTTCTTCATTTCCTTCCGGAAGAACAATCCGCATGATCTTGCGTTTGGCTCTCTTAATCAGATTATGTTCAAACATTTTGGGAGTGACCACAGAAGGCTTGGTTGCTATAATTTTTGCGGTCAGCTCTTCGCTGTTGATATTCGCTTCAAAAACCCCCAGAGCGGTTTCAATTTTCCGTGTATCCCGGTACGAAATTTTCACTTTCATCTGGTTCAGCCGGGAAACCGTGGTAAAGGTATCCTCCTCCACTGTCAGAACTGGTATGGAGCTGGTGAGACCCTTGATCAGGCGGCGCACATATTTCCCCGGCTTGAGGCCACCGGTGAGTACCATGCCCATGATATGGGGAAATGAAATGGAATTCGCAGAAATAAGAGATCCCACAATAATGTCTGCCCTGTCTCCCGGAGTGATCACCAGCGACCTCTCTTTAACGTATTTCAGAAAATTGGACAGATTTGCGGCTGCCACCAAATAATGGTGGGCATGCCGGGGCATCTGGTCTTCCCCCCATAGAATCTCCGCATTCAGTGCTTTTTTAATTTCACACATGGTGGGCTTGGAGATGGATTCATCTTCTGGAATGGCATAAATCACCTTATTGGCAAGGTAAGCGTCATTTTTCACCACTTCGCGGACCTTGTCCAGATCCGGGATATTCACACGGTTCACAATCGCTCCCATGACGGTACACCCCCGCTCTTCAAATCTTTCCATACTCAGTTTCAGCGAGCTCACGGAATCCGTGATATTTTTATCCTTCCCGTTTGTCACCAGAAGAACGGGGGAGCCAAAATTCTTAGCTAAAATTGTGTTTATGTCAAATTCAAAAGCGGAAGTGACACCTTCATAGTCTGTCCCTTCAATGAATACCAAATCATAGTTCTCTTCCAGATATTTGTATTTTCCCATGATGGCGTCAATCAACTCATCGCTCTGGTCATTGTTGATCATTTCTCTGGCTTCACCCACGGTAAAAGTAAAAGAATCCAGATATTCCATCTTGAGCTTAAAATGATTTAGTAACAGCTCAATATCGGAATCCTGTATATCCCTGCTTTCCACGTTGATAATTGGCCGGAAAAAGGCCACCTTTCCTGTGGAACCTTTTAACAGTTCCATCAATCCAAGGGCAACCACAGATTTACCGCTCTGCGGCTCTGTGGTTGCAATGTAAATGTTTTGTCCCATAAAACCTCCATTTTATTGCCACAAATATTTCATGGCGGGAATCATCAATGGTTTTTATTTTTCTTTTTACCGAATAAACCCATCTGGTTGATTAACAAATGCGAAAATTCCGTCTGTACCAGAATCCGGATGATAATTTCTTTTGTTTGCATTTTTTTGGGTGATTCGGTCTTTTTGGAATATTTTTTAAACACGTATTGGAAAAACTGTGGAAGAATTTCCCCGTTTTCCCGGAACAACTGCATAAAAAATTCATACAATGCCTCGTCCGGATTGGACGAATTTCTTGCTTTTTTAAACCTCTTTTTTGCGTCCTTGACTGTCATTTCCCCCCCCCCGATGGATTAACCAGAAAATAACTATCCCTGATTTATCATCGTACGGGGGGATTCTCTCATTTATGGTTGGTACGTCAATAATTATAGCCAAAAAATTTCAATGAGCGGAGTTTTGCCCAGTACAGATTTATTCAAGCGGGTAATTTTATCCCTGATCTTCTTATCTTTCTTAACACTGGCCGAATTGATAATCTCAGAAATAATATCACTGGATGTCTCCTCTATGTGATCTATGGACTTTTGCTGAAATATCTGGCTGGTGACACCCACATAGCGGATGGAAATAAATAAATCCCGCTCCGTTTCCCGGATAATGATAATCATCATCCCGTTTTCACCCATCTCGGCACGTTTTTTATAAAGACTCCGGTCGTTATGGAGTTCTTTTTCCTCCACCAGGGTGACTTCATTGCCCATGGATGTTTCTTTCTTAATCTCTTTTTCCAGAGAATAAATCACGGAGGGATCCGGAATTTCCACCCGTATTTCTTTCCCCAGCAATTGTTTCATTGCGGAAAAATGGAGATTGTCTCCGTGGATGGGGAAAACCACCGTTGGGGAGAGCAGTCGGATGAGCATCAGAATATCCTCTTTTTTTCCGTGTCCGCTGGAATGGAATTCATGGGAATGAATCCCCACTACCTTTACCCCACGGGCGGCAAGATGATTAAAGGATTCATAGATCATCCCCTCATTGCCGGGAATCATACTGGCGGAATAGACAAAAAGATCTTTTTCTCCTAATCGAAATTTTTCAATTTCTTCCCTGGCCACTTTGTACATAGAGGATCCTGGTTCGGACTGGCATCCGGCCACGAGCCACACCGATTTTTTTGCATTGGGGGAGGGGTCCCGCAGGGAAGTCACCGGAAAATCTATCTCCCCGGCCTCCAAAGCCGCCGTTAGATGTGCTTTTATGGAATACCCCTGAATGCCCAGAGGAATTCCTTCCTTCTTAGTAATCCGGTAGATATTCCGGATTCTTTCTATATGGGAGGAAAATGTGGAAATAAAAATACGGCCGTTCCAGGAATGGATGATCTGCTCCAGTTCGGATAACACCTCATTTTCCGCACGGGCCGTCCCGTCCGATAAAGAACCAGTGGAATCCAGAGCCAGATAATCCACTGGCCCGAATTTACGGATATCCTCGTGATTGACCCTATGGTCATCCCCGCGCATTTTGAAGTCACCGGAGTAAAATATTTTCTTGTTTTCCTCCGGAATGGAAACCCCAATGGACAGAGCTGCCGGCACGGAATGGTTCATAAAAAAGAAATGAAGAATAAACGGCCCCGCTTCCGCTTCTGAGTTTTCTTTAATTTCATGATAGACAAAACGCTCAAGGGGAAAACGGAAATCCCGCAATTTTGTTTTCAAAAGCTCTAGGGTGAAACGGCTTCCGTATATGGGGGTATTCTCCGGAATAGCATCATAAAAATAAGGGATTCCTCCAATATGGTCTTCGTGTGCGTGCGTCAGAACAATGGTTGCGGGCGGCAGGTTCATGGCGGGTATGAAATTGGGCAGCATACGGGACATCCCCGGAAACTGGATATCCGGGAAACCTCCCCCAAAATCAACCCATAATGTGAAATTTTTATATCTTAAAAATGAAAAATTAGAACCAAATTTGCCAATTCCACCCGCAAAGCCTGCGTATATCTTTTTTTTTCGCGTCCGGTTTTCCAGATCATGGAAAGACTCGTCAGTTTTAATGTTTACCTGTAGATCCAAATCCTTTTTCTCCTCTATTGGTGGAACTAAGAGTGTGCGTCAGTATCCACTCTGTGCCCCAGGTTTTTTCCAGAACGGCCTGGGCAATCCTCTGGTGGTTTTCCAGAATAAATTCATTCTCTCCCAGATTGATGACCGGGATCATTACCTCTCCCCGGTAGTCAGAATCGATGGTTCCGGGGGAATTCACCAAAGTGATGCCATGGTTTGCGGCAAGCCCGGAGCGGGGACGCACAGACAGGATAAATCCCTCCGGTATTTCCACCTGCAAACCGGTGGGTACCAGTGTCCTTTCCCCGGGCTTCAATACAACCGGTTTTTCCAGAAGGGAGTATACATCAAACGCACCGGCTCCGGGAGTTTGCTTTTCCGGAATCCGGGCGTCTTCTTTTATTTTGCGGACAAGTATCCGCGTTTTACGGGTGAGTGCCCAATCAAACCTCATTGGGACTCAATAATTTCTGAATGTTCTCAAGCTTCATCTGTGCAAAGACAGACTGGGAACTCTGTGCATCCCGGGCAATCATGGGGGATTGCGGCTCCACCAGACCGGATGCAAACACGTTCTCCTGTTTCACGGAATTTTCAATAATTCTGGCTTGCAGATTCTGGTTTTCTGATTCAATCCCGCCCACCATTTCTTCCCTGCTTCCAGAAAATTCTGGTGTTTCTTTTCCGTAATGGTTTCTCATTGAGTCTGAAAATTTTTTCTGCCAGCCGGGGTCTCCCTCTAACTCACCTAACAGAGCAAGCTGTACCTGATTGCGGGAAAACGTTGTCTGCATCTGGTTCATTTCCTTTTGCAGCCCGCCGATTTTTGCTCTGAGGGTATTAATATCCAACGCGTTCCCCTCCCTGGGATTTTCAACTTTTTGTTCCTGTATCAAATTCCGGGATTGGGGCTTCTGTTGGGTGTTAAGGTTAACACTATTAACTATGTTTTTTATTTCCTTTGATATTTCCATATAGCCCATCCTTTTGTGTTATAACTCCGGTTAACTTTATTCCGGACAAGTTAGTTTGTAAAGCAATATTTGCCTTATGAGACATAAATCGGCCGATTTGGGGAAAAGCTGAAGCGGATTTTCCCTCGCGGTTGATGCTTCAGAACCGTGGCATCTCTCCCTGGAGAATATATAAAATAATTGTCCCGCTACAATCATTGCCTCCATGGATATTTATTTCCCGGAGGGTTAAGTGGGGTTAACTCTCATAATTCCGGATCAGTTCCATTTTAGATTCCCTGTTCATGGATTTGATGGAGAACTCATGTTTCAATGCCTCCGGCCAGGTCTCGTGATATTCCACATATTTCAATGTAACCGGCAGTCTTCCCCGTAAGTATTTTGCCCCTTTTCCGGAATTGTGCTTTTCTATCCGGGAAGCAACATCCATCGCACTTCCCGTGTACAGGGTGCCATCCCGGCATTCAACGATGTATGTGCCCGGCATTTTCTTCCATGATTTTTTCCAGAGTTTTGTTCAATCTGGTTATATCCACAGGCTTGGCGATGAATCCATTCATTCCTGCGGAAAGCGTTTTATCTTTCATATCGTTTACCGTATAAGAAGTCATCGCCATAACAAGATATTATCCGGAAAAAAAATATCAAAAACGGAAAGCGACAGTTCCTTTTATAAAAACCCCGTGGCGGTCTTCTGCGTTAGCAGCATATTCCACGCCAATTTCTTCTTTGAAAATAAGCCGGTTTTTAAACATCTGGCGGGAAAAAAATGCCCCAATATGGGAATTGGAGCGGTATCCGGAGAAAGCATTTCCCTTGGTTGCTTTTGCGATATCCAGCCCAAAAAAGCCCTGACCATTCCCAAAAGCAGTGGGAGAAGTGTCATTCAGATCTATCATATAAAGCCTTTCCTTGAGATAACCGCCAAAGGTAACCACAGGTCGTATGGATGGACGTAGCTTTCCGTATTCCAGACCCAGGGCAAAATCATAATAACCCAGATAATGTCCCAGATTTGTGCCGGCGGTCACTTCATACTCGGTAATGAAAAGCTCATTGGCGGTGATGGAAAGCAAAACCTCAAAGGGTTTTTCATTGGCACCGGGAATGGCTTTTTGCTTCTTCCACAGTTTGGCACTGGTGCGGTATTCCAGCTCAAACAGAGAGCGGTCAATTTCATTTTTCTGGGGGCCGCTGCTTTTATCCCGGAAAAGGTATTTACTATACACCTTCAGGGAAAAATCCCCAATCACGCTCCGGCTGCCAATCAAAAAGCCAAATTTGGTGTCTGTCACCTTATCATAATCCCGGTTGGAGATAAAAGTGTTATAACGGGGGGTTGCGTCCGCTCCCAGATCTGCCTGTGTGAATAGTACTCCAAAACCATAGTAATTATCTTTATGGTTATACGTCAGGTTGAACTCTTCCTGACCATACAGAATAGAGGGATTTAGCAACCCAAAGTCCGGGGTTCCCACGGACATAAATATGTTAAACTCATCGCCGGGCTGGAAAAGAACATAAAAATCCATGGGAATTTTTACCAGGCTGGAATCCACCATATAGTTGGCCAGTTTGCCGGATTTATAAATGGCCAGTGTCTCATGAAAATTATATCCGATTTCTGTGTTATAAATATTTTTTTTCTGTGCACAGTGTCCCGTATCGCTATCATCGGGATATTTCCCGCCTTTATCCTTACGGGTTTGTAGCTCCAGAATTCTTTCTTCCGAGGCTTTCCGGTACGCATCCGGCAGCCAACGGGGAACATCCGCATTAAACCGGTCCTGCTCCAGCACTTTTTCTCCCTCAATAATGGCTTCCTCATAATCCCCGGTCTGGTATAAAAGCCTTCCCAGATTCTGGCGGGATAAGATGAAATGGGGATTGCGGTCCACAGACTGTTTATAGGCCACAACCGCTTCCGGCAGCTTTCCCATCATTTCATAGGTATAGGCCAGGTTATGGTATGCAATGGCGGATTGTTCATCTATGATCCGGGATGCCTGGATAAATTTGCCTTCGGACTCTTCATAGAGTTGCTTTTTGCCCGAATATACCCCTTCCCGGATGAGTGCATCCGCACTTTTTTCTTTTGCCTGGGAAGATGACAGGAAGGAATCCTTATTCTCCAGTTTTTTATCCTGTCCGGAAATGCCGGAAGAAATGAATAAAAGAATCAGAAAAGAGGATATTTTAGAAGATAACCGGGTCATATTATATTATCGTTTGTTTCCGGCTCATTTTAGCAACAATTATTTCAAATTCTCTATGGCCGATCTTATTTGAGGATAGGCGGGAACTCTCTCACAAGAGGAAAGATTCCATCCGTTTTGACTAACCCAACTTCTATTGCACCACGGCGTTGTATCGAGCCTGTCGAGATAATGGTGCATAGGAGCAGAGCCTTGGCCAAGGAGC
>DYOA01000034.1 GCA_020720785.1 Leptospira biflexa
TCAAAGTATCCTGGTGGTGTTTTCCACCACCCGCAACAGCTTTTCCGGGGATGGGAGTAATTCACCCGGGGCATTCCAGTTTTGGATTATATTCCGGATGGAAATGGCCAGATAACCTGTGGCCAGAAGTGAATCCAGATAGAACGGATAATTACCATAACCTCCCAGATCCAGATAGGCCAGAAAGTGGTTCAATGTGAGTATTAAGGAATAAATAATCAACTGGAGAAAACCTGTTGACGCAAGTTTGAATTCATAGGCATCAAAATTATATAACCAGATACCGGGAACCCAGCCAATCAAAAATGGTCCCAGATATAATATTTTTTCTGCTTTTTTGATGTTTTCCTGATTTTTTTCCATAATCTGAGAAATATCCATAATCAATTCTCCGGGCTTTTCTGTATTTCATGGGAATTCTTTTTTTTGGGGTTAAAATAGGATTCCATGATCTCAAACAGATACGGCATTACCCAGATTTTTCCATGACTGGCATTGAAATAGCCAATGCCCAGAGTCGCAATAAAAGCTATGGTCCCCACATAAAGAAGGGCATTTGTGATAATGGGAACAAATAAAATTGCCTTCAGGATATGGGATATAACCGGCACATTGGATAACAGCCAGACTCCCAGAAGAAACCCCAAAAAGGCAATCTGAACATAGGCAGAGTTTTTGGCATGAATCATGGTGAGTTTTTGTTTTCTTTTGAATAAAAAACAGATGATCACACCCAGGACAGGCAGATACGCCAGCGATGCATAGGTTTTTTCATTGTCCGGATCCTCCAGTGACTTCTGAATATTCTGGCGGAGCTTTTGCGTATTTTCCTTGCCTTTTTCCAATAACTCTTTCGCTTTCACCTTTGTCTTATCTTTAAAGGTGGCTTCATCCATATTATCCATGGGGTAAACTTGTGAATGAATACAAGGAATCAAGAATCTTTTTAATCTTTTCCGGAAATTATAGTGGATGCAACTGGACGGCCCAGGCATTTCAGCATTTTTTCAGCAATATCCTGGGCAGCCTTTTCCTTTGGGGTTGTGCCGTCCGGGCCGGGGTCTTCCTGAAATAAATCCACATCCACAATTTCTGGATTTTGGATAGCATAGCGGGAGATCGCTTCTTCCAGTATATTTCTGCGGATGACCAGAATTGATGCTCCGGATCTTTCCAGGGCAGGACGGACACAGGGGTCCCACCCTTTCCCGGTGAGCTCCAGTGGGCCAATCTCATCGATGAACACAACGGATTTTTCCGGTATGGCGGGCATTTCCAGACACTGCCTCCCAAAGCGGAATCCGGATTCATAGAAACTGAATCGGCCGGTGCGGACGGCATCCCCACCAATTCCTTTGATGGCAAATGCTGTTTTTTCCCCGGTCCGTGCAGAGAGGATATCAAATCCCGTTCTCTGGCCGTTTTTCATATATCCCGGAGTCAGGAAACCATAGGTGGAAATTTGTTCGCTTTTCAATATATCGTTCACGGCCAAAGCCAGAGTGGTTTTTCCGGAATGCAGAGACCCGGTAATGATGGTCACCCGCGTGCAGGCTTCCGGTACGCTGGAATAGCGGGCAATCCATTTCCGGGCAGAAACCAGCATACAGATGGCCACCTTAAAAGGGTTTTTTGTCCGGCGGGCGGATTCCACCAGGATTCCGCTCATGAAAGGCATGGCCAGGAAAGCCACCTCCAGAGAAGGCTGCAGCCGGGCAAACCCCAGTCTGTGGAAAAAATGCCGGATTTTTTCATGCTTCAGCTCCATCCCAATGACGGAAAACCCAATGATCATGATAAATGCACGGAAAATCATCTTCCCGCCGATGTATGCTCCCTCCAGAGTAAAAGCATCCCGGGATGTAGCATTTCCTCCGCCCAGAAAAAAACCCGTCAGAAAAGCCAGCAGAATAAAAGTGACATACATCCCTGGTTTTTTAAATTTCCTTGTCAGGTTTTTATATCGGTACAGATTAAAGCCAATATATGCCACCGTGTAAAGAAAACCATAGAGAATAAAGCTGGTTTCAATAAAATATAAACCAAAGACAATAAGGAACATCTGGATCAGACCCATCAAAAGAGACGGCCGGGAATGGGGAATTTTTGAATAATTTTTTTTTAGCGGAATTACGTTCTGTCCTTCTGTGCATGTATCCTCTTTTTTCAGGGATCTCCGGCCAATCCAGATGCCGGCGGCAGAAAAAACCATCCCCCCCAAGAACGGAAGGGCGATAAAAGCAATTACCAGGAAATATTCATCCCCGGGAAGCCGGACAAAACCCATCTTATCCGCCGCGTACCGGTACAGGTTTCGGTATAACTCCACCAGGTTAAAACCATAGACCAGCACCAGATTGATCAGTCTCTGGACAATACTCCAGGATGCGGCAATGGCTCCGGAAATAATGAAACCCGCAATATGCCGGCGGGTTATGGCCAAGGATATTTCAAAGAGAAAACCCTCCATGACAATGGCCATCATGGGTCCCAGAATCACCGCACTGGGGGAAACTGCTTTCATGGAAGCGGCAACAAGGGCAGACCGCCAGATCATCCCTTTTGCCGGCCAGACCTGGGAAGCGGCGGAAATCAGGAAAACAGAAAGCAGGGAAAGAAATGTTCCCGTCAGGGGAATATGGAGATTATGGAGAAAAGAGCCAATGAGTATTTCCACGGAAGCCCAGATACTGCCCAGCATGCCGGCATACAGCCAGACGTTTTTCCGGGAATCATCGGGGGCAGCCTCCACCATGAAAAAACAAAATTTCCACAAGACCACCCGTAAAGCGTTATTCGCAGAATCCAATGAAATCAATTATCCGGACAATAGCTCCGTTATCAAAAGTATCCCGTCATACCGTGCCGTCATTTCATGTATTAAAAAATGCCATGATTATTCTCCCTTTATTAAAAAACCGATCGTACATACCCAGAGAACGCAAGTTGAGGGACAAAACAAACCTCGAAGAATAACTGCCATCAAACGTTAAGTACAAGAAGAAAAGAACACAAAAAAGGCGGGTCACCCCGCCTCATACAGACTTTTGGGAAAATCAGCAGCCTTCCGCTGCGGGAATAGCTGGTTTTTTTGCTGGCATATCAGCAGCTTTTTTTCCTTTCAATTCGCTTACTTTTGCTTTATTGGCTTTGGCATCAGCGATGTTCTTTTTGCATGCATCAGAAAGCTTGGCTTCATTCTCTTTCAGGCATTTTCTCACATCACCTTTTTTCTTTTCCACCTGGGCACAAAACTTTTGGACATCTGCCGCACATGGACCCTTTTTGGCTTCAGCTCTTTTGGCATTTATTGCTTTTCCAGCCGGCGGCTTTCCTTCCGCAAAAGCCAGACCAGTCACCATTAAAGCCACAAGGCTCATTAATAAAACTTTTTTCATTTATTTTCCTCCATGGAAATTTTTAGTACGTTTTGCAACGCTCATCCCAAGTATAAACTGCCACGGAAAAAGCAATATTTTTTCAACCAGCGTGTACCACGTGATCCACATAACTCAGGGAAAACGCTCCCATTTTGTCAAACTCCAGATAACGGTACACATCGGCCTTTTTGTCCGCAATTTTTGCGTTGTACGTCTCCAGATATTCCGCCGGAGAGGGCAGTTTGCCCAACACGGCAGAAATAGCCGCCAGTTCCGCAGAACCCAGGAACACCTGTGCTCCATCCCCCATCCGATTGTCAAAATTCCGGGTGGAAGTGGAAATCACGGTGGTTCCCGGCTGTACCCTAGCCTGGTTTCCCATGCACAGAGAGCACCCCGGAATTTCTGTTCTCACCCCGGCACCGGAATAAATGGAATAATATCCCTCTGTTTTGAGCTGGGCTTCATCCATTTTGGTGGGGGGAGCAATCCACATGCGGGTGTGTTTCAAATATCCGGCACCATCCAGAATCTTTCCGGCGGCACGGAAATGGCCGATATTGGTCATACAGGAACCCAGGAAAACCTCATCAATCTTGGTTCCCGCCACTTCGGAAAGGAGCTTCACATCGTCCGGATCATTGGGGCAGGCCAGAATGGGTTCTTTGATTTGAGACATATCAATTTCAATAACGGCAGCATATTCTGCATTTTCATCCCGTTTCATGAGCTGCGGATTCTGGAGCCATTTTTCCACTTCCGCAATCCGTTTTTCCAGAGTTTCCGCTGTAGCATAGCCATCCTGGATCATTTTCCGCATGAGAGCCGAGTTGGAGCGTAAATAATCGACCACGGATTTTTCTGAAAGGGCAATGGTACCGCCGGCGGCAGAGCGTTCCGCTGTGGCGTCCGTCAGTTCAAAAGCCTGATCCACGGTCAATTCGGGGAGACCTTCCATTTCCAGGATACGGCCATTGAAGATGTTTTTCTTATTCTTTTTCTCCACTGTCAGAAGACCCTGCTTAATGGCATAGTAAGGAATGGCGTTGACAATATCTCTCAGGGTGATGCCGGGATTCATCTGGCCTTTGAATTTCACCAGAACGCTTTCCGGCATATCCAATGGCATAAATCCCAAAGCACCTGCAAAAGCTACCAGACCGGAACCGGCAGGAAAGCTCAACCCAATGGGGAAACGGGTATGGGAATCTCCGCCTGTCCCCAGGGTATCCGGAAGCAGGAGACGGTTCAGCCAGGAATGGATCACGCCATCGCCCGGACGCAGAGCCACCCCTTTCCGGGTATTGATAAATTTGGGAAGAGTCTCATGCATTTCCACGTCTTTGGATTTGGGATATGCGGCAGTGTGGCAGAAAGACTGCATGAACATCTCGGACTGGAATTCCAGACAGGCCAGCTCTGTCAGTTCGTCCCGGGTCATGGGACCGGTGGTGTCCTGGGAACCCACGGTGGTCATTTTGGCTTCCACGGAACTGCCGGGCAGCACACCATGGACACCGGCGGCTTTGCCCACCATTTTCTGTGCCAGAGAATAACCCTGGTTTGGCTTGGCGGCAGGGTTGTCCGGGATGATAAAAAAGTCCGCCGGAGCCATTCCCAAGGCTTTTCTGGCCTGGTTGGTCAGGTTCCGCCCAATGATCAGCATCAGACGGCCGCCGGCCCGGTACTCATCTTTCAAAGTGGAAGGGGTAATCTGAATATCGCTGAGTTTTTCCCCTTTTTCATTGACAATCACATTTTTCCGGAAATCCATGGTAATGATATCCCCGGTATTCATGCCGGTAACGTCCGCTTTTAACGGCAGGCCACCGCAGTCTTCCGCAGTATTGAAGAAAATGGGAGCAATCAATCCGCCCAGGATCACACCGTGGGTTTTCTTATTGGGCACATGAGGAATATCCTCGCCAATATGCCACATGACGGAATTACAGGCAGATTTCCGGGATGACCCGGTTCCCACCACATCGCCCACAAAAGCAACAGAGTGCCCTTCTTTGCGGAATTTTTTTACAACATCATTACCACCGGGAAAGCGGGTTTCCCCCATGATCATCGCATGCTGGGGGATATCCGGACGGCTCCAGGCGTGCTTGGCGGGAGAAAAGTCGTCCGTATTGATTTCGCCATCCACTTTGAAGACCTTAAGTTTCAGTTCCTGCGGGAATTCCGGACGCTGTAAAAACCATTCTCCGTTTGCCCAGGATTGCATGATACTTTTCGCGTTTTCATTGGTTGAGGACATTTTTAATATTTTTTCATAACCACCGTAAACCAGCACGATGTTTTTCAACGCATCAGCGGCAAATTTGCCCAGAGATTTATCTTCCAGAAGAGCAATCAGCGGATCCACATTGTAGCCGCCCATCATGGTGCCCAGAATGGATATCGCTTCCTGGGGAGAAACAACGGGAGATTTTTTGGTTCCCCTGGCAACTTTTTCCAGCCATTCAGCTTTTACTTTGGCCGATGGGTCCACACCCGGGGCTATCCGGTTTTTTATCAAATCCAGCAGAACACTCTCCTTTCCGGATGGCGGGTTTTCCAGAAGTCCGCATAATTCCGTGGTCTGTGCCACATCCAGAGGCAGATTGGGAATGCCCATGGCTTCTCTTTTTTCACCCATACTGAAAAACGATTCTAACATTGAAATTCTCCTTTTAATATAATTAATACGATTTTATCGCGGGATGGAAAGCGATGCGATGATTCCGGCAACCCAAATCCCGGCGTCAAGGACTTTCCGTTCCCACCGGGCATCGCCCTGGCGGACGGGCGTCATTACTCGGCGAGGGTTACCACCGCCAAACCGGCATTCCCATCATATACCAGCGTGGAGAATAATCCTTTATTCTTTACAACGAGAACGGGGGAGTAATGGAAATTTCATTCTTTTCCGTGATTTTTACCATTTTTCTTGACTACATGGATGATTATAGCGATATTGTCTTCAGATCACCCCGTTTGCTTCGGCAGCGGGCGCAAGGCTACCTTCGGGTAGCCTTAGCTTTTTATACGGGATGGCATTAATGTGAATCCTTCTACTCAACCCCTAAGAACCAACGTTTACATTGATGGATTTAATCTCTTCTATGGATTGCTGAAAGGTTCAGAATACAAATGGCTGGACATTGCTGCTTTGCTGTCAAAGTACCTCGATTCTGATAAAAATCAAATTAACTCTATAAAATATTTTACAGCTAAAGTAAAACAAAGGCTTTCTGATCCAAATCAGCAAATACGCCAAATGACCTATTTGCGAGCATTGCAAACCATTTCAAATCTGGAAATTATTTATGGCCATTTTTTATCGCATACGTCCGAATGCCGTTGGCTAATGGACAAGGCTCAGTGGAAGTGATAAAAACCGAGGAAAAGAAATCGGATGTCAATATTGCTGTTCATATGCTCCATGATGCCCATGAAAATATGTATGACTTGGCCGTTCTTATCTCCAATGATTCTGATTTATCGGAACCATTACGCTTGATTACCCAATCATTAAACAAAAAAGTGGGCATCCTGAATCCGCGTACTAATTTCAGCAGCGAATTGTCACAATATGCCCTCTTTAAAAAGACAATTCGGAGAAATGCTCTTGCAGCTTGCCAATTTCCGGATCAGATGCAGGATGCACTTGGTGTATTTCATAAACCACTGGATTGGCAAGGACATAAGTACGATTAAACGTATCCGCCAAAACAAAACCCCGTCCGGGGCATTATCCCCCAAATAATCTGAACCCCGCCGCCCTCTGGTACTTGGCCTTGCCGATGCGTCCTTCCTGGATGGCTCACACTCCGGTGGCTTCTGTCCAGCCATCTTCCATGTTTTATTTGGGAATTGTTGACGGATTTCTTCCCGGCATTGCCCCAATCTGGCGGAAACTTTTTTTTCAATCCTCATTTTTTTAGTAGCTTTTCTTTCGTCCAATCTTACATATGGGTATGGCATCATAGAGTTTACGCTCCTTTTGGGTTTTGGTCATGCTTAATCTCTTGGGAAGGTCCCTATGATGTCATTTATTTTTTTGTTGCACTTCAGATTTGGATTAGGCATTAGGCGAAGAATTTTCTCTCATTATCATGCAAAAAACTTGTAGGTATGTATGGGATTCTGAATTTGTCTCTTATGGCCAAAAAAAATGATCCTGATCAGGTAGCAAAATCCGTCATCCAGGTTGAAATTGAAGACCAGATGAAAGAGTCCTATTTGGCCTATGCCATGAGTGTTATCGTGGGACGGGCATTACCGGACGTGCGGGATGGCCTGAAACCGGTTCACCGCCGGATACTGTTTGCCATGAATGAACGGGGCTGGAGACATAATAACGCTTATGTGAAATCTGCGAAAATTGTGGGAGAAGTCATTGGTAATTACCATCCCCACGGAGACATGGCGGTATATGAGACTATGGTTCGCATGGCCCAGAATTTTTCCATGCGGGTTCCCCTCATCGACGGACAGGGAAACTTTGGGTCAGTGGACGGTGATCCACCGGCAGCTTATCGTTATACAGAAGCCCGTCTCACCCAGATGGCAGAGGAAATGCTGGCGGATCTGGACAAAGAGACAGTGGATTTTTCTGACAATTTTGACAATACAAGAAAAGAGCCCAAAGTCCTTCCGGCCGCTTGGCCCAATCTGCTGGTGAATGGTTCCAGTGGTATTGCCGTGGGTATGGCCACCAAAATTCCTCCCCATAATCTGAGCGAAGTCATGGCCGCATTGCGACTGCTGATAAAAGACCCCAATGCCACCATAAACCAGATCATGAAAAAACTTCCAGGTCCCGATTTCCCCACCGGTGGGACCATCATCGGAAAAGACGGTATTATCAAAGCATATAATAAAGGTAAGGGCTCCATAACCATCCGCTCCGTTGCCAACATTGAAGAAGTGGGCAAAGGCCGGGAAGCCATTGTGGTCACAGAAATTCCCTATGAAGTACGCAAGAATGATCTGATCCAGAAAATTGCTACCCTGGTTCAGGAGAAAAAAATTGAAGGAATTTCCGAAATCCGGGATGAGAGCGACAGAACCGGAATGCGGATTCTTTTTATTCTGCGGAAGGATGCCAATTCCGGGGTGGTGTTGAATCAGTTGATGGAAAGGTCCAGCCTCCAGATAAAATACGGGATTAATCTTCTGGCACTGGTTAATTATGAACCGCGCCTTCTGAACATCAGGGAGATGCTCACCTATTATCTGGAACACAGGAAAGAGATAGTTACCCGGCGGACAGACTACCTTCTGCGGAAAGCCAAAGAAAGGGAACACATTCTGGAGGGGTTAAAGATTGCCTTGGATTTTATTGATGAAGTCATCAAAATCATCCGTGCCAGCAAGGATGTCGCAGAAGCCCGAATTGGTTTGATAAAACGGTTCAAGCTTTCTGAAATCCAGGCAAATGCAATTCTGGAAATGCGGCTCCAAAGACTGACGTCGCTGGAAGTCCATAAAATTATTGAAGAGCTGGAAGAGCTGCGGAAAAAGATAAAAGAATATGAAATTCTTCTGTCCGATGAAAAAAACATATTAAATCTGATTGATTCTGAATTCGGGGAAATTGAATCCAAATTCGGGACAAAAAGAAAAAGCGTGTTAAGTTCTGAATCGGAAACCGATTTGAAGATGGACGATGAAGACCTCATCGCCAACGAAGATGTGGTACTCACCCTTTCTGAAAGCGGGTATATCAAACGGGTTCCCATTGATACTTTCAAGCGGCAGCACCGTGGAGGAAGAGGAGTGGTCTCTGCGGGAAAAAAAGATGATACCATCCGCCATGCACATTTCTGCCGGAGCCATGACTTTATTCTTCTGTTCTCATCCCGTGGCAAGGTATTTTATCTGAAAGCCCATGAAATTCCGGAATCCACACGGGAGGCAAAAGGAAAGCACATAAAAGCAGTGGTAAGCCTTGCCAATGACGAGACAATTACGGCAATAAAATCGGCCAAGGAATTCAGCTCTGATTTATACCTTCTGTTACTCACAAAAAACGGCATCATCAAAAAGATTGCTTTGGATCAGCTCCAGAATGCAAAAAAAGGCGGAGTGATTGCCCTTTCGTTTAAGAGCAAGGAGGACGATTATTTAATAGACGTGGGAGTGGTGACAAACCAGAGCGAGGTCTTCCTGGCTTCCGCGGGTGGATTGGGCTTCCGGACAAGTCTTTCCAAAATGAAGGCACAGGGACGTTCCGCTTCCGGGATCATTGGGATGAGCCTGGCAGATGGCGACCGGATGATTGGAATGGCCGTTATTGAAAATATAAAAAATGAAGATCTTTTTGTGATTTCAGAAAAAGGATATGGGAAACGTGTGAAATTTTCTGAATTTGCCGCTAAAGGACGCGGAGGCAAAGGCATGACGTATATGAAACCCGGAGAGAAAAATGGAAATGCTGTCTCCGTGGCCACCGTGAAAGAAAACGCAGAGATTATCATCACGACCCAGAAGGGAATGGTTATGCGAAGCAATGGTAGCGATATTTCTCTTCAGGGAAGGTCCGCGACAGGCGTCAGAATTGTCAACCTGAACGAAGGAGATATGGTTTCCGCGGTAACTTCGTTTTACCTGGAATAATCATGAGCGACAGTGAATATCCAAATTCGGATGATATAAAAACCGGACCCAAGAAAAAGCGGGTTCCCCGGAAAATTATTTCTGAAATCGAGAAATCAGAAGATCCGGAAAGTCTGGATTTGGATATTAAACCGGAGAAGGGGACATACACAGAATCCTCCATCCAATGGTATCTGGAAGAAATCAATAAAATTCCCCTTCTCACACGGGAAGAAGAAGACCGCCTGGCCAGGCAGGCTGTTCTGGGGGAGGAAGAGGCAAAAAATCATCTGGTTACTGCTAATCTGCGTTTTGTGGTCCAGGTAGCAAAGAAATACCAGAAATATGGAATCAGTTTACTGGACTTAATCAACGAAGGCAATATGGGTCTGATCAAAGCCGCCGAACGGTTTGATCCGAATATGGGCTTTCACTTCATCAGCTATGCTGTCTGGTGGATCCGGCAGGCCATCATCCTTGCCATTAACCAGAAGGCATCCATCATCCGTCTGCCCATGAACCGGACGATTGATCTGAACCGGATTGAAAAAATACAGAAAGAACTGGATCATGAACTGGGGCATGAGGCCACCCTGAGCCAGATTGCGTCCCGGCTGGATATTCCGGAAGAAGAAATCAAATGGCTCAAAGAAATATCCAGCGATTATATTTCCCTGGACGCACCCATCATGTCCGATTCCGAAAACACCACCATGAACATTGTGGAGGATGACAAATACGATGCTCCGGACACTATTCTTATGGATGAAGCCCTCAAGGATGCTATCAATACTATTCTGGGGGAACTGACCATCAGTGAACGAGAAATCATCGAATACCGCTTTGGCCTAAATGGCAAACCCCGGCTTTCCCTGACCCAAGCCGGCAAGCAATTCAAACTTTCCAAAGAAAGAGTACGCCAGATTGAGAAAAAAACACTGACCAAGCTGAAAAAGCATGGCGAAAAAATAAAACTGGAAGATTTTTTAACGGATTAATGAATAAAAACCATTGTTCTGCCAGTATGGTATTCCGCCCGGATCTGTTTTCCCTTTCCCGGATCCTGATAATAATGGGCTTTCCTTTTCTATTTCTTTTGGGTATGTTTCTGGTTTTCTTCCTGCATCAGCAAAATTCCAGCGTTATCCAGAGAGAAAAAAGAATTCTGGACAGGAAGCGGGAGATTACCCTTTTAAAAACCATGGGGATGGAGCCCTATGTCTGGAAATCCGCAATGCGTTGTGTTTACCTGCAGCAGAAAAACTATCCGCATGAAATCACATCCGGATGCATACCGGTCCGTTTTCGTTTTATGCCCAAGGGTGCGGACACAGTGGAAGGAAAAGAAAGTGTGCAATTTCAGGAAAATGCCGTTCTCCTGGAAGAAAAAATGCTGCCCCACTGTGGTGTCTGTCACCAAAAGGAAACCACCGCCGGAAACCGCGTCCTATGGGTTTTTGACGAGAAATCCCCCTCCTTTTTTTCTATGTATGCGGGTTGGATTTTATTTTTTCTTCTGTATTCCGGTATGATTCTTTTTGCGGTATTTTTCCGCCATCGCCGGGTTAGGATGAGGAAAACCGGCCCATTCCGGGATTCCATGGCAGTGTTTGCCCACAATGACACAGCCGGAAGTTATTCCCATTTCCGAGGCAAGGCCCATATTGCTTATCTGCGTTTCTTTTCCGGGGGAACCCAGGGAATCCTGGACAGTGAAAAATCCCTCTTCTGGCTGTTGAAAAAACTCCGGAGTCATAAAAAATTGGCCAAAAAATCATCTCTGCTTACTTTATTAAATCCACAGGGAAAAATAGTGGTACTCATGACGCGGGATTTATTTGGAGATAATGCGGAGGAAAGCTGTTATGCCGTGACCCGGCTTATGGACAAGCTCCGGGAAGGCCAGTGGATTCTGGATGAGGCCATCTATGCGGAATTTTTTGAAAAAATAACAACCTTAATACCGATAAGTGAAGCACAAGTACAAAAAACGGAATGGAAATACAGGAGCCGTTCGTATCCCGTTCGATTAATCAACTTGCAGAAAAAGGATAGCACATGAAAGAAAACGAAGGCAAAAAAACAAAGGGCGAAGCCAAAAAGACTCCCCAGAAAAAACCTGTCAAAGCAAAGTCCGCGTCTTACAAATTGATTATTGTGGAGTCACCCACCAAAATAAAAACCATCCAGAAGTTTCTTTCATCGGATTACCGTGTGGCTTCTTCCAAAGGACATTTAATTGATCTTCCCAAAAGCCAGATGGGCATTGATATTGACAATCAGTTTAAGCCCCGCTATATTACCATCCGGGGGAAAGGGAAAGATCTGAAGGAATTAACCACCCAAGCAAAAAAGGCAGAACAGATATTGCTCGCGACGGACCCAGACAGGGAGGGGGAGGCAATCAGTTGGCTTCTGGGACTGTCTCTTCAGAAGGCCATTTCTTCATCTGATAGCCCATCGGAAGTGGGAGTGGTATCCGATGCACGGATTAAGAGAATTGAATTCAATGAGATCACAGAAACGGCTGTCCGGAATGCTCTTGAGAATCCACGGGAGATTGACATGGATAAAGTGGCATCCCAGCAGGCACGCCGGATTCTGGACAGGTTGGTGGGATATACCATTTCCCCCATTATACAGGAAAGCTTCCATAGCCGGCGTTTTTCTGCCGGACGGGTGCAGTCCGCCTGTTTAAAAATTCTTTGTGACCGGGAAGAAGAGATTGAGAAATTCAAACCCCAGGAATTCTGGGATGTATCCGGTAAATTTGAAAACAAATCCGGAAAAAGTGTAGTTTGCAAATTAGCTAAAATCAATGGTGTCAATACAAATATCCGGGATAAGGCCGCGATGGATAAAGTGGAAAGTGATTTAGCCAAGGCCGATTATCTTGTCCAGTCTGTGAAAAACTCCGAGCGGAATATTAATCCACGTCCTCCCTATATCACCAGTGCTCTGCAAAGGGATGCATCCACCCGTCTGGGATTCCGGGCACAGAAAACCATGAGGATAGCCCAGAGTCTGTATGAAGGGGTGAACCTTCCGGAAGGGCAAACTGGTTTAATCACTTATATGCGTACAGACTCCACTCGGATTTCAGAGGAAGGTCTGAATATGGCACGGGATTTTCTAAAAAAGAATTTTGCACCGGAATATCTGCCTCCCACCCCAAATATCTATGCGGGAAAAAAGGGAGCACAGGACGCCCATGAGGCCATCCGCCCCACCAGTGTTGCCCGCACTCCGGAGTCCATAAAAAATTATCTGGACCGGGACCAGTACCGGCTTTATGAGTTGATATACAATAGATTTCTCTCCTCACAGATGACTCCTGGAGTGGACAACAATGTCTCTCTGGATATTCTGGGTAAATCTGAAAATGAATACACGTTCCGTTTTTCCACATCGGCGGTGAAATTTGATGGATTCCGGGCGATATTTCCCATGGAAGGGGAGAAAAAAGAAAAGGCCCCCAAACTGGTGGAAAAGGATAAAGTGCAGATGATGGAGATGGTAAAAGAACAGAAATTTACCACTCCGCCTCCCCGGTATACAGAGGCATCCCTTATCCTGAAAATGGAAAATTCAGGGATTGGGCGTCCCGCCACCTATGTGCCCACCATTGGGACGCTGGATAAAAGAGGATATATCCATCGGGCGGGAAAAACTCTCAAGCCTGCTCCTCTGGGACGGGTGGTGAATGATCTGGTGAACCGTTTTTTTCCCGATATTGTGGACGAAAAATTTACAGCCATGATGGAGGAAAAACTGGACCTGATAGCGGAAAACAAACTGGATAGGGTTTCCATGCTTTCCACTTTTTACGCTCCTTTTGATGAGGAGGTACAGAAAGCAAAAGGTTCCATAGAAGACCTGAGCCACCATATCCGGGTACCCATTGGAAGGGAGTGCCCCAAATGCGGGGGTGAACTGTACAAGAAGACCGGAAAAAACGGTATCTTCATTGGCTGTTCCAATTTTGCATCCGGATGCCGCTACAATGAGAGCATTCCCGTGGGAGTGTGCCCCAAATGCGGAGGAAATCTTTATAAAAGGAAATCCAAAAAAAATAGGATATTTTACGGGTGTGAGAATTATTCCAATGAAGAAATCCACTGTGATTTTTTAATGAATCTGGAGCCATCTGCCCAAAGTTGCCCACGGTGTGGATCCATCATGGGTCAGCAAGTAAGAAAATCCGGCATCACGCATATCTGCCAGAATCTGGAATGCGGGTATGTCATGGCGGAAAATACTACGGATGAAGCCAGCGAGAACCCCGGAACGCCATGAAAGAAACCGAGGCTATTGCAACAGTAATTGATTTTTATCTGGATTATCTTTTCCAGATAAAAAATTTTTCTCCGCATACCATTGAATCCTACGGCAATGATCTGGCTCAATGGTCAGATTATTTACACTTGAATAATATCCCCTGGAAAGAAGTGGTAAATTTCCATTTGTATTCTTTTCTGGAAAGCCTGAACGCTTCCGTGGAGCGGAAAAAATCGACATGGAGCCGGAAATCCTCGTCCGTGCGTGCCTTTTACCGGTTTGCTCATCGGCAGGATTTTCTGGAGAAAAATCCTCTCAGGGATATTTCTTCCATTCGCTATTCCCGGCCACTCCCTCATCCCGTCAATCCACAGGATATGTCCGCTCTTCTGGAGGATGACACCGGCCAAAAAGAATTTATCCAGAAAAGAGATATTGCCGTGCTGGAGACATTGTATTCCAGCGGGATGCGTATCAGCGAAGCCTTGGAGCTGTCCTGCGGAGATGTTCTGGACGGCGGACAATTGGAAATGGTTCGCCCTGAGCTGACTGTACTGGGAAAGGGAAAAAAAAGCCGGGTTGTTTTCCTGGGGCAATACGCACGTAACGCTCTGGTGGAATATCTGAAAGCAAGAACCGTACTCTGGCCTAAAATAGATTTACAGGAAGAACCGCTTTTCATCAATAATAAAGGGAAGAAAATTACGCGACAGGGGATTCATTTTATATTACAGCAGAGAAAAAGCCTGCTCCTGATATCCCCGGATATCAGTGCCCACAGTCTGCGGCATTCGTTCGCGACTGACCTGATGAACGAGGGAGCGGACCTGCGGAAGGTTCAGGAAATGCTGGGGCATGCCCGGCTGAGTACCACCCAGTTATACACCCGGGTTGCCAAAGACAGGATCCGGAATGTTTACCGGGAGACCCATCCGCACGCGAAGAAAGAGGAAACGGAATAATTCCCAAAGGAAAAATATGGAGACAATGCACGGAACCACCATTTGCGCCGTTGTCAATAAGGGCCGTTTTGCCATGGCTGGAGATGGACAGGTGAGCCTGGGAAACACGGTTATGAAAGGCAACGCCATAAAAGTCAGAAAAATCTTTGACAACAAAATTATTGTGGGATTTGCGGGAGCCACTGCGGATGCCTTTACCCTGCTGGAAAAACTGGAGCAGAAACTCCAGAAATTCGGTGGAAACCTCACCCGTGCCAGTGTGGAGCTGGCAAAAGACTGGCGAACAGACCGGATTCTGCGACGGCTGGAAGCTATGATGATTGTGGGGGACTCCCTGAGCGTTTATATTATTTCCGGGAATGGTGATGTACTGGAGCCTGAAAACGGAATTGTGGCCATTGGATCCGGGGGTAATTATGCCCAGGCCGCTGCGATGGCATTAAAGAAGAACACTTCGCTGGACGCAGCAGAAATTGCCCAAAAGGCATTGGAAATTGCCAGTGACATCTGTATTTATACCAATAAAAATATTATTGTGGAAAAACTGGAGTATCAGGGAAAGAACTATGATTGAAGGATTAAAACCAAAAGAAATTGTCCAGAAGCTGGATGAATTCATCATCGGTCAGGAAGACGCAAAAAAGTCTGTGGCCATTGCACTGCGCAACCGAAGCCGGCGTCATGCCTTGCAGGATGACCCCATCCAGGAAGAAATTTACCCCAAGAATATTATCATGATTGGCCCCACCGGAGTGGGAAAAACAGAAATTGCCCGCCGGCTGGCAAAAATTGAAAATGCTCCCTTTATCAAAGTGGAGGCCACCAAATACACGGAAGTGGGTTATGTGGGGCGGGATGTGGAAAGCATGATCCGGGATCTGGTTTATTCCGCGTATAAATCCGTTAAACAGGAACAGGAAGAAAAAATCCAGGAACCCTCAAAAACAAAGGCCAATGAGCGACTTCTGGATCTGGTCATTGGAAATTCTAAATCGGACAAAAAAACATCTGAAAATGATGATACAACCATAGAAGAAGATGAAAAAATGATCCGGGATCTGTTCAGAAAAAAACTGGAGGAAGGTAAACTGGAAGAAAAAGAAGTGGAACTGACTGTGTCCAGCCGGGAAAATCCTGTCATGCAGATCATGTCTGTTCCCGGAATGGAAGATATGGAGAACCAGATGCGGGAGCTACTGGGAGATTTCATGCCCAATCGTAATAAAAACCGTAAAATTAAAGTGGCGGACGCTCGGAAAGTTCTCATCCAGGAAGAAATGGATAACATGCTGGATTTTGAAAAAATAAAAGCGGAGGCCATCCGCAGAGTGGAAAATTCCGGGGTGGTTTTTATTGATGAATTTGATAAAATAACATCCCGCTCCAATACGGGAAGTGCCGATGTGTCCCGCGAAGGTGTCCAGAGAGACATCCTGCCGCTGGTGGAAGGAAGTATGGTAAACACCCGCTATGGACAGGTAAAAACCGATCATGTACTGTTCATTGCAGCCGGAGCTTTCCATATTGCCTCTGTTTCTGATCTGATACCGGAGCTACAGGGACGTTTTCCCATCCGCGTGGAGCTCAAATCTCTGGAGAAAAGTGATTTTGTGAAAATCCTGACCATTCCCAAAAACGCCCTCACCCGGCAGTACCAGGCACTGCTTTCCACGGAAGGAGTTAATCTTTCCTTCACGGACGATGGCATTGAACGGATAGCGGAAATTGCTTTTGAGATGAACACAAAGAATGAAAATATTGGAGCCCGCCGGCTGCATACCATTATGGAAAAACTTCTGGAAGATGTCTCCTTTAATACGGATGATTACGCAGGGAAGGATGTCATTGTCACCGCCGATTTTGTGGATGCGAATCTCAAAAACATCATCCAGAATGAGGACCTGACCCGCTATATCCTTTAGCATGAGAAAAAAAATTTTCATTCCGGTTGTGCTCACTCTTTTTGTGGGGGTGTACCATAGCTTTTTTTTTCTGGAAACACCAGACCGCCCGTCCTTTAAAGAACGGGAAAATAAAACCCTGACCAGTTTCATCCTCTCCAACAATAATACCGGACTGTCCATGGCACAGATCGGAGAACGATTGTTTGACATCCAGACTCCGGATGGGACATCTGGGCGGGCGTTTCTAATTGGCAATGGCTATCTGATTACGGCATATCATGTGATCCGTAAAAAAAATAATATGTGTGCGGTATCCCAGGAAGACAGAATTCATGGGATCTGCTACCCCATCTTTCCGCTTTCCCTGGATGAAAAAAGGGATTTGGCTCTGGTATATTCGGATGCGGATATTTTTCAGAAAAGTGTTATCTCTCTTTTTCGCGGGACGGGGAAAGTGGAAAAATATTCTTTTTTTAAAATACTCAGCGGGGAAAAAAGGACGGAGCCGTTTCTGGTATCATACACAATGAATGAATTTTACCATGGGAACAAACGGGAGCACTCGGTGAACCTGCTGTACCATCCGGATTCCGCCGCCTTTGAAGTCTCCGGTCACAGAATGGAATATGATACAAAAGCCATAGAGAAAATGTATAATCTCAGAAAAAAGGAAGAGGATGCGGTATTATATGAACTCTCCGCCAGCGAGGAAGACTTATATTCCTTTCCCGTTTTTAACGGTGACAGCGGTTCCGGCATTCTGGCAAAAGATAACCGGGGGAATTTTCATTATACCGGAGTAGTGCTGCGGGCGTGGAATACCCGCCGAGAAATCCCCACACCGGGCAATCCCATGGGATATAAATCCATCCAGGCAACCGTCACTTTCGCGGCTGCTGCTTCCTCCGTGGAGACTTTTATCATCCATTACATAAATCAGGGGTACTAAAATGCTATCCCCGGCAGTGATCCACCGGGCATTCCGGGAAGCGATGAAATGTGCCGGACGGGCAGGTCATTCCGGAGAAGTTCCTGTGGGATGTGTGGCTGTTTATAAAGGGAGAATCATTGCAAGGGACAGAAACCGAATCATCGGCAACCGGAGTGCGGTGGCACACGCAGAAATGCTGGTATTGCAGAAAGTTGCCTGTATACTAAAAAATGAAAGACTAGGAGATGTGGAGCTTTTTGTCACTCTGGAGCCCTGCCTCATGTGCACGGGAGCCATCATCGGGTTCCGGATCCCTGCGGTACACTTTCTGGCTTATGATGAAAAGAATTATTCCATGACAGAAATCCTCCGGAACCCCGGAATCAACCATCGGCCTGAATGGTATTACTATAACAACCCGCAATGGGATGCCGCCGGCCTTTTAAAAAGCTTTTTTGCCTCCCGCAGACACGCCGATAAGAATCTTAGTGAATCGCTCTGACCTTCCCAGGATAATTTTCTTTCTGGTATTTGCCATGATTTTTTCCGGCAACGCCGGATTTGCGGCCAGAGATTCACAATATATTTCTGATAATTCCCTGAAAAAAAATGGGGTTATCTTTGAGCGGGAAGCATACTCCTCCCATTTCATTGTGATCCAGGGAAACAAAAAATTTTTTTTTGCCGATGGAGAATCCGTATTTGTTCATAACTCCAGAATATATCCTCTCCGCTCCCCTCCCCATGTGACCCCATCCCGGATTTATCTGGGTGCGGATTTTGTTAAAAATAATCTGAATGTAAAGCAGCCATCGGACAAAGAGGAGGAAACCGCCGGGTCTGATGTGGATGTTCCGAATAAGGAAGAACCCTCTGCGGCATTGCCGGATACAGAAAAAAATTATCCGGATTTCATTGTAATTGATCCCGGGCATGGCGGGCGGGATCCCGGCACGCTGAATAAAAAATACAGGGAAAAAAATATCACTCTGGCCACATCCCGCCATCTTTATAAATACCTCAGGAAAAAATTTCCGCATACCCGGGTATACCTGACCCGCAACTCCGATATTTTTCTCAATCTGGAAAAAAGATCCGATATTGCGAATGAAATTATGAGACCGGGCGATATGGGTATTTTCATCAGTGTTCACTGTAATGCATCTTTTGTCTCCAGAGTGAACGGCTTTGAGGTTTTTTATCTGGATTCCAACCCATCCAATGATGAAGCACGGGAAGTGAGTCTCCGTGAAAACGGCATAGCCGATGGGCCCGGATACGTAAAAAAGCTGGAATCCGTTTTAATAAATACCCAGATACAGGCGGAAAGTAAAATGCTTGCCAGACAAATAAACAGATCGTTATTGGCAAGCATGCGGGGAACCACCGTGGGACGGGGTGTCCGCAAGGCAGATTTTTCTGTATTACGCGGTGCGTTGATGCCCTCTGTTTTACTGGAAATTGGGTATCTTTCCAATCCCAGAGAAGCAACCGCCATGAACCAGGAAAGTTACCGGCAAAAAATATCTGTGGGTGTGGAAAACGGAATCAAGGCTTTTATACGTAACCGCCCCGGTATGGAATAATCATTTCCGGAGGGAAATTGTGAAATTTAAACGGGAAGCAATAGATAACATTATCAATAAACTGAATGATCCGGTGATGGTCATACGGATTTTTTTAACCCTGATTGCTGTTAATTTTACGGGTTTTCTTTTTTTTGCCGGAATTAACCCACTGAATTTTCTCAATCCGCTGCGGTTTCTGGATGCTCCCCCGGTGGATTCCAGAGCTGAGGCAAAATTATATTTTCCCAAGGACAGTTTTCTGTTTTCCATCGATTCGGAAAAAGAATATGAACTCAAGGATCTGGTGATGGAAAGCCGGCAGAAATTTTTTCTGGAAGAGATCCCCCAATCCGGAACGGACGCAGAAAAAAAGGCAGCCATTATCCGTAATGTGCGGTTAATTATCGAGGAGCTAATTTTGGGACCGGCGGATATGAAGCTGGTACGCTTAACCCGTGAAAAACATCTTGTGAAGAATATATGGCTCCAGGATGGAAATCTGATTCTACACTTCAATACATCGGCCATGGTGAATCTGGATGATAAAAAACAAAAACTGCTTTTTTATGCCGTTGAGCGGTCCCTGTATGAAAACCTCCCCCAGATTAAAAATATCCGGATTGTTCTCTAACCGTTTCCGCAATTACGGCGGGATTTCCATTCCCGGAAAAACAAAAATCCGGCCAGAAACAACGCCAGAATATCCATTGTATAGTTACCCATAATGGCATAGACAGTTTTTCTGCTTTTTTCCAGAACTGGAACGGCATAAATTCTGGATACCCGGGTGAATTTTTCCGTCGGGTCCCGCAATCTTCCATTGTAATCAATATAACCAGAGACCCCGGAATTAACCGCCCGGAGAAGGGGGAGCCGGTATTCCACAGCCCGGATTTTTGCCAGTTCCAGGTGTTCATAGGTTTCAATGGTGTCCCCAAACCAGGTGTCATTGGTCAGGTTCACAATCATCTGTGCTTTTATTCCGGTTTTCCGCTGGAAATCCCAGATGAAGCCGGGCAGAATGGCTTCATAACAAATGGAGGGGAGAATATTGCCAGTATTTCCATTAAAAAGAGAAACATCCCTGGATGCGTCAAAGTTGGAAACCTCCGGCATGATATCATAAACCACCGGAAAGAGACTACCCAGAGGAATATATTCCCCAAAGGGCAGGGGATAATTTTTTTGATAGCTTGCGGTAATTTTCCCTTCCGCGTTAAAAAACCATACATTGCTGTAACTCTTATGTATATATTTATTATCTGAAAAAACGTACTTATCCAGAATGTCGTTAAATATAAATTCAGAATGAATGCTCTCATACATCCGTCCGATTTCTTTGCGTAAAAAATCGGACTGGTTATATTTCAGAAAGGGCACCGCACTTTCTGGCCAGATAACCAGATCCAGTTTTCCATATTTACGGATGGCCTCTTCGTTAAGCCGGATGGTTTGATCCACCATGTTTGTGGTGGTTTCATTCAGGAAATCCCGCATGTTCCGTATATGGGCAAAAGAAAGCGGAGTGTTTCCCTGGGCTATACCAACAATTTTCCGAGGTGCTCGCGAGTATTCTCCATCCCAGTATTTCATGGCAAATAAACCATATAAATGAATAGCGGCGATGAGCACAAATCCCAATAAAAGGGAAATCCGTGATATGGAAAACCCCGGATTCAGATGATAGCGGGGGAAAAATTTCTGTGACCCCAGGGCAAGCAGAAGATACATAAAATAATTTGCAAGAAACCAAAAGAATGATGCCCCATAAATCCCCACAACATCCGTGATCTGGATGAACAGAAGATTTCCGGACACCAGATTTCCACCATACCAAGGGAAAAGCTGCCAGATGAACCTTTCAGAGAAATACCAGAAAACCGCAAATAGCAAACCCATGGAAAATGTCCGGGGGCTCTCTGATTTTTTCTGCCAGAAATATACACCCAGAAAAAAAACCCCAAAGCGAAGATTGGTAAAAAAAGCATAAGCAATGAATAAGAATGCAGCTGGCAGTGCGGGCAGATGACCAAAGACCATCATGGTATACAAAATCCAGTGATACGCAAAGATGTCTGTAACCAATCCCAGAATAAATCCCCATACTATGGCGGTACGTTTATTGGGAATCTGCTTCTCCAGAAGAATAAAAATAAATATCAGTGAAAAAAATCCCAGAGGCCACAAATGCCAGGGAGCGAAAGATGCCGCAAAAAAGGAAGAGCTCAAAGTCAGCAGAAGCAAAGGCCATGGCCAGAGAACTATTTTTTTCATTTTATGTCTTTTCCGGTCATTCCCTGCTGGTGGAAAGGAATTTTTCCTTTTTGGTGGAATATTTATTTTGCTGCTTCTGAGCCCTGAGTGAGATCCACATAATCAATATAGGGTACCTCTAAAAATTTCTTAAAAAAGCAAAATATTGTCCGTTACAATGTTCATTTTGAAATAGAGCGAGGAATTAAGGGATTCTGTTGGCGAATGGCCTGCACCCATCCAGTACATGGTTCCAAAAATATGCTCAACCTTGGCACGGACTTTGGATTTTTTTCTGTTTCCATAACCCTCTTGGTTTTTCTTCAATCCGGATTTGCGGTATTTACTTTTCTGTTCCGGTGCTTCTTCCTGCATGGTCTCATCTGGAAAGATATATCCCTGCTTCATCGCAAAATAGGAAAACACATAGAGAAGAAAAGAAAGGGAAGGGAAACCTGGTTGATATCTTCTGGTGATAGTACCTTCCACTCCAGTAAGAATGGCCGGCCTGCTTCCGCCACTATCATGGAACTGTCACAAAGACCAGATGAGCGGATACGGTATAAAATAAAATCTCTTTCAATGGTATAGTCATCTTTCCGGCATATTATCTGTGATTCCCTCAGCAAGTTTCCATTCCAAGTATCTTCCATTAAGTATATGGTAAATAATATTTTCCGGACCAATTGGGTTTCCATTCTTAACGGGAAAAATGCTGAAGGTAAATTTCTTGACTTCATGGCCGGACAAGTGAAAATCATATTGGATGAAAAAAAGAGCAGGGTTCAACACCAGTATGGGGCTCACATTGTTCTTATTGCTTGTGCTCGTTATGGTGTTGTTTATGGCCGACGGGAAATCATTTTCCTCGCAAGAAACACTTATCCTGGAGCAATGGGAGGTTCTGCCTGGCAGCGAAGTGATCATGGAAGACGGTAACCCCAGGAGCAAAAACAACCGGAATTGGATTCCCATAAACAAACCAATGCTAAAAAACAATTCCGTGGATCATATTTACTGGTTCCGTACAAAAGTGCCGGAATTTTCCGGGGCATATCCTTCCGTTTTTATCCCCATTGTCATTGAACAGTACCAGGTGTATTTCCAAGGTCAAATGCTCCACCAGTCCGGCCGGATGAAAGCCACCAATATTTACAATGCCACCGGAAACCGATGGAAAATTCTGTCGCTGGAAAAACAATCGGGCCGAGATTATCTCTACCTGAAGGTATATTCCGAATTTGCATTTTCCGGATTTCTGGGCGAATTCCACATCGGTCCCATCTGGGAACATATCCCCCGCATTATAAAAAAAGACATCGTCCGGTTGAGTCTGGGGGTTCTGTATTTATTTATTTTTGCCATAAGTATTATTTTTTTCCTGTACAGAAAGATAGACAAATCCTTTTTCGCGTTCAGCTTTTTCACTCTGAGCATGGCCATCTATACATTTTTTTATACGGATGTGAAACAGATATTTCTGGACTTACCCGGATTGTGGATCTTTTTATGGATACTTTCCCTATTCCTGATGCCCATGTGGATTGCTCTTTTTCTGGAGCCTGTCTTTGATTCAAAATGGAAAAAAATAATCCGCCGGATCTGGCAGATACATCTGGGCTATTGCCTTCTTTCCATGGCAATAATAATCTCCGGAGCCACTAACGGATTGTACCTCCGGTTTCCTTTTTTTATTATGGAATCTGTTTCGTCTTTTATTATGGTCTATGCCGTATTTAAAAAAGTTCTCGCTGGAAACCAGGAAGCCAGGATTTTTTTAATGGGGATGGGAATGCTTGTTGTTTTTGCCATGTTTGACGTGGGACTTGCACTGAGCGGACTTGTGGTCAATGTTCTTCCACTGGGACATATTGGGATGGCTATGCTTATCCTAAGTATGGCCATGATTCTGGTAAGCAGATATATTCATACGTATCAGAATCTGGAAAACTATAATATGGAACTTAATGTTGCCCACAAAATCCAACAGTCCACTATCCCCGGAAAACTGCCCTCAATAAATGGAATTCAAATGGCCGCCCGATTTATTCCCATGGAGGCGGTGGGTGGAGACCTTTATGATTATCACATCCCGGATAATAAAAAAATCGGTATTTTGATAGCGGATGTGGCCGGACATGGAATTCCCGCCGCTCTCATTGCGTCCATGGTGAAAATAACTTTCCATATACTGGCAGAAGTCGCGGACAAACCCTCCTCTCTTCTCTCCCGCATGAACCAGATTCTCACCAATAACGTGGAAAATCATTTTATCACAGCAGCCTATGGGTGGCTGGACGTGGAAGCGGGAATCCTGGAATATTCCAACGCCGGTCATCCTCCCATTCTGCTGCACAGAAAGACAAACGACCAGATAATGGACTTAACCGCTAAGGGGAGAATGATTGGCTTTGCCCAATCCGCATCTTATGAAAACGGAAGGGTGGAAATCATCCATGGGGACAGGCTGATTTTTTTTACGGACGGCGTGGAGGAAACCAGAGGTTCTTCCGGGACACAGTTTGGGGATCAGGAATTCCACAAAGTCCTCCGCTCCGGGAAGGATAAAAACGCGGAGGAGTTTGCCCAATTTCTGACTTCCCGCTTGCGGCAGTGGGCAGGAAAAAACGCCGTGACGGAAGACGACATTACCTTTCTTATTGTGGATATTGATTAAGGGAAAACCACACGCAGGAGCCAAAACCAATTC
>DYOA01000035.1:0-8538 GCA_020720785.1 Leptospira biflexa
CTCATCAATGTAAGGTTTGGGCAGGGATACCTTTCCTCTTGTGAGAGAGTTCCTGCCTATCCTCCCCTGGGGCTGTCACCATATACATATCCACCATAAAAAAATCCTTGTCACTATCGGCAAAAGCTGAATAATCACCCATGGCCATAGATAAGTCAAAATTAAAAAGTGAAATTATTGAGATGGTAAATAATGAACAGATTATCTCTCTGGTAACCTATGTATTATCCGATTACGGGGAAACACTGCTCAACTGTACTGCCCGGACAGTTCTGGAAAAATACAACCGCATTGATCTGATGGAAATAGTCTACACATCGGCAAAGGAGCTGGTGATCAATGCCACCAAGGCAAACCTGAAACGGCTAATTTTCAGCGAGAATAAAATCGATCCGGAAAATGAACAGGATTATGCCCGGGGGGTTTCTCTGTTGAAAGAAAATTTAAATGAAGCCAATCTGATTGCCAGTAAAAGCAAAATGCGGGAGCGGGATTTGAAAGTCACGGCAACTCTGTATTTCAACGAGAATTCATTTAATATTAAGGTGAAAAATAATTTTCCGCTATTACCGGCGGAAGAACTCCGCATCCGGGAAAAACTCCAAAAAGCCCAGTCCTTTTCCAGTCTTTTGGATTATTTCATGCGCTATGGAGATGATACAGAAGGAACGGGTCTGGGGCTGACCATGGTGGGAATTCTGCTGGACGAAAGCGGGATTGATAAGCACAACTTCACTCTATCCAGCAATGTATTTAATGAAACGGCGGCCAAACTGGAGATTCCTTTGCGGCCAGACTATCCGGGAAAGCGGAAGCTATTTGAGGACGAGTGGAAGAATTCGGGATTATCGCTGGATGAATTCAGGGAAAAATACAGAGAGGCTTATATCCAGAGGAAGCTGGGGAAACTATACCAGAGTCCCCAGTAAGGCAAAGAAAATTTTTAGATAGCTTTTTTGTCCGCGAACTGCTCAAAATACTCAAAATCTCTTGCCGAGAGCCGGGCAAAGCTTAATCCCATCTGGCGGTAGTAGTCGTACAGGATTCCCAGGTGATAATTTTCTTCGTCTCTGGGTGTCCATTCGCTGGGATTTTTTCCCATGGCTTCGTATTTATTTTGTTCAGCCACCCGGAAGAAGTTCTCCGGTTTATCATGGAAAATCATAGTCGCAGCGATCAGGTCAAATTCAATGGTCTGGGTGATTTTTTCAAATTCCGCGTCTTCTTTTTCCCAGTGCTGGGAGGCAATTTCTGTTTGGAAATAATCCCCCCATGTGATGATATCCGGAGCAACATGGAATTTTTTTTCCAGATCGGCAACTTCTTCCGCACTCAGATAATTTTTGGATGAAAGCCTTTCCACCATGTTTTTTATTTCAATCAGATTACGTATCTTTCTGGGGGACAGCTTCTTGTGCAGAATCATATCTTCAATTTCCGGGTTTATATCTTTCATAGTTTTTATATCGGTCATCCGGAAAAAACTTTATATTTTATTTTTTGCTCTCCTTTCAAATCCATCCGTTAAAAGAAGCCTTTTATGGAAGCGGATATTCTTTCCACGTTTAGCTTGGAGAGTGAAGGATAGGCCGGCAGCACAATGGCTTTTGCAACCATTCTTTCCGCGTTTTTAAAATCCGATGGATTATCTCCCATCACCCGGTGGAGGGGTGGCATCACGGAAGCTGTTTCAATATTCAGGGACGAAAAATATCGTTTCACATAATCCGCATCCCGGTCAAAGATGACGGGAAAGCCAGAGGCCACATCCACTTCCGGATAGCGGTACACGCTTTGGAAGTAGCTATCTTTCACGGATTCAAAATAGATATTCAGGATTTTCTTTCTTCTCTGGAGGGACACATCGGCCATATTCATCTGCTCCAGAGCCATGGCTGCGGTATAATCGACCATGGTGCCGTCAAAAAGAGGGGTATTTTCCGCAGGTTTGCGGGATTCCGGCAGAATGCTCCGGATTTTTTTGGCCAGTTTGGGGTTGTCCGTGAGAATGATGGAGCCCTTTCCGGTGGTGATGGGATTTCCATAATCCATGTTCACGAGGGCTATATCGGCACCATGGCCGGGTCCCATCCCATCTACCTCCATTCCGGCAATATGGGTAATATCTTCGATGATAATAATTTCTTTATGGGTATTTTTTAATTGGCCAATGAAATCCGCATATATTTCATAGGAACCATAAGGATAAGATAGGAAAACGGCACGGGTATCTTCATTTATCTTACTCATCCATTCCTCCGGAGAGGGATGAAATGAATTCAGGGTAACATCGCAGGCGTCAATATGGATGCCATAGGGAGAAAGGGTGTCATAGATTTCCCGTGGAAAGAAGACGGGGGCGGAAACGCGGGCACCGCCTTCCCATCCAAAGGCTCTTTTCAGGACTTCCATGGCCGATTGGTAACTTTGCAGTGCGAACGCGGAATGAAACTCATAGGCCGCTGCCATTTCCTTCTCCAGCCTACGGACAATTCCGCCGGAGAAAATGTGGTCTTCAATGAGGGCATCCAGCACCATTTCCAGCTCTTTTCTGGTAATCATGGGGCGGTAATGAACGATTTTATCTTTATTTTTTGATAGATTCAGGGAGCTTGTCGGCATCATATTATGTCACATAGCATTTCTTTTTTGAAATGGCAACAATTTTTTATTTTACTTTATTGGCAAAGGAAAGATTATGTCCCATGAAAAATAAATTCATATTCCTTATGGTTCTTCTTCTGGGGATTTCTGCCCCTGCGTGGTCTGCTCCCAGCGGGAAGATAACTTTTTTAAGGGGAGAAGTCCACACGGTTAACAAGAGTAAAAAGAAACCCGCCCGGATTGGGGATGCAGTGTATTCCACTACACGCATTATTACCGGCAAAGACGGGTTTGCGTCCATCCTTTACCAGAATGCCCAGCATTCCATTTCTGCCAATGCCAATGTGACAGTCAAAAGCCTGGACCAGAACGGAAAAAAGGTGGTTCATTCATCGGCAATCCGCAAATCCGATTATCTAACCCAAAAAAAATATTTGACCACGGTAGCGGGAACCCGGGCTTCCATTGAAGGTCAAACAGGAACCATGACGGCGGAAATGAATGGCACGGGAAACAATCCGCAGCCTACCAATGATCCAAATAAGGAAAAAATCCAACGACTGGACAAAGCAGCCGGTCTGATGGAGCAGAAAAAATATAAAGGGGTAATCCAATTCCTGAAAAAACCGGAAAATGCGGACGAAATGTACATCCTCGCAATGGCTTATTTACATCTTGGGAAAAACCCGGCCGCCCTGTCCTGGCTTGCCAAAGCCCGGACCTGGACAATGGGAGAGCTTACCATGCATATTGACCTTGCCGCAGCGGAAATTTATTTTTCCCAGGGGAATTACCCTGCATCCATAGCGGAGCTCCAGAAAACAGAAAACGGCTCTGGCATCGAGAAAAAAGATATCCTGCCCCAGATATGGTATTTACTCGCCCAAAATTACGATTTTACCGGAGAACCGGAAAAAGCGGAATTCTACCGCCAGCGAGCCGTTAAATTCCATCCCGATTTTATTCCCCCCGGACAATAATTCCCCATGAAATATCTGCTGCCGGCGTGGCTGATTCTGGCCACGCTGGCCGGTTGCGGAGAATTCCATCAAAAAGTCCAGGCTCAGAAAGATTTTTTTCTGCCCATTGTAATCCCGGACGGGTTCCCGGAGGATGCTCCCATCGGTCAGAATAAGATCCAGAGACTGAACCGAAACATTGTCGCTTTTTCCCATGGCCTTCCGATGGAGATATCCCTGAAACGGTCGCTAAAACCGCTGGAGGGGGAGTTTTTCCGGGAAGATGGCCGGCGGTGGGCACCCACCGATTGGGAGAAAATTCCCGGGGTGACGTCATCCACCCCTAAAGTGACTGTCACCAATCCCTCCATCCCCGTCCGGTTTGTCCGCCGTGTATCCCTTTACCGGATGCCCACCCTGGAGAAAATGTATCTTAAACCGGGATGGAGGGAATTCAACATGAACCAGGAAACGGCGGTGAACATGGGCAGCTTGGGGAAGATTCTGGCAGAGACCGGGGACTGGGCTTATGTGGAAACATCTTTTTACACATCCTGGACGCGGAAAGAAAATCTGGCCACCAATCCGGCGGACGTTTCCGGAGCCTTTCTGGTATTGGTTGCTCCCGGCTTTTTCCATCCCCGCACCGGATTCCTTTCCATGGGAACCAAACTGGAAATCCTTCCGGACCATCCATCCTATGCCGGCACAAACAATGGGGTATGGGTAAAAATCCCTGTACGTGGAATACGGGGACAGGAAACCCCGCAGGAATTTCTTCTGGAGGAGGATTCCATCGGCCGGGTCTGGCAGCGGGGATACCTCCCCCTGACCCGGAAAAACTTTCTGGTGCAGTTGTACCGCTATTCCGGTTTTTTATACGGCTGGGGGGACGATTTTGGGGGGGTGGACTGTTCTTCCCTTATCCGCAATGTATTTTTAACGTTTGGTCTGGAGCTGCCACGGAATTCTGAAGACCAGCGGTTGCGACATCTCCACCCGGAGCGATATAAGGACTTATCCGGCATGGGGAGAGACGAGAAACTCCGGTTTTTACGGACTGCCGCTCCGGGCACCCTGCTTTTCCGGAAAAACCATGTCATGGTATTCACCGGCTGGAATGCAGACGGAATAACGGTTCCGGGAGTCTTCCATACGTTCACCTATCTCTATATTCTCGATGGTGACAGTCACATGCCCGCCTTAAAAAGATTTCCGAATTTTCGTGCCCGGCATACCAGCGTATTTCTCCCTTATAAAAACGGAAAACCCTATCTGGATGAATTGGACGGGGCTCTGGATATTTTTTCGCTTCTCAGATAAAGCGGAATGTGCTGAACGGGTTTTCCAGCTCGGTCTCCGAATCGTGATAACCCCGGACAAAGAGATCCTGGATGGTTTCCGTGATCCCCAGTGCCATGCTCATCCCCCGTCCGCCCCAGCCGGCATTCCAGAAAAGATTCCGCAGATGGGGATCATAGCCGATGGCCGGGCGTCCATCCAGGGCGAATGTGCGCAGGCAGGCCCAGGATCTGGCCATGCTCATGGTGGACGCAAAAGGAAACTCCCGTGCCAGATTTTCAATAAAATGCGTTGTCTGGTTTTCTTCATAGGCATAATCATCCGCCGATGTGGGGGTTTCATCTCCATGCGTTGCCAGATACCCTGCCCCCTCTTTCCGTATGTAAAATTCACTGCGTTCATCCCACAGGATGGGCATATTCAGTGGCCGCCCTGCGTCTTTCAAGAAATACAGATGCCGTTTATGGGGGACCAAGGGCACTGCCCATTGGCCGTTTGCTTCCAGAATTTCCCTGCCCCAGCTTCCTCCGGAATTCACCAGAACATCTTCCGGAGCCATGGGGATGGAATAGCTCTTGGGGTTGTTTTTTCCCTCCTGCACATCCAGGGATTGAACATAATCATTTTTCACGTTAATTCCGGATATCCGGGAAATGAACCGGACATCCACTCCGGCTTTACGGATTTCGCTGAACAGGAACTGCTGGAGGGAATGGATATCCATGGTACCGTTTCCCGGAACAAAGACGCCACTAAAAGAGGAGCCATCCGGCAGGGGGAAAGTCATGGGGCGGGTTCGGATGCCCTCTGCTTCCGGATACATAGCCATGAACTCTTCTTCATAATAATCCGTTTCCACCGGGTTTATCAACAGCCCTTCCCCGGATACCAAGGGCATTCCCAGTTGACGGGAGACTTCTGCCAGTCTCACCGCACTTTTTTTAACAATGAGGGAGAGATAGGGATCTCCTTCCTGGGTTCGGAAGATGGCGGCGTTACGGGAGGAGGCAAAGCTGCAGATATGGGGTTCTTTTTCCAGTAATACAATTTTCTCCCCGGTCCCCCGCAGAGAATACGCCACAGTCAGGCCGGCCATGCCACCGCCCAGAATAATAATCATGCGTTATGGCCGGTGGAGCCTGCCCGCCGTAAAGGGTTTTTCTATTTTGGGTTGACGTTGAGCTGAAATTTCTGCATTGGACGCAAAGAAGTTTTATTGGCAAATATCCGGACAATAATCAAGGCTTTCAAGGAGATGGGGATGAGGATACGCAGGAAAATGGTTGTTTTATCTGTCTTGTTATCATTGGGAATTTCCCTGGCGGTGGGTTATTCCATTTACTATGTGGCCATTGAGAATTACACGCAGTTATTTCTAAAATCCAAACTGGATCTGGCCAAGGCCATTGCTGCGTCCATTGATGCCAAAGTTCATGAGACCCTGGTCGATGAGAAAGCCAAAAAAAATCCGGAATACCAGCGTTATCTGCGTTACCTGAATTCGGTTACCATAACCGAACCCATAATCACGTATCTCTACACCCTTTATTATGATAAAATCAATAAACAATTTATCTATGCTATTGATGCCCAGATTGCAAAATCCGACATCATCTGGGTGGAAACCCAGGATTTTGCCTTTGATATGTATTTGAAAAACGGTGAACTGCTTATTGAATACGACCGGGATACATATAAAGGAGATTTTGATCTCTTCAAGGATGGGAAAAAAATCGGGCAGATTGAAGTGCAGGCCAATGACGGATTGTATACAATAACTCTGGATGAAACCGTTATTCTGGAATTTGAGAAATCAGAAAAATTATCCGTGAAAACCCGCTCTGGCTTGCTGGACCATACCACCCGGACCATAGAGGGGGAAATCCCCTATGGGAAAGGAAAAATGGCCATCTATTATTATCTTTCCGTCAAGGGGGAAAGCCAGAGTGAACCGGGAACGGTTTTCCAAGATACAGAAGCAAACCTGAAGAAACAGATGGATATTTTCCAGAGTAATCAAGACTATATTGATGAACAACCGATTTATAATATCTATGGTCGCACATGGGTGGCCAGAGGTATTATCCGGGACACTTCCGGGAACCCCTCCGGTATTGTGAATGTGGAACTCCATGAAAAAGACATTGAACAATTCCGTTATTCCATTGTTCGTAGTTTTGTACTTGTGGTTGTTCCATTGACCATTCTGGTCTTTATTCTGGTCTATGCCGGAGTAGAGAAAGTGCTCATCCGTCCGTTGAAATCCATCATCGGCAGGGTAAAAGAAATTGAAGAAGGGGAAATGAGTGGTATCTTGGTATTAAAGACCGGGGATGAGTTTGAAATGCTGGCGGATAATCTGAATATGATGGCCATTATGATCAATTCCCAAACCCTGGATTTAGAGACCCAGGCAAAATCTTTTGAGCGTTTTGTGCCCAAAGAATTTTTGAAACAATTGGGGAAGGCAGTTATCCCCACTATTTCGCTGGGGGACAGTATTGAAAAGGAAATGACGGTATTGTTTTCTGATATCTGGTCGTTTACCGCCATGTCAGAGAAAATGGCCCCACGGGATATCTTCACCTATCTGAACCGCTATCTGGAAAAGGCGGGTCCCATCATCCGTTCTCATGGCGGATTTATTGATAAATTTATTGGTGATGCCATCATGGCATTATTCCCCGGCAATCCCAGAAATGCCGTGGATGCTTCGGTGGCTCTGGTAAAAGCGGTGGAAGAATTCAATCAGGAAAATGAGGGGAAAAACCTGCCGATTTTGAAAATTGGAGTGGGTATACACATCGGCCGGCTGATTCTGGGGACCATTGGAGAAATGGAACGGATGGATGGAACGGTGATTTCTGACGCGGTGAATGCCACCAGCCGGATTGAGTCCCTCACCCGTGTGTACCAGACTTCCATTCTGGTATCCGGAGAGATCATGGAAAAGCTGGGAGAAAACCCTTATCAGAGCCGGTATATGGACACGGTGGCTTTGAAAGGGAAGGAAATTGAGTTAAAAATTTACCAGATAATTCCGGACTAACGGACGATGGGAGCAAGGTCAAAAGCACTTGACTTACCTGGAATTAATGGTATGCTGTCGCATGAATTATCAACTTATAATGGAAGAATTTGATAAGCTCTCCATTGAAGATCAGGATGAATTAACTAAAGAAATCCATCGGAGAGGAATTGCCAGGAAAAGACTACAAATAAAAGAGGAGAATGAAATAAATCTCCGGCTCATTTCGGAAGGAAAATACCAGAAAGGAACGGGCAATGATTTTTTTGTGGCTTTAGAAAATGAATCTGATTTGGACTAAGCAATTCCTGAAAAAGTATAGGAAATGGGAACTACGACATCCCCATCTGAAAATTAAGAGCCGGGAAAGAATTCTTCTTTTTGAGAAAGATCCGTTTCACCCTGCGTTAAAAACACATTCTCTGGTGAACGAGTTGGACGGCTTCTGGGCATTCAGCATCAATTATGAGTACAGGATTATTTTCATTTTTCATGAGAATAACCAGGATGTCATATTATTGAATATTGGAACCCACGACGAGGTATATTAAGATAGGGAGGAAGCCGGGAAGGCTCCCTCCGCAAGAATTTACTGTTTTTTTACCGGTTTTACGGCATTTTCATCCGAGCTTGGCTGGGTTTCTG
>DYOA01000035.1:8638-10592 GCA_020720785.1 Leptospira biflexa
TTCTTTTACATCGTCTATGTTTTCTACAGTAACGGGAGCAAAGTGATAATCCACTCCCAGAGCAAATTTGGAATCCACTTGATTGGCGGTTGTATTGAACAGGGCATGCATGCTCAGCCGTTCGCTGGGTTTATAGGAAGCACCCAGACCATAGGAAAGGGATGCCATACCAAAGGAAGACTGGGTTGCCGTTTTGCTGACTGTTTCCACCGGCCCGGTTTTGGTTTTGTCTCCGGTGGTGTACAGGGTCACTTTGGGAGAAACCCCGGCTTGCAGGGTGAAACTTCCGCTGTCTGTCACCGGCACCTGGAACATTATGGGGATGGTGAAATAAACCCCGGTGAAGGAGCCTTCTGTCTTATCTGTGACCCCTTTAATCTCCTTTTTGTATGCAGAACCTTCCACAGAAACTCCGGGGTTCAGATAAAAAAAGGATTTCTCTGTGATTTCCAGAGTTTTGGTATAAAACGGATTCACCGTATATTTGTATTCGGTGGCACTTCCCTCTGTGGCGGTTCCGTCATAGAATACCGCTGATGCCCCCCCATTCGTCTGCTTCCAGGCTGAATCCGCATAGGTAAAGGTTCCGGACCATCCCACATAATCCGGTCCATTCACGGGCAGCCAGCCGGTGGTGGCCACATCCATGGCATAACCATCGCCAATGGCATCATCCTTGCCATCGCCATCCAGATCCGTTCCTTTTACATAGGAGTCTTCTCCCGCTGTAACTTTTCTTTTTGAGTTATCTTTGATATCTGTGTACGCCACTCCCAGAGTCCAGGCACGGGTAAAATCTTCGGATGCCTGTCCCATATTCACACCAATTTTGGTCAGATTATTGGTCTCTGTCACGGAATCACCCGCCAATGAATATCCTATTCCGTTCGTGGAATTCTTGTATTCATTCTCCATTTTGTTCAAATCGGTAAAAAGGGCAATCCCAAACGTCTCAAAAGTTGTTCCCAACTGGGCGGTGGTCCGGGAATTTTTTTTAGATCTCTCATAGTCGGCACCGGTCGTATTATCCGAATAAAAGGTTCCGGAGTTCCGGAAACCCACGGCATAAAAAAGTGGCAGACCCACACTGAGCCTTCCGGACAGAGCCGCTTCTCCGGTATCATCTGTCCCATCCAGTTCGGTAACCCCATAGGTCATGGAAAAGTTATCCGCTTTGGACTGGGAATAGTACGCCGCCACGGTGTTGTAATCCCAGGTGTCCACCACATAGTCAAAGTCCATGCCGGCCTGGTTGGGCAAAGACCGGTTGAAAACGCTGATATTGGCAAAAACGGACCCGGTAAAAACCAGAGCCGCAATGGCCATTCCCATTTTGCTGATATTTCTCATGTTATCTCCTTGAGAAAGTTAAATTTTGGGACACCTTAGAGATGATTCAGGCACCGGCAATCCCTTTTTGGGGACTGCATATAGGATGGCTGCCGGGCGGGAAAAACCCGGCAGTTAATTCCACCCCCCTATTCTTATTGACGTTGGATGGCTGAACTTCAGAATGCAGTCATGACTGATGCTTCCGAAGTTAAAGACATTCCTGCACCCTCCATAAACCTTGCGGAAAACCCCGGCCTGGCCCCTTATGATATGAGCAGCTACGCGGGCATCAAAGGCCAGAATTTTTTCACCACAGACACGGTGCTGGTCCGTTTGCTGCAGAAAACCTTACCGGAGACTATCCGGGTGGATGCGATGGATCACCTGGGCAGATTTGGGCTTCTGGTTTCCGGTCCCATGGACGAGGCAACGATGGCTGCCCACAAAGAAGGGAAGTACGGAACGCTGAATAAGTATGACCGTGCCGGAAACCGGGTGGATGAAATCATCTATTGCGAAGAGCAGAAAGCTGCCCGGAAAATGGCCTATGACTTTGGCATAGTCAATCTGGATTTCCATAAAGAATGGCCACATGAATTCCACTATCTGCACCGGATGGGGC
>DYOA01000035.1:10692-13858 GCA_020720785.1 Leptospira biflexa
CTGGATTTCCATAAAGAATGGCCACATGAATTCCACTATCTGCACCGGATGGGGCGGAGAGCATATATGGAAGCTCTTGCCTACGCCCGTCGCCGGGAAGCTTACGGGCAGCATGTCTCTGATTTTTCCATGGTAGCAAAGAATCTGGCCACCATGAAACTCAAGCAGATGGCGGCCACTCTCTGTGTTTTCCAGAGCTGGCGTTATGTTCAGGAGAAAAACATTGCTGAGGATGTTCTGGTTCCCGCGTTAAAGTACACGGTATCTGTTCATGGAAGCTGGATGGCCAGAGAAGCCATTCTGGTTCTGGGCGGAAACGGGATAATTATGGATTTTTCCATCCTGCCCCGGCTTATGAATGATAATATCATCAATGAAACCTGGGAAGGAACCCACAATATTCTGGGGGATCATGTCATGAAAGCATTGCGGCGTCCCAAACTCCGGGATGCTTTTTTCCGTGAGCTGGATTCCTTTGATGCAGGAGCGGAACAATTCCCGCAATTGGAAGCAGCAATCCGCTATTACCGGGATAGAAAGCAACAGCTAAAAGAATACGCTCGCGATTCTGGCTCCAAGGAAAAAAATCTTTTTGAAATGAACATACTGCCGATGGTGGATTTTCTTTATGAGACATTTTCCATTGGCCTTTTTCTCCGGGAAGCGGTTTGCGATCTCCGGAAAAACGATGACACATTCTTTCTGTTTCTGCAGGCATATCTGGAAATCCTGAATCGGAAGGCAGACCAGATGGTTTCTGCGGATCAGGTTTTTTCTCGAATGGACAAATTGGAGAAAATTATCAATTACTGAAAGTTAATTATTTATGAACAATTCAGAAAATTTTATCAATATTCGGGAATATCTGGAATCCTTTTCCTTTGACCATGAGAGCCCATGCCCCTACTATGACGGGAAAAACAGTCGGGAGAAAATCATTCTATCCCAGGTAAAACTTCCCCAAACCTATATGGACACGCTGTTCCAGGCAGGATACCGAAAATCCGGAGACTATTTTTTCCGGGAGCAGTGCAGAGGGTGCCAGTTATGTATTGGCTACCGGATTCCTGTGGCAGACTTCCGTCCGGACCGCTCCCAAAGAAGAAATCTGGTAAAAAATTCCCATCTGGAAATCCGGGTGGGTTCTCCCCACCCCACCCCGGAAAAAGAAAAGCTGTATCTGGAATACCAGTACCACCAGCACTACCTCCATGCCCCCAATGAAAAGCCGGTGGAAAAAGATTTTGACCGCGAAGAAACGCTGAATGTAATGAATATCCAGATGTACGGCAACACCAAAAACTCTGTGGAGCTGGAGGTCTACCACGAAGGGCGGCTGGTAGCCTTTTCCATTGTGGATGTGGGGGCAACTTCTGTCTCCGCTGTTTACTCTGTATATTCCATAGCAGATAAAAAAATGGGACTGGGGATTTTTCTGATTTTAAAAATGCTGGAATGGGCCAGACGTATGGACTACCGGTTTCTCTATCTGGGTTATTATATCCCCGGCCACTCCAAAATGGATTACAAATCCCGCTTCCAGCCTGCCCAGTATCTGGACATGAATTCTTTTATGTGGCGGGATTTTGATATGAACGCCCCGCTTCTGGCTCTCCTGTCCGAAGACAATTTTCCCGATGAATAAATATGTGGGCGTTATCGCCACGCATAATACCGGCTTTTTCCATGCCCTGGAGTATCTTTGGAAAAAAAATAAAATTCCGGTGATTCTGGTCGCCCATGCTCCACTCCCGGAATGGATATCCCTTGCCCGGATGTCCGGGGTCCGGCAGATTTATTACCCCGGAGCGGATGTAAAAACCGTCTTCGGGGTGGAAGAAAAACTGCGGGAGTCAGGAATCCGCATCCAAAGCTTTCCGCGTAAACTCCGGACTTCCCGGAATCCGGAAAATATTTTTTTCCCCGCCCGCTCCCTGAATATTCCATGGAGCAGCCGCATAGCCAATGTGATTTTTACCTCCGGCTCCGTACAGAAAAAAGGAGTGGCCCACACTTTTTGGAACCATTATTTTTCCGCACGGGGGGCAGCCTGGAATATGCCTCTTTCTCCCGGCGACCGGTGGCTGGCCTCTCTCCCTCTCCACCATATTGGAGGTTTATCCCTTTTGTTCCGTTGTTATCTGGCCAATTGCGGGATTGTCTTCCCGGAATCTCCAGGAACAAAGGATCTCATAACCACCCTTTTGCGGGGGAACCGGATCACCCATATCTCTCTTGTGAGTGCCCAACTGGAGACATTACTCAAAGAGGGAACGGTAATACAATACCTGCGGAAAATGAAAGCTATTCTTATGGGTGGCAGTAAAATCCCGGCCAGCCTGATACACAAAGCAATATCCATGGATTTGAAAATCTATCTGAGCTATGGCTCTTCGGAAATGTCTTCCCAGATCTGCACCCACCGCCGCCCGCCGGAATTACCAGCGGATACCGGAGCGGAAATCCTGCCATACCGGAAAATCCGGGTGGATGATTCCTCCGGGATCCATGTGGGTGGGAAAACCCTTTTTAAAGGATATATGATCAACGGAAAAATCCACGCCTTGGGCACCGGATATTTTCCCACGGGGGATACGGGAGAATGGAAAATCCGGGAGAATACCTGCGTGAGAAATCTGCGGATTACCGGAAGGGAAGATAATATGTTCATCTCCGGTGGGGAAAATATCCATCCGGAACGACTGGAAGATGTCCTGAACAACCACCCCGCTGTGGAAAACTCGCTGGTGGTTCCCATTCCCCATGAAAAGTTTGGAAAGGTTCCCGCCGTCTTCCTCTGGTTAAAGAACACCACGGAAAAAACCCCGCTTCTGGGAAAATCCAGTCCGATGGTTCAGGAACTGACAGAGTGGATACTGGCGAGCATAGAGAAATTCAACCTGCCGCATTGGTTCCTCAACGCCCGTTCGGACGCCACAAGAGAAATCCTGAACCGAGCCAGCCCTCCCACTCCATCCATAAAACCCCTGCGGGCGGACTATGCAAAAGCGGCAGCGGAAATCATATCTGGTGACAGTCACCCGGAGGGACATTCATAACAATATATGTCTCCATATATATGTCACATATTTCCGGTGGATTTGTCATTTATGGTGACAGTCACCCGGAGAGACATTCATAATATTATACTTCCTCAAGAAAGACT
>DYOA01000035.1:13958-23903 GCA_020720785.1 Leptospira biflexa
TGGTGACAGTCACCCGGAGAGACATTCATAATATTATACTTCCTCAAGAAAGACTTCATGCATATTTTAGCTTACCGATAAACTCCCGTGTGTAGCGTTCCACATCGGCGGGGGTATTTCCATAGCGGAAGAAATCTGAGATGACCGCATGGAATATCCGGGGGGAATGTGGTAGCATCAGGAGATTGTCCAGCGTGATGCCGCCAATGAAAACAATCTCCTTTTCCCATCTTTTCATTACGGAGTCCACCGCAGGTGTGGCCACTGCCGCCGTTGTTTTTGTCTGGCTGGGGAACATGGCACCAAAGCCAATATAATCCGGGGGTGGGAATTCCTGAAGGGCAGCGTCCACCTCTTCCATGTTATGGGTGGATCTTCCCCAGAATAGGGAATTCGAATAACCGTGCGGGAGTGGATCCGTCTGTCCCAGATGAAAGGGAATCCCCAGACGAATGGCAATCCGGGCATAGTCATTCATAATAAAATGGAACTCTTCACCGGTGGATATGGAATCTATCAAGGGAAGTATTTTTTCCGATATTTTCAGCACATCGCCCGGTGTATCTGTTTTATTTCTATACTGGAGGATTCTGCCCCCGCCGCCGGCAAACGCACGTACGAATTCCTCCAGCGAAATCCCTTTTTTGCGGGATGTTTCTTCATCATATATACCGTATAAGCCCGGACAATGTCCATTCATGCCCAGGGATTGTATTTTGTTTTCCAAAACCACGGTAAAAAGTATTAATCGGTGACGGGGTGGCAAAGAAAAAAAATCTGACGCATGGATGCACCTTCCGTTGTGAAAATTGTGGTCTCCCTGGCGTTTCTGATCATTTTTTATCGCTTCACCAAATCGTTCTTGTGGTCCATCGTAATGACCACCATTGGGTTTGCCGGCTGGCTGGGTTTTTCCTTCCATGAGATGGGCATGATATCCTTCCGGCGTTCCGTATCTCCCAATCATTTATTTTTATCCCTTACCGTTCTCCAGGTGATCTGGTTGTCCAACCAGATGAACGCGACGGGCATGATGCAGAAATTTATTTTATTTTTTAAATCCCGTTTTTCCTCCAGGATGTCTTTTGCTCTCTTGCCTGCCGTGGTGGGGCTTTTACCCATGCCGGGCGGTGCTATTTTCAGTGCTCCGCTGGTTCAAGCAAACGATTCAGACATGAGCGTGGATCCGGAGCTGAAGACCCGCATCAATTACTGGTTCCGCCATATATGGGAATACTGGTGGCCATTGTATCCGGGAGTGATTCTGGCCATGGAGATCACCCGCATGAGGATTGGGGAATATATTTTTCTTTTAATCCCGTTCACTGTATTCACGGTCATTGTGGGCCGGATTTTCATATTAAAGAAGATTCCCCGGAATGCCGAACCCATCCGCAAGGATTCTCCCCCGGCCACAAATAATGATAAATTCGGGGAATTTCCCGGAACTCCGTTTCTTCCCATAGTCGCCATTATTATCACATACATTCTCATCCAGATAATGCTTCCCGGATGGGCCACGTTCAACAAATATATTCCCATGGTGGTGGGTCTTCTGTCTGCCCAGGTTCTCCTCCAGGTGATTTCACCCATCGGCTGGAAGGAATTACTGAAAGCCGGCTTTGCATTGAAGACATTTTCTCTTATTGTAATTGTTACTGCAATCCGAATATACGGAGCCTTTCTGGAACCCCAGATTATGGGCGGGAGCCACTACTCTGTTATGGATCAAGTCCATTCTGAATTACAGCATTGGAATATTTCTCCTCTCTGGATTGTTGCGTTCATACCATTCATGGCAGGAATCACTACGGGACTGGCTATTGGGTTTGTGGGTGCCGGTTTTCCGGTGGTCATCAGCCTCTTGGGACAAAATCCATCGGCGGGAGATTTATATTTTTACACAACCATGGCATACGGTTTTGGTTATATGGGTATGATGCTTTCCCCCGTCCATGTATGCCTGATTGTCACCGTGGAATTTTTTAAAACTTCCCTTTATGGAACACTTAAAAAATTAATTCCCCTTGCCGTCTCCATGATGGGATTCAGCCTGGCGTATTCCTTTCTGATCCGTTTTATTATGAACGCGTAAGTTAATTTTAAGGAAAAATTATGAGCACACCGCAATCCATTCAGGAAAAAATAAAAATGACCATTAATGACATGGCCATCTTAGATACTTGGGAAGAGAAATTTGAATATTTGATGGAGCTTTCCGCAAAGTCCGCCTTTCCGGCGAATAAAAAGGATGATGCACATTTAATCCATGGTTGCCAATCCCTGGCATGGTTCCACGCAGAAATAAAAGGAGATAATTTATTTTTTTACGCCGATGGAGATTCCATGATTGTCAAGGGAATTCTATCCCTGCTCACGAATATTTTTTCCGGCCATCCGGCGGAGGAAATTCTGGAAGCGGATATTGGGTTTATCGAAAAAATCGGGCTGGGCAGCCAGCTTTCCTCCGCCCGTGCCAATTCCATTAAAACAGTTTTTGACAAAATCCTGAAGTTTGCCTCCCAGACCCCGGAAAACGTAGCAATTCAATATAAACCTTAAATAAATTAACCAACAAGAGGAAATATGTACTATGAATACCGGGACAACAATCTTTTCTGGCAAAACACCGACCTTGTGGAGATGGTCGCACACATTGAAAAAGAACTGGAGCGGGATTATTCCTATACCGGCCCTTTCTATCTTTACCATAAAGATATTCTTATGCACCGCATGTCCTTTTTTCAATCCACGGGGCCGGCTGCATCCTCCGGGATTCCGGAGTTTTTTTATTCGGTTAAATCCCAGTCCAATGTTCATATATTGAAGATCATCGCGGAGAATTCCCATTTTGGCATGGACATAGTTTCCGGCGGGGAACTCTTCCGGGCAAAGGTTGCCGGCATATCTCCGGAGCGGATTGTGTTTGCCGGAGTGGGGAAAACCTTCCCGGAAATCCGGGACGCACTGGAATACGGGATCAAATCTTTCCATGTGGAATCCCTGGAAGAGTTAGAGGCCATTTCCCGGATTGCACGGTCTGCCGGAAAAAAAGCCGGGGTGGCCCTGCGAATAAACCCGGATGTATCCGCAAATACCCACGCATATATCTCCACCGGAAAAGAAGAAAATAAATTTGGAATCCCGGTTTATGAATTTTCCTCCGCTCTGGAAATCCTGCGGTCATCCTCTTCTCTGGAGTTGGTGGGTCTGCAGGCTCATATTGGGAGCCAGATTCAGGATGTGATCCCGTACAAAAAAACCATGGAAATTCTAATATCCAAGGCCGCCCAGATCCCGGAGGATATAAAAAAGCCTTTTGAGTACCTTTCCATTGGTGGAGGTTTTGGCATTGATTACGAACACCCATTGGTGAATGATCCGGATGCAAAGGAATTCCCCGTCCGGTCACTTCTGGGATATCTGGAAGGCGTGCAAAAGGAATTTCCATACAGAATTATCCTGGAGCCGGGGCGTTATATATCCGCGTATTCCGGCCTGCTTCTGACCCATGCCACCTATAACAAGCAAAAAAAAGACTACCGTATCACCATCACGGATTCGGGAATGAGTGAGCTGATCCGTCCCGCATTATACCAGGCATTCCATCCCATCCTGCCGCTTGTCCGGAATGGCCGGACGCAAATCCCCCATGATATTGTGGGTCCCATCTGCGAAACCGGTGACTTCTTTTTGAAAAAATATCCGGTATATCCCATCCAACCCGGAGACAGGCTGGCCATAACCCATTCCGGAGCATACTCTGCTTCCATGTCCTCCAACTATAATTCCCGTCCCATGGTTCCGGAATATCTTCTGGAAAACAATTCCTTCAGGATCATCCGTAAACCCCAGACGCTGGAAGAGATGATAAAAAGTGAAACCAGTTTATTATGAGTTACTGAGAATCCAGATAATCTTTTACTTTCATTAAAATGGATGGTGGTAGTTTGACTTCATTTTCTTTGAGGCGGGATATGTATTTTCCAAACGATCGGCGGTGGGTACTGGTCTTTGTGAATTCAATGAGCACCTCCGTGAGCCTTTCCTCAATAAGGGAAAACAGAAATTTATTAGACATCAGGGATCTTTCATAAGGTCGCAAAATTCTTTTATTTACCCCCCGGCAGATGGTACGGTAAAATACAAAACGGTAAATAATGTCATCCGTGAAATCTTCCATTTCAATTTTTTTCTTTAACCGTCGCAGATTGATTGCGTCCACCACTTCCATTTTATAAGGCCGATTGCTGATTTCCCTCAAAAGAGATGTTAATACCAGACGTTCAAAGAATTTAAGGGATGGACAGTTCTGGTAATCCGCTTCCTCTTCATTCCCGCAGTCCAGATAAATAATCATATCCACATCAGATTTTTCATCCGCAATCCCAAAATTCACAGATCCCACCAGATCAAAGGCCAGTTCCGTTCCGGAGTCATAGATAATCCGGGCAATCTTGGCAATTTCCCTGGTTCTTCTTTTTGCTTCCACAGTGGAATATTTGCGGAAGGAATTTTTCAAACCCAGGAAATTCTTAAAAACCGGATTGTCCGGAAATGGATTTCTCATCGGATGAAATCTCCCTGATAATATTCCGTATTCAGAACTTTTTCGGAAGCTCGCATATTTTTATCCAATTCAATATCGGTCAGAGGATATATCTCATCATTTACCACGCGGAAAACGGTCAATTTTCTTAAATACACCTCAGACCCGCTGCTTTTCCGCAATACCAATTTGACAAAAGTCCCACCTTCTTGGACACCATAAAGAGAATCCACTCCGCCAAAATTAGATGAATTCAGGCACCAGGTTTTTCCAATTTTCAATAAACCATAATCCTCATGAACATGACCAGATAAAACCAGTAGCGGATAATTCTCATCAATGTACTCCCGGATTCCCCAGGAACCAGCGTGTCCCCGCCCTTGTATTTTATCCAGAGTACCATAAGCCGGATTGTGGATAATCATGATGTCCGGTTTGCAACGGTTGAAATGTTCATAGGGTTCGCTGTGGAGTTTCCCATTTTCTTTATATTCATCAAACACAACGGAAATTTTCTGGGGGATACCCGGGGTAAATACCGGAGCCCCTCCATATCCGGAGAATTTTATCCCGTCAATTGTTTTGCATTTTTTATGCATATCCATCTGGTAAAGAGCGGTATACTGGAGGTCCATGTCATAGTTGCCGGGAATGAACAGAACGGGAGCTCGGGAATATCTTTTCACCAGATTGTAAATAATCTGATAACGGGTTTTCATATTTTCTGCCGCCTGCTTGAAAAGAATCCTGTACAGATCCGCTTTTTCCTGCCAGTCCGGAGGATACTTTTCCGGCTCTTCCAGAATCATCACAGAAAGCTCAAAAGGACTCACGTCCATTTTCAATTTGGATAAAAACTGCTGAAATTGATCCTGCAGCTCCAGATAGCGGTACAGCTTATCTTCGGTCTGAAAAGCTTTATATATTAAATCCCCTGAAAAGACATATAAATCGGCATGTGTTTTTAACACAATGCTCCGGAGCCCTTTCAGGTTATCATGCACATCCGTAAGATATAAAATCTCCATCTAAAGCCGATTTTTTGCACTCTTAACATCCCGTAAAGTTGGATTTCTTTCATTATACCGTATAAATTCCTGCCCCGGAAGGTTTTCCGGAATTATTTCCGTCTCCGGTGCTACCGGCGATGGATTTTCAGGATAGTTTATATCCATTGGGAAGGGAATGAAGGTGATCACAAAAATAAAAAGTGACATAATTGCCATACGGAATCGCTTGTTATCCAAAGGCTGAGGATTGTACCAATGGTATTCCATGGGCGGATGCTTTAATCCCATAATAAACAGGACAACAATCCAGAAAAGCCATCCGGTGTATTCCAGGGAAAGCAAAAGCAAAACAATAATAAAAAATGTGGCCAGCTCCTTTTGCCTGTGCCCCAAAACAGAGTACGCAATATGTCCCCCGTCCAACTGGGAGATGGGGAATAAATTGACAGCGGTCACAAAAAAACCCGCCCACCCTGCGAAAGCAACCGGATGAATAAATATGTCATATCCTGACGGAATATCAAAAATCCAGTGGGTAAATAAATAGAAAATCAGAGAATCACCGTACGTAATCAACGCTCCCGGATACTGGTCCGGGATGGGATGCACTTCTGACAAAAGAATGCCAATAATGGAAACCGGAATGGACAGCCAGAAACTCATCGCGGGACCCCAAAAAGCAATATCAAATAATTCACGGCGACCCGGAGGAAGACTCCTCATTTTAATAAACGCCCCCAGAGTTCCAAAACCCTGAAAAAAAGGCACAGGGATGAAATACGGAAGCGACACATCCACTCCGTATTTTCTGGACATCATATAATGCCCCATTTCATGTGCCGTCAGAATCATCATAATAGAAAATGAATAACCCAACCCCTGCAGAAATGCTCCCATCGGCTTCTGCGTCAGAGCCATTTCCATTCCGGTGATGGTGGTGGTAATAAAGGTGGCTACGAATAAAAGGAGATGAATCCTCCATTGCTTAGCGGAAATGCCGGAGAAATAAAGATTCCAGATTTTTTTCCAGGTATCCATGCTGATTGGTGATTACTTTTTTCCGGCAGAAACGGTGGGTTTTTTCCTGTTTTCTACTTTTTTTACCAGTTTATTTGTCTGGTTCTGGGTGGGGTATTTGATACGCCCATGGTAAACACTCAGGAGAACTTCCAGAAAGGCATCCTCAATCTTGCGTAAATCCCCAATGGTGAGCCCGCTCTCCTCCAGTTGTTTTTCCGCCATTTTATTTTTCACAATCCTGTCAATCAGATTGCGGAAGGCTTCCTCTGTGGGGTTCACAATGCTACGGGCAGCGGCTTCCAGAGAATCAGCGATCATGACTATGCCCGTTTCCTTTGTCTGGGGCTTGGGCCCGGGATACTGAAAATCCGTTTTATGGACAACGGGAGCGTTTTTAGCGTGATTCTTTTTTTCCAGAGCCTGGTGATAAAAATACTGTACCAGTGTGGTTCCATGGTGCTCCGAAATAAACGCAAGGATTTTTTCCGGAAGCCGATGTGCCTTTCCCATTTCAATGCCTTCCACCACATGGTTGATGACCATCCGGGCGGATTCATGGGGTGCCAGAGAACCAGTGGAATACCGGTTATCTGAATCCAGCAGAATCTTATTTTCTGTGAAAAATTCCGGATTTTTTGTCTTTCCAATATCATGATAAAGACAACCCACCTTCACCAGAAGAGCGTCCGCATTGATGGCCAGGGCTGCCCGTTCGGAAAGACTGGACATCATGATGGAATGCGTATAGGTGGAGGGAGCCTTTTCTGATAGCTTCTTGACAAGGGGATGCATGGTGTCCAGCAATTCCGTCAGCCGGAAACGGGTGGGAAGATTAAAGATGGTCTCGTATACGGGAAGCACCAAGGAAACCAAAATGGACCCCATATATGCGTTCACCACAGCTATCGCAATTTGCAATAAAGTCAGATTACCCCATCTGGCCAGGATCAGATCCATCCCCAGAACAACCCCGGACATGGACAGGGAGGTTATCATGACACCTTTGAAGAGGTGAGTCCGTTTCTCCATTTTATGGGACGTATATATACCTGCCATAATCATGACAAAATAAAGAATCATGGAGCTCTCATCAAATCCACTCAGAATATACAGAAAAAATGAGGAAAATATCCCCACAGAAAGAGCAATCCGGGCACCAAAGAGAATTCCGGTCATAATACTGATATAGGTAAAAGGAACAAACAGGGGGAAATAAATACCGCTTTCAATGACAAATGGGATGCGGAAGATGAAAAATCCATAAAGATAGACCGTGAGGATCAGAGAATGAAGGATGACCTGGGAAGAAAAATCCCGGAACCTCAGACCGGAAAAGCGGATCACATAAAAAGAGATAGCAATGGATAAAATGGAAAGTACCAGAATAATCCCCAGAATATTTCTGTAATTCAGGGTTTTCCGCTGGGAATTCAGAATATTTATTTTCTCAAAAGCTTCTTTTGTCACCGGATCCCCGGCACGAACCAAGACTGTGCCCTTTTGTAGCCTTCCCGTTACAGGATGCACATTCTCCGTGGCTGACTCTTTTCTTTTGTGAGTCAGAAGTGCGTTGAATTTCATGTATGGCCGGGTGGAATATAACTGCAGAACCCGGAACATAATAATTTTCTGGATGGAAACAGGAATATTGGTAGCAAAAGCCTGGTAACGGATATCCGTGAGACGGGCAAAGGCAGTATTAGCGAATAAATCTTTTGCAGAATATAACCTTCCGGACTCCCAGATTCGCTCATCCTGGTCATCCGTTGTATTTATGGTACGCACCACAACCCCATTTGCCTCCATTTCCAGAACCTGTTTTCCGCTCAAAGGAGCAGCCATAACCCCAAAATGATCGTATATGTAGGTTGAGTATTCCAATGCCCAATTGAGCATTTTCCGGAAGTCCTTGAAATTCATTAAAATATTAACATCATTATCCTGGAAATAGAAATTTTTATTTAAATATGGCAACCGCTCCTGTGCAAGTACCACTGCCTTTTTTTCCTGGGACGTTTTTTCCAGAATTTCTATTTCTGTTTTAATTTCATCAATTATCTCTTTTAAAACAGAATAGTCTCTATCAAAAACCATTCTTTCTTTTTCATATGCCTGCTTTTTCAGCTTACGGGTTTCATCTGTCAATTCATAACGGATATCCCGCGTCACCCGGACGTCCTCTTCCGCTATGTCTCCGGGATGGTATGGAATTTCAATATCCAGATAGGGTATGGAAAGAATGTACGCACCAATAAAAAAGGCGGTCCCAAAAACATAAATGGTGATCTGCTTGATGGTATGGGGAGAACGCGAACGATCCAGGAAATCTCCCGCCCGCACCAAAAGATGATTCCATTGATCTTTCAGCATATTAATTCAGAAACCGCTCGATTTTTTCAATCAGTGACTGCTGGTTCTTCAGAATCATTTCAATTTTATCCTTGGGGAGAACTCCCTCTCTTTTGAATTCATCCAAAACCTTACGAAACACTTCCTTCTCCCTGTAGGAATAATCCAGAAGCTGCTCCTGGGCTGCGAGAGTTTTGTCCTTGTCCATCAATTCCTGGGAATACATGTTTTCCAGGGTCTCCCTGGCCTTTTTTTCTTTCTGCCATTCCGCTTTGGTCTTGTCCTTGAATTCATGCAGCTCCATCAAGGCAAAGTTAATTTTTTTCTGCTCATTCAGCAGAGCTTCTTCATATTCAATTAAATGCTCATAAGCAATATTTGTTTTTTCCTTTTCCAGCAACTCATTACGGGATAATTCAAATACATTCTCAATTCGCCGTAACCAAACCAATTCTTCGTTTTCCCGTGCATCCAACTCATTCTTATAACAACGGAGCATGAGCGTTTTCTGGAGACATACCAACAATTCTGATTTGCGTACGGGTTTCAAAAAACGATAAAAATGTTCGTTATCCTGGATAAACTCCTTTACCTCGGAACGCTGGGGCATAGGGGTAAGAAAAAATACAATTTGCTTGGCCTTCAATCCCGGAATAATGCTGGATTTTAATAATATAACCTGGCTCTCCGTTTCAACATCCACAATAAAAATGGATTCCTCCAGACCGCTCAAAAAATCCAAGGATGCCTTAAAATCTTTCCAGGAAAAAAAATTATTCTGAATTTCAATATCCCTTTCTTTACCTGTTATCAATAGATCAAACCGGTTTGGCGGGTCCTGTAGCCATACCAAGTGGGAAGATTTTTGATTCATACGATACAATCAAAGGTGTTTTCTGGCAGTCAATAATTATTAAGGAAAGAAAACGACAGGGTGCCCCATCATCAAACTTGAATTAGGCGAGGGTTGCATAAAACCATCCCATAAAAGCCTTGACGCCTGGTGTAAAAATTAAA
>DYOA01000082.1 GCA_020720785.1 Leptospira biflexa
GGAAAATGGCAAAAAGAACATCTACCCATCCATTCGTTTTTCCACGTTCCTGTTTGCCTCCCGCTTCCTGCCGTTTCTGAAAATCATCTATCTCCGGATCCAGCAAAAAAGCCTGGAACGCTGGGGAAAACATCACGACGGGGCATAATATAATATCCCATGCCAAAGCAATTATCCTCAGATACCGCATTCCGACTGCACGAATCCATATATGGTTTTTCATAAAAATTATCCCGCAAAGGATTGACATCACATTCATTTTATAGATGGTAGTATCCACTGTAAAATGAGAACCAGCATGAATATAAATGAATTAGATACGAATAACGGTAGCAATACATCGGCACAGGAAGAAATAAACCTGAACGCTCCGGAATACTATATCAACCGGGAAATATCCTGGCTCATGTTCAATGAGAGGGTTTTGGAAGAATCCTATGATAAAAATAATCCCCTTCTGGAGAGACTGCGCTTCCTTTTAATTACGGAAAATAATCTGGATGAATTTTCCATGGTGAGGATTGCCGGCCAGAAGCAGATGCTGGCAAACCACATTGAGGATACCGGGCCGGACGGGTTAAAGCCCGCCCAACTCCTGGGCACCATCAATGAAATTTTGAAAAAGTATTATAAAACGGTTTATGAAATTCTGAACGTGCAGATAATTCCGGAGCTGGCGGAAGCCGGCATTCACTTTAAGAAGATGGAGGAACTTTCGGAGAAAGGCCGGGTAGCCGTGGAAAAATATTTCCAGGAAGAGCTTTTCCCCATTTTAACCCCGCTTGCCATTGACCCCGGCCATCCGTTTCCCCGCCTGGGAAATCTGAGTCTGAACCTGGCTGTGATAATCAAGCGTCCGGATAATCACCATAAAGGGCGTCCTCTCACTGCCGTCATACAGGTTCCGCAGATTGTTCCCCGGCTTTTTCTTCTGCCATCGTCCACACGGAAAAACCATAATTATATTCTCTTGGAAGATATCATCATCCATTTCATGGGCCAGCTCTTTTCAGGATATGAGATTGAGGAGATCTATCCTTTTAAAATCACCAGGGATTCCGATCTGATTATAGAGGAAGATGAAGCGGATGATCTTCTGGCCACCATCCAACGGGAGTTACGCAAACGGGAAAAAGGGGCAGCAGTCCAATTGGAGGTGCCGGTTATTGTTTCAAATCTGCTCCTGGAAACGCTGAAGGATGCACTGGAGATTGATGATTCGGAAATTTTTTATTGTAATGGTCCCATCCGCCTGGCTGGATTAAAACAACTCTTTCAGGATTCTCTTCTGGATGAACGAACATACGCACCCTTCACGGCGATAACTCCAGTGCATTATGAGAACCCTCAGGCCATTTTTTCCATGATCCGGAAAAATGATATTTTTGTGCATCTTCCGTTTGACAGCTTCTCCATCGTGGAAGATTATGTCAATGTGGCATCCAGCGATCCCAAGGTGCTGGCCATCAAGATGACACTTTATCGGACGGGCGGGAAATCCCGCATCCTGGATTCCTTGATCCGTGCCGCCCGCAATGGGAAAGAAGTCACCGCACTGGTGGAACTGAAAGCCCGGTTCGATGAAGAAACCAATATCCAATGGGCAAAAACCCTGGAAGATGAGGGTGTGCATGTTGTGTACGGGCTGATTGGATTAAAAACTCATGCAAAGATCTGCATGATTGTCCGGAAGGAAGAAGACAAAATTCAGCGTTATGTGCATCTCTCCACCGGGAATTATAATTCCATCACCGCCCGTATATATACAGATATGGCTCTGTTCACGGCAGACCAGACCATTGCGGACGAAATTGGTTATATTTTCAATGTGATCACAGGATATTCCAAGTTGCCTCCGCTGAAAAAAATGTCCACATCGCCCGTGGGTCTGAAGATAGAAATTATCCGCAGAATACGCCAGGAAGCGGAGAACCAGAAAAGCGGGAAACCATCGTATATATTCGCAAAAATGAATTCCCTGGTGGATTCCGATGTCATAAAAGAGCTTTATGACGCCTCCCGTGCGGGAGTGAAGATTGACCTGTTGATCCGGGGAATCTGCTGTCTGGTTCCGGGAATACCGGGGGTATCGGAGAATATTACTGTTCGTTCCATTGTGGGCCGTCTTCTGGAACACAGCCGGATAATCCTGTTTGAGGATGGCGGAAACAAGAAGCTGTACTTTTCCAGTGCGGACTGGATGCCCCGGAATTTTATGCGGAGGATTGAAACCCTTTTCCCAATTGAGAGCGAGGCTATTAAAAATGAGGTATTGAACAATATTATACCGCTGTATCTTGCGGATAACCAGAAAGCCAGAATCCTCCTGAGCAATGGAACGTACAAACGAGTGGAAGTGAGTGAAGGTTCAGAACCCGTGAACGCACAGGAAATATTCATTGAAAAAACCCGCAAAGAGCTGGAGAAAAGAGAAAAAGGGAAAGTGGATAAAAAAAGAGATTAACAGTTTTATTCCACAAGGTCTTCCCATTTAATGATCCGGTAATTATATTCCGTACCGATGGCAGTTTTCATGGACTGCGGACCCACCAGAATCACAGGCATATTTTTTCCAGAGAAATAATTCTCTTTCGCGTTTTTCCATTGTTCCAATGTCACAGACCTGGTTTGGGGTATAAATGTCTCCAGATATTCTTCCGGCAGGCCATCGTTGTAGATGGCAATTTTCTGCTGCAACAGCTCATGGATGGTGGAATAGAGGAAGACAAATTTATTAGAAACGGAAGACCGGGCGTGTTCCAGTTTTTCCGGTGTCATATAATCTCCGGATTTCTGAATTTTCCCCATCTCATCCAGCACGCCCGTTGTATATTCGCTGGATGCCTGGATAAAAAAATACGTGGTTCCATCATATTTTCCGGATTCATAATAGGAATATGCTGCATAGGCCCAGCCTTTTTCCACACGGATTTTTTTGGCAATCACAGAGTTGAAGGAATCCCCGCCCACTATATGATTGGCCAGTTTATACGCATAGTATTGATGATCCCCATGAGAAACCCCGTGGCCGGCGTACAGGATCACGGATGTGGGAATATCCATAACAAAGTGAAACACGGGGGTTTTTCCGGGGAAATTCTCCGGAGGCACATTAGATGGCTTGCGGGAAATGGGGGAGTTTGCGGAAAGTTTACCCAGTTTTTTTTCCAGCACGTCCGTGAAATTTTTTTCGTCCAGTGGGAAGCTGGAAAAAACTGAAACGCGGTTCCGGGCGACCATTTCCTTGTGGCGTTTTTCCAGATCGGCCAGGGTAAACGTCAGAGAAGAGGGAATTCTGCGTCCTCTCACCGGATGGTTTTTCCAGACAATCCGGCGGGCATATTTAAATGCCAACCCGGCGGGGTTTTCTTTGAGATTTTTAATTTCCTGTGTGTATTTATTCTTTTCCGCTACCAGAATTTTTTCATCCCACCGGGGGAGGAGCAGATATTCCAGAATGGCCAATGTGTCTTCAAAAAAATAATCAGTCAGACCGTATATACGGATCATAATATGGTCATCATCCACGGATACTTCCCAGGAAGTGCCATGCTCACCAATGGCGGGCAAAAGATGCCTTCCATTTTCCAGCCAGACATCTGCCCAGAATAGGGTGAGACCATTGTGTTTCTCTTCCGCCATACCTCCGTCCAGGCGGATAAAAACACTACGCAGAAGGGATTTATTTTCCGGAAGCGAATACGTGGGAACATTTCCAGCAATGGTGGATTGATGAAAACGTGGAATTTCCAGGGGCGGGGAATTTTTTTTCAGAAGTGGGTACCAGGGACGGTCTTTGGTATCATAACCGGAAAAATCCTGCCGATGGCTCACATCCGGCAAAACCTGTCCGGATACAAGAAGCAGTACCACAAACCAGAAAACCAGTTTCCTGAACAAAGAATATTTCATGACGGATTATGGATATTTGGGGTGAGACGGAAAGAAAAAAACAATCAAGCATACGTTTTAATAACCCATAATTGCACTTCCGGCCTTATCTGCAAATATGCATAATTATAATTGCACTTCCG
>DYOA01000011.1:0-16107 GCA_020720785.1 Leptospira biflexa
TGGCGGTACCATTGACTTAAATTGCAAGAGATATATGGCATTATTTATCTATATCGTCGCATAAAAATTATGGTGCCAGTCACCCCGGCTTAGCATTTATCATTGACGGGCGGTTGATTTACGCAAGAATAGAGAATGTCTGCGATTCTGGTGATCTTCCGGAAAAAAAACCCGTTGAAATTATTCATGTTTCTGTTTTTCTGCTATGGCACCGTTTATCCGGAGTCATTGAAAATTCCGGAGGCGTCCGCAGGAATTCTGGATCTACGGAATGCGGATTTTTCAAGGGATGTATTCAATCTAAAAGGGGAATGGGAATTTTACTGGATGGAGTTTATTCCTCCGGAGGCATTTCCATGGAAAGGTAAGCCGTCGTATATCCGTGCACCGGGAAGATGGAATTTATCATCTTCACGAGCAGAAAAATCGGGGGATGGAGGGAAAAGTATAACTCCCCAGGGTTATGCGACATACCATCTGAGGGTAATCCTTCCGGATGAGCGGGTTGGGAAGCCGGTTTGGTTCAGAATATCGAATATGTCCAGTGCTTACGTGATGTACATTAACGGGGAAAAAATATCTTCCAATGGCCGGGTATCGGAAAGGGAAGATAATGGGGTACCGGATTACGGAAAATTGGTGAAGAGTTATATCCCTCCCGGCAACACAATGGAAATTATCTTTCACATATCCAATTTTGCTGATCCCAACAGCGGGGGATTATGGAAAGATGTCGTGCTTGGGTCGGAAGAAAACGTTATGAATGTTGTCAAGCGAGCCCTTGCGTTTGACCTTTTTCTTCTGGGGGCGTTGATTATTATGTCATTTTATCATTTTGGTCTGTTTTTACTGCGTAATGAAGATATTTCATCTCTGGCATTCAGTCTTTTTACGTTTGTTATTGCGTTCCGGATATTATTTACCGGGGAGCTTCTGGCTGTGGACATGTTTCCAGCGATGAGTTGGGGATTACGGGGAAAGCTGGAGTTTCTGAGTTTTTATCTGGCCGTTCCGTTGTTCACTATGTTCATGCACTCTCTGTTTCCCCGTGAATTTCCCCGATGGTTTTTTCTTGCCGTATCTTTGGTATGTGGTTTTTTTATTCTGGATGTGATTTTTTTTCCGTTTAATGTTTTTGCACCCCGCTTATACTGGTTCCAGATATATTCCCTCTTGCTGATGGTTTATACATTGGGTGCGATGGGCATTGCCATTTACCGGAAAAGAGAGGGAAGCATTATCTTTTCTGGCGGTCTGTTATTTTTCTTTGCAACGGTTGCTTTTGACATTGTGGTGAGCCGCATAGGGACTTATGGGTTCATTACGCCGTTGGGGTTATTTGTGTTCATTTTTTCCCAGTCATTTATACTCTCCCTTCTTTTTTCCAAGGCGTACCGCTCCGTTCAGTTTTTATCAAATCGTCTGACGTTTACGAATAAAGCTTTCCAGCGGTTTGTACCGGAAAAAATGCTGGCACTTCTGAACAAGGAAGACATTGCTTCGGTGGGGTTGGGGGAGCAGATTGAGATTGAAATGCCTGTCCTTTTTTCTGACATCCGTTCTTTCACGGAGCTTTCAGAAAGCATGAATCCGGAGGAAAATTTTAATTTCTTGAATTCATACTTGGGAAGAATGGGACCGATTATCCGGGCACATAACGGCTTCATTGACAAGTATCTGGGAGATGGAATCATGGCCCTTTTCCCGGGCGGCAATGAGAACGCACTGAAGGCGGCACTTGCAATGTTGAAAGAATTGAAAAGTTATAACCGCCACCGCAATAATATGCAGTATAATCCAATTAACATAGGAATTGGACTGCATTCCGGAAGGCTGATGCTGGGCACCATTGGGGAAGAGGAAAGAATGGACGCCACAGTCATCTCAGACGCAGTGAATACGGCATCCCGGATTGAAAATCTAACCAAAGCATTCCGATGTAATCTCCTAATCAGTGGAGATTTTTTTGAAAAAATCGGGGATAAATCCGGTTACCACTACAGAATTCTGGGGAGGGTTAAAATCCGTGGAAAGAAAAAGATCACAGATATCATTGAAATATTCAACGAAGATTCTGAATACATAAAAGGAGCTAAAATCCGTAACCAGGAAAAATTCCGGGTTGCGGTGGACGCGTACCATAAAAAGGATTTTATAACGTCTCTTTCCCTTTTTGGAGAAATATTAAACGATGCTCCGGAGGATGCCGCTGCCATTTATTATTATGAACGTCTGGTTTCCCTAACGGGCAAATCCACAGGTCTGGAGAAGCAAACCAATGGGAACGATAAAGAAATAGAGATCCCCTATTCCACTCTTGCGGAAGACCTCAGTTCTACATGAGTTTAATCGTCCGATGATGGGGGTGGAGGATTTTTAATGCGGAATTCCGATGACCGTATAAAAAAATCGGCGGTTTCATCGTCGGGATTTATACTTTTGACTTTTTGAAACAGAATCAAAGCATCTTGGTAATTTTTCTTCATATACAACTGCACCCCGCCTTCAAAATCCGGTTTACAGGAGATTTTTTTCTCCATCTGCGAGGGGCTATCCCCTCCAAGGATTTCATACACAGGAATCGCTTTGTTCTTTCCTTTTACTATGACATTTCCCAGAAAACGGTGATGGAGATGGGCATTATTTTCCGCAGACAAAATACTGGTCCCACTGGCGATAATTCGGCATTTCATCGTTTTGGTCAAGGATTCCAGACGGGAGGCCACATTGACCACATCGGAAATAACCGTTGTATCCATCCGGTTCTGGTCACCCAGACGTATATCTGTAATGTTCCGTTCCCCTAAAATCCGGATAAAAGGAGCCGGAACAAAACGGTAAAAAACGTCTCTCTGTTTTTCCAGGTCACTGGATTTCTGGTGGATATCATCCACCATGGAAACATCTCCATGAAGGGTGCCATCCGTCATAAAACAGTCACAAATCCGGGAAAACCTCCGAAAATAACCTATGAGGATTTCTATTCCGTGGGTTATCCTGGGGCTGATGCTTCCCGCGACGCTGTTTCCCATTGTCCCAAATTTTGACATGGTGGATACACCCACTGCTGTGACCATGCCCAAGCGGGCGTATACCATGAGTTTCACGGAATATGATGAAGGGGGCATTCTGACAAAAGCCGCCATTGGTCTGCACGATAATATTTTTCTGGGTGCTGCCTTTGATATTGAGCATGCGATCGGTCGGGAGGATGTGAAGATGGGCATTCCAGCGGTGATTGCTCGTGCAAAAATCACGGATGGCTGGGATAATTTTCCGCTCCTGATTGCGGTGGGTTATGATTCCATTTACTCGCATTACCTTCCCAATGAGGTCACGGAGGAGAACAAAGAAAAAATGGATACCATTCTTTACGGACCGCATTTGACGTTCACCAAGCCGGTGTTTATTGGGAAAATGGAACAACATTTCCATTTGGGTGTGCGGATGCCCGTCCAGCCGGAATATTATCCTCACGACACATCCATGTACTTTGCCTTTGATTTTCCCATGGGAATTTTTGTTCCCATTATTGAATTTGAAAATATTTATTTTGATCACCGCAGGCTCCGGGAAATTTCCACCAATCTGGGATTCCGTTTCAATATTTTCAGTTCCCTGGCGTTTGAATTTTCCTTTCTGATGATTCCCAAGCGGAAAGTGAACAGGATGCTGGTGATAGAATTCATCCATGAATTTTAGGATGACAGAGTAAAGACATCCTGTAAAAGGGACCGTGAAACCTGTCGCATTGCTTGTCTTCAGTTTTATCCTTCTCTTCTCCTGTTCCTCCGCATCGGCACGGAGAGATATGGCACCATCCCGAATCCATGCAGAATCTGAGATGTCAACTTCCGGAGAAAGCACCAACACCGTTTCCCAGAAAAGACTGATGACGTATTCTGTTTATATCCGTTATAAGAGCGATCCGGAAAAAATATCCGTCCACATGGAATACCTGAAAGTACTGACCCAAAAATACTCCGGATTTCTGGTTTCTTTTGGATCGGATTCCATGGAAATAAAAATTCCCGCCCGCAGATATATGGAATTTTATGAAGCCATTAAAAATCTGGATGAGGTGGAACACCGGGATATCCGTGCTTTGGACATCACGGAAAACTACGGGAATACGGAAATCCGCCTGAACAACGCCCGGAAACTCCGGGACAGGCTGGAAGAATTGCTGAAAAAAGCCCAGAGTGTCAACGATGCCATTTCCATTGAAACGGAGCTGGCCAGGGTGACAGAAACCATTGAAATCCACGAAGCCACCATTGCAAGATATAACGGTCAGGTGGACAATACCAGCTTTCATATTTCATTTTCCAAAAAAAGCCGACCGGGACCGGTGGGGTGGATTTTTTATGGATTATACAAGGGGATAAAATGGCTCATCGTCTGGGATTAAAGCATATTGCCCTGGGAGTTCTTTTTTTACTGGGGATTTTCTCTCTTTTTTCTGTGCATCCGGGGAAGGAAGATAAGATAAAGGAAAAACTCAGGAAGGAAAAATTTCGCATCTTAGGGAATTATTCCTTTGATCCCAAATCCCCGGTCATTCGCAGGGTGACCCTCCCTCCGGATTTTGTCCTCCGCTACCTGAAAGAGCTGGATGGGAAGGAAGATTACATTCCGTATCGTCCGCAACCAACGGAGCTGGAAGCCATCGACCGGGAAATTTCCCGCCTGCCCGGACTGCACCGCGAGATTTTAAAAAAACGTGCGGTGGGGGTGTACTTTGTCAAAAATTTTACCGGAAATGGATTCACGGAGTGGGTTCTGGACAAAGATGATAATATTTATTTCTTTATGGTTTTCAATTATTCTGTTCTGGTGCAGAATATGAACCAGGCCGTCTCCGAACGGATTGCCTCCGTGTTTAAGAAGGATTCCGCATGGCAGGTGGAGGTGGATATCTCCCGGAAAGAGTCCGCCCTTTTTTATCTCCTTTTGCATGAGGGGACCCATGGTGTGGATTATGTTCTGCGGCTTCAGGAATATGTGGATCCCCAATCCTTCTTTTTCCAGAAAAAAATGCCGATGGTTCTGGACTACCAGAAGGGAATCTGGAAAAGCTATGCCCATCCGCAAAAGGATTATGATTTTGCCCTGAGAGATAAAATCACTTTTTATGGGCTAAGCAAGGGTCCGCTTCTGGAATATAAAGAGACTGGGAGATTGTACTCCGGCCTTGAGAAATCCGTTTTCCCCACCCTGTATGCCTCCCTTTCCTGGGCGGAAGATCTGGCGGAATCCCTTGCTCTGTATCATATCACACAGAAATTGAACCTTCCTTATAACGTGACCATAAGGAAAAACCAGAAAATTATCCACCACTATTCCTTGGAAAAACATGCCTCCTCCATGGCCAGAATCCGGCAAATGGAGTTCTTTTATTCTGCGGAGAAATACTCAAATTTCTTGCCAAAAGAGTAAATAATTCTACTTTGACGCATGCAATCTGATCATCTGGTATATTTGTCTGATAATTTGTCTGCCCGGCCATTATCCCGGCAGATTTTATCTGAAATGAAAAATATTTTCCTTTATCTGGCTTCTTACATTCCGGGCTTGTTAATCCGCCTGCCGCACGTTAAGGATGGAGAGAATACTCCTGTTGTCCTGGTCTCCGGTTATATGGGAAAATCCTGGGAATGGTATAAGCTCCGTAAAAATCTGGCACAAAAAGGCTACCCCGTTTATATTTTTACCCATAGGTTCCAGATTGGAAATCTGGTGAGCAAATCCCGTGCCCTGGAAGAATTTTTAATAAAAAACGCCATCACCAAATGCTATATTGTTTCCCACTCCATGGGCGGACTCATCACCACCGGTCTGGGATACCGGGGAAGAGACAGGATAAAAAAGGCAATTTCCTTGGGTACCCCTTTCCAGGGGGCACCTCTGGCAAGATTGTTACCGGCGTCCATTGCTCTCTGGCAGATGCGTCCGGGAACGTCATTTATGAATTCCGCCGCCTATGGGTTCAACACTTTTTCCAACCACCAGAGTATTTTCGCCAAATATGATTATGCCATGGGAAAAGCCAGTGCGGCCCGTCTGGGGCGGTTTGATGATATACTTCTGCCGGAGTTTGGGCATTTGAATCTGATCATGGGGGATCTGGGGGTGGAGTGCATTGAAACCCTGCTGGATGCGGAGGAAAATAAAGATACAAAAAAGATGCTCCGGAATGAAAAAAGAGAATAAAACAGAGCCATATAAGATAAACCTTAAGGAAGGATAAAATGGAAACAATCGATTTTGCAACCAATAAAATCTGGAAAAACTGGCAAAATCCGTATTCTGATGCAGAAATGGATCAAAAATTCAAATATGGCTGGGAAAAATATCCTCCTGGGTTCATCCATGCTCTCCCATCCGATGCAGAGATGCAGCAATTGAAAAAAATAGCGGATGGTCTGAAGGAGGATAAAACAGAAACTCTCATCGTTGTGGGGATGGGCGGTTCCGTTTTGGGAACCAAGGCCATCAAGCAGTATTATGCCCCTTATAGCGATAAACTTTTTTTCTGGGAAGCGTCTCATCCCCAGCAACTGAGGAAAGCCGGTCATTTGGCAGAGGTGAAAAATACGGTTTTTTTATGGGTTTCCCGCTCCGGTGATACGCTGGAAACGAACGCAAATTTGTCCATGTTCCGGCAGTTTTTTCCGGACATACCGGTATATTACATCACAGCAAACGCGGAAAAACTGGAGGGAATGAACATTGACCCCGCTAATATTCTTTCCACTCCCCGGGATCTGAGTGGCCGGCACAGCGTGGTGTCTGCCGTCTCCCTGTTACCGGGATTTTTCCTGGGAGCCAATATGGATGAATTCATGGCCGGTTTCCGGGAAGCCATGGAAAAATGGGATGTGGGAATTCCCATTGCCCAGAACACCTCCAAGCTCACCGCTCTCCAGTACTACCAGTTACTGAATTCCAATTTTCATTCCGTGGTATTCTGGATCTATGCGGATGAAATGCTGGAGTGGGGAAAATGGTTAAAGCACCTCTGGGCGGAATCCCTGGGGAAAAGCTCCCATGTGAATGCTCTTCCCATTCTGGCACAGGGGCCGGAAGACCAGCATTCTTTATTGCAATATTACCATGACGGGCCCAATTCTTTTATCCATACTTTTGTGCATACCAAATCCTATGGTTTCCATGATACCGTGATTCCGGACACCCCGTCCGGGCCCCAAGCCGGGCATTCCCAGTGGGAAGTTCTGCAATCGGAAATGAAATCCATGGAGAGGATGCTTTCAGAAAGAAACCGGCCGGTGGGGGAATTTAACCTCCCGGGTATCTATTCCGGTAAAAATCCCCAAGAATGGTATAAAAATTCCAATATGCGGATTCTGGGATACTGGATGGGCTTCTGGATGCACACGGTAACGTATCTGGGTTATCTCTTCGATATCAATCCTTCCAACCAACCAGCCATAGAATCCGGTAAGAACAATTGCGTGGAATTTCTGAAGAAGGGCCATGAAATTGACCCCTTGCAGAATATATTCTACCTTTAATTAAGGCTGTTGTTCCTGGTACGCTTTGTCCGAAAATTGGGACAGCTTGTATTCTTGGGTGACAAAGGATTCCGCATAAGACACCACAAATTCTTTGTGTGGCTCATTTTTGTCTTCCACCGTCAGCTTTCCTTCCGCAATCTTTGCCATATCCTCTATGGCAAAGGGAAGATTGTTCCGGTATCCCCGTAAATCCTTGAGTACATAGCGACCATCCAGGCCGGCGTCGTGGAAAATTTTCCCAAAAAAGGTGAGGGGCACATTTTTTACACCGGCACTGAGCGGGCCGTTAAAATACACCCAGTGAAGGGGTTTTCCGGTGTTTTTATGATACAGATTGGCTTCAATGACGTACTGGCCGGAATTTTTTACATTGATTTCTGCCAGGATCACCAGAGAGCCATCCACTATTTCTTCCTGAAAATTACCGGTGAAGGTGGCAGGGATATTTGGGGTGGAGAAAAAGTCCAGTGTCCCATCCACGGTGTGGCCTTCCGCTTTGAACTGCACTTTCAGGGTTAACTGTCCCCAGTATTTCCTGTTTTTTGCTCCGGGTTTCCAAGAAAAGGTGGTTATCCCATCGCCGGCCTTCTGGTCATAATCCCTTCCGGAATCATTGTACTCCGGAGGATTGAGTTTTTCTTTGTTGGATTGGTAATCGGAAAGGACTTCCGCTTTCAGGATCTGGGGAGAAATGACCTGCTGGGGATTGTTGCGGAATACTTTCAGATATACTACGAAGGTTTCATCCCCGGCAATGAAATATTTGGGACCCAGAAACTGGTATTGGATATCTTTCTGGTCTTCCGGATTGTCCGCTTTATTTAAATTGACCGGAAGCGGGGACGTCTGCAGGGAAAAGGGGTCTGTCAGATCCTTCATGGATTCCCGCAATGGCCGGCTGTTGGGTGGATACATAGCGTACAATTTCTGACTCAATTCAATGGCTTCCGGGGTGGGAGCTCCCTGCCGATTGACTTCCTCTTCACCTTTCAGGAAAGAAAACCCGCTCTGTCCATACAGGTTCCCGCTGGCGATGTTCCGAGTGATACGGTCTTCATTTTCTGACTGGCCATCGTTGCTCCCCTGTTTCCACAAGAATACCACAGAAAGGATAAGAATTAAACCCGCCAGCCCCATCCATATTTTTTTATTCATGATAGTTCCTTTATTATTACATAGAGATAATTAAAAATTTAATAATAAGAAAAAAAGACCGTCCGGAGACGGTCAATTTTTTCAGTTAAAGTATCTGTCCCAAGTTCTGGTCAGCACATACTCCATGTCAAAATGGTTTTTGTAGTATCCCTGGGCATCATAAGAGCCCCAGAGCTGATACCAGGGACGCTGGTTGTAGGAGCTTTCCTGGGTATCTTTCCATACATAGTGCTGGTACCATCTGGTTCCGTCAGTTTCACAGTCGTCATAGCTACCGGTGGTATTGATCCCGCAGGCAGAATGAAAAGCCACCGCCCCGTCATCCTCTCCGGAAAGGAAAGAAGACCCAGCGGAAGCAGCACCATCCAGACCTTTGTACCCACCCAAATGCCAGCGTGCAATTCCCGCTGTGACATTGTGATTGAAAGAACGGGCAACACTGGTCTTAAGTGCCTGCACCATGGGAGTAGTGGGTTGTCCAATGATCCCTGCAAGCCAGGAATAATTGGTGCCAATATCCGCCAGCTCCGAACCTCCGGTGGCGGCGGCCACTGCCATTATTTTATCCACGTTCACATCGTATCCTGTGTTGCTTGTTACGCTCGGATTCTGTGAAAAAAAGTAATCCACGGCATAGCATCCCGCACTGTGGCATACTATGGTGCAACTGTTTGTGCCCCGGCACTGGTTATACAGCACTGTCCACAGATTCTGCTGTGCACGGCAACTTCCCCAGTTCCTGGGATCCTGGGTTCCATCATAACCCACAAAATAGCGGGCTGATGATGTATCCAGATTTTTAGAGTCTCCCCAGTAGTTATTTACATCGGTTGTACCGGTTCCGCAATGGTTTTGGGCACTTCTTCCGTGTACAAACACCACTTTATGAGCCGGGAGAATGGCAGACATCCCTGTGAAAAACAATGTCGCGACGATCATCAATCGAACTGATTTTTGCATGTTTACCTCCACACGTTTATTTTCTTAAGCGACGGGAATCCTTATAAACGGGTGTTTCCATGTCAATATTTTTTTAGATTGAATCTCAAAATTTTTTTGAGAATTTTATCATTGTTCCGGTGTGTCCATCCGATGGATAAGGAATGGGGCGTTTGTTTTTCACCGTTTTTTTTTCATATACCATATTCCTGTCGTTTTTGCCGGCTTTGATCACAAAGGAGGAATCCAAACCATTTTTGTTCCCTATGCCCATTAACCCCATGGTTTCCAGCGGTTTTGGGGAGAACAGGAGTGCTAACCTCCACACAGGAACGGACTTCCGGACTTATGCCGTGAACGGCATCCCGCTTCTGGCAGCAGAAGATGGATATCTGGATGTCATCCATGGCCATCCATTCGATTATGGCTTTGGGCTGGCGCTGTATGTTCGTTATTATTACCGCAATTACCGTTCCGTATATGGGCACATTGACGATGTTATGTCCCGTTACCATCTCAATTCCGCCTGGCGGTTGTATAATCTCATGGCGGTGGACCGTTATTATTCCATTAAGATGCCTTCCCGCTCCATGCCAGTGGAAAAAGGGCAGATTGTGGCCTATTCCGGAGAGCGGGGCATTGGACCGGAACATCTGCATTATGAGCTAAGGGATGAAAACGATGATTATCTGAATTCCTACCATCCGGACCATGTCCCGGTGATCAAACCGGAATATCCTTTCATAAAATCCATCCATTTGCTCACTCCTGGCCGGATTATGGGCAATGCAGGTTCACCGGAATCATCCTGCCTACTGAAAAAAAGATCCCTGGCGGTGAACCCGGTCTATGACTGTCCCCATCCACTGCCGGTAGATGGAAATGTGATGCTGAAAGCCCGGGTGAACGATCATGCCAACGCTGTGAATGATATTTCCGTTTATGGAATTTCCGTTTTTTTGGACGGGGAGAAAATATTTGCCTTCCGGATGGATAAAATCCGCCAGTCAGAAAAAGGTCGCCTCCATTCCCTTTATGATATGGGCAAAACCTATGGCTGGCCGTATTATTATGGGTATAATCTTTTTATCCGTCCCCAGGATAAAAAATCCATTCCCTCCTGGATAAAAACCGCGAAAAATGACGGCATCCTGAATACGGATACCTGGGCGGAAGGAGAGGAGCATGAACTGCGACTGGACGTGGAAGATGTGGAAGGAAAAATAACGGAAGCCCATATCCGCCTGAAAAAGGCCATAGGGCGACCATACCACCCCGCTGCCCTTGCCATCAACCGGGAGGCAGGAAAAACGCATACGGAAAAGCGGAATGATATGGAAGTCACCACCGGAATTCTGGCCGGGGATGCCCACCTGAGCCTGGAAGAAAGAAAAAAAGTGAAACCGGTCTGGTATCTGAAACGGACGTCCAGGGCATATCTTATCCGTTTTGCTCCATCGAACTGGAATGATAATGCCACCGGGTATTTTTATGCACCATACCGGGCATCTGTTGGGATTTACAACCAGCACGGGAGGATGATCTCCAGCAAGTATGACAAAGGAAAAAAGGCATATTATGGCACCCTATCCTATTCCGATGTGTGGTATCTGGCTGCGGATTCCGCCCCGCCTTCGTTCAGTTTTCCCGTTATAAATGGACCTTTGAAGCAGGAGATGGTCATTATTCCGGTGACAGATTTTGGTTCCGGGATCAATCCACATTCCGTGCAAATGTCTGTGGATGGGATTTTGTTATCGCAAAGCGATGTTTCCCGCTGGAATATCCGTTATGACTATGACAGAAGATCCCTGTACATCCCCACCGGTTTCCACGGCAGCCGGGACACATTCCAGAAAGGTAAAGATCACTTTCTTTCTTTCACCATCCGGGATTATGCCGGCAACCAGAGCCGGCGGTGGGAAGGAATCATACAACTGAAGGAATAGAAAGGGGATGGTTTACAGTACTTTCAGAAGAGCCGCCAATTCTGCTTCCAGCATTAGGCCCAAATCCACCGGAGAATGTGCTTTCAGGATATATTTATCGGTCTGGTGGAGCAAATGTACAAAACGAGGCTTGTCAATTTTTCTCTGGGATTCATCTCTCATCAGTAGAATAACTGGTCTCATGGGTTTCTCTTTTACGGAACCCACCACAATCCCCACGCTGTTATCGGAAAGTTCCACCACAGAGCCGATGGGATAAATGGAGAGAGCTCCCAGAAATTCTTTCAGAAACTTGGGATCATAGCGGTAAATACCCAGGGCCAGCAGTTCTTTCATGGCCTCATAAGGGAGCTTTTTTTTACGGTATGGCTTGTTTTCTATGATGGCAGTAAAGGAGTCCGCTATCTGGGCAATTTTGGAGAATTCAGAAACCTTATCCGATTTTAATGCCCTGGGATAGCCGGTTCCATCATAATGCTCCTGGTGCTCCAGAGACACGGTGGCTATGACATTCTTTACTTTTGCTTCCTGTGTCAGGAGCTGGTACCCCATGATGGGATGCCGCTGGATGCGTTTTTTATCGGAATCCGTGAGTGGTTCTGGTTTATTTAAAATACCTTCCGGGATTTCCTGCATCCCAATATCCATCAGAAGCATTCCCTGAACCAGTTCATTAATCCGGGGACGGGAATAGCCCAGAGCATTTGCCAGTATGGATCCGTAAAGGGATGCTGTGATTACATGGAGTACCACATTCACCCGGTTATTAGGGAAACATACCGGCATGAAGCAGTATGGACACTGGTTCAGCTGATCCGTAAGTTTTTCCGCCAGATTCCGGATCAGACTGATCTGGTATGGTTTTTTATTATATATTTCTGTATAGGCCTCGGTGAGGCTTTTTTCCGCCTCCATCATAAAAGATTGAAAGGAGCTTTTATTTTTATAAGTGGCTTTTAAATTGGCTTGTATCTCCTGGAGGCTTTTCTGCTGCTCATCGCTGGCACTTTCCAGAAAGGAATCATCAAAGGATGTTTTGGGATTGCCCTTGACCACCTCTCCATCGCAGAGGACATAGGAAATATTCCATTTTGCCAGACGTTCAATATCAGACTGGGTTATTTTTTCATTTGCCTTTAAAAATACATTATCCTGATCCAGATAAAGGGGTTTGCTGTACGCAGTTCCCGGTTTCAGGGTATTGACCATTATCTTTTTCATGAGTTTTGTTTTTTCCTGTCCTTTGTAAAATAAAAATACGAATAAATCCTCGCTATGGCCAGATATAACTCCGGCGGAATTTCTGTGTTAATTTTGATCTGGCTCAGCATCTCTAATAGATCATCGGATTCTTTTTCTATTATTTTTACATTAAATTTTCTGGCCATTTCAATGATAGCCTTGGCTGCATCTCCTTTCCCATAGGCCTTTAATCGCGGAGCCTTCCCGGTGTATTCCAGAGCAGCCGCTTTCAATATTCCCGCTTTATTATCCAGCACGGACAATAAAGACGATTTTTTATCTATCGTCAAGTATAAAAGAGAATTTTCATCATTAAAATAATGTTTTCGCCCTATCTGGTCAGTTTTTGGCTCCGGATATGGATCATTTAATCCGGATCATGCAACTTCCGGATTAACCGGCGGGGAATTTTCAGGAATTCCGCAGTGCCTTCCGGGATTATGCGGTGAGTGGCCAGAACTTTCTGTATGCGGATATAAAGGGGAATATTGGTTATGTCCCCGCCGTCCGGGTTCCCGAAAGAAAATATTCTTACGCAAAGCCTCTGCTCAATGCCTGTGACCCCGGGCAGCAGTGGGGAAAAATTCTTCATGCCGGAGACTTGCCTTTCCGGGGAAATAATGGGCGGTGATGTCTCCATGGATATTCTCTGGGTGTATGGGTTAATGCTATTCGATGGAAATCCATGAAAAGCGATTGACCAAATGGTTGGTGGAAATAAAATGCAAAGAGGAAGGACATTAAGAAAATAGTATTCAGCGTACCAGGGTTGTCTAAGTACGGCTATATTTTTTTCTAACCCCCTATGAATCCCGTAATTACAGCATTGAAAGAGATTTCTGATCCGGAAAAAGCGGAAAAGAATAAAAAGTTTTTCCAGTGCTTTCCGGGTGGATACGGAGAGGGAGACCAGTTTCTGGGGATTACTGTCCCGGTGCTCAGAAAAATCACCTGGCTCCACAGAAACATAGCAGAAAATGACATCCGCGATTGCATCCGGAGCAAATACCATGAAGTTCGCCTCACGGGAATTTTTCTTCTTGTGGAGCGGTATAAAAAATCCGGTGGGAAAAATTCCGCTTCACCGCCGGAAAAATGGGTGAATATGTATCTGGAAAATAAAGGATATGTGAACAACTGGGATCTTGTGGACTCATCGGCGGCACAGATTCTGGGGGACTACCTTCGGAAAAAAGCAGCATCCGGGAAAAAAGAATCTCTGGATATTTTAACGCAACTTTCCCGCAGCCCTTCTCTATGGGATAACCGCATCGCAATGATTGCCACTCAGGAATTTATCCGGTATGGGGAGTTTACGGCCACGTTGGAGTTGGCGGATGTTTTTCTGGATCATCCTCATGATCTGATGCATAAGGCCACCGGCTGGATGCTCCGGGAAATCGGGAACAGAGATAAAATCAGCCTCGATACATATCTCAAAAAAACATATAAAAAAATGCCCCGTACAATGCTGCGATATGCCATTGAAAAATTTCCGGAGGCGGAAAGAAAGGCATACCTCTCCGGCGGGATTTGATCATAAGAAAGGGAATACCATGAAAAATATAACATCCATCGACCAGATTTTAAAAATGGAAAATGCTTCCCCTGATGCTCAGATTTCCGTCAGAATATCCGGATGGGTCCGCCATGTCCGGGGGAGTGCACAGGTGAAATTTGTCTCCGTCAACGATGGCTCCACTTTTCACAATCTCCAGATGGTACTGGAGAAGGAAGAACTCCTCGTTTTGCCCATCCACACCGGCGTTTCGCTCGTTGCCACGGGGCACCCCAGGCCGTCCCCCGGAAAGGGACAGACGCTGGAGTTTGCCGCAGAAGAAATACAGATATTGGGAGATGCTCCTCCGGAAGAATACCCCATCCAGCCCAAAAAGCATTCCATGGAATTCCTGCGGGAAAACGCCCATCTGCGTTTGCGCACGCAGACTTTTTCTTCTGTTTTTCGTGTTCGCCATTATCTGAATTTTTTCATACACCGCTTTTTCCACGAGCGCGGTTTTTACCACATACCCACCCCCATTATTACCGCAAGCGATGCGGAAGGGGCGGGGGAAGTTTTTTCCGTGACCACCCTCAAAGAATTTAATATAAAAAATGCGGAATCATTTTCCGCCGATTTTTTTGGCAGAAAGACAAACCTCACGGTATCCGGTCAGTTGGAAGCGGAAACGGCCGCATTGTCGCTATCCAGAGTATACACATTTGGTCCCACGTTCAGGGCGGAGAATTCCAATACATCCCGCCATCTTTCCGAATTCTGGATGGTGGAACCGGAAATGGCTTTTTACGAACTCCCGGAAGATATGGAGCTGGCGGAAGAATTTCTGAAATTTTTACTGGGTTCCCTGATTCATGACCTTCCGGACGATATGGAATTCCTCAGCGACCGGCGGGATAAAGAGCAGGCGGAAAAACCAAAGGACGCCAGAGACACCATGTCCCTTCTGGAAAAATTAAATTTTATCCTCACATCCCCCTTTCAGAAAATCACGTACACGGATGCCCTGCAAATTCTGGCGTCCTCTTCCATGGCAAAAAAAGGGAAATTCCAGTATCCGGTGGAACCCTGGGGGGTGGAGCTCCAGTCAGAGCACGAACGATATCTGGTGGAAAAAGAATTTAGCCGGCCGGTCATCCTCACGGATTTTCCGGAAAAATCCAAAGCCTTTTATATGAAAAGGGGAGAGAATGGAACCGTGCGGGCGATGGATGTCCTTTTTCCGCAGATAGGGGAGATAATCGGCGGGTCACAGCGGGAAGACAATCTGGATATTTTAAAGGAAAAAATGGAATCCTTTGGTATCTCCGCAAAGGAGCTGTGGTGGTATCTGGATACCCGCAGGTTTGGCGGAGTACCGCACGCCGGCTTTGGTCTGGGTTTTGAACGATTGGTACAGTTTGCCACCGGTATGAATAATATCCGGGATGTAATTTTATTCCCGCGTGCACCGGGGGTTCTTCGATTTTAATGCCACCTTTTTTTGGCCGATTCCGCAAATTAGCATAATTTATAGTTAAGGAAAAAACAATGCCAAATTTTGATAGAACAGGACCCAAAGGCGACGGGCCACGCACCGGAAGAATGCAGGGACGCTGTGGCGGGAAAAACAAAACCCAGGACGAAACGCACGTCCATGCTCACACCCATGAACATGGTTGCGGGCATCATGATGGAAGCGATCACTTCCATGAGCACGGTGGCGGTCACCGGCATGACGGAGGGCACCCCCATGATGGCCTTGGGAGAGGTCAGGGAAGAGGCA
>DYOA01000011.1:16207-67757 GCA_020720785.1 Leptospira biflexa
GGCAATGGCGGTCACCATTTTTCCTGAAAACACGGTTTACTGATTTTTCTGGCGTATTATTTTTCTTGTGTTCTGGTGCAGGCGTTTTATCTTCTCCAGAATTTCCATGTCGTGGGCCGGATAATAGATCACCTCGTCAAATAAATCGGAAATTTCTTCACTGTAACCCAATGGGATAAAGCCAATGGATGGGAGATAAAGGTTGCGGTGTTCATACCATGAGAGCAGGTTTCTGACCCGGGAAAGGAAAGCCCCGTTTTTTTCCCCGCCAAAAATAAAAATAGCAATATGAGATGTGGATATATTTTTTTTCCAGCCTGCATCGTCCGGGTTGTCCAGAAAAAAATCATCCGGAGCCATACCGGCGTCAAAATGCATGGATAAAAGTTTTCCCAGGGATTTCTGTAATTCCGATTTATTCCCGGCAATGAGGACAGATAATTTCTCCTGATTTTTAATTGTATGGATATAGGAAATCCATCGCTCTTTCTGGAGGTATGTGATATTGGAAATATCAACATCCACAATTTCTGATTCTTCATCGGTTTTTATGGGGATGTAAACGCCAATTTCTGTATATTGCCCTGGCTGGCTTTTTACACTGGCGTCTCCACCATGCAATGCGATCATTTCCTTTACATTTGACAGACCCAGCCCGCTTCCGGAATAAAAGATTTTATCCGGATCCTGGATCTGGGTATAGGCAGAAAATATACTATCCATGAATTCATCTGCTATACCGTGGCCTTCATCCCGTACCAGTATCCAGTATTTTCCAGTGGAAATTTTTATGGAAAGGGTTATCTTTTTTTCCGGCCTGTTATATTTTATTGCATTTCCCAGAAGGTTATTCAAAATTTTTTCTATTTTCTCCGGATCAAAGAAAAGGTACATGGGTGTTTCCGGTATGATCCGTATAAATTCCATATTGTTGAAACCTATGATATTCTCATAAACCTCAGAAATTTGCCGTATGAAATGATTAATATCCGAATAAATAAGAATTATCTGCATTTTGTCTCCCTCAAGGCGGGAATGATCCAGGGTATTGTTGATCATGGAGATGACCCGGTAACTGGATGATTTAATGATATCCAGAAGGTGGACCTGCTCCTTATTCAATTTATCCTTTTTTTTTAACAGGGTATCAATGGGCATGGTAAGAAGGGAAAGTGGGGTCTTGATGTCATGGGTGATCTTCGCAAAAAAATCTGTTTTCCAATGATTCATTTTTTCCAGTTCATTTGTTTTTGCCGTTAATTCCCTGGTACGTTGACTGATTTTGGATTCCAGTCCCTGGTTTATTGCTCTCAACTGATATCTGGATAATTGAGATGCAATGGACGTTTCCATCATTTTTTGAATAATCATAAAAATATCCATGGAGAAATGATCCCTTCTGTTCCGTGGCACAATTCCAGCCATCAGCCCGATTATCTTTTTCTGAGCATGCAACGGCAAAAAAAATATATAATCGTTTTCATTAAAATTGGTCAATATCTGGATATGGGTAACCGATAACGCCGGATTTTCAGAAAATTTCAGAATGCTGCCATAGAATAAATCAAGTTTCTGGGCAAATAGTTCATCCAGAAGCCGGATTAATAGTTCGTTGCCATTTTTGATTTTTTTTCTGAATTGCGTTAAATGAATATTCTTATATTTCTCCGGCAAAATCAGAACTACGCCCATAACGGATATACCCTCATGCTGCATAAAATTATCAGAATATTTTTTTATCATGGCCCGGAGGAGATACAGTTTTTTATCTGATGGAAGAAAATGCTGAAGCCATGTATATTTCTGCCGGCAGACGGCATATTTTGTATTCACCCGCAGAATTAAAAAAAGCACCGTCACCCATGTCAGAAAGGACAGGAAATAAACCAGAAGATAAATTACGGGAATGCCGGACAAAAAACCCAGAATATCCACAAGAACCAGTATGGATACCATGGAATACAGAAAATAATCCTGGACAATGACGATTGTTTTTTTGAGCTCAGAGTTTTTAATCAATGTATAGGAACCAAATCCCAGAATCAGAATAAAACCGATAATCAATGTGTAGTTGATCAACTCATTATCCCCTGCATATAAAACCAGAAAAATACCCATTATGGTAATCAGCGGTATAAGGAAATACCGTTTATCTGTATTCTTCGTTTTTATCCAGAGAGGTAAGGTCACAGAAAACAGCATCACAGAAAGGTAGCCTAATCGGGTCATTGTGGCCAGGGACTCATAACCATGAGTGACCATTAATAGATGGATAAAAAAGAGGGAAAACAAAAACGGATAGAGGACAAATTCTTTCCAATGGAAAAATATCAGAGATGCAATAAATATCAGGATTAGCCCCGCCAGAGTTGCCATTAAAGCTATTTCCCGGATCATCGCGATACCCAATTCCTCCAAAACCAGATTCTCCCCACCTTTTTTGATGGAAAGGTCAGATAAAATGGTCTCCGGATGAAAAGGGATGCCGGACAAACCCCCGGTAATCTGCAAATCAGAGTTAGTTTTCTCTTTATCTGGCGGAGGTATCCGGTAGAGAGGGGCATTATGGAAAAAGAGTTTGTGTGGGCGGAGCACTTCTTTTCCCCGGAATACATGGACAGTGGTTTTCCGCAGGGCAATATATCCGGAAAGACTTTGTCCGGGGATGGTAACCAGAAAAATCCTGGAATCCTTCATTGGAATGGAAAAGCGGATTGTTTTCACATCATGAAGGAAAATTCTCTTCTGAAAATCCCATAACCGGCATTGGTAAGCGTCCCCCGGAAGGGATGGATTTTTTTTACAAACATGGTATTGATGGGAAATGGAATCCAATCCCATTCCATACTCCAAGGGAATTCCCAAAATGAAAAACCCCATCCATAATTGGAAAACCTTGCGTATCAATAATAATCGGCCCGGCAAAAACCCCATAAATGCAAAAATCCGGCTTTTTTGTATTGTCAAATAGTTTTTTTCAGTTTACCCTGGATGACGAGCTCTGTTGCGGGTTCCTTTCTGCTTGAAAGCCGGATGGGTTTCGAGGTAAATAGAATTACCATTGACACCCCGGCAAGACCCACACAATGAGGGCATAATGGAAAAGCCATGCTGAAGATTGCCTATTATACCAACGCAGGAAAACACCGTCGCCGGAATGAGGATGCTCTTCTGATCCATGACAGGGTGGTACAGCTTCATGCCATGCGGGAACCGGAGTTCACATCTTTCTCGGAATTTCCCATCATCCTGGGAATTGCTGACGGTATAGGGGGTGCCCCCGCCGGAGATTTGGCGGCGGATATGGTCCTCAAAGCCTTCTCCGGTACGCCCAGGCTTCTGGATAGCAGGGGAGTGGCTTATTCTGCTGGAGAGAACATCCTCCGCATTCTCCACGACTGTGTGCTGGATGAACCGGAGCTGGAGGGAATGGGGGCAGCCGCCACCTTCCTTGCCATACAGAATGACAGATTGGTGTATTTCCATGCCGGGGATACCCGGTTTTACCACATAAAAAAGGAAAGGCTCAGTAAAAAAGATAAATACGTGGTTTTGACCAGGGATCACAGCGTTGCCTATGAATTATTCAAAAATAAGAAAATAGGAAAAAGGGAAATTGAATCCCATACGCTCCGGAATATCCTCACGTCGGCTTTTTCCGGAGGAAAGGAAAAAATCTCCGTGGACTGGGAATACCGCAGTATTCCGGTTTCCGCAGGAAGGTTTCTGCTGGCTACCGATGGGTTATGGGAGAAGATGATTAAACTGGAAAAAATGAATTTGGTCAGCCAGACTCTGGAAGAGGCAGCCCGCTTTCTGGCGGAAAAAATTGAAGCGTGCGAGCCCCGGGATAATTTTTCTTTTCTAATGTTTGACTTGTGAACCCGTCAACGCGTTTACCATTATCGACGCAAAAAAAACGTGACGCCCATGCTTCATTTTCAACCTTGTCCCAGTAGAAATAATTGTGGTTTCTTTCCGGAAAACTTTTTGCTGCAAATACAAATTTTTGGGGCATTGGGAAAACCGGAGGGATGGCGATTAAAAATTTTAATGATAAAGTAAAGCAAAATAAATTTATGGTAAAAGGAGCAGATTATGGCAATTGGATTGCAGGATTTAAAAGATAAAGTGGTGATTGTGACCGGTTCTGGCCGGGGTATTGGAAAGGGAATCGCAGAAGCTTTCGCAGAAGTGGGAAGCAAGGTTGTGATCAGTGATATTGATGCCGAAACCGCAGCGAACACAGCCAAGGAAATTGCCGGCAAAGGCGTAGAAACCCTTTCTGCCGTTTGTGATGTTTCCAACAGAGAGCAGGTGGACAAATTAATTAACGCCACAGTGGAAAAATTTGGGAAAATTGATGTGGTGGTGAACAATGCCGGTATTACCATGGACGGATTATTTATCCGGATGAAGCAGGATCAATGGCAAAAAGTAATTGACATTAATCTGACAGGTACATTTAATGTTACTCACGCAGCGGTTAACGTAATGAGAAAAGTAAAAAGTGGTTGCATTATCAACATCTCTTCCGTAAACGCTCTTGGTGCGCCAGGACAGGCAAATTATTCCGCGACCAAAGCTGGGGTGATTGGATTCACCAAAGCCCTCGCGAAAGAAATTGCCGGAATGGGAATTCGCGTGAATGCAATAGCTCCGGGGTTTATTGAAACCCCCATGACCGCGAAAATTCCGGAAAAAATGGCGGAAGAAATGATTAAGGCAATTCCCATAGGGCATATTGGCCAGCCGTTGGATATAGCAAAACCTATCCTCTTTCTGGCTTCCGATATGGCATCCTATGTGACCGGTGAGGTTATAAACGTCAACGGTGGATTAAACGGGGTATAATTTTATTTGTGAAATAAGATTATATAAATATTAAGTAACAGGAGAACATCCATGGCAGATATGGACAAAATCAAAAAAATTATTTCTGAGCAGCTTGGTGTTGACGAAGGGGAAGTTACTAACGAATCTCACTTCATCGATGACTTGGGCGCTGACTCTTTGGACACTGTGGAGCTTGTAATGGCTCTTGAAGAAGAATTTGGCATTGAAATTCCTGATGAAGATGCTGAAAAAATCCAAACTGTTGGTGACGTAAGCAAATACATCGACGAGCACGCCTGAAAAATTTTTGGATCTGCTTTCCACGGAAGGCAGATCCTTTTTTCAATGAATAAAGATCGGCTGAAAAAACTTAAGAATTTCTCCTCCAGAAATTCCCTTCAGGGTGTTTCTCTGGAGCTTCTGGATCAGGCATTGACTCATAAAAGCTACGCCAATGAGAATTATCATGGCTATAAAAATAAACTGAAAGTAAATCTTCATAACCAGAGGCTGGAATTTCTGGGAGATACCATTCTGGGCACCGTGGTGGCTCTGGCCATCTGCCGTCAGTGCGAGGAATGTGATGAAGGAAATTTAACCAAAAAAAAATCCAGAATTGTGTGTGAAGCCACTCTGGCAGAAATCGGGGAAGGCCTGGGTATTGCCGACCTCCTCCTATTGGGAAAAGGAGAAAAAGACACCGGAGGATCAGAAAGAAAGTCCAACATTGCGGACGCGATGGAATCCATCCTGGGTGCGATTTTTCTGGATAGGGGATATGATACCACAGAAATGTTCATATTAAAACACTGGGCTCCTTATATTGAAGGGGAGGCGGTGGTTTCCGGAAGCATTGATTATAAATCCCAGCTTCAGGAATGGCTGGTAAAAAAAAGAAAAATCCGTCCGGAATACCGGGTGCTTTCCACTTCCGGGCCGGAGCATGATAAAGACTATGAAATTGGTCTTTTTATCATGGATGAACTTGCCTCCCGGGGAATCGCAAAAAGCCGGAAAAGAGCAGAACAGACCGCCGCAGAGCAATATATCAAATCACATAAAGTACAGTTATAATCAGATATTGCAGCTTACCCCAAGGGCGGCGTTGACCACCTCATAAACCCCTTCGGAGAGCGTGGGATGGGGAAAAATGCTTTCCGCTATTTCTTTCAGATGGATTTCATTTTTCATGAAAACAGAAAAATAGGTGATGATTTCTCCGGCCAGGGGGGATAAAATATGGGCACCCAGGATGGTTTCCTTTTCAGGGTGGTAGTAAATCCGCATTTCTCCCTGGTTTTGCCCAATGGCCGTGGCCATGGCCAGTGCATTGACCGGGAACGATACCATTTTATAGCATGTCTTTTCTGCCATGAGCTCTTTCTCTGTTCTCCCAACCCCGGCGGCAGCAAGGCGGGTGTATACCACAGAAGGAATTTCATGTTCGCTTATGGTGGCGGGGTTGGCTCCGGTGGCAAATTCTGCGGCAATATGGCCTTCTCTGGATGCTTTATGGGCCAGCCTTCGCCCTCCAATCACATCGCCGATAGCAAAAATGTTCCGGTGGGGAAGGACTCTGTATTCGTCGTCCACGGGAATGAACCCATTCACCGTGGCCACTTCCAGTTTATCCATTCCCAGAGCTTCCGCATTGGGACGGACTCCGGTGGCGTTCAGGATGCGGTCATATTTTTCATTGTTCAGATTATCCTGGGCATCCCTGTATCGGAGGATTGCGGATGATTCTTCCTTCAGAATATTTTCCACTCGGACATTTTCGTGGATTTTCACCCCTTCCTTCTGGAAATGGGATTTAAGACCTTTTGCTTGGAAGTCTTCCAGAAACGGGAGAATGGAGGGGGCATATTCATAGACGGTCACCTTGCTTCCCAGAGAGGAGAATAGATCGGCCATTTCCATTCCAATGATGCCGCCGCCAATGATGCCCAGGCTGGCCGGAATTTCTGATTTCAGAAGTGCACTGCGGTAGTTCCAGATGATCTGGTCATCGGATTCATACGGGGGTTTTTCCAGAGGAAGGGAGCCGGATGCGATGATGGCGTAATCAAACTCCAGAATTTCCCCGGCTGCGGTTAGAGAGATATGGTGGGAATCCACGAAAACGCCGGCGTCCCGGATGAGTTCCACGCTGTATTTTTTGAAAAGCGAAGTGATTCCCATGGACGATTTTAATGCTGCCTTGCGGCTCCGGTCCCAGATAGCGGCAATGGTGGAACTGTCCGGAATTTTGTTTTTGTGCGGGATTTCCACTCCCAGACGGTTTTTCCCAATGGATGCAAAAAAATGGGCGGACTCCAGCAACGCTTTGGTGGGGACACATCCGTAATTGACGCAGGTGCCTCCAATTTCCGCTTTTTCCAGAACAACGGTGTTCATGCCCAGTTGGGATGCCCGGATGGCAGCGGTATAGCCCCCGGGTCCGGAGCCGATGACTACCATATTATATTTCCGTATGCTCATATTATTTTTCCGTTTTCTCAAAAAAAGATACGATTTCGCTGGCGGGGAGGGCGGGGGAGATCAGAAATCCCTGTCCATAATCACAGCCGTTTTCATGCAGGAATTTCCGCTGCTCTTCTGTCTCCACGCCCTCGGCTATGGTTTTCATCCGCAGGCTTTTTCCCATGGCGATGATGGTTTTCACAATAGCGGCGTCCTCCATCCGTATATTCAGATTTTTTATGAATGACTGGTCAATCTTCAGAAGATCAATGGGGAATTTCTGGAGATAACTAAGGCTGGAATATCCGGTACCAAAATCGTCCAGGGAAAGATGGATTCCCATTTCCCGGATTTTCACCAATTTATCAATACTCTGGCTACCTTCCCGCATAGTGACCCTCTCCGTTAATTCCAGCTCCAGGCTGGAGGAGTCAATGGCGTACTGGGCAAGCATCTTCTCCAGAAATCCAATGATATCGCTTTCATGAAACTGCCGGGCGGAGGTATTGATGGCCACCCGGTATTCCAGATATCCCTGGGATTTCCATTCCAGAATCTGGCGGATGACGCTCTCGATGATCCATTCGCTCATGGGAATAATAAGACCATTTTCTTCCGCCAGCGGGATAAACTTTGCCGGGGAAACCATCCCCAGTTCCGGATGTTTCCAGCGCAACAGGGCTTCCATTCCCAGCATCTTTTTACTCCCAATTTCCCACTGCGGCTGGTAATAAATGAGAAGCTGGTTTTCCTTGATGGATTTCCGGAGCTGAATTTCCAACGTAAGCTGCTCAAAAGCACGGGCATTGATTTCCGGAGTATAAAATTGATAGTTATTGATACCAATTTCTTTTGCCTTGTATACCGCGGAATCCGCGTTCCGCAGAAGAACCAGGGCGTCGTTTCCATCATTGGGATACATGGCAATCCCAATGCAGACTGTCACCATGATCTCTGAATTCTGGATCATAAACGGAGTCTGGAAATCATTAATGATTTTCTGGGCAATCTGTGTCACATCCTGCAGATTCTGGATATCCTCCAGAAGCAGGGTAAACTCATCCCCGCCCACCCGGGCCAAGTTTTCTTCTGATGCGACCACTTTTTTGAGACGGGAAGCTACCATCTGCAGGAAATAATCCCCCATTCCCTGGCCAAAGGTTTCATTGATCAGTTTAAACCGATTAATATCAATAAAAAAAACCGCTATTTCTTTTTTTGTTTTTTTGGATACAGAAATAGCATAACGCACAGTTTCCACAAATTGAAACCGATTGGGGAGTCTGGTCAGGCGGTCATGGTTCTGGGCATACAGCAGTTCCTGTTTTGCCCGGATTCCCTGGGATTTATCAGAAAAGACGCCCACATAGTTTGTGATTTCCCCTTTTTCATTTCTCTGCACCCGGATGGTCAGCCACTCGGAATATACCTCTCCCTCTTTTCTGCGGTTCCAGATTTCCCCCTGCCAGAAATCCTGGTCATGGATGGTGTGCCACATCTTTTTGAAAAATGCCCTATCCTGAAGATTGGACTGGAGAAACCTCGGATTTTTACCCATCGACTCCTTCGCGTCGTATTGCGTAATTTTTGTGAATGCTTCATTGACCAGTATGATGTTGTTATCCTGGTCTGTTATCATAATCCCTTCATCGCTCAGGTTAAACACTATGGCACTGAGGCGCAGCTGTTCTTCCGCTTTATTCTGACGGATGGCGTGGATGATCTGTTTTTCTGCCACAGCCAGGCGCACATTCAGTATTTTTGAGTTAAAGGGTTTGGTGATATAGTCATCGGCACCGGAATCCAGAGCAGCACTAAGGTCATCATGGCTGTCCTTTGCGGTGGCCACGATGATATAGGTGGGGATGTCTGCATTTTCTCCGGTTTCTGCCAGACTCCGGATTTTTCTGGTGAGCTCCAGTCCGGTCATTTGCGGTAATACCCAGTCAATGATGGCAATATCAAAATGATCTTTCTGGAATGTTTCCCAAGCGGATTCCGCATCTTCAAAGTCCAATACATCATGGGATCTTTTTAAAACCAGCATTTTGATCAGAGCTCGGGTATCGGCATCATCTTCTACGATTAGTATTTTCATGGGTAATCCGCATATCCAATGCCATCATTATTTTGTCCAGTAAAAAATTAAATATTTGACGGGTTGTTTCCGGATAGGATTCTATCCATTGAGCCAGGAGAAGTGGCCGAGTGGTTGAAGGCGGCGGTCTTGAAAACCGTTATACTGAAAGGTATCGTGGGTTCGAATCCTACCTTCTCCGCAAAGTAAATGGAGAGGTGCCTGAGAGGCCGAAAGGAACGGTTTGCTAAACCGTCGTCCGGGCAACTGGACCGAGGGTTCGAATCCCTCCCTCTCCGAATGCCCACATAGCTCAGCCGGTAGAGCATTTCCATGGTAAGGAAAAGGTCACCAGTTCGAATCTGGTTGTGGGCTCATTCAGGGCAATAGTTCAACGGTAGAACGGCGGTCTCCAAAACCGTTAATGAGGGTTCGATTCCTTCTTGCCCTGAAAGATATCTCCGTAAAGGGGTTGGTATGAAAAAAATGATTGCGTTTCTCAAAGAAGCAAGAGCGGAATTAAAAAAGGTAACATGGCCCACCTGGGATACTGTTTCCAGTTCCACCATTGTTGTTTTTATTGCGGTGATTATTTTTACTCTCTTCATATATCTGCTGGATAAAGGAATTGCGTCCATCGTAAATGGAGTCTTGGGTTAATGGCACTTTCCTGGTATGTACTCCATACTTTATCCTCCCATGAAGATAAAGTAAAAAAGCTGATTGAAAGAGAAAAAGAAAAATGGCCGGAAAAAAAGAATGTGGGTCAGGTCAAAGTCCCCACCATTGAAATGGCCGAACTCCGTGGAGGGAAAAAGCGGATAATAAAAAAGAAATTTATGCCCGGCTATGTTTTTATTGAGCTGGATATGACCGATGATTTGATGCGGAAAGTCCGTTCTCTTCCTGGTGTGATGGATTTTGTATCCACCGGAAATGAGCCCCAGATTTTGTCAGAGGAAGAGATCCAGAGTCTGTTTGCGGAAATGGGGGATGCTGCCCCGGAGGAAAAATCCAAACCCAGAATTCTGTTTTCAGAGGGAGAGACTGTGCGTGTTATTGACGGGCCTTTTGGGAATTTTCAGGGAGTGGTGGACGAAGTAAATCATGAAAAAGGTAAAGTCCGGGTGATGGTGGAGATATTTGGACGAACCACCCCGGTGGAATTGGATTATTTGCAGGTGAGTAAACTGTAAAAAGGGTTGCCAGTACATCCCACGTCTAAAAATTGGCAAATATCGTAAGAAGGAATTGGTATGGCGTCTAAGAAAGTAATTAAACAGGTAAAAATACAAATCCCGGCAGGAAAAGCAAACCCGGCTCCTCCAGTGGGAACCGCGTTGGGTCCGCATGGGGTTAATATCATGGAGTTTTGCAAGGCCTTCAATGCAAAGACCCAAAACCAGTTGGGGAGTATGATTCCTGCGGTTGTTACCGTGTTTGCGGACCGCTCCTTTACGTTTATCATAAAAGTGCCACCGGTCAGTGACCTGGTGAAAAAAGCAGCCGGAATTGAAAAAGGCTCAGCCACTCCCAATAAAATAAAAGTGGGCACTTTGTCCCGCCAGAAGTTACGGGAGATTGCCCAGCAGAAAATGCCGGATCTGAACGCAAATGATATTGAAGCTGCCATGGAGATTGTGGCCGGTACCGCCCGTTCCATGGGTGTGACCGTGGAAGCATAAGGAAGAAGAAATGGGGAAAAAGTATATTGATGCAGTCAAACAGATAGATAAATCCCGGGAGTACAATGTGGATGACGCCGTTTCGCTGATTAAAAAAATCAGCCAGACCAAATTTGATTCCACCATGGAATCCCATTTTAATATAAAGTATAAAAGCCTCCAGAATGTGAGAGGTGCCATCCAGCTTCCGCACGGTACCGGTAAGACCGTAAAAATACTGGTTTTTGCCAAAGGTGAAAAAGCAGAGGAAGCAAAAAATGCCGGTGCTGACTATGTGGGAGATGACGATTTAATTGAAAAGGTTAAAGGTGGCTGGGTGGATTTCAACTTTGTTGTGTCCACACCGGATATGATGAAGGAAGTGGGAAAACTGGGGCCGGTGCTGGGAAAAAAAGGATTGATGCCCAAGCCCAAAGCGGGTACCGTCACCATGGATATCAGTGGAATATTAAAGCAGTTAAAATCCGGACGGGTGGAATACCGTGCGGATAAAAGCGGAGTGGTGCACTTGGGACTGGGGAAACTGTCTTTTGAAGCCGGGCAATTAAGCGAAAATATTCGCTTTGCCTATAATGCCATTATGAAAGATAAGCCCAGTGACGCCAAGGGCGATTATATTGTATCCGCTTACATTGCCGGGACAATGACCCCCGGGATTCGTTTAAATACAAAGGAATTGCGGGGCTAATCCCGCTTTAGGAGTAAAAAATGCCTTCACAAAAGAATGTGGGATTATTGGATACATACGCGGAGACACTTTCCAGAGCCCCAAATTTTGTCTTGACCCGGTACACCGGGATGACGGTTGCCCAGCTTACGGATTTAAGACAAAAACTTCTGGAAAGCGGATACCGTTATCAGATTATCAAAAACAATATTTTTAATCTTGCCCTGCAGAATAGAGAAGACCTGGAAAATTATCCAGTAGACCAGCTTGCCGGTCCCTTGGGTGGAGTCTTTTCCGGGGAAGATCTTCCGGTAGCGGCAAAAATATTAAAAGAGTATTCCAAGGGTAATGATAAACTGATCATTGTTTCCGGGGTATTTGAATCCAGATTTCTTTCTGACAAGGATGTGGAAAGGATTGCGGGACTTCCCGGGAAGAGCGAGCTTCTTGCTACCATTGCTGCTACTATTAACGCACCTGCGACCCAGATTGCGTCTATGATGAACAATGTCATTGCTTCCCTTGCACGGGGAATAAAAGCAGTGGGCGAAAAAAACGGATAAGTACAAAGTTAGATAAAGAAATCAATTGAGGGGTACACAAATGTTAGAAGAATTACTGGAAAAAATTGGGAATCTTTCTCTGGTTCAGGCAGCTGAACTGGTAAAAATGATGGAAGAAAAGTTTGGGATAAGTGCTGCTGCTCCGGTTGCCATGATGGGTGCGGTTGCAGCTGCAGATGCTGGGGCTGCAGAAGAAGAAAAAACTGAATTTGATGTGGTTTTTGAATCCTTCTCCGGAGATAAAAAAGTGGATGCGATTAAAAAAGTCCGGGAGTTAACAAGTCTTCCTTTAATGGATGCCAAGAAGCTTGTTGAAGAGGGAAAGCAAACATTGAAAGAAGGAGTTTCCAAGGATGAAGCTCAAAAAATAAAAGCGGATCTCGAAGCAATCGGGGCAAAAATTACTTTAAAATAATGGTGTGCGGGCATTTGCTCGGAGTTTTTCCACAGATTACACGGGAAATATTCCCGTTGTGCGGTCAGGATGGATGGGAACATCGTTGTATTTTACGAACCAAGGCTTTATCTCCGGTATGGTGGTAGAGCCGTTTTCGTTTTTTAGTCATCGCCAGGCAATTATTTTGCCGGCAGGAATTGGAAAAATATTATCGCTTATCAAATACCAGGGTGTCAAAGAAAGAGGATAAAATGACAATAAGAATATCTCCTAATGCTTCTTCGGTTTTATTTAAAAATTTTGGAAAAATAAAAAAAGTTCTGGATGTACCACCACTTGTGCAGATCCAGATTGATTCATACAGAGATTTTCTCCAGATGGAGGAAAAACCGGGAAAAAGAAAAACCAATGGGTTGCAGTCCGTTTTTGAGGAATCTTTTCCCATTGAAAGCAGTAACGGGGATGTTGTCCTGGAATTTGTGGAGTATATTCTGGGCGAGCCCAAAAGGGATATCTGGGACTCTAAAGTAAACAGCACTTCTTATGCGGCTCCCCTCAAGGCGATTATCCGGCTTGTGGCCATGGAAACCGGAGAAGTCCGGGAACAGGAAGTCTATATGGGGGATATTCCACTGATGACTCCCACCGGCACTTTTATCATTAACGGAGCGGAGCGGGTTGTGGTAAACCAGCTCCATCGTTCTCCCGGGGTTTTTATCTTCTATGACGAATTGAAAAATCAGTATTCAGCACGGATTATACCCGACCATAAAGGATCGTGGCTGGAATTTGAAATGGACCCCAAGGGTCTGTTAATTGCCCGCATAGACAGAAGAAAAAAATTCCCGTTTACTTTGCTGGTCAAAGCCCTGGGTTTTGGAACAAACCAGGATATTTATAATCTCTTTTTTGATGCCGAAATTGTGGCTGTAAAAGGGACAACCATAAAAACATTCCAGAAAAATATCGGAAGAAGGGTCACCCGGGATGTTATCCATCCTGAAACCGGGGAAGTCCTTCTGGAAGCCGGTGCCACTTTGAATGAAGATAATATAGACATTATAAAAGATGCGAAAGTTCCGGAAATCCATCTTATCATAGAAAATGGCATGGAAGACGATGTTATTATTTATAAAAGTCTGGAAAAAGACGGGGTTTCCAGTGAAGAAGAAGCTCTGGTGGAATTTTTAAAGATTCAGAAGCCATTGGAATATATTTCCGAGCATGGGGATGAAGAAAAACACCAGAAAAACCTGGAAAGAGCCAGAGCAGAACTGGAAAGATTATTTTTTGATCCCAAAACCTATAACATGGGCAGTGTGGGAAGATATAAAATAAATTCCAAGTTCAACCATCTGAATCCGGATAAATTCAATGACAAAATAAACACCCAGACATTGCGCCCTGAAGATATTGTGGAAACATTAAAATATATGGTGCGAGCTATCAATGAGATGGATGGGTATCCATTTGATGATATTGACCATCTGGGAAACCGCCGCATCCGTACCGTGGGCGAGTTGCTTGCCATGCAGTTGAAAACAGGTTTTTCCCGCATGGAGAGAGTTGTAAAAGAGCGGATGAGTATGAATGATGTGGATGTCATGACACCGCAGCTTCTGATCTCCATCAAGCCCATAACCTCTGTATTGAATGAATTTTTTGGTGCCAGTCAGCTTTCCCAGTTTATGGATCAGACCAATCCCCTTTCTGAACTTACACATAAAAGAAGGCTGAACGCTCTGGGACCGGGAGGATTAACCCGGGAAAGAGCCGGTTTTGAGGTGCGGGATGTTCACTATACGCATTACGGAAGGCTTTGCCCCATTGAAACCCCGGAAGGTCCCAATATTGGTTTGATAACATCCCTGGCCACTTACGGTCGTCTCAATCCTTATGGTTTTGTGGAAACTCCGTATCGGGTGATAAAAGACAGAAAAGCCACCGCAGAGGTTGTGTACCTTTCTGCCAATGAAGAAGATCATTATGTTATTGCACAGGCAAACGCACGGTTAGGGGATAACGGTGAGTTTCTGGATAAATTAATTGCGTGCCGTTACCGGGGTGAATTCCCTTTAAAAAATGCGGATGAGATCCATTTGATGGATGTGGACCCCATGCAGATTGTTTCTTTATCCACCAGTTTAATCCCGTTTCTGGAGCATGATGACGCAAACCGTGCTTTGATGGGATCCAACATGCAGCGGCAGGCTGTTCCTTTGCTGACCAGTGAGGTGCCCTATGTGGGGACTGGAATGGAATTTAATATTGCTTATGATTCCGGCGTTACCTTACTCGCAGAGAAAAGCGGTACGGTGTCCAAAATCGATGGGAATCATATTATTGTCACCAATGATGATGGGATTAAGGATACGTATAAATTAATAAAATTTAAAAGGACCAACCAAAGCACAACATTAAACCAGCTTCCTCTGGTAACCGTATATAATGCTCCGGAAAGCGGAGAGATCGTGGAACTGAACAAAGAAACCATGAAACTGAAAGGGGCGAGTGGCAAGGATTATGAATTCAGTCTGAAAACCCTGCAAAGCTATGTTGTCCCCACTGTTAAAAAAGGGGAAGAGGTTGTGGCGGGTCAGTTTCTGGGTGGGGAGAAGGTCATCGGCAGGCTGTCCCTCAAAAATGGTGATTCCAAGAGAGAGGCCACCGTTCTCGCCGATGGTCATGCAACATCCAATGGGCGTCTGGCTTTGGGTAAAAATATCAAAGTGGCTTTCATGCCTTGGGATGGATACAACTTTGAGGATGCCATTGTGCTCAGTGAGAGGCTGGTGAAAGATGATGTTTTCACATCCATTCACATTGAGGAATTTGAAATACAGGCACGGGAAACCAAATTGGGCAGGGAAACCATCACCCGGGATATTCCTAATATCAACGAAAGGGCGTTCCGGGATTTGGATGAAAGCGGTATAATCAGGATTGGAGCGGAAGTGAGAGCAGGGGATATTCTGGTGGGAATGGTCACTCCCAAAAGTGAAAATGACCTGACTCCGGAGTATCGTCTTCTGCACAGCATTTTTGGGGAAAAAGCCAGAGAGGTGAAAGACAGCTCTCTCAAAGTCCCCAACGGCCATGGTGGGATTGTGGTGGATATTAAATATTTTAACCGGGATGAAGGGGATGACTTGGCTCCGGGAATCAGTGAAGTGGTCAAGGTTTACGTTGCCCAGAAAAGAAAAATCTCCGTGGGGGATAAAATGGCGGGACGGCACGGAAACAAAGGTGTCATCTCCACCGTTTTACCTGAGCATGAAATGCCGTTTCTGGATAATGGAGATCCCATTGACATTGTTTTAAATCCTCTGGGGGTGCCCTCCCGTATGAATCTGGGACAGATTTTTGAAACCCAGCTTGGCTGGGTGGGAGAAGTGCTGGGAATTCGGTTTGAAACCCCGGTGTTTGACGGTGCCAAATGGGATGATATTGCGGATTATATGAAATCTGCCAATCTACCGGAAAATTCCAAAGTCCGCCTCCGGGATGGACGTACCGGGGATGAGTTTGAGCAGAATGTGTTTGTGGGAAATGTGTATATGATCAAGCTTCATCACATGATTGAGGATAAAATGCATGCCCGGTCCACGGGTCCATACTCTCTGGTTACCCAGCAGCCATTGGGAGGGAAAGCCCAGTTTGGTGGTCAGCGGTTGGGGGAAATGGAAGTCTGGGCACTGGAAGCATACGGTGCTGCTCATACCCTGCAGGAATTGTTAACCGTAAAATCGGATGATATGCAGGGAAGGACCCGGGTTTATGAATCCATCGTCAAAGGGGTACAGGCCATTCATCCGGGAATTCCGGAATCCTTTAACGTGCTGATCCGGGAAATCCGGTCTCTGGCACTGGATTTCTTTGTTCTGGATTCTGATGATAATCCCATTGAGGTTTCAGACTTGGATGATGATTATAATAAAGCCAGACGTCGTTTCAAAGTGGATTCTCTGGAAAACAAGAAAAGTGGTTTTTGATTTTGTGGATAGATTTTCCCAGGAAGAAAAATTCATGGGTGGAAGATTGAAATAGGCATATAAAGGGGAGATAGAGTGAAACAATTTCGTGAATTTAATAAAATAAGTATCCGGCTGGCGTCACCTGAAAAAATCCGTGAATGGTCTCATGGGGAAGTAAAAAAACCGGAAACCATCAACTACCGTACTCTGAAACCGGAGCGCGATGGGCTTTTCTGCGAAAAAATCTTTGGTACCACAAAAGAATGGGAATGCTACTGCGGTAAATTCAAATCCATCCGGTACAAAGGTGTTGTCTGCGATAAATGCGGGGTGGAAGTCACCCATTTTCGGGTTCGCCGGGAAAGAATGGGGCACATTGAGCTTTCTTATCCGGTGGCTCATATCTGGTATTACCGGACTGTTCCCAGCAGGATTGCCCTTGTCCTGGATATGACGGCGAATGATATTAAAAGCGTTTTATATTTTGAAAGATATGTTATTATTGAACCCGGGGATAGCGGTTTAAAAGAAAAACAGCTCATCACGGCGGACGAATACAACCGTTTAATGGATCAGTACGGTGACCAGTTTTATGCCTCCATTGGTGCGGATGCTTTGAAAGAAATGCTGGCGATGGTGAATCTGGAGGATGAGATTGCCGAGCTCCGGGCTTATGTGGAAGAGAAAAAGAAAATCAACGATAAGCGTACTCTCAAGCGGCTGGAAATTCTGGAAGCGTTCCGTGACAGTGGAAATCGCCCCGAATGGATGATTCTGGATGTGCTTCCCATTCTGCCTCCGGAGTTGCGGCCCATGGTCCAGTTGGAAGGCGGGCGATTTGCCACTTCTGACCTGAATGATTTATACCGGCGGGTGATTAACCGGAATAACCGTTTAAAAAGATTATTATCTTTAAAAGCTCCGGATATTATTGTCAGCAATGAAAAAAGAATGCTTCAGGAATCCGTGGATTCCCTGTTTGATAATTCCCGGAGAAAAAAAGCCATCAAAGGGAAGGGTAACCGCCCATTAAAATCCCTGGCTGATATGCTCAAAGGGAAACAGGGACGTTTTCGCCAGAATCTTTTGGGAAAAAGGGTGGATTATTCCGGAAGAACCGTTATTGTGGTGGGTCCGGAACTCAAGCTGTACCAGTGCGGACTTCCCAAGAAGATGGCTCTGGAGTTATTCAAGCCTTTTGTTATGAAATGGCTGGTGGATCATGAACTGACCCAGAATATAAAATCAGCCAAGCGCATGATTGAAAACGAGGAAAGGGAAGTATTTGAAGGACTGGAAGAGGTGATCCATGAACATCCGGTTTTGTTGAATCGTGCTCCCACTCTGCACCGTTTGGGTATACAGGCATTTTTACCTGTTTTGATTGAAGGAAAAGCCATCCAGCTCCACCCATTGGTCTGCCATGCATTCAACGCGGATTTTGACGGGGACCAGATGGCCATCCATGTACCATTGTCCCACCAAGCCCAATTGGAGTCATGGATACTCATTCTATCCGCACACAATCTGTTGAATCCCGCGAATGGTTCCCCCATTGTTGCACCCACCCAGGATATGATCCTGGGGCTTTATTACCTGACAGAAGAGTTGAGCGGGTCGCCGGGAGAAGGAACCCTGTTTGATTCCGTGGATGAGGTTTTATATGCCATTGATAGAAAAACCATACGGTATCGTACAAAAATTCAGTTTTTGCATAACGACCGCCTGATTGAGACCACCCCGGGAAAATTGCTGTTTAACCAGATGCTCCCGGTGGACTATTCTTATATCAACCGTCCCATCACCAGTAAGACCATTACAGAAATTATTACCGATCTTTACAAAACCAGAGGAATTGCGGTGACCGTTCGGTTTCTGGATTCCATTAAAAAGCTGGGCTTTGAGTTTGCCACCCGTTTTGCCCCCACCATTTCCCTGGAAGATATCAAAATTCCGGAAAGTAAAGGCCGGCTAATTGAAGATGCCAACAAAGAAGTGGAAAGAATTGAAAATGAGCACCGCCGGGGTATCATCACTAACGAAGAAAGATATAAAAAGGTGGTGGAGGTCTGGACAACGACCAATGATCTGATTACCGCCGATCTTTTTCAGCTTCTGCAGACTGATCAGAGTGGCTTCAATCCGGTTTATGCCATGGCAAATTCCGGTGCACGGGGTTCCAAAAACCAGATCCGCCAGTTGGCCGGAATGCGTGGTTTGATGGCAAAGCCAAACGGAGACATTATTGAGATTCCCATCCGCTCCAATTTTAAGGAAGGCCTGGGGGTTTTGGAGTTTTTTATCTCCACGAACGGAGCACGGAAGGGCTTGGCGGATACCGCGTTAAAAACAGCGGATGCCGGATATCTGACCCGTCGTTTAGTGGATGCCAGCCAGGATGTCATCATCCGCGAAGATGATTGTGGGACAAAAAACGGATACATTGCCTCTCCCGATAAAGAAGGGGATACCATCATTGTCAGTTTAAAGAGCAAGCTGTATGGAAGATACCTTGCGGAAGACATTGTGGACCCCAGCACGGAAGAAATAACATACCCAAGAAATTCATTCATTTCTGAAGAAGTGGCCACAGATATTGAAAATATGGGTTATCAATCCGTCAAAATCCGTTCCGTGATGACCTGTGAATCGGAAACCGGAGTTTGTGCCAAATGCTATGGGATGGATCTTTCCACCCTCAGCATGGTGGAACTGGGAGAAGCAGTGGGGATTATTGCCGCACAGTCCATTGGGCAGCCGGGAACCCAGCTCACGATGCGTACATTCCACGTGGGTGGTACGGCAATGGCAAAAGTGGCGGAGAGCCAGAACAAAGCTCCCTATGATGCTTTTGTGAAAAAAATCTCCGCCCGCATTGTAACCAATCGGGAAGGGAAAACCATCACCACAAAAAGAGGGAGTGTGATCATTGCCCAGATTATTGAGAGCCACAATCTGGATGATCTGGAAGATTACAATCTGACTTCGAATACCCGGGTGATCCGGGGTGAGGTGATTGCCAAAAAAAGAGAAAAGGACGGTAGTTTTCGCTCTATTTACGCAAAATCGCCCGGAGTAATATATGATGACGGTAAAAATGTGTATCTTCTGGGACCGGATTATTCCATCCACCTGGATACGGGAAGCATTCTTCATATAAAGGAAAAGGATATTATTTCCGCCCAGAATCTGATCAACGAATACGATCCCCACAACACGGTGATTGTGGCAAATACCTCCGGGAGGGTGGAATTCATTGAACTGGAGGAAGGGAAAAACCTGAGAGCGGAGGAATCCGAAAGCGGTGGCGGTAGAATCCGGAAAGTGGTCTCTTATCGCGGTGAAAAAATGATTCCCCGGATTAACATCTTCGATAAAGGTAAGCTGGTGGAGGAAATCTCCCTCCCCGTGGGTGCTCTGCTTACCATGGAAAACGGAGCGGCCGTTAAAGAAGGGGATATCCTTGTGAAAATCGAGTCCAAGGCGGAGAAAACCAGGGATATTACCGGTGGTCTTCCACGGGTGGATGAACTTTTTGAAGCAAGACATCCCAAGATTCCATGCCATTTGGCTCCACTGGATGGTACCCTTGTGGACGATGGATCTGTCCTGCGGGAAAAAAGAGTGATCCAGATTGTACCGGATTCCATGAATGAGGATGAGGCAGAATCCGTAACCCTTCATGTTCCTCTGGAAAAGCAGATGCTCTCCCGTGATGGGGATACTGTTACCAAAGGCGATCCCATTGATGATGGCCCCATGGATCCTCATGATTTACTGGAAATAATGGGGGAAGAAGAATTGCAGAGATACCTGATCCGTGAAATCCAGGATGTATACCGGATGCAGGGGGTGTATATAAACGAAAAGCATATAGAGATTATCATCCGCCAGATGATGCGGAAGGTGGAGGTGATGGATTCCGGGGATACCTCATTCCTGCCCCAGACCACAGTGGATAAGCTTTTGTTTAAAAAAGAAAACGAGAGAATAATCCTGGATGGTGGTGCACCGGCAACATCCAAACCCATCCTGATGGGACTGACCAAGGCGTCTCTGAATTCGGAGAGTTTTCTATCTGCGGCGTCTTTTCAGGAAACCACCAGAGTCCTCACGGATGCCGCCATTAAGGGAAAGGAAGATCCGTTGAGCGGATTAAAGGAAAATATCATCATCGGCCACTTGATCCCCGCCGGGACTGGATTGCGCAGTTATAAATCCATCCGGGCATATAAAAATATTATGGGTGATCTTTTTGAAGAAACCGATGAAGAGAAAGTTTCTGAGGAATCATAAGCCAATAGGGTTGACGGCGAGTGTAGTTTTTTGATTTAGACCAATTGAGATGTAAGAAAGAGGAGTTTCATGCCAACAATTAACCAGTTAATTCGATTCGGGAGAAAAAAGATTGTTAAAAAAACAAAGTCTCCTGCGTTACAGAGTTCACCCCAGAAAAGAGGGGTTTGCACCAGGGTAATGACGTTTACACCCAAAAAACCCAACTCGGCACTAAGAAAAGTAGCCAGGGTTCGTCTGACAAACGGAATAGAGATCACAGCCTATATCCCAGGAGAAGGACACAACCTCCAGGAGCACTCCGTGGTTCTTGTCAGAGGGGGAAGGGTCAAGGATTTACCCGGTGTGCGTTACCATATCATCCGGGGAGCTTTGGACGCACTGGGCGTGGACAAACGGAAGAAAGCCCGCTCCAAATACGGAGCGAAAAGGCCCAAAGCCTGATTTTTTTTGGTTTTTATATTTTATTTAAGAGGATAAAATGGCGAGAAGAAGAACAAGAAGCTTAAAGCGTAAAATGAAGCCAGACTATAAATATAGTTCTGAAACGGTAACCAAATTTATTAATACAATGATGTGGAGCGGAAAAAAGTCCACTTCGGAAGATATTTTTTATGATGCACTGGCTATTTTAAAAGAAAAAACTGGAGAAGACGAATACACTGTATTTGAAAAAGCTCTGAATAATGTCAAACCGGAAATTGAAGTAAAATCCAGAAGAGTGGGTGGGGTCACATACCAGGTTCCGGTGGAAGTGTATCCGGCCAGAAAGCTGTCTCTTGCCATACGGTGGATTCTCACATCTGCCCGTGGAAGAAATGGAAAAACCATGGCACAAAAACTCTCCGCAGAACTCATGGATGCGTTGAATAACACCGGCGGAGCCATAAAAAAGAAAGACGAAGTAAGAAGAATGGCGGAATCAAACCGTGCATTCTCACATTACGCTTGGTAAACCATTTTCCGGTGTAAATCATATTAAGGGGATAAATCATGGCACGTAAAGTATCACTGTTGCAAACCAGAAATATTGGTATTATGGCCCATATAGATGCGGGCAAGACTACGGTTACGGAAAGAATTTTATTTTATACCGGTAAAACATATAAAATTGGAGAGGTTCATGAAGGGGCCGCAGAAATGGACTGGATGGAGCAGGAAAAAGAGAGGGGTATCACCATCACCTCTGCTGCCACAACCTGTTTCTGGAAAGAGCACCAGATCAATATCATTGACACTCCGGGGCACGTGGATTTCACTGTGGAAGTGGAGCGTTCACTGCGGGTTCTGGATGGCTCCGTGGCCGTTTATGATGGAGTGGCTGGTGTGGAGCCGCAAACGGAAACCGTATGGCGACAGGCTGACCGATACAAAGTGCCTCGTATCTGTTTTGTGAATAAAATGGATAGAATGGGAGCCAATTTTTACAATGCTGTGGACATGATGAAGGACAGGCTGGGTGCCAATGCGGTTCCCATCCAGCTCCCCATTGGATCAGAAGCAGATTTTCTTGGTATTATTGATCTTATTAAAATGAAAGCAGTGGTCTGGAAAAGTGATGACTTGGGTGCCAGCTATGAATACCAGGAAATTCCCGCAGATTTGAAAACCAAATCCGAAGAATACCGCCACGCACTTGTGGAGGCAGTCGCAGAAAATGCAGAAGATCTCCTGGAAAAATATCTGGAAACCGGAACTCTTTCAGAAGAAGAAATTAATAAAGGACTCAGAGAAGCAACCCTGAAAATGAAAGTTTTCCCCGTGCTTTGCGGATCTGCCTTTAAAAACAAAGGTGTCCAGACCCTGCTGGATGCAGTATTGATGTATCTGCCTGCCCCCCTGGATGTTGAATCCATCAACGGCTATTCCCTGAAGAACACAGAAAGAGAGACAGCAGATGTGAAGAGGCATGCGGATGATAGTGAACCTTTTTCCGCTCTGGCATTCAAAATTGTTTCTGATCCTTTCATTGGAAAACTTACCTATTTCCGGGTTTACAGCGGAACTCTCCAGAAGGGGTCCTATGTGATGAATTCCACAAAAGGATCCAAAGAAAGAATTGGTCGTCTTCTGCAGATGCATGCAAACAAAAGGGAAGAGATTGACGAAGTCCGTGCCGGGGATATTGCCGCCGCTGTGGGGTTGAAAGATACCACAACCGGAGACACTCTTTGTGATGAGGGAAACCCGGTGATTCTGGAAAAAATGGAATTTCCGGAGCCTGTTATTTCTGTGGCCATTGAGCCCAAAACCAAAGCAGACCAGGAAAAACTGGGAACTGCTCTGGGTAAACTCGCGGAAGAAGATCCCACTTTCCGGGTGCATACGGATGAGGAGACCGGCCAAACCATCATTGAAGGAATGGGGGAACTCCACCTGGAAATCATTGTGGACAGGATGAAAAGAGAGTTTAAGGTAGAAGCCAATGTGGGGAAACCCCAGGTGGCATACCGGGAAACCATCCGTTCCAAAGTACAGCAGGAAGGAAAATATATCAAACAGACCGGTGGACGTGGTCAGTATGGCCATGTATGGATTGAGATTGAGCCTCTTCCTCCGGCATCCGGATTTAAATTTGTCAATAAAATTGTGGGAGGGGTGGTCCCCAGGGAATATATTGCCCCCGTGGAAAAGGGTATTGCGGAAGCCATGCAGACCGGTGTAATGGCCGGCTATCCCATGGTGGATATCCAGGCAACCATCATTGACGGGTCTTACCATGATGTGGACTCTTCTGAAATGGCGTTTAAAATTGCCGGTTCCATGGCATTTAAAGAAGGTGCCAGAAAAGCAAATCCCGTTCTGCTGGAACCTATTATGAAAGTGGAAGTGGTAACCCCGGAAGATTATATGGGAGATGTTGTGGGTGACCTGAATAAGCGGCGGGGAAAAATCAATGCCATGAACCAGAGAGGAAATGCCCGCGTTGTGGACTCCTTTGTTCCCCTTGCGGAAATGTTTGGTTATGCCACTGAACTGAGGAGCTTAACCCAAGGCCGGGCATCTTATTCCATGCAGTTTGACCATTACGAAGAAGTACCCGGAAATATTTCCAAGGAAATTTCCGAAAAGGCTTCCTCCAGAGGAAACTAATTCTGCGGGTTTTTTTGAACGCAGGATTCCATGATTTCCGAATAGACGTGCCTGCTCTCCGCGAAGAGTTTTCTATCTTCCGGGGAGCATCTCTTCAACGCCGATATTTTTTCCAGAAAACACTGCATACTTTGTTTCCGCATGGTCATATTTGCATTCATTATTTGTTCCGTGGTCATTGAGGCAGCATTCTCGCGGCAGGTTTCATAAATACGTTCAAAAGCTTCCGGAGAGTGCCGGTATCGTTCTGACTGGAGAAAAAGGGCATTATTGATGGATTCTATGGGGTATTGTTCCAGAAGGGAAAATTCCCCGTTTTGTTGGGAAAGACGGGTAAAATCCCCATAAAAGGCCAGAATGGCCAAATGTTTCCGGATGAGTTTCACTATGGGAGAAATATCGGATAGATAGACTCCCTGCAGATTTTGTTTCAGATTCTTGAAAAGGGCGGATACCGTTTTCCGGAATTGCGGGTTAGCGTGGATCGTTTCCCTCTGGACGGAGCCGGGAAATACTTCCATAAAATCATTTTTCATCCGGTGCTGGAGATAGACGGCAAGCTGTTCAGAGAAAAAAACATCATCTTTAAAAAAAAGTCTTTCATGGGCCATTTCGTGGAAAACCAACTGGATGAGCCATTCGTCGGATTGGTTCAGATAGGTGTTAAATACCGGATCGGTAAAAAACTGCAAAGTGGAATACGCAGCAATCTCTCCGAGGTTGATATCATAACCCTGGTTTTTATAATGTCGCAAAAAGGAACGGAGAACATTCTGGTCAAAAAAACCCAGGTAAGAAAAGGAACCGGCGATGGGGAAGAAAAAAGATAGTGTCCGGAACTCATAAGGATGGGACACCGTAATCATGGTCCCAATGGCCTCCCTTTTTAAATCCACCACCTGTGAGTAGCTTTTGGAATGGGGCATTCCATAGATATCCCTGGCAAAGGCAGAAGCCTTCCGGATGAGTTTTATTTTATCCGCATATTTTGTATTTTCCGATTCCTGTGCCCAGGATTCCAGGCTCCGGTAGTGGCTCATCACATAAATTTGGTGTCTGGCCAGATGGAAGACATAGCCCAGTTCCATGGAATAGGCTATGAGGATAATCACAAATAAAAAGAGCAACAGATACCGGAATGGTTGCAACAGTGTTTTCAGGGCGATGTAAATAAAGATAAAAAATTGTACTACGGGAAAAAAAATATTTATTGTACTGGTCTTATGGATAGCACTATTTTCGGTTTTTTTAAATTTCTGTGGCCAAACAAACCCGAGGGCTTTTTTCAGAAAGATAATCCCCAGCATAAAAACCAATGGAATGGTTACAAATTCATATTCTGGTATTCTTTCCGTATAAAAAAACAGATAAAAGAAAGATAAAACCAACCCCAGAAAGGGGGATAAAATATAAAAGAAACGGATAATCTTTCTTTTGCGGAGAAATGATTTTTTAATTATAAAATCGGCACCATAAAAGCCAATCAAGGAGCCGGCCAAAATGTCTATGGGAAAATGCACGCCAATGACCACCCGGGAGAGAGCGGCATTCATTCCCAGGAGCATCCATAAAATTACAGATTTCCGGGAGGGGTTTTTATAAGTCATCACCCTTGTCAGGAAAAATGCCGCTGCGGAATGTCCGGAGGGAAAGGAATTTACCGTTAAGCGAATGCCCTCCCAATGCACCAGGCCATCCCCGAACACGGTGACCGGACGGGGCATGGGAAAAATTTCTTTCATGATATGCACCAGTGCGGTGGTTACCGCAAATGCCAGAAAAATATCCGGCATTTTTCGAAGGGGACGCTGGTGTATGGCCATTAGAAAAAGCCCAATGAAAAAACCATCTGCCATGGTGGAGATGAAAAGCATTTCTTTCCGGATAATATCACTGGATATGGAATTGGCCATAAAAAATAAACTATGGTTGAAATAGTAAACCAGAGCAAAAATACTGCCCCATAGGAAACCTTTTCTTATCATATCCACGTCCAAGAATGTATTCTTTGGCTCGTCGCCAATTCTTTTATGGAAGGATGCAATTTTTTTTTATTCTTTATTTACATGTGACTTGCCATCGCAAGAATGCCACTTAAATTTAGAATAGATGAAAACTGTTATCAGTTTGAATAGATTCGCGTTCCGGAATTCCGGATACAGAAAAAATGGAGGGGAAAATGGATAATTACGGATGCCAGGCCATTGCAAGATTAAAAGAAGCGATTGGGGATCGGGTTGATTTGCCCATGAAGGATTTGATGTATATTATGGACCAGGAATCGGAAAATAATAACCGGGCTTTGGCCACTTATTATGGGAAACACCCCTTGAATAAAGAATTCATACAATTGATGGATAAAAAACAGTTTCTGAGCAAAGAAGAATACAAGCCACTGGAAAAAGCGTTTTTTGCCGCCAATACGCAGTTTCAGGAGAAGGATTTCCAGAAGGCTGTCTTTAAAGAAATATTTTCTGTTTTACCGGAAGGAGAGGTGGTAAAAGTAAAGGGTGGGTATGCCATTCTTAAAACAGAAAGAAGATATGGCAGAAGTCCCAACGGCACTTTTCCCGTCATTTCCGATTTTGTGGAGCAAAACGGCCACAAAGTGAGTGAAAACCTGGATCTGAATCACACCAAAGGCGGAGTGACTCCGGATGATCTGATGGATGCCATTAACAAGGTTGTGGAATATTTACGAACAAAAAATCTGTATGAAACCAATCGGTTTGTGGGTCAGGGTGAGCTGGCTATTCCTATAAAACTGATTACAGAAAAGCCATTCCAGGCAGCCTTTTCTGTAAACATGTTCCGGGAAGATGGAAAAGATTCTAAAATGCCGGGCTGGGTGATCCTGTCCGCTCCCGGATTTACTCTGGATAATGAAAAATTTGTGGATGGGGTTTTTAAATTTTATGACTATGAGCGACGAATCATTGTGATTGGCGGTTCCGGTTACAATGGGGAAATCAAAAAAGGTATGTTTTCCATAAGTAACCATGTTTACCCTCTGACCGGTAATTTGAGCTTCCACTGCTCTTCTGTCTATGATCCCGAGTCCAAAGAAGTCACCCTTGTCTTTGGGTTGTCCGGAACCGGAAAGTCCACCGTGGCCTCCGGAATGCGCTCCAGCCAGCTTTTGAGTGATGATGAGACCGGAATCAATCTGGCAAAAAAAGAAACCTTCAACATTGAAAATGGCAATTACTACAAAACCGGTGGTCTGCTGGCTGAGCCCAAAGTGCTCCATACTTTGGAAAATATGCGGGAAGATCAGGAAGAGGTTGCATTATATGAGAATGTGATTGTGGGCCCGGATAACCATGTGGTCTTTGGAGTGGATCCCAGTGCCAATGGCCGGGTGAGCATCCAGTTAAAATCTCTGGAAGGGGCCATTCTGGGCGGTATGTCTCCCATCCCCAAAAGGATCATTATTCTTTCCAGAGATGTAAACGCCATTCTGGATCCAGTGAATCTGTTGAACAGGGAACAGATCATCTATTATCTGAATCTGGGATATACCTCCAAGACCCCAGGAACAGAAAAAGGCATTAAAAAGCCGGTCCCCACCTATTCCAAGTGGGAGGGTGGTCCGTTTTATGACCTCAAAGATGAAATTGTGATGGAAGTATTGTTGAAATTCCTGAATGCGTATGACATCAACGCCGTTCTGCTGAATTCCGGCGAAGGTGGCGGACCATTTGGAAGTGATAAAAACCAGCGTTTTTCTGTGGATGTAACTCTGGAGCTGGCCCGTTCTTTTATGAGCAAGGTGTTCATGAATCATTACAAGGAGCATCCGGAAGATTTTGAAGAGAATCCAGCCATGAAAACAATCCGGCCCAAAAATATCCCCGGAATTGCTCCGGAGATCATTGCCACCCTGAACGCGAAGAAGTTATGGGAAATAAATGGCCATGGGGATGAATATGATAACGCCGCCCGGGAGCTTTTCACCGAATTCCGGGAAAAGGCGGAAAAATCCTTAAAGCAAAGCTCCGCTAATATTGATGCCATTCTGGCTTCCGGACCATTGGTACGCTGAGTCAAAGCCGGAGAAATAAATAAAAAAAAATGTGGTGATCTTTGACTGGGATGGAACAATTTCTGATTCCATCTCCGTCATTGCTTTGTCCATCATGGCCGCCTGCGAAAAAGCGGGGTTTCCTCCTCCGCCACCGGAAAATGCCCGCCATATCATTGGGCTGGGTTTAAAAGAATCCTTTGACTATCTCTGCCCCGGGATGGAGTTTGAACGCTTTAAAAAAACGGCTCTCCATTACAGGGATGAATTCATTGAAAGAGAAAAGACCATCCAGCTTTTCTCCGGTATGAAGGAATTTCTGGAAGACTTGCACGCCCGGAACGTGATTCTGGCGGTGGCCACCGGGAAAAGCCGCAGTGGAATGGACCGGGCTCTTATCCAGTCCGGCACATCGGCCATATTTCAATACACCCGGTGTGCGGATGAATCCATGGCGAAGCCGGATCCTGCCATGCTATGGGAGATTTTGTCCCATCTCCGCGTTGAGTCCGATGAGTGTATTATGGTGGGGGATACTTCCTTTGATGTGGAAATGGCACATCGGGCGGGGATGGAGGCGGTGGCGGTGCTCTACGGAGCCCACGGGAAAGAAACCCTGGAGGAGCAGAATCCGGAATTTATGGTTCATTCCCCGCAGGAACTTTTTGGGCTCATCCATCGCCTTATAAAAAATTGACCGCTGGTCTCTTTTTCCCATCTTTGCCCATGATTGCACAGATTTCTGTTTTCCTCCAGGATAAAACCGGCCGGGTGTACGATATTGTCACCATTTTATCTGATCAACAAATAAACATCACCGGCTTTGACATTGCTGATTCCACAGAAGGCTATGGTATTTTGCGGCTGATTGTGGATAATCCGGAAAAGGCCGTGGATTTACTGCATGAAAAACACATCACCGCAAGGGAAACCAAAGTGGTGGGAGTGTACCTTCCCAATGAAACCGGTATCCTGTCCCGGATATTAAATTTATTTAAAAATAAACAACTGGATGTGGAGTATATGTATGCTGCCGCCAGTAATAATATCATTTTTTCCCTGGATGACAATGAGAAAGCAGAAGAAATTCTGCTTAGTGCCGGATATAAACTGACAAAGTCTTTTGAGATATGAATATGTATTTGAATAGCGAATTGGAAACTCTTGAAAGAAAAGATTTGGAAAAGATCCAACTGGAGCGTCTGCAGAAAACCGTCCTCCGGGCCTATGAGTCTGAATTTTACCGGGCCCGCCTCCACAGAGCGAATGTCCACCCGGAGGATATCCAGTCTATAGAGGATATCAAAAAAATTCCGTTCACCACAAAAGATGATCTGCGCAAAGCATACCCTTATGGCATGCTGGCGGTGGATAAAAAACAGATTATCCGTATACACGCATCCAGCGGCACCACGGGAACCCCCACAGTAATCTTCCACACCCGCCATGATCTGGATGCTTGGACAGAGCTGGTGGCACGCTCGTTGTATATGGCCGGTATGCGGGACAGTGATGTTTTCCAGAACATGATGACCTATGGGCTCTTCACCGGCGGATTGGGTCTTCACTACGGTGCGGAACAACTGGGCATGATGGTCATCCCGGCCTCCTCCGGAAATACCCGCCGTCAGGTGCAGTTAATGCAGGATTTTCACACCACCGCCGTCCATATAACCCCAAGCTATGCCCTGCATCTGGGGGACGACGTGGAAAACTACAATGTAAAGGATCCCAGAGATCTGGGTTTAAAATTTGCTGTTATGGGGGCAGAGCCATATTCGGAAGCAGTGACCAGAAAAATTGAAGAACGTTTTGGTCTGGCTGCGTTCAATTGTTACGGATTATCCGAAATGAACGGTCCGGCGGTGGCCTTTGAATGCCCGGCCAAAAATGGTCTGCATGTCTGGGAGGATAACTATTTTGCGGAGATCATTGACCCCGTTTCCACAGAGGTCCTGGGGGATGGCCAGAAAGGGGAGCTGGTGCTGACCACCCTGAACCGGGAGGGGATGCCCATCCTGCGGTACCGTACCAAAGATTTAACCACCATGAGCAGGGAAAAATGTTCCTGTGGCCGCACCCATGCCAGAATTGAGCGGATTCTGGGGCGGGCGGATGATATGATGATCATTGGCGGAGTGAATGTGTTTCCTTCCCAGATTGAGCATGTTCTTATGGAAATTCCGGAAGTGGGTAGTAACTACCAGATTATCCTGCGGAAAAAAGGTTATCTGGATAAGCTCCATGTCAATGTGGAAATCAATGAGAAATTTTTTGCCGGGGATATTTCCTGGCTGCATACCCTCCAGAAAAAAATAGAGAAAGAGCTAAAAAGTGCCCTTCTGGTAACCGCTACGGTTAATCTGGTGGAACCCGGGGTGATTCCGCCTTCCATGGGGAAAGCCCAGCGGGTGGTGGATGAAAGAAATTTGTGATTTTTTCCATAAAATAGTGGGCGATGCCGATAATCTTATTACATTGTGATTGATAACGTTCTATGGGGACGACCTGGTTTCGACAACCGGAGCTCATTGAAAAGAAAAGCATGCAGGGATTCCCGCCCTTGACAGGGAACGGTTATAAGTGCCGAAAATAATGACTTTGCAATGGCTGCATAAGCCGCGTTAAATTGTTACTCTTTCTACACAATTGGCGTTAAACAGCGAAAGATCGGAACTGCGGTTTTGGCGACGCAGTTTTTAGATTAAGCCAATAGAAGCTTCCGGATGGTGTCTGTACCAGCCGGTTCCTTTGAAATTAAATCACAGACTAAGCATGTAGAAAGCTTTTTAGTGACCGGCTGGACGCGGGTTCGACTCCCGCCGTCTCCAATTTTTTTATGGGAAGGTTATCCCATAGAAGTTTTTTAAATTCCGGATGATCTGCTCTTTCTCTGCTTGAATTTTTTCGGCAGGGGTTTTTCTCTCCACCAGTGCAGCCATACGCTCCGGTCCGTGAGAAAAAAGGGCAGGAATCCCATAGTATTCCAGAATCTTACCATTGGCGTCCTTGATGCCGGCTGGATCCGGATAAAAAAGGGGAGCCGCACCTCCCAGAAAAATAATGCCTCGAATCCGGAAATTATCTATGTCTTTCCTTACATGTTGGGAACAATTTTCCCGGTATTCCTGGTTCGTTGCGTCTGCTTTGGAAAAATGACACCGCAGTGCCTCCCGGTACAGAAATTTCTTAAAATCCCCGCCAAAGGCTACGGTAAAAATGGACTGGAACTGGACGGCGGTGGATGCTTCGTGGTAGATATTATCATTATCCACCAATAAGTGATTCTGCACAACCACCAAAAGGGGTATTTCCGGGAAATTCGGGGTGAATTGATATGGCTTATAAGAAATTCGGCGGGGACATGCGGTGCATAAATTTTCCGTTTTTGCGGGTTTGAAAACCCGGGGAATGATATGCCGTTTTTTCCAATCCAGCTCAATAGAATCCGGAGATTTTTCCCCTTCCCGCAGATATACCAGATATTCCGGATGATTGTGGATTACGCCCCGGAGTCCCTGCAGAACGGAGGTTAATTCACTGAAAATCTCTAACCGCATTTTCTTTCACGGCGTTTACGCCGGAAGTAATCTTTTTTTCTTTAATTTTTTTGTCAAACTTTTCCTGTGCTTTTAATGTTCTTTTTGCTTCCGGAACCGCTTTCAAACGGTTCTTGTCAATTATCTCTTCCGTATCCACACAAACCCCATAAGTCTTATTTTCAATTCTTTCCAGGGCTTCGTCAATTTCTCTCAGAATTGCCTGCTCCTGGACACTGATGGTCATATTCATTTCCCGGTCCAATAGATCAGTAGCGAGATCAGCTAAGTCCCCGGTTTCTTCCGGAGGTGTGTTAAAAGTTTCATTGGTTTTTTGCGATATTTCATTTAATATACGTTTTTTTTTCTCTAAAAGGATTACTTTGAATTCAGTTAATTCTTTAGCGTTAAATGGCGTTTTTTTCATAATCTGGTACGGTATTTTTGGAGCGTTATGGGGTCAAATACTTTTCATTTTTTCCGGACTTTCCAGAATAATGGTGAAAGGTCCATCATTAACCAGCGACACCTTCATGTCCGCTCCAAAAATGCCGCTCCGGATAACGGGAGGTATGGGTAAACCCTCGGCATGGATACTGAGTTTTTCCAGAAATAAGTGAAATAGTCCCCGGGCGATATCCGGGGAGGCCGCATTGGTGAAAGATGGCCGGTTCCCATTTTGGGAAGCTGCATATAGGGTAAATTGGGGGACCACCAGAATACCGCCTCCAAGGTCACCCAGGGAATGATTCACCTTCCCGTTTTCATCTTCCAGTATCCGCAGCGATAAAATTTTTTTGACAGTATAATCTATCTCACTATCGCCATCGCCATGGGTGAATCCGGTAAACACCAGAAAACCCTTTTCAATCCCGGCAACCATATTTCCGTCCACAGTAACGCTGGATGAAAGAACTCTTTGGATGATGGATCTCATTTAATACAGCAGGGATATTTTCGCATATAACTGTAAAAGCGTTTTTTTGTATGTCCCGGTGGATGTTTTCAGGGAAATATATTTGGTTTCCAATATCAGAGAATAAAGAGCTGTATCCGGACTGGGATTCAGAATACTTCTGTATGGATCAAACTGTATTTCCGTTCGATTATCCGTCTGGAAAAGGGAATTCATATCTTTTTTGTAATAAGCAATAGGGAGGAGAATCTGGTGGTTTAACAAAAAGTATTTATTAAGAAGATAGTTTAAAGAGATGGGTAGGGTGGCGTATGCGGAGGTGGCTGTTGGTTCCTGTCCGGATATGCGGTATCCGGAATGACCCAGCTCAAATCCGGTGGAAAAAAAGAAGGATTTCCTGCGGTACACCTGGTACTGCTGGCTCCAGAAAAACCAACTGAATGGAAAAATCTCTCCCAGGTCATCTCTTTGGTGTATGGCCTGGATGTGAAACGGTTTATCCAGAAGCAGGAAGGTGGTCTGTATTTCCCGGTTATAGGAAACCCCGTCAAGCTGGATGCGCAAATCCCCGGTTCCCAGTGACTGAATGTAATGAGGGGAAACAGAAAGAGCCAGAAACCCTTCCTGATTCTCCATCGAGAAAATATTTTTATGAAAAATGAGGAATAAAGCAAGAACTATGACTTTAGCGGTGGTAAATTTCTTCCGCTTTTCCATTCTCATCCAGTATTTTCTCATCCACTAGTATATAATGCACCGCAGGGATTTCTTCCGGTTTGTCGCCATCGCTTCCGCCTGTGGTTTCTGATGCTGATTCCATGATTTTTTTAAGATTATTGATGGTTGCCTCGCGTTCCTGAATAATTTTTTCCATGGCCGATATTTTTTCCTGAGCTGCTTTTCTCTCCAGAGATGGGGATTCAGAGGAGTCTGGGGAGGTGGCATTGACTGTAATAACATTTTTGTTTTCAGTATGGCGTTCTTTTTCCAGAATATACAATTCTTCGTTTTCTGGATATTCAAAGCTGGTTTTATCCCATTCCATGAAGCATTGTCTACAAAGAAACCATACTGAAAACTATTTTTTATCCCTCCGGCTATCGTCGAAGATGGCGGAGGCTTATCCTCTTTACAATCTCCCAATTGTGCGGGATAAAAATAAATATATATTGACTGGATTGAGGATGAACGGTATGTTGCTATTGTATCCCATGTTGCTAAAATGTGGGAGGAAGCCATTGCGGTATTTCTCAAAGTAAATAACAGGGAAGAAAATGGAACAAAAAAGGAGTGAATATGCCGCGTAAAACTGAAAATAAATCAGATAAAATGAATAAAATTGATAAGGTCGCCAAAAATGGTACAGTATGGTGGAAACACAAGGTAATGTACCAGATTTATCCCCGCAGTTTTTACGATTCCAATAAGGATGGAGTGGGGGACATTCCCGGCATTATCCAGAAACTGGATTATCTTTCCGAGTTGGGGATTGGGGGCATATGGTTGTCCCCGGTCAATGAGAGCCCCATGTTTGATTTTGGGTACGATATTTCTGATTACCGGAAAATTGACCCGCTTTTTGGGAAAAATGAGGATTTTTACAAATTAATAGACGAAGCACATGAAAGAGATATAAAAATAATAATGGATCTGGTGTTAAACCATACCTCCCATCTGCACCCATGGTTTGTGGAATCCAGATCGTCCCGGAATAATCCCAAAGCGGACTGGTATATCTGGCATGATGGAATCAAAGGAAAGCCCCCCAATAACTGGTTGGCCGCGTTTGGGGGGAAGGCATGGGAATGGGATTCCATCCGTGGTCAGTATTATCTGCATTCCCATCTTAAAGAGCAGCCGGATTTGAACTGGAGAAGCGAAGGCCTCAGAAACGCAGTCTACGATGACATTAAATTCTGGCTGGATAAAGGGGTGGATGGATTCCGTCTGGATGTGGTCAATTTTCTGACCAAGGATGACCAGCTCCGGAATAATCCATTTGTGTGGGGACCCAATCCCCGGCCTTATGACATGCAGGACCATTTATTTGACCGGAATCGGCCGGAAAACCATGAAATAATCTGTGAACTGCGGCAGCTCATGGACACCTATGAAGACCGTATGATGGTGGGGGAAGTTTATGCATCCACTCCGGATCCGGCACTTTCTGCCAGCTACCTGGGAGATGGACAGAATGAGCTGCATCTGGCGTTTGATTTTTCTATAATCTATAAAAAGAAGTGGCATGCAAAAGTATTTGCGGATTATATTAAAAAAATGTATGAGCATCTTCCCACGGGAGCCTGGCCGGTCATTACCCTGTCCAATCATGACCAACCCCGGAGTCGTACACGTTTTGGTGGGGGACAGGAATCCGAAGACCGGGTACGGGTGGCTTCCGCATTTGCCCTGCTGGTGAAAGGCACTCCTTTCTTATACTATGGGGAAGAGATTGGAATGGAAAACGGAAAAATCAAAAAATCACAACTGAAAGACCCGGTGGGAATCAAATACTGGCCATTACATCCGGGAAGGGACCCCGAACGGACGCCCATGCTGTGGTCCGGTGATGCAAATGCCGGTTTTTCCAAAGTAATACCTTGGCTCCCTTTAAATAAAAACTGGCCAGAAATCAATGTGGCCAAACAGAGAAAAACCAAAGGTGCCCTGCTGGGTTTTCACCAGAAAATCATAGCGGTCCGGAATTCCCATCCTGTGCTTTATTCCGGAGATATGGATTTTATCCATGACGGGGCAGAAAATTATCTGGCATTTGTGAGAAAAAATGATCATGAGAAGGTTTATGTCTACCTGAATTTTTCTCCCCGGACGCTGAAAATTCCTTTGTCAATGGGTCAATGGAGGATCATTTTTTCCACTCATACCAATAAGACCATGATGGAAAGGCCGTTGGAACTCCATGGGTATGAGGTAATCATTCTCCAGCAGTAGAGTTAGGGGCTTACCATTGTCGATGTGGCCATAAAAGCATTGATGGGCCGGAAGGAATTAGGAATGGGGATTCAGCTATGCGGTTAAAAATCATCTTTTCCCTTTTTATTCTGGCCGGAGGCTACCTTTTTTCATTCTCCGGGTCGGATCAATTTCCTTTTGATTCTCACCACTATTCCGTGTTCATCAAGCCCGACGGTTCCACGGATATCATACAGGAATCCTCCGGGATTGAGAACCAGAGCAGAAATAAAATATATTTTCTGGGCCCATTTTTATCATCTGCGGAAATAAAGGATATTCATGGAATTCATCTGGATGCAAAAATTCCGGTAGAGTCCGGGGAACCTTTTTCTTCCTACGCACCCCATTACAATATTGCCTCCCATCAGGATTTTAACAGGTTTATATCTTTATCATTTAAAACGCATACAGTTCCCGGTGACCGGTATTATTGGTTTGTTCATGGAAATTCCGGTACAATGCCCCTTAAAACAATCGGTGGGGCGGAAGGAAAATTTTATATATTTTACTGGCAACCCTCTCTGGGTTATCATCCGCTGGATTCCACGCTGGATGTTGTGCTGCCCATCATTTACAATCCGGATAAAATGGAAGCCTATAAAAATGCAATTTTCACGGATCCGCAAACATCCACAAAATACGGTTCCGTAAAATTTTTCCCCACGCCATGGCGGTACCAGTTGTACCTCTCGGTCTCTGCTAAAGCAAAGCACGGACCCATGGAAAATGCCCCGTTTTATATGCTCATCCGGAAGGAGTTATTCCCGGATTCCATCCAGGCTTCCATTACCGAAAATCTGGATCATCCGTATTTAGAAAAAATTGCTGCATCCATTGAAGAGAGTGAAAAGGAAACCGCAGAAGAGATAATAACTCCGCCCATCGTCCCGGAAAAAGCAGCCGATGTGGAAACTGTTCCGGAGGAGAATCCCTTGGGAGAGAATATGACTGGGGATGAGAGGAAACCGGACATTGCGGCTCCGGAATCAGCAAACAATACCGGGAAAACTGACGGGATTATACCCGGGGATTCAGAAACCGCCCCCGTTCTTTCTCCGGAGGCGGAAGGAGAATCCAAGCCGGAGTATTTTATTCCTCGGGAACCAGCGGAGTCACCGGAAAACCCAAATTATAAAATCTTATTCTTCCAGAAAACCAGGGATATACGCGAGGCGGGGGATTTGAATACCGGTTCATTCTGGAAAAGCGGTTTTTCCCCATTTCCGGAGGCTCATTATTTTATCCATGAAAGAAGTGAACTTCTTCTAAAGGTCAATGATCAGGTGGAATTAACAAATCTGATAAAAATGCCCTGGAATTATTATACTGTCCGGATCAATGGTTATACAAACCTGGATTCTCCGCTTTCGCACGGCACTCCGGTTGCTGATTTCCGGTTGAGGAGAGAAGACGATGAGTTTTTAACGGTACTCTTTCCAGAAAACCATAGAAAATATGTGTATTTGATGGTGACCATTGATAATCATTTTTACCAAAAAATGGAATACATGAAAACCTATGCATCGCGGTATTATAGCGTGCATTTTCAGGATGATAAAATCCAGTTTTCACAGAAGATTTCCGGTGCCCGTATGCGCTATATTCTTCCTGTCCGTTTCCAATTTTCCATTCCCCGGCAGTACCAGTCACCTTATGCCCGCCTTTTCCCGGTGCGAATCATACCGGAGAATATGGGGTTTTTTACCGGTATCAGCATGGTGCCGGAAAATCCGGAAATGCCGGGGCGGATTATTCTGGATATGAAAAAGTATTCCTTTGCCTGCGGACAGAGTGGAGAATCCCCCACGCAGGTTTCCGGAGAGGAGAAAAAATCCTGTGATGATTTATCTATGGTTCTGAATGGTCCGGAAATACTGGTCGATGAGGAAGGAAAGAAGGGAGATCCTCCCACCATTTATCCATTTTCTGAACTGAGCGGTTTGGAATTTGCCATGAAATCCCCGGAGAAGGATTTTTCCATCCTCCGCTATCCGCTTTTTCCCATGGTTATGCTGGTTCGCGATCTGCGTTCTCTGGAATTCTATTCGGAAATGATTGTCTTTTTTTATCTGAGTTTGATTTATATTGCTGTTTTCATTCTTTCCTTATTCCTGATCCATCCTGTCTTGTTTGGGCTCTTCTATCTGTTGTTTTGGCTGGGATACTGGATTTCCGGCCGGTTTTCCACCGCAGGTGAATCCGCATATTTCCACGGTCATTTGTTTCCTTCATTTCAGGAATTATTCTTTCCGGATGGAATCAGAATGGTTTCGCTTTTTGGGGGTGTTCTCATGAGCCTGAACGCATATTTGATTCCCGTCCGTTTTGTCCGGCTAACGCTCCAGCGGAAAAAGGAAGTCCAGTTGCGGAAAGATTTTTTCCGGGATCCGTTCCGTGTAAAAGATCCGCCGTTATCAGAGAATTCCATTGCCTGCGGTTTTGCTCCCTATGAAGCAAAAATTCTCATGGGACAGCTTTCTGAAGGCGTAATCAGTTATATTTTTTATCTGCACATGAGTGGAGTGATTCGCGTTGAGTCCATATTCCCGCTCCGGATGGTAAAAGAACAGAACAGAGGATATCTGAATGACAAAATATCTTCAGAATTGTGGGAGATTCTGCCAGGAGGCAATCCGGATTTAAAATTTTTACGCCGATTTATGGATTTAACCTTGGAGCAGATTATTGACAATATCTGGGATTATCATGTCCTGAAAACCCAGAACTGCTACCATCATAAATTCCAGTCTGTTTTGTCTGTGTACCGGGGGCTTCCCCGTGCCAGAAAGGAAAAATATCTGAACCAGAATCTGGCCTGGCTTCTGGCAATCCCGGAATTCCGGAAAGAAATACAAAATGAGGCGAACCTGCTCCCGGCATCCCACCGTGCTGCCCGATTGATAAAAGGCTCCGGTGATAGCGGAAATTCATTTGCCGATGAGGTATTAAAACTGCGGACAGAAATATCCAGAGTTATCTCTCTGGTGAGTATAAAGGATATTCTTAATGAAAAATAATCCGGATGAAATGATTTCCCAAGTAGATACATTGCTTCAAAATATGCTCCTTGTTTTAAAACGCACCGATCTGGAATGGAAGATGAAAATCCAGGATCTGCTGGAAGCACTATATTTGGAATACCAGAAAAATCCCGGACTTTTCCACTCCCAGGGTGCCATGGCCATGAAAGGAGATATTGCCCTTTACCGTGAAAAAATAAATCGTTATATCAAAAAGATAAAATACGGGGAAAGGAAACATACCAAGGCCATTGAGGAGAGCAATCGGAAAAAATGGAGTCTCTTTGAGGGTATTATCCTCAAAGATCCGGATATAAAAAAGGGATATTCCCTGCTCTGGGAGAAATACAATCGTCTGCAGGGATTATCCCGGAGAAAAAAAGCCGGCAGTGTTTCCGGGTATGACAGGGAACTGGAGGAGTATGACGCCCTTTATGCACATTTCCATTCCAGATATAAGGATTTTATGAATTCTGAAGTTAACCATACTTCCAGAGAAACCCTGTCCGGTTTGAAAGCGGAATTGAAAAGAGAATGGAAAAATGCTCTTGTGATGACAGAGAAAATAAATCTGCTGAATGATCACCGCAATGATTATACCCGTAAGCTGGTACTATTCCATACCATCCAGACGCATCGTCCAGCGGGGGATGCCATATCCAGAAAAATAACCTGTCCTCATTGTGGATTCATAAACGAAGAAAATATTTATCTCTGCAGGATGTGTGCCGGTCCCCTGGAAACGATGGACATTACCGTGAACTCCCGGATACGGTATCTGAATGAGCACATTCACCTTTCCGGTGAGGTGGAAAATTCCATCCGCAGGGTTTCCGGTGTAATCAAAAGGTGGACATTTTTCAAAGAGATATGGCTCCGTCTGGGCGAAGGTAAAAAGGATTATGAAACCATAGTCATTGAGCAGAACCAGGAAGAAATATTCCGCCGGCTGGGGTCATTGATTGCGGAAACCGGTGAACTTTCACAGCGGGAGTATATCCTGAAAAATCTGGAAAAAATAATCCAGGAAAATTTTCACTTTTTATTCGCGTATCTTCCTTCCCGGTAATTTTTTAACCTGAAGGAAATACACATCCAGTCCCTTGTTTTTCTGTTCATTCTCAAAGTAACTTACCGGACGGTTTTCAATGCGGGACTTGACGACTTTTTTCCCGTGGATATTTTCCCACTCCTGTGGCATTCCATCAAAGATATCCAGAACGTTGTCCATATACTCCCGATGATCGGTGGCAAACTCAAGTTCCCCATTATTTTTTAACAAGCCATACAGGATTTGGATGAAGGACTCCCCCATGAAGCGGTGTTTGTGGTGGCGTTTTTTGGGCCAGGGGTCCGGAAAATTGATGATAATTGTATCAAAGCTTTCCGGTGTAAACAACTCTTTGAAAAACCAGTCTACGTTAATGATTACCCATCGGATATTGGAAATTCCACGCTCTGTCTGTTCGGCAATGGAATACCTCACCCTTTTTTTCTTTTTCTCCAAAGCAACCAAAAACCAGTCCGGATGTTCGGTGGCCAGATCATTGGTGAATTCTCCCCATCCCGAACCTATTTCCAAGATGTATTTGGCGTAGCCGGGGTAATGAGTATCCGGGGCGATGGGGAGTGCACCCGGATCAAAGGGGATATTGTAATCATTCCCCAGATGCTTTTTCTGTAAAATACCCGCCAGTTTCTCCCGGATCCTGTCTTCCACTCCGTTATTTCTTAATTTTGTGATAACCGGTAAAGGTGGAAAAATTGTTTACGGCATGTATTTTTTTATCATTCATACTCCATGGCCAATACCCACATGATTACCAGTCTGGAAGAAATGGACCAGATTATCAAAGAAAAGAAGGGATCCATATTTTATTTTTCCAATGATAACTGTAATGTCTGTAAAGTGCTGAAACCCAGGATTCTGGAAATGCTGGATGAGTCCTTCCCTTTATTGGCATTTTATTATGTGGATACAATTGAGCATCCGGATATACCCGCACAAAAATCCATATTCACCATCCCCACCATTCTGGCTTTTTTTGAGGGTGTGGAACTGTACCGGAAAAACCGTTATATGACTATGGACGGCTTCCGGACAGAACTGGACCGGCCATACCGGATGGTATTTGGGGATTAACGCACTTCGTCGGTTATGGGAGGTACCATCTCTGATATGCTTTTTCCACCCATTGCGGAAGGACATTTTTCTGAAAGTACAAAAAGCTGACGGTAAAGTTTCCGCATTGTCCTTTGCTGGGTAATTATCGGACATCTTTTGTCTGCCACAAACCGGTTGGTGATTTCCCTTCCATATTCATCATACTCTTTGCCTTCGTATGTGGCGGATTCGTTACAGAAAATGTATTTATCCACTTTTTCAAACGTGGCCTTTTTTATTTCCTGGCATTCAATCTTATTGGATTTCTCCATACATTCGTTTACGCACTGCTGTATGAGTTTCTCATAGGGTTCAGGTTCTTTTTTTGGGGATGTTTCCTCTGTCTCATTGGGTTTCTGCGATGTGGCGACTTTATCCGGATTTTCCTGGGATATTGCAGGACTGAAAAGAACCGCCATTGCCAGAAGCCCAATTGCGATGGTAAGAATATGCTTATAATCCTGAAATATTTTTTTCATTGATTCCTCCAGAAAAAATTTTCCATTTTTCCATATATAGTATCGAAAAAAAGAATGCTAAAATCAAGCCATCTGATAACTTTTATTTATACTTTGTTCCCGGTGATATCTTCACATAATCCCCCGCATTATAATCATAGGTAAAGACTTTCCCGTAAAGAAAATCTTTGGTTTTCTCCATCTGTACATCCAAGCGGGATCGCATATCCCGGAGGGTGTCTGCATATTTCTCCTCATAAACCAGGTTTTTCCTTTCATTGGGGTCATTTTCCAGATCATACAACTCTTCCATCAGCCGGGGCTTGGTCCAGGGCTGGTCGTCCATCTGGACCAGGCGGTGTGTCCATTCCATGTGTGCATTCTGGTCCAGACCAAAAGCAATGTTGGAATAATTCCGGATATACTTATATTTTCGGGTCCGTACAGACCGGATGGGAATATAATCCACATGGGTGGTCATCTCCGTAAATATCTCCTCTTTTTCCGTGTACCCCCCGGGATTTCCGGAAATGGCCGGCCAGAAAGATTTGCCTTCCAGGGAATCCGGAACCGGAATTCCCACCCCCTCCAGGATGGTGGGCATCATATCAATGGATTCCACCATAGCTTTCTGCTCCGATTTTGATATTTTTCCGGGATAGCGGATGAGCAGTGGTGTCCGGATTCCCCTGTCATAAGAAGTCATCTTCAAGCCGGGGTAAGGGGGGCCATTATCAGAAATAAATACCACCATGGTATTTTCTGCCAGTCCCAGATTGTCCAGGGTATTCAGAACATCTCCAACCATTTGATCCATTTTCATGGTCTGGCTGAAATACTTTGCCAGATCGGCCTTGATTTCCTGCCACTGCGGATAATTATAATATTCTGGAACTTTTATTTTTTCCGGATCCACAGGAAATTCCGGATTCATGGTGAACTCTCCGTACATATCCCGGTGGTTGTGCATGAAATTCAGTTCCAGATAAAAGCGGTTTTCCTTGTTTCTATGGATAAAATCCACTGCCGGTTTTATGTCTTTAATGCAGAAATCCTCCCCGAATATCCCGCTGAGCCTTTCCTGGTAGCCATACCAGGATGTGGGTAGGAATGGCGACACATGCCATTTTCCCATCAAGGCGGTATTATAGCCGGCCTCTGAAAGAAGATCTGGCAGGGTCAGATGGAAAGGACTCAGGGATTTGGTTTTATGGAGATGGGCCAGGGCTGTAACACCGTTTGTGTGCGGATACTGGCCGGTGATGAGACTGGCCCGGCTGGGAGCACAACTGGAGGTTACCACAAACGCGTTCTGGAATTTTACTCCTTCTCTGGCCAGACGGTCGATGTGCGGAGTTTTGACATCCGGGTTACCATAACAGGAAAGATCTTTCCCCCCCAGGTCATCCGCTGTTATCAGGATTATGTTGGGTTTATTTTTATCTTTGGAGTATTCCCGTACGGAGCAGCCGGCGAGGGAGGAAATGGAACCTGCGGTGGCCAGCACGCTGGTTGTCCGAACCAGGAAATCCTTTCTGGAGATATTATTGCCCATGGGAAATTCTACCCCACTACCGCCGGGGTAAAGAATTTTTTTATGCTGCCATTTTTGGGCATTGTCATAGGATTATGTCGTATTTACATGACGGGGTCACCTTTTTTCACGTAAATTATTTTTTTTACTTTAATTTATGGAAATTAAATAAAAAATGGTTATGGATATGAAATTTACCATTGATAAAGAAACGCTGAACAAAGCATTGCAGCAGGTGAATTCTATTGTCCCGTCCAGGGATACCCAGACACTTTTATCCAATGTTTTAATACAGGTGGAAGATTCCATGATCCGGTTGACCACATCGGACATGGAAAGCACGGCACGGATTTCCATGCCATGCATGGATACAGAAAGCGGCTCCCTGATTGTCAAAGCCGGGAAGTTCGCAGAAGCTATTCAAAAAATCAAAACAGAAAAGATTCTCTTCCAGAGCCAGAAAAGCATGGAAACTGCGGAAAGCTCTCCGGAAGAGGACACCACAAAATCATTCCATAGCATAAAAATATCTGGGGACAGTAAAGACTCCGTAAAATATGATTTTCCCGGATTTGACCAGCGTCATTTTCCGGTAATCCAGTCCATTGCGGATGATCAGTTATTCCTGGTGTCCTCGGAAATCCTGCGGGAGATGATCCAGAAGACGGTGTATTCCATCAGCCAGGAGGATAATCGTTATATCTACAACGGCTTATGTATTTCCGCAGAAGGAAATGTCCTTACCCTTGTGGGCACCGACGGGCGGCGGCTTGCCGCGATTTCCCGTGAACAACCATCGCCGGTTAATTTCTTCCGCTCCGGAGAGGATAAAAAAGATGTTGTCATTCATAAAAAGGCTGTCAATGAGCTTCTCAAACTTCTGGAACTGGACTCCGATGTAAAAATGGGTATTTCTGGCCGGGATATATTTTTCCGGGTGGGAAATGCGGAACTGACCAGCCGGCTTCTGGAAGGTAATTTTCCGGATTACCGCCGGGTTGTACCCCAGGAAACCAATATAAGCATCACAATGGACAAAGGCGTTTTTCATGACTCACTTTCCCAGGTGGCCGTTATGACAGAGCAGCCATCCTACCAGATCCGCCTTGCAGTGGAAAGCGGACTGCTCACTCTGTCTGCAAGTACACCGGAAGTGGGAAAAGCAGAAATGAGTCTGCCTGTTTTCTATTCCGGGGACAAGATGGAAATTGGATTCAACGTCAGATACCTGGCCGATATATTATCTTCCCTGAAATGCGATGAGATTGAAGTGAAACTGGTGGATGCGGGCAAGCCCATTCTGGTAAAAGATACCAAAGACGAAAACTTTCTGGCTCTGGTTATGCCCATGCGGATTTAACGCTTTGCGGATTAAAAATCTTTTTCTGGAAAATTTCAGAAATTATCCATCCTTGGATATTTCTCTGGATTATGATATTGTTTTTTTTCTGGGCGAAAACGGTACCGGAAAGACCAGCATTCTGGAAGCTGTTTCCCTGATGAATCAGTTGAAATCGTTCCGTAAAGTACCCAACCAGGAGCTGGTTCGCTGGGATTCCAGTTTTTTCAGGGTGGATATTAAATATGAAAAAAATGGACAGGAAGAAAAACTCCATATTGGGTATGGCAAAAATCTGCCATCTCAGGAAGGGACACCCCAGCGGATTCTGAAAATTAACCGGGAAAAAGTGGACAAAATCCAGAATTTCATTGGCAGATTTCAGACGGTGATTTTTTCTCCGGATGATATTAAAATTATTGATACAGATCCGGAAAGCCGCAGAAAATATATTGATATGGTTTTATCCGTGGTGAATCCGGGGTATCTGTCTTCTCTTCAGGAATACCAGGCGGCGTTAAAAAATCGGACCCGTGCACTGAAAAGCGGATTCAATGAAACCTATATCCGTTCCGTGGATAAAATACTCGCCCAAAAGGGGGCGGATATTGTCCGCTACCGCCACGGATTCATTCTGGATTACCGGGAGCGGGTAAACCATTATGTGACTTCCATATCAGAAGGCAGGGATTCCTGGTCCATGAATTATTATCCATCGGCGGTGGCGGATACTCCGGAAAAATATTTTCAGATTCTGGAAGAGGCCAGAATGAATGACCAGCGTCTGAAAGCCACCACACGAGGAGTCCACAGAGACCGGATTATATTTTATCCGCTGCTCTCCGGGGTAAAAAAAGACGTGAAAACCATCGCTTCCCAGGGACAGAAGCGGACTCTGGTGTTATCCCTGAAAATGGCACAGTATGACTATATTCGCGGAAAAATTATGGACGCTCCGGTGCTTTTGATTGATGATGTTTTCAATGAGCTGGATGTGAAGCGGCGCAAAAGTATTATCTCATTTCTGAAGACCACCGGACAGGCCATCATCACTACCACAGACACCGCCGGCATGGAGGATTTTCTTTCTGAGCGGGGGAAAGAAATCCGGATTAAGACATATTCCATTTTTCCGGAAAATGGCGTTCCCGTTGTCCGCTCCAATCCGGAGCAGGAAAGCGTTTCCCAGTAAAAGATAAATTTACTGACACTGGGCAAATGGGTTTTCCAATATGAGAATGAAAAAAATATATACTCTGGGATCCTCATTCTGGTAATGAATTCCTGCGGAAACAAAGACCCCCGATGGCGGAAATTGAAAGCAGGATGAAAAATCTGGATGGAACAGATGTATTTATCCATTTCCACTCCGGAAAAACAACCATATATAATCCCACCCTTGCCCACCAGCGTACAACACCGGCATCCGCATTCAAAATATGGAATACGCTAATTGGGGCAGAGTTGGGCCTGCTACCCTCCTCCAAGGAATTGTTTTACCGCTGGGATTAAACGATTTATACTGGAATGGAATCGGGATCTCACGTTTGGGGAAGCATTTATGGTTTCCTGTGTTCCGGCATTCCAGAATCTTGCAGATAGAATCGGACAGGAAAAGATGCTCCATTGGATCCGAAAGATTCATTACGGGGATATGGACATATCCTCCGGATTGCATGATTTCGGGCTCCCAACAAAAGGAAAAAAATCCATTAGAATTTCCCACAGGGAGCAGGCCGTTTTCTGTAAAAAATCCTTTGCATTCTCAAAGTATTATCAAGAAGTGTATATGCAGGATTTTCTATACCTGAATTTTTATACCATTGGTTCCGCGATACCAACCGCTTTCACCGCCATTGGAGCGGTGTTCATTTTTTCTATTAAAAAAAGGAGTAAGGCCAGCACTTCCCTGGGCTGGATGATGGTTTATCTCACTATCTTTCATCTGGGATATGTGTTTGCCTCTTCCCTATACCATCCCATTGGATCCTACCATCGCCTGCTGACGGGAATCTCCATTCTTTTTGCTGTTGTGTATATCACCCGTTTTTTCTTTTATTTTCCCCATGAAAAGTCTCCCAAAATCGGCAAGATTATTTATTATTCCATGAGTGTTGTGGCCATTTTACATGGGATTTATTTCACCACGGCCGTCTTTTCCGCGGAACATATTTTCTATTTTGAAAGTCATTACTGGGATTTTTTTATGCCCACTCCCAGTAAAGTGGTAGCATATTTTATAATGATTTTTGTTCTGGCAATGATTACAACCGGAATCTGGAAAATTATTGTGACTCCTGGACGTGACCGATGGGTGATGCTGGCCCTGTTTTTTTTCTTTTTTATTTCCACCGTGCCTCCGGGTATTCTGAATACTATGTCCAGAGAAGGAGTGATTGCCCACAGCGTGTATATCAACTCCTATGATATTCTGGTGGTTGTGGCCCTTTTTTCCGTGATCATTCTTTATATAAATAACACAGGAGACCGCACCAGCTTTATGGCAAAAATCATCGGAATCAGTATGGTGGCCTTTTTACTGACCATGCAGGCGGTGAACTATCTGATGATGATTGAAAAAGAAAATTTTTACGACGAAAAAACCAGGAATCTGGCCATCCGAGCTGTTCTGGATGATACCCATTCACCGGATCTGCTTTACCTGAATAGGCTGGATGTCCAAAAACAATCCATCCGCGAGCTTTACCGTAAAACCAGTATATCCATTGACACCCCGGCATACCAGGATGAATATCTCATTGCTCATTACATGAATTCCTTCCAGAACCTTTCCGGAGATGAGGCCAGAGTGGAAAAATTTCTGGAGAATATCCGTAAACTGGAAAAAAAATCACCGGCATACTTCCGGGGATATGTTTATACAATAGAAGATTTTATTAAAAAGGAAAATAATCCGGAACCCGGGAAGAATATACAGTCGGAAATTACACGGATTGTTTTTTCTCAATACAGAAAAATTTACTATCTGAAAAATAAAATTGCCGGTGTGTCTTTAACCGGAGACTGGCAGAAAAACGTTATCCTGGTCCTGGAGAAAAATGGGAAGGATCTCCCTGGATTCCAAAAGGCAATACGGGAATATCTGGGCTCTGCATCTCCGGGAACTTCCACGGAAAATCTCAGAAAAGAAACCCTTCGCTACCTGACCCCACTGAAAAGCCCGGAAGAACGCCATTACAGAAAAGACCCCACCGGACAAACTCATTTCATTGCCTTCATTGTGACACATCCACGGGAAAAAGAGATTTACGAGGCCGGATTTTCCTATGTCGCGTACAGACAGTATATCCATGATACGGCAACCAATTTATTCTGGCTTCTCACAGCAATCACCCTTCTGGGAACTCTGGGATTTCCGGTGATCTATTACCGTACCATAATTTATCCATTAAATATCCTGTTGTCCGGAGTGAAAATGGTGAACCAGGGAAATCTGGAATTGGCAATTCCTGTGATGGTTCAGGATGAAATGGGATTTTTATCGGAATCCTTCAACTCAATGGTGCTTTCCATTAAAAATTCCAAAACAAAATTACAGGACTATGCGGATAATCTGGAAGACATGGTGGATGAACGTACCAACGAACTGAAAAAACGCCTGGATGAGATTAACCAGTTGAAAAGCCAGCAGGATGGGGATTATTTCCTAACCTCCCTGCTGATCAACCCATTGAGCACAAATCTGGTGAAAAGCGAAAATGTGACTGTGGAATTTTTACTGAAACAGAAAAAGCAGTTCAGTTTCCGGAAATGGACACGGGAGATTGGCGGGGATCTATGCGTGGCTCACTCCATTTTTCTGAGGGATAAGCCTTATACAGTTGTCTTGAATGCGGATGCCATGGGAAAATCCATGCAGGGGGCGGGCGGGATCCTGGTTTTGGGATCCGTTTTCCAAACCATCATTGACCGTACTTTGAACATACCTTTGGAAAAATCCAAATACCCTGAAATCTGGATAAAATACGCCATGATTGAATTGCATAAGGTATTTTTAAGCTTTGATGGTTCCATGCTCGTCTCCATGGTCATGGGATTAATTGATGACGAAAACGGGATTATGTATTTTATCAATGCGGAACATCCTTTCTCCATCCTCTACCGGGATGGCAAAGCGGAATTCATTGAAAATGAAGAAACTCTCTTCCGGAAACTGGGAACCACTTTGACCAAAGGCAATGTTGCCATCCAGCTTTATCCGCTCAAGGACCGGGATTATATTATCATAGGCTCAGATGGAAGGGATGATATTATTCTCAAAGAAAATGGAGAAATTAATGAAGATGAAAACCAGATTCTCCGCATAGTGGAAAAGAATCGAGCAGATCTCCAGAAAATGTACGAGGAAATCACACAAACCGGAAATCTGATGGATGACCTTTCGCTTCTAAAAATTCAGTATGTGGAAAAGAAAGCGGATCCGGTAAAACGCATAAAAAACCAGCAACTGGTGGTGGAGCTCAATCAATTAAAAAACAATCTGCAGAATTACAGCGAAGACCAGAAATCAGAATCGCTTTCCAGAATAAATGAATTTGAAAAAAAATATCCGGATCTGGCAGAAGCCCAGAAAATGATAATCCGCTTTTATCTGAAATATAAAATGTATGACCGGGCGGTGAATGTCCTGGAAAAGTACACACACAACAACCCCATGGAAACCGATCATATCTATCTGTATTCCTTTGTTTTGAAAAAGATAAAAAAATATGAGGAAGCAGCCACCATGGGGGAACGGGTGAGAATCCGCAATCCGGAAAACCTGGTCAATCTGGTTAACCTTGCGGAGGTTTACTATCGGTTAAAAAATTCTGCAAGAGCAGCATCCATAATCAAAGATGTGTTGGTTCTGGAAAAAAACAATGAACGGGCAAATGCCCTTTACTCCATAATAAACAGAGATATTGTTTAATTTCCAAAAAGGATTTCCCGGACTTTCTGGTACGTTTCATAACTGTCCACAATATTAAAATGGTTTTTTCCATACAGAATAAAGGAACGGGATTCCGGCTTATTTTTCTTCAACAATTCATTTTTTAATGCCGCTAAGGAATGGAATTCCACAATCCCGTCCCCCATCCAGTTCTGCCAGCGAGAATCCTTTGCCGTGAGAAGGGAAAAAATCTGGTAGGCATCCACCCCTTCCAGCTCCCCATAAGAAACCGGTTTGAAAAACCGCTGGAAATAGTTTGGATTTTTCCAGTCCTCTTCGCGTATAATTCCATGGGAAAGGTCTTTCATGGACTCTGCCCGGATATTCGCGGCGATGGCAATTCTCTGGATGAGTTTACGGCGGGAAAAGCTTAACCCCAAGGCCAGCCAGAATCCAATTTTCTCCAGATAAGAACCGCCATCCGGTGAGGATACAAAAACCACTTTATTGATTTCTTCTCTCCAGGAAAGATGCTCCGTCATAGCAGTATAAAGGGCACTACGGAAGATCAGGCCACCCATACTGTAAGTAACCACATCAATTTTGATTTTAAGATTATGATTCCTTAATTCCTGGAATAAATCCCGCAGAAGATGGGATAACTTTTTCCCGCTTTCTGAGATGTGAAGCCCGGGATGATAACGCACATAGAGCGGATAAAGACAATCATCCTTCAGGGATTCCGCCATTAAAAAATTATCCGGCCTTTTCTTTATCCACAGATTTTCATCGTTGAAAAGCCCGTGGACATAGATGATAAAACCTGCCTCCGGATTATTTCCATGGATCACTTTAATATAATGCCGTACCAGCTTGTCCACAGAAATATCTCTGCCGTTTTCCCGGAAAGCCGTATTGATTCCGGACAGTTGAAAATTCCCAAACGGATTACCGATGACGCTGGAAATTATCCGGTTGTTTAACGCCTTTTGGGTGTTTTCATCAATGCTCTTTTTAATATCGGAAGCCCTGTCCATGACCTCTTTGGTGGCGTCCATCCAGGTCTGGATTTGTTTTAAAGTATAATCCTTTCTCTCATTCAGATCTTCCGCAACCATTCCCACAAATTCCACAGGGGCTTTCACCACTGGCTGGGCAAGAAATCCTTCCCATAAATTGCGGAAAAAATCCATGGGTTCTTCCGCTGGAGCGTTTTTACTCGTTTCCGGTTTCATTCAATTTTTGAGCGAAATCTTTGCCAAACTGAAGGCATTGTTCCAGCTCCTCCTGTGACGGAGTCAGTTTTACTTTCAGAGGCTCCAGAGGAAGCTTAATTTTCAGTCCCCGGAGTCTTTCCTGCACCAGATTTGTTGCCTCTCCTCCCCACCCGTAGGATCCAAACACTCCGGCTTTTTTGCCCTTCATTTCCACAAAGGGGATGGCCGTGGTGATATCCCAGATGGGTTTTACAGCATCGGAATTGATGGTGGGCGTTCCCATTAAAAATGCATCTGCAATTTCCAGTAAATAAATCGCCCGTTCATATTCAATAGCTTCTGCGTCATACATGGATGCGATAATATTGGGGTCAGAATTCAAACCGTTCAGCACCTTCTCCGCCATTCTCCGGGTGTTTCCATAGCTGCTGGCATAAAAGATGTTCACCAGCTTTTTCCCGTCATGCCGGTTTTTGTCCGTGGAACTCCATTCCCGGTACAAATCCATGTAGTGGGCAACATTTTCCCTGAGCACCGGTCCATGGGATGGGGCAATGATGGAAATATCATGGCCGGATAGTGCATCCAACGCTTTTATGACAAAGCTTTTATATGGTCGCATGATATGGTCATAATAATATTTATAAGAATATTCAAAATCGCCCACTTCATCGTTAAAGATTCGGTCATCATCATAATGTGCGGCAAAAACATCGCAACTGAAGAGCAGCTTATCTTCTTTCAAATATGTCATCATGGTCTCCGGCCAGTGCAAAAACGGAGCATCCAGAAACTCCAGAGTCTTGTCTCCCAGGGAAATACTATCCCCGGTTTTCACCGTATCAAATTCCAAATCCTGGTTGATCAATGCTTTAAACATTACCTTGCCCCGGGAAGAAACCAGGATTTTTGCCTGTGGAGCCCGCTCTTTGAGCATCAGAACTGTTCCCGAATGGTCCGGCTCCAGATGGTTGAGGATAATATAATGGATGGAATCATAGGATACGAGGGATTCCAGTTTGGCAAAAAACTGGTCCTCAAATCCGGGTTTCACTGTATCCACAATGGCATTACCGGTGGAGCCTTTTACCAGATAGGAATTGTAACTGGTGCCATTGGCTGTCTTCATAATGATATCAAAAGTCCTCAGATCGGGATCAAACGCACCGATGTAGTAAACAGAATCGTTGATTTTTTTGGGTTTCATGCTTTCCTCCGCAGGTTCATTCTTCACCCCTTAATATAATCTAATTATGGAGATTTAGCCATATTTTTACACTCCGCCGCGGTAATCGTCCATTTTTTTGCAAGCCGTGCCCTTTGATATGATACTGCCGGCCTTGGATGCGACATAATAGAGGCGGTCAGTAGGAGGATAAATCATAGATTTGACGTAACTACGGCATCCTCCCAATAGA
>DYOA01000036.1 GCA_020720785.1 Leptospira biflexa
GGCACCTCGGAGGCCATCCCCCCCCATAACATCGTTGACGGGATGTCTCCCAAAACCAGATAAGAAACCATACAAGGAGCATTCATGAACATAGTAATGGCGGGAACCGTGGCAATGGACGATATCAAAACACCTTACGGGGAAAGGATCGGGATTATTGGCGGGTCCGCCAGTCATTTCTCCACCGCAGCATCTTTCCTCGCCCCCACATCCATCATCGGCATTGTGGGAAAGGATTATCCGGCCCGGTATATCCAGTATCTCCGGAAAAAAGGCGTGGATACCAGCGGGATTGTGCAATCCAAAGACCAGATTTCTTTTTACTGGAAGGGCTTTTATGAAAATGACATGAATGTGGCCCACACCAATGATACCATTCTGGGGGTTTTATCCAGTTTCAATCCTGTGCTGGATGAAGAGAAAAAAAATGCCGATTTTTTATTCTTGGGAAATATTGATCCCGTCATCCAGATGAAGGTGTACCGGCAGATGAAAAAGCCGGTCTTTGTGGGAATGGATACCATGAACTTCTGGATATCTTCCCGTAAAAACGAACTTTTGGCCATGATCAAAAAAGTGGATGCTCTCTTTATTAACGACGGGGAATTACGCCAGCTTTCCGGGGAAGTGAATCTCATCAAAGCCGCCGGCATGATCCGGAAAAAAGGTCCCAAAATGGTGGTTGTCAAGAAAGGGGAACACGGCGTTCTCATCAACGGCATCCTGGGCACAGAGGAATTTTTATTTTTCACCCCGGCATACCCCACCATGATGGTAAAAGATCCCACCGGTGCCGGAGACAGTTTTGCGGGCGGATTTGTTTCATACCTGCATCGTGTCCATACGCAGAACAACGGAAAACCAATCGGTCTGGCTGATATCCGCCACGCGGCGGTATGGGCCACCGCCACGGCCAGCATCTCCGTGGAAGGCTTTGCCACATCCCGGTTTGATAAAATCACCGCAAAGGACATCCGGGAACGCTGTGATTTCCTTTATCAATACACAAAATTTGAGCCCATGCCGGAATAACCTTTTATGATCCCCTCCCGGATATCCCAGGAAGAAATAAATACCATTATCCGGAACGTAGCTACGGAGAAAAAAAAATCCGGGAAAAGCCTGGCCGGAGTGATGATGGAAATCCAGACTCAATGGAACAATATTGCGGGGGAGACCCTGGCCGTCCATACATATCCATACCGCATCCAATCCGGGGAATTGTATGTACGGTGTGACCATTCCATTTTTGCCCAGCAGATCCATCTGTACCACCAGAAGATTATTACGGCTTTAAAAATCCGTGTGGATGCTCCCGTGGCAAAAATCAAGACCACGGTGGGGGTAATCTACTGGAAGAACCGGGATATGGGCAGAAAAGAAAGCGACAATATATCTCCGGATCAGAAAATGGCGGGTAACGAACCGCAGATTTCGCGGGAAATACAGAAAATAAGCGATATTATTGATGAAATTCTGAAAAACATTGAAAAACCAGGAGAAAGCAATGCCCAAAAAGGCCTCTGACGAAACCAATCCACCGGAAAATGAAAGCCCATCCCCTTCCATGCTGACCAGGCCGGAAGGCGAGTATTCCGGTAAGAATATCCAGGTACTGGAAGGTCTGGAAGCCGTCCGCAAACGGCCCGGGATGTACATCGGTTCCACCGATCTTCCCGGTCTGCACCATCTGGTATATGAGGTGGTGGATAACTCCATTGACGAAGCTATGGCTGGCTTTTGTGATTCCATTGAAGTGCGGATTGAGCCGGGAAACTGGATTTCCGTACTGGACAATGGCCGGGGTATTCCCGTGGACATCCACCCAAAAGTGGGGGTTTCTACTCTGGAAGTGGTGCTCACCAAGCTGCATGCCGGCGGAAAATTCGGCGATGGTGCCTACAAGGTTTCCGGCGGTCTCCATGGTGTGGGGGTTTCTGTGGTCAACGCCCTTTCCCGGCATCTGGAAGCGGAAGTATACCGGGATGGAAAAATCTACTGCCAGAAATTTGGAAGAGGGGTACCATCGGCCCCCATCAAAGAAAAAGGAAAAATTAAGAAAAACGGGACAAAAATACGCTTTCTGGCCGATGACGCCATTTTTGATACCATGGAATATCGGTTTGATACCTTATCCTCCCGGTTGCGGGAACTGGCATTCCTGAACAGCGGAGTGAAGATATTCCTGAGAGACTGCCGGGATGAAAACAATGCAAAAGAAACCACCTTTCAGTATAAAGGCGGAATTATTGAATTTGTAAAACTTCTGTCAGAAAAACGCCATCCCATCCAGAAAAAACCGGTTTATATGAAAACGGAGAGAGATGGAATCCAGGTGGAAATTGCCATGGAATACTCCGATGTATATTCCGAACAGATATTTACCTTTGCCAACGCCATCCATACCAGAGAAGGGGGAACGCATCTGGAGGGATTCCGGACAGCTCTGACCCGGGCAATCAATGAATATAAGAAAAAGATGGGGCTGGATAAAAAAATGGACGCCCCGCTCACCGGAGACGATGTCCGGGAAGGGCTCACTCTGGTTCTTTCCGTCCTGATTCCTAATCCCCAGTTTGAGGGACAGACAAAAATGAAACTGGGCAACGGGGAAGTGAAAGGCATTGTCCAGTCTGTGGCCTATGAAGGTCTGGCGGAATTTTTTGATGAAAACCCATCGGACGCGAAGAAAATTATTGAGCGGTGTATGGAATCCGCCTCCGCACGAATTGCCGCCCGGAAGGCCAAGGAGCTGGTCCGGAGAAAAAGTGCCCTGGAAGGAAGCGGTCTTCCGGGAAAGCTGGCTGATTGTAGCTCCCGGGATCCGGTCATCTCTGAATTGTTCATCGTGGAGGGAGATTCTGCGGGCGGTTCCGCCAAACAGGGCAGAGACAGAGGCTTCCAGGCCATTCTGCCACTGAAAGGAAAAATCTCCAATGTGGAAAAAACCAAAATTGAAAAAATCCTTTCGGATGGGGAAATTGCGGCATTGATTACCGCCATTGGAACCGGCATTGGGGAAGATTTCTATATAAACAAACTTCGTTACCATAAAATTGTCATCATGACGGACGCGGACGTGGACGGTGCCCATATCCAGACGTTAATCCTCACCTTTTTCTTCCGTTATATGCGACCGATTATTGACAACGGAAATCTGTTTATCGCCCGCCCTCCCCTGTATCTGGTTACATCGGGAAAAAAGAAAACATACGCATACAGCGATAAAGAGCGGGATACCATCATCGGACAGCATAAAGAAGACCAGAAATATACTCTTCAGAGATACAAAGGTTTGGGAGAGATGAATCCGGAGCAGCTATGGGAAACCACCATGGAGCCGGAAAACCGGGTTCTTCTGAAGGTTTCCATTGACGATGTGGTCGCAGCGGATGATATTTTTGTCACGCTCATGGGGGATGAAGTGGAACCCCGGCGGGCATTTATTGAAGAAAATGCAAAAAAAGTGAAGGAGCTGGATCTGTAAACGGGAACCAGGGTTTTATTCAATAGGTCTTATTAAAGAAGTATTCCACTAATACGATTCTGGAGGATAACATGAAGATTTTTCCAAAAAAACGAAACGTGAAACTCACCGGCTTACAGTTGGTGAATATGATTATTTTTATTTTCCTGCTGGGGGCATTCTTTTCCCCTTTTGTGACATCCTGTAGCCACTCCCGGCTGGAGGTGAAGGCAGCTTCCGATAATCCGCTGAATAAATCAGATGCCATACGGGATGCGTCCGTTCTCCAGCTGGCCCTCCGGGAAATTTACCGGGAGGTGAGCCCGGCGGTTGTCCGCATTGAAACCGAACAGGTGGTACAGATTGCCAATCATCCTTTTATGGACGATCCTATGTTCCGCCATTTTTTCAACATACCGGAGCAGGGAAAACGCACGCAGAAACGGCAGGGTCTGGGTTCCGGCTTTGTCATCACCGCAGACGGTTTCATTGTCACCAATCATCATGTGATCAGAAATGTAGATAAAATTACTGTGAAATTCCGGGACGGGAAAGAACTGGCCGGAAAAATTGTCGGGATGGATGTCGCCAGCGATATTGCCCTGATCAAAGTGGAACCCAAAAGCAAGCTGAAAGTGGTATACATTGGAGATTCGGATAAAATTGAAGTGGGGGATATTGCCATCGCCATTGGAAACCCCTTTGGTCTTTCCAGCACATTCACCATGGGCGTCATTTCCTCGAAGAATCAGGAGGACGTGGACACCCAGGACGGAGTCCCCCGGATCCAGACAGACGCGGCCATCAATCCCGGAAATTCCGGCGGACCACTCCTGAACATACGCGGGGAAGTTATTGGGATCAACCAGATGATCTATTCCCAATCCGGAGGCTCTGTGGGCATTGGTTTTGCCATTCCCATGAACTACGCGATGGGTGTTCTGGAAAAACTCAAAAAAGGGGAAAACATCAAACCCGCCCAGATTGGCCTTTCCGTCACCAATGAAGTGACAGACGAACAGATACAGGCTCTGGGGTTGGGAAACAACAAAGGACTTCTGGTGAGTACCATACTTCTGAATTCCCCCGCGTTCAAAGCCGGAGTGCGGCAGTATGACCTGATTACCCACGTGGACGGAAAACCTGCGGATAAATTTTCTGTATTAAAAAACACCGTTCTACGGAAGGGAGTGGGTAAAAAAATCCAGCTCACCATTCTGAGAAACTCCAGCGGTAAAATTGTCAAATTAAACATTGACGTGGTCATTGGGGAAGCTAAACCGCAGGAGGACGGATAAAGAATTGGCGAAAAATCTATTATTAGCCATTGATGTGGGAAATTCCCACACCGTTTTTGGAGTGTGGAACCATAACCGATTGGTGGCCACGGCACGGTTTTCCACTCATGAGAAGAATACCTCCTATGAGTGGTTCTCTGTGGTTCTCCCCTGGTTGCGGTACAATAATATTGAAGAAAAGGATATCCTTTATGCGGTTTTTGCCTCCGTGGTGCCCGGTCTGTCCCCGGTGATCCGCCAGATGCTGGACATGATGAAGATCTCCGGCATTCATGAAATTACCTGGGAAAGCCCCCTTCCCTTTACCTTTGACTATGAAGATAAGAAAAATCTGGGTGCGGACAGAATAGCCAACGCTGCCGGAGGAATCCAGTATTACGGGGACTCCATGATCATAGCGGACTTTGGAACAGCCATCACCTTCTGCCTGATCCTGGAAAGACGGTACACCGGAGGATTGATCACCCCCGGAATCATGACGGCCACGGATTCTTTGTTCAAACGGACCGCAAAACTGCCGGCCATAACTTTCGCGAAAAAGGATCATATACTGGGAAAAAATACCGTGGATTCCATTGAAAAGGGAGTTTACTTTGGCTTCCGGGGTCTGGTGGGGGAGATTGTCCATAGTTTAAAAAATCACGCCCGCTCCCTGGGTTTTAAGGATATCCAGGCCATAGCCACCGGTGGAATTTCTGACAGCCTGGGTTTTGAGCATGATTTTTTTGACATTATTGATGTGAATCTCACCTTAAAGGGAGCAAAAGCGGTCTATGAAATTATCTCTGAAAGATAAATTCATCGCCGTGCTTCCGCTCTTGCATAGATTCCGGGATAGATTCAAACCCACCATAATCTCTGTGCACATTTTTCAGACATTTATCTGGCCTTTCTTTGTGGGGCTTTTTTTTTTCACATTCACCATTCTGGTTTTCTATTTAAAAAACCTCATCACCCGCATCATTGAAAAAGGAATGGATATTTCCTATCTTCTGGAGCTGATTGCGTATTCCTCCACCTGGACATTCGGTTTTACCATACCGATGAGCACTCTCCTGGCCATCATCATTGCCATGGGAGGTTTGAACGGAGATTCAGAGATCATTGCCATGAGAGCCGGTGGCATCACCTATCCCCGGATTTTCCGCCCCTTCTTTATCTTTGGGGTATTCATCACAATCTTCCTTCTTTGGTTTAACCAGGAGGTAATCCCCCAGTCCCATCATGAGATGAGGGTTATTGGCCGGAAAATCTGGGCTCATGACCCCATAGCCATCCTGGAAGAGGGACAGTTTACCCTTCTGGATAAAACAGAGAATTCCATGCGCACCATATACCTGGAAAAAATAGTAAAAGACAAATCCGGAGAAGATGAGATTATCCACATCCAAATCAGGGAACTGGAAAAAATTGAGGGAGAGATGAAAACCACCCGGTTTATCAGTGCAAAAAAAGGGAAAAAAATGCGCAAGGTGTACACCGGGGCGGACAGCAAATCCCCCCAACAATCCGTGCGTGCCCTGCGGTTATACCAGGGTTATGCTTTCACATATAATGAAAAAAATAAATCTTTCCAACGGATTGATTTTTCCAATGGCTCCATGGATATTCACATCGCAGATAAACTCACCGATGACCTGCAACTGGACAAGGAAATGACATCCTTCACATTCCGGGAATTAAATTCCGCCATAGATAACCTGCAAGGGAAAGAAAATCCGGCAGATGAAACCGAAAAAAACCATCTGCATAAACTCCGGATGGAATTCCATAAAAGACTGGCATTGCCTTTTGCCGCCCTCAGTTTTCTGATCATTGGATTTCCGGTCAGCATTGTCAACCGCAGAAGCGGTAAGGGCATGGGGCTGGGTATTTCCGTAATGATCATTTTTCTTTATTTTATCTTCTTTTTATCCTCGGATGCTGTTGCGGCAAAAGCGGGGCTCCATCCCATGCTAGCCACATGGCTGGGGAATTTTGTTATGGTGGGCATGGGGGCATATCTTTACATAAAAAGGGCATCCGAAGGTGCTTTCACTCTTATGTTTTCCCATATTGGGAAGAAAATTTTCCGCCTTTTTAAACGGACGAGCGGGCAATCTTAGTATAATGTGTAATCAATTTCTGGTAATCCAGAAAATCCCGGGATAACGCTTTATTCAACATAATTCCATAAGACTTTTGTTCCCGTGGCGGAATATCACTGGAATTTTTCTTCCAGCGGATCTCACCCCGTAATTCCATGAGATGGGTTTTATTCATGCCGGGATTCAGAATCCAGATGGTCACCACGTCTTCTTTTTCATAATCCAGAAAAGACTGGAAACTCATTCCATCCACCGAGATATCAATAACAAACGGGGATTCAAAGGGTTCATTCAGATCCATCTCCTTGTTATACTTGGATATCCAGCAGTATGGAATTCCTTCTTTCCGGATGGACTTTCTCCTCTCTGAATACGGTTGCTCCACAATGTCAATGAGGGTTTCTTCCAGTTTTTTTTCATCCCAGGGTTTGGGGTAGATAAAATCCACCATGGAGAAAGAATTGGGATTTTTTTCCAGAGCATGGGGCAATGCAGATACTACTATGATGTGAACATTGGGGACTTTTTCTTTGAGTATTTCTATGAAATCCACCGTTGTTCCGTTTTTCAGGATTAAATCCAGAATGGCAATTTCATAATTTCTGGAAAGAATTTCTGTCTCATTGTCAATGTCTGCGTAGCCAAAAACATTCCCACCCAGAGATTGAGCAATCTCCATCATTTTCATCAGGGAAATTCGTGCATCCTCAACAATTAAAATATTTTTATTCCGCAGAGGAAGATATATGATCTTTTTAAAAATGGAATCCAGAGATTTGCGGTCATATGGCTTTTCCAGAAAAAAATCCGCATACCCATTAACCTCATTGTCCATATTTTTTATGGATTCCGGTTTAGCTGCAATGATCACCTTCAAAGTGGAGTAATTTTGCTTGAAGAAATACAGAAATTCAATTTCATCCTTGAGGATGGAATAATCCAGAAAGGCAACATCCCAGTTTTCCAGCAATACTTCTTCATGGGAAGGTATGGATGTATACGCAACCACATTGGCACTTTTTTCCTTCAGATACGACTGTACCACGTCAATATTTCTCGTGAGAAGAAATATGTTTTTATTGGATAAATAGGATTCTGTGATGTTCATTCCTTTTTTACCGGTTTATCGCATTCATAATGGAGGAGATCAGACGGTTTTCATCAAACGGTTTTATGATAAAATCCGTTGCTCCTGCGGTAATGGCCTCTTTAATAAATTTGGCTTCACCCAGAGCGGAAACCACAATAATCTTGGCTTTGGGGTCCAACGCTTTTATTTTCTGGGTGGCTTCAATTCCACTCATTTTTTTCATGGAAATATCCATGGTGACAAGATCTGGTTTAAACTCATTGTATTTTTCCACTGCTTCCAATCCATCACTGGCCTCTCCCACAATTTCAAAACCCTTGTTTTCCAGATGTTTGCGGATCACCTGTCTCATATATCCGGAGTCATCAACAATAAAAATCTTCACATTTCCTGGTGCTGCCATGGTTCCTTTTCTCCAATTCCTTTTCTGATGTCAATTGTTAATCTATTTATCGTTAAGGATTTCCGGGATTAAAATTAATAATCTGGCTTCCACATCTTCACTCTGCCAGATAAACTGATTTTCAATATACAGTATCTTATACCGGGTTTCCTTAACAGCCTTACGTATTATTTCCAGAATACTTTCACTGGATTCCACAATTTCCGGTATACCGGGCTCCACGGGAACATCCGTAATCTGGGACAGGGAATTTGTATACGCACTTCCCAGAATATTGGTTACCTCCAGAATGGGATCCAGCTCAATTTTCTCCATGGGCTCCAGATTCGCTTCCCGGTACAAAAGACCCACCATCTTCCGGGCGTTTTCCCTTGTCAGGATAAAATGGATGCGTCCATCCATGGGCAGAATAGGCAGAATAAAATCAATCAGGTCAGATTCCGCCTTCTCAATGGATGCCAGAAAGGGAACCAGTTTTTCCCCGGAGACCCTCTGGCCTTTGCTCTTCTTCAAATGGATATCCCGGGAACCGGTCAAAGCTTTAATCCCCAGGATGGCCCGGTCATTCCCCAATTTCAACCAGTCTTTGAGCTGCTGGAAATTCTCCGGTTCAAATACTTTCTGCAAGCGTTGCATATTCCGAATATACTTTCCGGTGTCATCAATGGCGATGGATGTTTTTTCCCGGCTGCCGGCATCAGAAACGGGGGTGGTTTTTTCCGCTTCTTTCTGCTCCGCCTCTTTCAGCATGGATTCCGACATGGGGATGTGATTTTCTGCCAGAATTTTTGCAATCAGTTCATCCTGGTCCTGCGGGATTTCATCCGCTTGTGCAGGGGTGGGTTCCGCAGAAGATTCCGATGGATTATTCTGTTCATCCCCCGGGGAGCTTTCCGCCTTTGTTTCCTGGTGCTCCGGTTCCGGAGACTGTCTTTCATTATCCTCTTCACCGGAATCCATAATTTGAGACTCCGGTTTTTCTTCCGGAACAGATTCCTGCTGCACGGCCGGTTTGGAATACAGATGGATGCCCCGTGCATTTTTTTCTGCCTGAGGAATATCCAGAATCATCCGGGCAGAAGGATCCAGAGAGGAAAAGCTGCCCTGATTAAACCGGTTCCGGTGGAGCTGGATAATTCCATGGACATCCAGAATAAGAATGATACTGCCATCGCCCAGAATGGACGCCCCGGATATCCCTTCAATCTGCCGGTAATTATCTGTTAAGGATTTAATAACCATTTCCTGGCGGGTGAGAAAGCGGTTCACCAGAATTCCCACCAGATTGTTGTTGAACTCCACCACGATTACCGGATATTTCTGCTGCTGCGTTTTGCCCACTATCTCAAATATTTTGTTCGGCCGGAGGAGAGGGATCAGGCTGTTGCGCAACCGGATCATCTCATTTCCGTCCACCATGATAATATTTTCTGCCGGGATAATCTGGGTTTCCACAATGGACGCCATGGGGATGGAAAAAATCTCGTCCTCAACATCCACAATCAGGGCGTTGATAATGGCCAGAGTGAGCGGGAGTTTGATTAGAAGTCGGGTGCCTTTCCCGGGTTCGGAGTCCAGATCGATGGTTCCGTTCAGTATTTCAATGGAATGTTTGACCACATCCATTCCAATACCCCGGCCGGAAATATCACTCACTTCTTCTTTTGTGGAAAGACCGCTGTGAAATATGAGATTCTGAATCTGGTCCTTATTCATTACCATGGCTTCTTCTTTGGTGATGATATTTTTTTCCAGGGCTTTTGCCAAAATTTTCTTGAAATCCAGACCCTTTCCATCGTCCGTGACAATAATATTAATATAATTGCCTTCCTGGGATGCGTGCAGCTTCAGTGTGCCCGCTTTGGGCTTGCCATTCTCCACCCGGTCAGAAGCTTTTTCAATCCCATGGTCCACGGAGTTGCGGACAATGTGCGTGAGCGGTTTAATGATTTCATCCACAATTTTTTTATCTATTTCTGTATCTTCCCCGGTAGTGATCAGATTGATTTTTTTATCCGCCCGGATGGCATAATCCCGGACAAACCGCTTGAAACGGTTAAAAACCTGCCCGATGGGGACCAGACGGGATTTCATGACCAGTTCCTGTATATCCGCAGAAATGCGGAAAATCTCTTTGTTTCGCTCGGCCAGTTCTTTGGAAATTTCCTGGAGCTGGGAAAATTCCAGGATTTTGTCATGAAGCTGGCTGAGACCGGAATTGGCAATGACCAGCTCTCCAATATAATTCATCAGCCTATCCAGCCGGGAAACAGGAATCCGGATGGTGTCGCTGGTGGAAACATCTTCTTTTACCCCCCCTTCTTTTCTACTACTTTTTTCATCCCCGTTCCGGACTCCCATCAGATGCTTCACATCCTCTTCATCCAAAACATCAATTTTTTCCAGTAAATCAACCTTAATAGCTTCCGGAATTTCTTCCTTGGGTACGGTGGTTTTCACCCAGAAACGGATCTCTTTATCTTCAGACCCGGTAAAAACGGGTTCCTCCCATTGGGATTCCTCCGGAATAGTGGAAAGAATGGATCCAATGTCCGCGATTCTGTTTTTCACCAGAAACGCCCGGATGGCAGGTGCCTGCTCGTTAGGAGAAACCCATACCCGGATTAAAATAGCATTGGGTACATATTCCATTTCCTCAAAATCATCATGGACACTGCCCTTGACCACTCCAGGATTGGAATAGAGATTCTGGGGTTTTTCTTTTAAAAGGGCTTCCACTTTAGCAACCAGAGATTCTGTTTCCACGGAAGTGGGTTCTCCCCTTTCCGATATTAACTGCCCAATTTCGGAAATCCTGTCTTTGCATTCCAGCAGAGTACTGATCACATTGGTGGTGATGGGGAGTTTTCCCTTCTGGAATTCCATGAACACGCTTTCCATGGCATGTCCCAGGGAAACCAGATTGGATAAACTCAAAAAGCCCGCATTCCCTTTCATGGTATGGGCAGTCCGGAATATTTCTTCCAGAATTTCATGATTATCCGGATTTTCTTCCAGTGCAATGATGGAGTCATCCAGAAACCGCAGACCTTCGTATAATTCGTCCAGAAAGGCATCCACCTCATCTTTATCCGCAACTATAGGCATGTTATAAAATCGGGATTTATCCATGATTGTCAAGCAATAAAAACCCTGCACCCGCTTGACGCCCCACATCGGCAACAGAGAGACAACCATGATTGCCCGCCACCGCACCGCGATCCTCCGACGTGCCCTCTCCAAACCTGTTGCCCTTGCGTTGGAGGACTTTGGCAACGAACTGACCGGGGTGCTGGATTATGGCTGCGGATATGGTGAGGATGTGAAATTCCTGAAAGGGATGAATATTCCAGCCACTGGATACGATCCGTATTATGCTCCGGAAACGGAGATAAAACCCGCCCCGATGGTGAACTTGGGTTATGTGCTGAACATTTTGGAAAACCCCGCAGAAAGAAAGAACGTACTCCGGACGGCCTGGTCTCTTACGGAAAGATTGTTATGTGTTTCTGTGATGATCCGGGACAATTCGCCACGGATTCACGAAACCGCTTTTGGAGATGGCGTCCTCACAAGCTGGAATACATTCCAGAAATATTTTTCCCAAAAAGAACTGCGGGATTATCTGGCTCAGGAATTATACCTGCCCCCGCAGGAAGTCTGGATGGCGGCACAGGGAGTGGCATATCTTTTCAAGGATGAAAATTTAAAAGAGGTTTTTCTCTCCGCCCGTTTATCCAGAGCCCAGTCCGGAATTACCGCCCTGTTGAAAGAGAATGAATACAAGAGAGTCATCACAGAATGGATTAACGTCTCCACGGAATTGGGCAGGGTGCCCGGTAAGGCAGAATTCCCGGACTATAACTATATTATTAAAATTTTTGGATCCCGCCGTGCAGCCACCCTCGCCATCCGCACGGAAGTGAACACGGAAACCATGTCAGAAAATGCAGCCAGAAGAAAAGGACGGCTAATGGCGACCATTGCAAGAACCATCATTGAGAATCGTGGTAAAGCACAAATGCGGGATTTATCCCTGGAGCACCAGACCGATGTGAAATTGTTTTATCAGAATTTCCAAAACGCGATGGAAGCCGTCCTGCAGAATTTAAAAAATCTGGCCAATCTGGAAACCATCTCTGCGTATTTTCAGGAGTCCAGAGTGGGTAAGATACTGCCGGATGACATTTATATCCACCGCAGTGCCATGGAATTCGCCCCGGATATGCTGCAAATTCTGACCGAACTGGCAAACATGGCCATACCCGAAGATTTTCCCTGGGACATTGTGAAAATCGCCCGGAATGCACACCATGTAACCTTCCTGGAATATCCGGATTTTTTTACCGAACCCCATCCTCCCCTCCACGGCTCCATGAAAGTTCACCTGGCCACCAGAAAAATGAATTATCGGGATTACCGCAACTCCGGTAACCCGCCCATCCTCCATAGAAAAGAAACCTTCCTTTACTATGAACACCCATCCTATGAAATCTTTTCCCAACTCACCCGGGATGAAGAAGAAGCCGGACTGTTATCCCGCCCCGATATCGGCAACCAAAAACAGTTCGCTGCCATCTTGGGAAATGAGGGTTACCGAATCGAAGACCACCGCCTGGTGAAATGATCATCCATATTGGATAAAATTGGATTTACGGCTCATAAGGAATCCATTATCTACCGTGCAAAAGGATAAACTTCAAACAAGGAACCAATATGAATGATTATAAAGTAGCGGACATCAACCTGGCCGATTTTGGTCGCAAAGAGCTGATTCTGGCAGAAAAAGAGATGCCGGGATTAATGGCGGTCAGGGAAAAATTTGGAAAGGAAAAACCATTGAAAGGTGCAAAGATCACCGGCTCCCTGCACATGACCATCCAGACTGCGGTCCTGATTGAAACCCTGGTGGAGCTGGGAGCGAATATACGCTGGGCTTCCTGCAACATTTTTTCCACCCAGGACCATGCCGCTGCCGCCATTGCCAAAGCCGGAATCCCGGTTTTCGCCTGGAAAGGGGAAACTTTGGAGGAATACTGGTGGGCATCCCAGAAAGCCCTGCTCTTCCCCGATGGTTCCGGACCGGATTTAATTGTGGATGATGGCGGAGACGCAACCCTTTTTATCCATAAGGGAGTTGCGGCGGAAAAAAATCCGGCCATGCTGGAGAAATCCAGCGGAAATAAGGAATTGGATATTGTCTATGCTTTATTAAAAAAATCCATTCAGGAAGATCCCCAAAGGTGGACAAAAATCGCCGCAAAAATAAAAGGGGTTTCCGAAGAGACCACCACCGGCGTACACCGTCTGTACCAGATGAAAGATAGAAATGAGCTTTTATTCCCCGCCATCAACGTGAATGATTCCGTCACCAAATCCAAGTTTGATAACCTGTACGGATGCCGGGAATCCCTCATTGACGGTATACGCCGTGGAACGGATCTGATGATCTCCGGGAAAGTGGCTGTGGTCTGCGGATATGGTGATGTGGGAAAAGGGTCCGCCCAGTCTCTGCGCAATGCCGGTGCACGGGTACTCATCACGGAAATTGATCCCATCAATGCACTCCAGGCCGCTATGGAAGGCTATGAGGTAACCACTCTGGAAGACGCTCTGCCGGAAGCGGATATTCTTGTAACCACCACCGGAAATACGGACATCATCCGGATTGACCACATGGAGAAGATGAAAGACCATGCCGTGGTAGCCAACATCGGTCATTTTGATAATGAAATCCAGGTGGAGAAACTGGTGGAATATCCCGGCATCCGCCATCAGAATATCAAGCCGCAGGTGGATAAATACACTTTTCCGGATGGCCATTCCATCCTTCTGCTTTCTGAAGGCCGGCTGGTGAATCTGGGGAATGCCATGGGTCACCCTTCCTTTGTGATGAGTGCATCGTTTACCAACCAGGCTCTGGCCCAGATGGACCTGTGGAAAAACAACTATGAAGTGGGAGTTTACCGTCTTTCCAAAAAACTGGACGAAGAAGTGGCACGTCTGCATCTGGGCAAACTGGGTGTGAAACTCACCCGTATGACGCCGGAACAGGCTGAATATTTGGGAGTACCCCTGGACGGGCCTTACAAACCGGAACACTACCGCTACTGAAAAATATCCCCGGATTTGATTGACAATGCAGTACAATTTTAGAATCAGTCAAAAAACTTGTAATAAATCGGGACGATAGACGTCTTAGTAGTAACGAAAAAATCTGATTCGGGGGTGTTATGAAAATCGCAAGAAAATATAGAACCATCACAAGAGCATTTCTTCTGCTTGTTTTTCTGGCAGTGGCCGGCTTTGGTTATGCACAGGAAAAAAGCACCGTTGCCGTATCTCCGGTGAATGGAGCGGGAGCAATGGTCGCATCCGAAGAATCTCTTTACGACACGGTGAAACAGGGTGGGGCCATGATGATCCCTATTCTGGCCATTGGCGTATTTGTCATGACAATCATTATAGAAAGAAGTATTTTTTACCTTAAATCCAAGATGTATTCGCGAAAATTTCTGGCCGCATATCTGTCAGAAAAAGCATCTGCTTCCGGTGCAAAATACAAAGAAGAAATGGAAGCGGAACTACGGGGAGAGACCCAGATTTATGTGAACCGCATGGAGAAAGGTCTGGCCTTTCTGAATGGTCTGGGCAATATTGCCCCCATTCTGGGATTTCTGGGGACAGTTATTGGTATGATTGACGCGTTTGCAGCCATCGCTGCCGCAACCACAGTAAACGCAAAAGTGGTAGCGGTGGGAATACAGGTGGCCCTGGTGACCACAGCCGGTGGGCTTATGGTTGCTGCACCTGCCATTATATCCTATAGTTTTTTTCTCCATTTGGTACAGCGTATCTATTCCGGTGCGGAAGAAGAAATCGCAGAAAAAACAAAAGATTTACCCAGATTATCTTCACCAGAATAATAGGCGGGTATATGCCACTCTCCAAAAAAAATCTGGCCTCCCAATATTATCGGAAAAATAGTATGTTCCGCAGGAACGTGGATGGACTGGGCGAATTTGCATCCATGGCAGATCTGGCTTTTTTACTGCTCATTTTTTTTATTGTGACAGCATCCTTTGTTTTACGCCAGGGGGTTTTTCTTTCGCTGCCCACGAATGCTGCATCTGTCAAGGTGGATGCTAAAAATCTTCTGGAGGTATACCCGGAGAACCAGGGTTATACGGTGGAAGGGAAGATAATCCAGAGATCCGAACTGCTGAAGCTTATCGGGGACAGGAAACAGCTTAATAAAGACACAATCATGGTGATTTATATGAGACCCAATATACCCTATGACCGACTCGTGGATACCCTGAGTGCGGCAAAAGAAAAAAAGCTGAACAAAATTTCCCTGAAAGACTATAAATAGATGAGTGCAAATATGAATAGTTTTCTTAAGAAAATAAAGGTTGTATCCAGTGGGGCTGCCATGGCGGATCTGGCGATGCTTCTGCTCATTTTTTTCATGTCCTCCACCACGTCAGAGCCCCCCAAAGGAGTAGAAGTTAAGCTTCCCAAAGCCCAGACAGAGGGAGCTGAACAGGATTCCTTCTATATCTCCGTATCTGCTGACGGAAAATACTATTTTGAATCCAGAGAGGTGGATCTGGATGAAATCTCTGATAACCTGGCCATGCGCTCCGGAGAAAAAGACCGGATTATTTCCATAACAGCCGATAAAAATCTTCCCTATGAAAAAATCCAGAAACTTCTGGATATTCTGAAATCCCATGAATTTTTGAATGTGGTTTTTATGGCAGAGTCCAGAGAGTCAGGAGATTCTCCATGAATATTGTGAGTATATATGATCAGAAACCATATACATTTTCTTTCACTTTTTCTGTTCTGATAACTTTTATTTTTCTGTTTTATTCTCCATCCCTGGAGATACAGGAAGAGGCAAACATATCGGAAAATCTGCAGATTGTCAATATTGATACCATGGAAGCCCCCAAGAGGATTGTGAAAAAAAGCATTTCCACGGAAGAAGGGGAAACATCGGACGAAGCCACAACGGAAAGAGCACGGGGAACTTCTGATTTGGCCAATGCGGTGGATTTATCTTTTTATCCCAACATCGCCCCTCCCAAGCCCATTGGAAAATTGAAGAAAATTTATCCCAAATCAGCAAGGGATATGGGCATAGAAGCCACGCTTTTTGTAGAAATTTTTATCTCGCCCTCCGGCAAGGTTCTGGAGGTTACCATTAAGGGGACCAGGCTGAATAAAGACTTACCTCCGGAAATTTATGGACAGATTGTTGCGGATTTTTCCCGTGCGGCCAGAAACACCCTTATGAATGCACGTTTTACCCCGCCGGTAATTCAGGGGAAAAAAGTTCCTGTTAAAATGGAAATGCCGTTGCGGTATTATATGGATGTTCAGGAATGAACGGAAAGGAGATTTTATGAAAGTAATCAGCAAATTTTTGGGAAATATCCTCGTCATCATCAGTTTAGCCATTGCTTCCTTGGAATATCTTCCAGCCCAGGCAACCTCTTCCCTTTCCGGCCGGGTTTACCGGAGTTACGACAGGCGTCCTCTGGACATGGGCAGCGTTGTGATTCTGGAAGCCCAAAAGAAAAGCAATATCAATCCGGACGGAACCTATGCAATTGCTGATCTGGAAGAAGGGCAGTACACGGTTCTGGTAAATTCCCCCGGTTTTAACCGGGTGGAAAAAAAGGTGACAGTCACCATGGCCACCCGAATGGACTTTTATCTGAGCACCTCCAAAATCCAGGGCGAGGCGTTGAGAATTGAAGGAAAAAGAGAGATACAGAAAATCGGGCGGTATACCATGACAGTGGAGGATCTGAAGGAAGTCCCCGGCTCTTTTGGGGATGCCCTGAACGCCCTAACCTCCATGCCCGGTATTATGCGTACCGATGGATTTGTGGGCCCCATGATCATCCGGGGAATGGATGACCAGTTTAACCGCTATTATATTGACGATATTCCGGTGCACACACCTTATCACTTTGGAGGGTTGCATGCGATTATCAACAGCGACCTGATGGATGAGATCGACGTTTTTTCCTCCGCAGCACCGGCCACATACGGACAGGTGAATGCGGCCATTATTTCCATCAATACTGTTGATTCTGTGAAAGAATTTGGCGGATATGCAGAGGTCAACGCATTCAGCTCCAATGCTTTGGTGAAAAGCCCGCTTTATCTGAAAAACCCCGCTCCTTCTTATTATGATAATCCGGAAAATAAGCCCAAAGCGGATGGATACTGGATTGTCTCTGGACGTTATTCTTATTTCAGTCTGATTATCCCCACGGTGGTGGAATACCTGAGCGATAACCAGGCGGAGGTGGTTCCAGAGTATTATGACTACCAGGCAAAAGGGAAATATTATCTGAACAAAGATCATTCCGTATCTGTACTGGTGATGGGGAGCAAGGATTACATCAAAGTCCTGAACAAATCCCGAGACGAAAACCGCAAAGAAGCGGTGGAAAATGGACAGGATCCCCTTGTCTTTGGGGCGGAATTCAACCAGGATTCTTTTTTTCAGGGTTATGGCCTTTACTATAATTTCCACCCATCGGACAGATTGAAGAATACGGTGATCAGTTATGCTTCTCTCACGGATTATCATTTTTTTGCAACCCTTCCCAAATCCTTCTGGTTGAAAAACCTGTATACGGATAACAAACCCTATATCTATGGGGTGAAAAATAAAACGGTATGGGAATGGTATGAGGATCATGCCAAACTGGATGCCGGGGTGGGTTATGAATACTACCAGTTTACCTCCAGTTCCAAATCCCTGATGCCCAAAACGTTTATCTTAACAAGGCCGGATTTAAATGATCCCAACCAGTTTGATACCATTTATACAAATAAAGTTACCTATAACGGACTTGTTCATGGTTATGCGGAAAATATTTTCACCTTTGGCGGTCTGAAAGTGGTTCCAGGGGTCCGGGCGGATATGACGGAACGTACTAAAAAAACCACTGTGGATTACCGGGGAAGAGCTTCCTATGATTTCCCCACCGATACCACTCTGTCCGTGGCTTATGGAACCTATTCGTCCGATCTCATCATCAATCCGTATTATTTCAACAATATCCCGGCCCTGGCGGAGAAAGGCGATGAGCATATAAAAGCTGTCCGTGGAATCCATCGGGTGGTGGGGGTGGAACAGAAAATTTCACTTTTTGCCGTGAAAGTGGAAGGATTCCAGAATAATTTCTATGATATGCTCACCACGTATCCATACTGCACGGACGGCTCCACTCCCAATTCGGACAGCACCTGTAATACCGGAGAATGGCGTCCCGGTTATTACACCGCACAATGGGAAACCGAAGGCATAGAGGTTTTGATCCGTAAAGACAGAGAGAGCGGCTCAAAGGATTTTTTTGGGTGGATCAGTTATTCTTATGCAAAATCCCGTTTTACCACAGGCTTGCCGGAAAACCTGGACGCCAATGGTGGCCAATGGTTTGATTCTTCTTATGACCGCCGCCATTCTGTAAAAATCATCGCCGGATATATAAGCGGGAACCACAAATTCAGCGGGAAATTCCAGCTTTACACCTCTTTTCCTTACACCCCCATTGTGGGTTCCACCCTGGATACCGCCTATGAGGCAACCAAAGATCCCACCTACCCATCCCGTTATATTCCTGTGAATGGGGATTTGAATTCCAAAAGGTTTGGCATCAACCACCAGTTGGATGTGCGGTATTCCTATTCCAATGTGCATGAATGGGGAAAAATCAGTTTCTATATTGAGTTTCTGAATGTGTACAACCATGCGTTCAAAGGAAACCAGAACTGGAAATATAACCATCCCTATTCATCCGCCAATCCGCAGATAGAGGCATCCGGCAGTCTGTTTGATTCCATTATACCGAACTTTGGTGTGGAAGTAAAATTTTAATAACTATTTAAAGAAAAGGAGATTTTATGAAAAAAAGATTCATCCCGGTTTTGGCCATTGTTCTGGGGTTTGCATTTTCCTGTGTGAGTCCACGCGGAGTAGCGGTTTCCAATATTCCGGTGAATCCAGAGCAGATCGATAAAAATCTGGGGCGGGCAGAGGCAGCAGACAAGGCCTGGCATATTTTTATGATTCCTCTCAAACGTCCGGATATTGCCCGTGCCATTGAAAAAGGTGTACAGTCAAAAGAGGGAGATGCCATGATTAATATCCAGCTTTATGAAAAGAATATCAATTTTATTCTTTTTGGATGTACTTCCGCTGTGGTCACCGGCGAAGTGATAAAGCTGAAGAAAATTGAACCCCCGGCAACAAAGAAATAACATGGCAAAGCGATTTTTTTGGATTCTTCCCGTACTCTGGATTTTCCATGGATGTGCAGTAACCAGCCATACCATTGGAGGGATAAAGCCTTCTGCCCGTCCCATGAAATCCATGGAGTATCAAACCAAAAAACCGGTGGAGCTGAAAGCATCCAGTTTTGATCTTTTCTGGGTATGGACGGTGACCCCACCGGCGGATTTGAACCGGGCTTTTGATGTGGCTATGGCTGAACATGAGGCGGACAATTTTATCCAAGTGAGCTGGGTGGTGGAAAAGCAATTCTGGCTGGTGGGGCGGGTGAACATCCTCCGGGTCAATGCCATCCCCATCCAATACATGGAGGAGGAAAATCCATCGACCGAATTGCGTTAAATCCGGGCTTAAAAATGCTCTTGCTTTGCCTTAAAGAAAGACATAATACCCTGTAGCTCCATTGCCTGGGATGTGGATTCCTCTGCGGTAGATGCCAGTTCCTCCGCCGACGTTGCGTTCTGTTCCACCACCGTATTCAGTTTCTGGACGGAGGCATTGATATTTTCCGCCCGTTCCGCCTGATTGGTACTGGCAGCATTGATGGCACTGACCAGCTCTGCGGTTTTTTCAATTTCCGGAACCAACTTCACCAGAAGATCCCCAGCTTCGTTGGCTATTTCCACACTGGATTTGCTGAGCTCATCGATTTCATTGGCGGCGTTCCTGGAGAGTTCTGCCAATTTCTGTACTTCCGATGCGACAACGGCAAAACCCTTTCCGTGTTCTCCCGCCCGTGCCGCTTCAATGGTCGCATTCAATGCAAGAAGAGAAGTCTGATTGGCAATTTCCTGGATCACGTTGATTTTTTCCGCAATCTTCTTCATGCTGTCCACCGTTCCCTTCACGGCATCTCCTGTCTTCTGGGCAACCTGGGCAGATTTCGTGGCAATCTGCTCCGTTTGCTTTGCGTTTACGGAATTTAACTGGATGGCCTCTGTTATATTGGAAATACTTTCCGTGATCATATCCAGAGACGCGGCCTGGTTGTTTGCTCCCTGGGACAGCTCCTGGGAAGCCGTGCTGAGCTCTTCGCTTCCGGCGGCAATATTGGCTGCGGCAGAATTCACAGAAGAGACAATCTCCGTGAGACGATCACTCATTGTGGTCATAGCACGGGCAAGCTGACCAATTTCATCATCAATTTTCAGAAACGATGGCGGGATGATGGTCTGGAGCTTCCCCTCCGCAATGATTTCTGCCTGGCTCACAGCAAACCTTATGGGTCCGGATAGAAAATAGCGGATCAGATAAACCATCAATCCACTGAATACTGCGATCAGAATAATCCCAATGACGATGGCTGTATTCCGGATACGATTCACTTTCTGCAATACGGAATTCATGGGGAATGCCAGAGCCAGCGACCATTTTTTTTCCACGTTGCCCAACTGTATGGGGATATTCAGAATATATACATCAGAGTCCATCTTATCCGAATACAATGTGATCTCCAATGGTTTTCCCTGGGTAATTGCCTTATAATGATCCTGTAGACGATCTCCGATCATGTCTCCTTCCGTATCCAGCATGAACTTGCCATTTCTTTCCGGAAGAAAATGGGCAACAATATGGCCATCGGCGGAAAAAAGAGCAGAAACCCCGGAACCAAAAGGTTTGATTTTTTCAATAATTTTCTGGTATTTCTCCAGAACCACATCCACCCCAATGGCTCCCCGGAATTCACCCTGGATAATCACCGGCGTAATCAGAGAAGCCAGAAAATATTCTTTGCCATCCACCTTTATTTTATATGGCCCGGCAATGGTCTCTTTCTGGTCTTTTTTCATCTGTTCACAGATTTTTTTAAACTGCTCATTATCACAATAAGGGGCATTGATTAAACGGGCATGGGAATCCTGGCGGAAAAAATAGGGAGCAAATTTTGGGTTGTTTTTTCCGTCAAAATTCTCCCAGCAGCTCCACACTGCAAAAAAATCCGGATTCTGGATTAATATATTGGATAGCATTCCTTGGGCGGATCTTCTTTCCATGGTTTTTGCCTGCATGATTCCACCGAAAATATGCCCCATTGTCCGGCTGGTATCGAGGGCCACTTCCAATTCTGCATCCACATGGCTGGCATAATCTTCCCCCATATATTTTGCGGTCTGGATGGAGATATCCTTTATGGACGACCGCACATTAAATGAAATATAGATAAGCAGAATTAACACAATCGCCACAATGAATACAACCGTAATGGATATTAACTTTCCCCCCAGGCTGAACTTTCTCAGAAGTGTAAACATAAACCACTTTTACAAATCCCATACATTGTAAAGATAAATTAATTCAATTTGGACAGAGTGTAATTTAACAATGGGGGCGTGCGATTCATATGCTGAATCCCACCGGTGGCCGAGGATTTTTGCTGTAAT
>DYOA01000037.1 GCA_020720785.1 Leptospira biflexa
GTGGACGGACTAACGGTGGATAGCCTGAATAAATCGCTGTTTGCAGAATTTTTTCAAAACGAGTTTTGGGAAGACATCTCCACGCAGGAAATCAGCATCGCCTCCATCCTGGAGAACAGAATCTCATGAAAAATGCTCCCCTACCGTGGTCTTGGGAATGGAATCCGGAGGGCTCTAAAAGTCCATCCGGATATCGATTTTATTGATGGCAGGGATGACAATACTTTTAAAGTAATTATCCATCGGTAAAAACGCGTTTATCCCCCCTGTGGCAGGATTTTCAGGATGGCTGCTGAGAACGCATCTATGTCCGGATCTTCTTTGCCAAAGGAATTTTTCAGGGTGTTTTTTAAACTCTGGAAACGGCGACGCTTCCGGTATATTCAGTGGGCCACTTCCAGTATCTCCCGGTAATAATCCGTACTTTCAGAGGCAGAACCAAGGTCGATTTTCACCCTATCTTCATCCGAAATCTATTGGGTATCCATCATAATGCTTTATTTATATTCATAATCGGCGGTGGCCAGAGGAGCCACTACAGCGAATCCATTTTCCGCAGCCTGTCTTCCAGAATTGCCAGATAACGGAGCTCTTCCGGGTTGAAATAATTCCGGCGAGTTTTCACCATTCCCAGATAATGCCGCATTCTCTCCTGACGGGCGGATTGGAAGGAACGGTATGCCATCTCCAGATAGAAGGAAGGCTCCCCTTTTTTCTTTTGTTCATCGTGCAGGCGGATTCTTTCCGCAACCATCCGCCCCACCGCCCCGGAAGTGACCTCCCGGTTATGCCATTTATCAATCACCACTCCGGCCTCATCCATGAGCACAATTCCCGGTTGTTCCGTTGCCCGGAAAGGAAGCCGGGGAAATGCCTTTTCAAACCAGGAATCATAGACACCAAAAACATGGCAGCAGCCCGCCAGACGTTCCTTGAGTTCTCCGGGACGGAAATGTCCATCATTCGTCCGATGGGGGGATACGACAAGGAGAATGATCTTCCGGGAATTTTTCTGCCGGATAATTTTATCCAGAGCATCCTTCCAAGTGAAATCCAGATAATCCGGAACAGTGGCCATATTCTTAATTTCCGGACTTTTCTTCCCGCCCTGGACGGATATGAGTAGTTCAGTGAAGTGTATTCCGGTGATCAGATAAACCACCAGGATGGCAAAAAATATAAAAAAGGTGTCCATCCATCTCACTGGCTATTTTATAATGGTTTGACAATATGTGAACTAAAAATCTATGATACAAAATGCAGATTCTCACCAATTTCATCCTGCGATTTATCAACCGCTACTCATCCTATTCTTTTGCGGTTGCTTCCCTTTCCTTGGGTTCCGGGGTGCTCGCGTATAGTCTGGCGGTGAGTTTTGCAAAAGCAGCAGGGGTGTCCTTTTCTCCGGCTCTCTATGAACGGATTCTATTGTTTGTTATTGTAAACGGAATTATTCACGGTGTTTTCTTTGGTGTTTTCCACCATCTGGGAATTCCCGGACTCACCAAAAGCATCCGATTGCTGAACAGCACCATCAGCAGAGATATGTCAATTTCCGCCCATCTATCTCCCCATGAGTACAAAAAAATTCTCTCTGCGTTGGTACGTCTTCCATTGCAGAACGCATTGATTTCTGTGATTCTGGTTTCCCTTCTTTATTTTATCATAATATCCCGTGGCAGCTATGATTTTGAATTTTTGAGCATGGAAAGCTTGTATCTGGTGGGTATTACCATTTTTATGATTATTTTCTTTATTCATGGTGGATTCAGCTTTTTATTTTCAGAAATTGCCACCGGTTCTCTGAGATCACAATGCAAAAGAATTATGCTGAACAAGGGTATTTTATTCCAGAACCGGTCCACCTCCAGTATTCGGGTGAAATTTTATTTTTTTATGGGTTTTATTGTTCTGGTGATTGTATCCAGCAATGCCCTCCATTTTGCCTATTTCATAAATCTAACATCCCTGGCCGTATACCTCACGCTTTCCATGGTGATTCTGTACATGGGTAACCGGACCATACTTTACATGATTTTTTCCTCCTTGAAGGATATCAACGATGCCATGGTTTCCGCAGAAAAAGGGAAAAAAGCATTTCTTTTTTCCCAAAGTCTGGATTCTGAATTCCTGCAACTGGAGGACAGAATTGCAGCCACCGCAAGAAAGGTCTCCAAATTTCAGAATGAGCTGGAACACAAAGTGGAAACCCGTACCCGGGAGCTTCTGGTTCTGAACTCTGCACTGCGGGAAAAAGATGCGAACATACAGTTGGAAATGCAGTTTGCTTCTGATCTGCAGAAAGGTCTGGTTCCGCCCACAGATTTTCGGTGGGAAAATATTTCCATTTCTGTTTACTGGGAGCCGATGGAGATTGTCACGGGAGACTATTATGATATCTTTGTTCTGGATCACGATCGCCTGGGCGTCCTGAGTGCAGACGTCTCCGGACATGGGATTCCGGCGGCACTGATCACCGCTATGGCAAAGATCTCTTTTTCCACTGCCGGACAGAACTCAGTTCTTCCGGACGCCATCTTCCGGGAAGTGAATACCCAGCTTTCCCGGATTATCACCACCCAGGACTATCTCACCGCATTTTATATGACCATTGATATGAAAGGAAAATTTCTGTATGGCAATGCGTCCCATCCTCCGGCAAGGCTTTACCGGAGAAAAACCGGAACCATTGACGAGCTGGATTCCGGGGGCATGTTCATTGGTGCCATGGTGGAATCCAATGATCTGTATGAATCCGTGGAAAACCAACTGGAACCCGGCGACAGGGTGGTACTCTACACCGATGGAATCACAGAAATCGCCAACGGAAAATCAGAAAGCTTTGGGATAAACCGCTTGGATGAGGCCATCCGGAGAACATCCCATCTGTCCACTCACCACGCCGTGGAGGGAATCATGAGAGAAATCCGGCAATTTGCCACTTCCATCCGGGATGACATGACACTGATGGTCCTGGAATATTCCCCCCCGGAAAATCCGCCGGGATAAATCCTATTCCGGAAAAAGCGATGGGATATTGTCTTCCCTGGCGGCCGCAAGAAAATCGGATTTTTCTATTGTTATTTTTCTCATAGTGGCTCTCTCTTTCAGCTCAATGGTTCCGGAGGAAAGGTAGTTTTTCCCCAGGATAATCTGGTACGGAAAACCCACCAGGTCCGCATCGTTGAATTTGACACCGGGGGTTTCCTTTCTATCGTCATAATAGACAGATTTTCCAGTTACGCGTACTTCCTCATAAAATGCATCCATGGTGGCTTTTTCTTCCACATCTTTATAAATGGCCACATAATAAAAATAAAAAGGAGAAAGCCGGGGCGTCCAGATCATTCCCTTTTCATCATGGTTCTGCTCAATGAAGGTGGCCATGGTCCGCCCCAGACCAATGCCATAGCACCCCATCACCGGATAAATGGGTTTTCCATTTTCGTTTAAAACGGTGACTTCCATGGAGCGGGTATACTTATCCCCCAGTTTAAAGATGTGCCCCACTTCAATGCCTTTGGTTTCCCATAAATGGGATTTTCCACAGGATGGACAAATATCCCCCTCTTTTGCGAGGACAAGATCATAGATATTTTCCATGACAAAGTCCCGCTCCTGGGAGAGGTGGGTATAATGGTATCCGGTGTCATTGCCACCACCCACCAGGCCACTTCTTCCCTGCAGGCTCCGGTCATAGGCAATCAAAACCGTTTTTTCCGTTTCCCGGCCATCGGCATTGGCAATCCGGATCTTCTGGCCATTTTTCACCGGCAGACCGTGTGGCCCGGCATACCCCGGTTCCGCACCGGTGATTATACGGATGGTTTCCGGCTGGGCGGGGAGGAGTTCATTGGCTCCTGTATGATTGGAGATTTTTATTTCATTCAGTTCCCTGTCTCCGGGGATGAAAGCCACCACAACCGTCTCCACATTTTCCAGAATCACACTTTTAATAAAATCTTTTTTATCTTTCTTCAGAAAATCCGCCACTGCTTCAATGGTTTTCAGATCCGGAGTATGGACTTTTTCCGGAGCGGTCATGTCCGGGTTACTGGTTTGCGGATTATCCGGGGAGAGGTATTCTGTTTTTTCCTGATTGGATGAATACCCGCAGTTTTTGTCTTTACATATAAGAAGCGTCTCCTCCCCGATCTCAGAAGCCACCATAAATTCCTCTGATCCGCTGCCGCCCATGGAGCCGGAATCCGCTTGGACGGGGATTGTTTCAATACCGATGCTATCAAATATTTTGCGGTATGCCGTCCGCATATCTGAATATGTTTTATCCAAGCTCTCATTGTTTTCATGAAATGAATATGCATCCTTCATGACAAATTCCCGGCATCGGATGAGCCCATAACGGGGACGGATTTCATCCCGGAATTTCTCCCCAATCTGGTACAAATTCACGGGAAGCTGGCGGTATGACTTCAGAAATCCGGAAGCCAGAGAAACCATGGCTTCCTCATGCGTGGGGGAAAGGGCGTATTCCACATTATGCCGGTCTGTCATACGCATCATCTCTTTTCCCATTCTCTGCCATCGGCCAGACGCGTCCCAATACTCCCGGTTTGTCAGCAGGGGAAGGTGCACCTCAATTCCTCCGAATTCATTCATAATCTCGCGGATAATATTTTCTATTTTGCGGTAAACTTCATAACCAAAGGGCAGATAGGAATAGAGACCAGAGGCCGATTTGCGGATAAAACCCGCACGGATCATCAACTGGTGGGATGCGATGGCCGCGTCCTTGGGGACCTCTTTCTGGGTGAATGTGGGTAATTGGGAATATCTTGCCGACTGCATGGGCTTTTCTGTGCCGGGGATACGTCCCGTCAATTCCAATCGTTAAAACCCTTTCAGTTTTAAAATTAAATCCATTCTGTATGCAAATTTAGTCTCATCTTTTTCCCGGTAGAGGTTCTGCTGGATTATGATATCAATGTATTTTCTGGCAAACGGATAATTCCCGGCATAGAAAGAACTCTCTGCAAGGGCTGCCACATACCGGTATTCATATTCAATTCCGGGATACTCCAGAGTATAAATCTTATCATGAATTTTTCCCGCTTCCACTGGATCAGAATATCTGGCTTTTTTCCGCATGGCATCCACATAATCCAGCAGATCATCCTTGTTCCCGGAAAGGGTGAAAACAGAAAAGGATTTCCGGACCTGGCTTTCCACGTCCGGGATAATCCGATAACTGCGGAAGAAAAGATTGCGGAGATAAAAAATATAGCCGGAATCCTTTTTGAGGTTTTCAAACAACATTCGGTTCAATTCATAGGATGTGAAATTTTCATATTTTTTTTCGTCCTGAAAATACAGTATTTTATTGTGTTTATACTCAATATAGGAGACTGCTTTTTCCCACCAGGCATAGGGCGTGTCTTTCTTGCAAGTGGCAAAATACAAATCTTCCTGTAGATTGTATGCCGCATAAAAATCCGGTTTGTACTGTATGGCATAAGAAAAATAATCCTCATCCGCCTCCAGTATTTTCTCCCGGATTTTGTTGATATTGTTTTCTGTTATCGCAAAATCATAGGGACCGCCACCTTCTTTCCGGGCACGGGTATCCAGTCTTTTTTCCATATCCCACATTTTTCTGGTGCTGACCATGTAAAAACTGTTCTCGCAGAATTTTCCGGTATCCGCCAGAAGCGTATGAATCAGGGAGGCCACTTTGGGTTGGAGTGGGACATCCCAGTTATCTGTGAAAGAAAATTTCTTCTGCCAGAGATTTTCATCGGATGCGTCCTTTACAACATATACATCCACAGCCAGTTCCAGCAGATCCTCCATCCCCTTCTGGTAATTTTTGAAAGCCTTTTCTGTATTTTCTGAATACGCAAAAGGCCCGTTCCAGTTGTACGGATTATCAAACTGGGGACGGGCAAAAAGATTATCTATAAAATTGGACAGGCCGATGCGTCTCTGATATAAAATGGATGCCAGAATTAACGCAGAGAATACCAGGAGAGATATGCGGATGTATTTATTGGATAACAAGTCCTGGAGCATGTAACGGATCATAACGTATTTTGTGAAGTTGTATACTTTCCGTCAATCCCTTTAAAAATGCTTTTCTTTTTATCTGACCGGGGAATTCCTTCCCATGCTCCGCGTATTCCAGCCTTATCAAAGAAAGTTTTTTTCCGTAAAAAACAGAATTATCCTCTCCGCCGCCGTAAAAGTAGCGGAAGCGGGTTTCCAAGGAGTGCAGATCCACGCCACCCACGGATATCTGATTTCCGGCGATGGCATAGCCTGCTATTTCAACAAAAATCCTGAGTAAAATGAATATGCATAAAAAAAGGTTTCTTCTGCCAGGATTCTTTCTGGCCGGATTTGCTACTGCCATCGGCGGATTGTTCCTGTACCATTTTCTGGAACGAAGCTTTCTTGCCTCCGATAAAACCCCCCCGCTACAGGAAAAGAAAGCCATATATGCGACCGGCGGTGGCCCGGTGAATCTGAAAATTTCCGGCATGCTCATCAGGGTGACTCCCCAAATCCAGCTTTATGTGGACTCCCTGCATGCCCAAATTTTCTCCGTGGGAAAAAACCCCACCGTTTTTCTGGATGACCCCACCGCGTATTCTGTCCGGATACAGGAAGGAAATGTCCGCATCTCTGGCCGGACCATGGAATATATTTTTAATAGCGTTGTGTTTGGTAAAGACCAGAATCTGGTCAGAAATATCACCATCCAGTTTCCGGAAACATCCCAAAAGAAATCCATCCCCATCCGGATCAAGGGAGAAATGAACATGGTGGTATGGATTCCCTTTCTTCTGGAAGGAAGAATTTTCTTTGATAAACTCTCCGGATTTATTGTGGTGGAAATTCTCAATATCAATACCATGGGAAATCCTTATGCCGGGAACATAATGGAACAATTCGGGATGAATATTGAAGTCCTGATGGCAAAATCCACCGCAAAGGGAATCCAGTTTAAAAAGAACCGGTTTTTTATCTCCCCTTTAGCATTATTGCCACCGCCATCCATGGAAGGGAAAATCCTGCAACTGGCCACCAACGCAGAAGAAAACTCCATGTCCATTTCTTTCTCTTCCTCCGGAAAGTCCCCCCAAAACCGGATAAAGGGGAAAAACTTTCTATCCCTGAGCGGTGGATCTTCCGCCTTTGGAAATATCCGCATGAGCCCCGCCGATCTGCTTCTTCTGGATGCGGACCCATCGGATGAATTTGATTTCTCTCTCCGGGACTATCGGCAGGCTCTGGTAAAATCCACATCCCGCATAAAAGATTCTGGTGGAGTTATTGTCCTCTTTCCTGATTATTCAGATTAGATATATATTCCATGGAACGTCCCATTATTTATTGACAGAATATCTTCCCGTGGAACCTTTCCCCATGAAGGTATATTTACCTGCTCGCATTGGGAAAAATAGCTCCGGGATTTCCTTCGTGGTTGTGGTGGCAATCCTCCTCTCGCTATCCGGATGCCTCCACTCCGCCCTGGATGTGTCCACTGGAGAGGAACCCACGGTTATCTATTCGACACCGGAGACCATGGGAAATATCAACGGCGGTGGCAGGAGCGGGGTGGACGCCTGGTGTGAGAATAATAAACCGCAGAATCTTTCCTGCGGGGAGATCCATGCTCTCCTGAGCGTGGATGGCAACGATACCATCTATAATCTGGACAAAAAGTTCCCGTCCCTGCCCTGGACAGCGGACATCTATAACGCAGATAAAACCAAAAAAATTGCGGACAACTGGGGAGACCTGACGGACGGCACCATTGGTGTGACGATGCTTGAAGCCCTGGGCAACTTAAATGGTCACTGGACGGGCGGAACTGCCGGTACTGTAACCTGCGGTAACTGGACAAATAATGGTGCCGGGTGGTGGGGATATATGGGACATATAAATTGGCGGGATTTTAACTGGATAGACAATGGCCAATTTGCTTGCAGTAGCACCAGACACGTCCTCTGCATCTGCTGGGATAAAGAGTAACGCTGGGTTTGGAATTCCCCCATCGGCAGAGAGGGTGAATTCTGTTTGACGGCAGGAAAAACAATCAGAATCTGCACTAAGGAAATATTATGGCAAACATGTATTATGATAAAGATTGCAATCTGGGAGTATTGAAGGGAGAAACCATCGCCGTCATTGGCTATGGTTCCCAAGGGCATGCCCAGGCACAGAACATGAAAGACTCCGGGCTGGATGTCATCATCGGGCTCAAGGAAGGCTCCTCATCCATAGAGACCGCCCGGAAGGACGGCTTCCAAGTGTATAGCGTAGCGGAAGCCGCAAAAAAAGCTACCATTATCCAGATATTGGCCCCGGATACCATCCAGAAAGATATTTACCAGAAGGACATTGAGCCCAATCTGGAAGCCAACAACGCGATTGTATTTTCCCATGGCTTTAACATTCATTTTGATTTGATTAAACCACCGGCAAATGTGGACGTGTATATGGTGGCCCCCAAAGGCCCGGGACATCTGGTCCGCCGGGTTTTTACGCAGGGAGCAGGAGTTCCCTCTCTGATTGCCATCCACCAGAATGCCTCCGGAAAAGCAAAAGAGAGAGCCCTGGCCCATGCAGCCGGAGTGGGAGCCGGACGTGCCGGGATTCTGGAGACCAGCTTCCGGGAAGAGACAGAGACCGATCTTTTTGGTGAGCAGGCTGTCCTCTGTGGCGGGATTTCTCATTTGATCATGAGCGGATTTGAAACCCTCACTGAAGCCGGTTACGATCCGGAAATTGCGTATTTTGAATGTCTGCATGAAACCAAGCTGATTGTGGATCTGATCTATGAAGGTGGTCTGGCAAAAATGCGGCACTCCATTTCTGATACCGCAGAATACGGAGATCTGCATTCCGGTCCCAAAGTCATTGACGCACGGGTAAAAGAAAGCATGAAAAAAGTGCTGGAAGATATCCAGAAAGACAAGGGTGCCCGGTTTGCGAAACGATGGATTGAGGATACCGCAAACGGATATAAAGAGTTCAATGAATTAAGAAACAAGGAAAAATCTCATCCGGTGGAAGAAGTGGGCAAAAAGCTACGTTCCATGATGAGCTTCCTCAAATAAAATTTTTTTTACAAAAATCCACTGGAAAAGCCGGCAATCGCCGGTTTTTTTATTATCTTTTGGTTCATGGAAACGATGGAAGGCAAATTCTCTGTGATCACCATTCCCAATGGGATTTTTATGGTAAACACGTACCTTGTGTGTAATAATGAGAACGGGAATCTGTTGCTGGTGGATCCCGGCGATGAGTCCGGCATTATCCGGAACGCCATCCAAAAAGCCGGGGGGGACGTCACCGGAATTGTGGCCACCCATGGTCATATTGACCATGTTTACTCCGCACGGGAATTTTGCGAGCAGTATGGGTTGCCGCTTCTGGTCTCCAAAAAAGATGAAAGTCTGCTGCGTGGACTGTCCATCCAGTCTTCCCTGTTTGGGCTTCCGCGCGTGGAGCTGCCGGATTCCATTAACTATCTGCATCAGGAAAAGACTCTCCCTGTGCGGGATTTCCCGGCAGAAATATTACCCGTACCAGGGCATACCCCCGGCTCCCTTGCCCTGCTTTTTGAAGATAAGCTTTTATCCGGAGACACTCTTTTCTATGAATCCATAGGCCGGACGGATCTCCCGGGCGGAAGCATGGAAGAAATTCTGCACTCCATTAAAACAGAATTATTCCGTTTGGAAGAGAATACCGTTGTCTATCCTGGCCATGGAGAAACAACCACCATCGGCCATGAAAAAACCCATAATCCATTTATCCAGCATCCGGATTTATGACGGCGGAGAAAACGGAAAAATGATATCCAAAATAGCCCATCCCAATCCGGGGAGGTAATGGGATCATTAAAGCGGGGTACCATTGTAACCATAGTCAAACAATCCCAAAAGGTAGCCCCGGAACCAAAGGGCAACGGACGTCCCTATTACTGGTACCAGGTGGAGTACATGCAGGGAAAAAAAGATGCTGGGCTGGGTTTATGGCGGGTATATTGCCACCTATTGGGATGGTGCCGGCAGACTTTCCTGTAGTATCCCGGGGCAAAATCACCTCTTTGGAAACTCTTGACGGTACTAAGGAAAAATTTTAGCTGGCCATATGTTCAACAAAGGCGGAAATTTTTTGTCTCCTGATAAACAAAAAAGGGAGAGTGCACGGATTCGGGTGCAACTAAAAGGACAATACCGATTTGTTGGCTATAAAGACTGGATGGAATGCAGCATTTACGATGTGGGCATTGGGGGAATCCGTTTGGAAGGAAAAACATCCTTTTATATTGGTGATGAACTGGATGTGGGATTCATGCTGGATAACATCACCATAAAAGCATCCCTTATTGTAACCAATATCGCCGGAAAAAAGGCTGGCAGCCGATTCATTGACATAGGCAAAGACAGCAAAGACGCCATCCAGAAATTTCTGCACAACACCCTTTTAGTGGACTGATTCATTCAATCCTGATTGTTATTTCATGGCCCTTATCCAGGAGTCTGTCTTTTTGCAAATAGCACGGACTGTGGGCGGGTGTATGGTGATCCCCAGATGGCCCTGTTCAAAGACCATTTTTTCCTTGGGGCCTTTGACTTTTTCATACCCATAAACCACCGTGTCCGGGGGAGCAATTTTATCTACAGCCCCCACCACAGATAACAGGGGAGTCTGGACATTTTTTAAATCTTCAGTATAGTCAATCTCTCCGTCATAGGAAACCAGATGTTTATTGGAAAACTGGGATTTGAAAAACTGAATGATCACTTTCACTGATTCCTCACAGAAAACATCTTCCATGAGAAAATACCACTCCGGCGGGGTGATCTGGCGGTATCCCACAAAGTCCCGGAGCGTGGGCCAATTGGTACCCACATTAAAAGAAAAGTTCCGGATGGACTGGCTGATCTTATGCAGGAAAGTAAAGAACATGTTCAGGTTGATGGTCACCAGAGGATTAGGGGTTATCCGGGATGTGAATTTTATCAAGGTTGACGTGAGCGTATTTGTGGAAGCAAAGCTGCCCAGGCTGCGGATTAAATCCATCCCCGGTATATCCATTTCCAGATCAATATAGGAAGGGGAGGTAATGGCCACAATGCCGCCGATGACATCCTGCGGATTGGGAAGATTATTATAATTTGCCTTTGCCCGAATTTTATCAAAACTGCCGGTATAAAACATGGGAATAAAGCCACCCATGCTGTGGCCCATTACGATGATTTTATCCTCCGGATAATTTTGACGCAACCACTGGAGAGCTGTGGGAAAATCTTCCTGGATATAATCATCCATGGTCCAACCTTCCCGGATCCGCCCATTGGGCAGGGTCAACTCAGACCGCCCCCGCATATCCAGGGAGAAAACAGGATATCCGTAATGGATGGTCATTTCCCGGGCAAGCCGGTCCATCAGTGAACGGTTACAGAAAAAACCGGGAAGCATAACAACGATGGTGCGGGTATTGTTTCTTTCCTGCGGGAAAAACCGTTTGAAACTTATGCTGTACCCGTTTGTTGTGGGAACAGTATAACTGGCATCCAGGCGATAGTATTTGCCGTTGATGTAGGATTTGGATATAATGGATTTAACCGGCTTCAATTGTTTGCCATAGCGGGTATAAAATATCTTTTCCCGGATGGACCGGGTATCAATTTTTTCAATTGCTCTCCGGGCTGCGTAATCATCTTTCCCACGGTTCAGTTGGTTTTCCACTATTTCTGATATGGCCTGGAACAGAGATTTTAACTGGAGCTCCATTTCCTTTTTTTTATCCTCTGCGGCCGCCTTCCGGTAAATTCCCCAAATTACCCCAATGGGATGATCATTCACAAAAAGCGGGATTCCGGTGGCATAATTCATGGTGGGGGTCATCAGAGTACGCACTTTGGGATGGAGTCTTTTATCTTCTTTAAGGTTGACGAATTCCACATCCGGAGTGTCTCCTTTGCGGATTTTTTTCATGGAGGAGCGGATCATTCTGGCACTCAGGTTTTTTTCATGATACATCCGGATGGGCTTTGTCTTTTGAATGAAACCGTTCAGTTCTTTGGGGATGACTCCGTTTGCGTATTCTTTCATCATGAAATGAGAGGATGAGGTAACGATTTTTAAATTGGGTGCCTGGACATATTCAAATACGGCATGATCAAAGACCGGCTGGTCATTTGAATAGGTCATGGAGACCATTTTATTGGTAAAAGAACCCCATACTTTCCTTAAAAATTTTTCGGTATCATTGGCAACCGGAAGAATGAAAATTTCGTCCACTTCCGGGCAATAAGTCATTTCATTCAGGGGGACAACCCGAGAACGGATGATCTTTCGCTTTTTTTCCTTTTTTTTTCCCAGAAAATTCAAATTACCTGTTGCAAGCATATATCCTCCATCAATGCGTTATAATACGGAATATTACCGGAATTACAACTGTACCATCTTTGATAAGTTCCGCCGGTGGCAAACCAAAATTTCGGGAAAAAAAGATTGCATCCAGGAGGGACTTATCCAGCGAACGGTAACCCAGAGACTGGTGGACTTTAGCATCCAGGACATTCCCCCGCTCATCAATCAGGAAGACAATCCTCACATCCTGGTTGGGGAAGGAGGAAAATCTTGTGTAACCAGGAGTTGCGGACATGGAATGGTAATCATCATCGTATATGGGATACGGAATACCGCCGGGTGGAGCCCAGTTCCCTTTTATTTTCTCCAGCATGGACCGGAAATACTGAAAATTCTTGAAATCTTTGGAGGGAATACGCGGAGATCCGGTTAAATCCCATGCAAGAGCAAACCTGTCACGAAACTGGTAATGGGTGGGGATTTTCCGCAAAACAGAGGCGGAGTGCACTGTCCGTTCCATATTTTTGAGCGGAGACTGCAACGCTGCAAGGGTGATCTGAAAATCCGTGCCCCTAAAAGTTTTTATGACCGCATTCCGGGGTACCAGGATTTCTTCATTCCACTCCAGCACATCGTCCCTGGAAAGGGCCTCAAAGCCTTTTTCCTTTGTGAGTCTCCCCCTGGCTTTCATTTCCTGATTGGAAAGAAATACCATTTCCTTTTTTTCTTTGGGGGATTTTTCTTTGGGATTTTCAATCAGTACTCTGATTTCTTTCCGAGATTCACTTTCCAGAGAGTTTTTAATTTTCTCTTCCGCATCAGAAAGGTATATCCAGCGGGGAAATTGCAAAGCATACAGAAAAAAGATAATTATCCAGAAGCTGAGGTGGAAAAAAATGGAGAATCTTTCCTGGTCTTTTGGTGGCGGGTAACCGGATTCCATATCCGCCCAAGCCTCAAAGCTCTTCCCAGGTGAATTCCGGCCATGTAAATGTAAGTGCTCTGTATTGCATATTTTTCAGCATTTTTTCATAGGCAGCTTTTTCCTCCGGATGGATTTTTTCCAAAAGACGTGCCCCTTCCTGTGCCTTGGGAATATTTCCGGATTTATAGTAAACCAGCATATTCAGAAATATTTTTTTTCGGTTGGCTTCCGTGTTTTGGGAAAGATCATAGAGCTTCATATTTTCCAGAATGGGAACCGCACCCGGATACAGGTATAAATCCTTTGCCAGGATGAGGGCATGCAGAATTCCGATTTTTTTCATCGCCGGCCGGACATTTTTTTTCAGGATTTCCTCTGCGTTTTTGGACTGCCCGCTTTTTCTGAGGAGATCGGTCAGATAAAAAAGCAATTTTTCGGAATTACATTCTTTTTTCCCGATCTTTTCCTGAAGAAATATTAATGCTGCTTCTTCCTGTTTTTCCGCAATCATCACATCCGCAGTCAGCTCGCAGGCAAGATTCTTATCCTTTTCACGGCTTAATCCAGGCATTGCATTGCGGAGATTACGCAGGGCAATGGGCCGGGTCAGCTCATTGCGGGACATGAGAATGGAAATCCCCAGGAGTGCCCGTGGATGATCCGGATCATCCCGGAGGGCTTCATTGAATGCGTCCAGTGCACTGATCTCTTTTTTCTGCTCCAGAAATTGAAAACCCTCATCCGCTTTTCTGGATGCACTGCCACAGGAGACCATGGCAAACATCCCCAGAATGATAGCTGTGAAAAAAATTCTTTTTTTCACGGTGTTTCTTTTTTACCTTCCAGTTTGATTTCTTCATAAGGCACCAGAATGGGATCAATCTGATATCGGGGAATTTTCATCCAGTATGGATTTTCTGTGGAACGGAAAACCAGCTCATTATCCTTAATGTTAAAAATCTCCACCTCCACTTCCTGGTCGTTGGCCAGCATTACCGCAATTTTACTCTCCAGTTTTCCGGGAGTCCCATCATAAAAAGATGAACCTTCCAGTTTCCGGAGTCCATCCAGAATTGCTTTGATTCTGTCGGATTTGGCATCAGAGACAATAGCTCCCCAGTTTACATGCCAGACACCTTTTTCATTTTTTTCCAGACGATAGCGGTTTTTCCCGGTAAAAATCACCTGTTGTATATCATTGACGTTAATGTTGAATGCCTTCTTATCGCGGTAAGCATCGGCCTCTGAACGCCATTCATCCCGGAGGGCTCCTTTTACCGAATATACTTCTTTTTCCGGAACCAGTCTCACCATTGTGGTATTGTGAGTTTCCGCAGATTTTCCAATGTAAACCACATACTTCTTTCCGCCTTCGGTTTCCATTTCCAGAGACATATCATTATCAGAGACTTTATACTCTTCATAACGGGCGGAATCCGAAGTTACCTCATTGAATTTCCGTATTTGGAAGAGTTTTTTCAGCCGGTCATCCAGAGCTTTTTTATCTGCATTGTACCTGAAGGCTTCCTCTCCTTTATGGAAGGAGAGTACCCAGATGTCATTTTCTTTGGTAAACTTTTTATCAATATCTTTTCCCTGCATGACTTTGATGCTTTTTAACTGGTCAATGTTTTCCAGTTCAAAGAATCTGTCTGCGTCTTCGTATTTTCTTTCCAGGAGAGAAAAAGGGTCATGGATTAAAAACCCCATTAGCAGCAGGATTGTCGCAGACGCGAGGAATATAACGTTTGGTTTTTTAAGCATGATCTTCTCCTTTCTGTTCTTTTATTTCTGTCTCCGTGTTTTTTCTGGAAAAAATGTTGCCCGGAATCTTAAAGGAAAACTCTCCGGAAAGAGCCCGCTTTTTCAGATAAATCCATATAAAAATGGATATGATGATAAAAAATGGAAAACCAATGTTCAGTATGGTAAAAATATTTTTCTCCGCATTATCCATGGATTTCATCTGCGGTGCGGCCTGGTTTTTCTTGCGTAATTCCAGAAGCTCATTCATTCCGTTTAAAACATCCACACTGGAATGGATGAAGCTCAGGTTGATCCCCTGGCTACGCTGGATTCCAAAATCAGTGAAAGCATAGGAAGAAGAAACCGCCAGAATGGACGATGCATTGATGGATGCCTGTAAAAACTCCTTCTTTACATCCGCAGGCAGATCTTTGGGCAGATCCCTTCCGGCAAAATAGCTCTGCCATTTTCCCTTGAGCAGAACTGCAAGGTTTTCGCTTCCGGTGGCACGTTTTTCTTTTTCATCCTTGGGCTGGGACATGGCTTCCGGTACAATATACACCATATTGTCCTGGACATAGGATTCCAGAGAAGAACGGGCAAGTATCTGTGCGGTATAGGATGGGTACACTGGAGGAGGGTTCTGGTTTTTCCCATCCTGTGCTCCCGCCGGTTTCCCCGGATTGTGGATCTTTATGGAGCTTGCATAGGGCATAAAAATCGCTTTGATATCTTTGGTGATGATACTGGAAGGATCCATCTGCCCGGAAGGGATCACTGCCCATGCGGGATACGGATATTCCATGGCCTCAAACATATTCACCCGGCGGACAAGCGGTAAATGCTGCCGTGGTTCCATGACCATATTACCGCCAATTTCCACACCGTAATGTTTAAAAAAATCGGCCAGCTCCCGTCGCACCGGAAATGCCATGGAATTCTGAAAATTTACCTGCATACCGGAAGCGGAGAGAATTACATTGCCACCCTTCATGATAAACTGATCAATCCGGTATTGATCCATCTCTTCAATGCCGGCCAGATCCGGGATGATGAGAACAGATACATCCGCCGGAACATCCCCGGATTTCAGATTCACGGAAACAAGATTTCCATAAGTGGGTTCAATACTTTCATTCAGATACCCAAAAGACCCAAACGGATTATTTTCATCGGAGACATTAAAATTACCGGAGTTTACCAGAAGCCCCACCTTTCTTTCATTGGGCCGGATAAACCGATGTATGGCGGATGTGAGCTGGTACTCCATTTCTCCTGTGTCCACAATATTGGCTATTACTTTCTTTTCATCGCCGTAAATCACCACAGCGGAAAGATACGGACGCTTCACCCCGCCCTCTCCCTTCTGGCGGTCAATCATCTCAATGGTGGCCGGTTTCACTCCCAGCTCATTGGCTCGGTTGCGGGCTTCTTCATTTTTATCCGGATCGGATATCCGTAGCTCAATTTTCCGGGAATTCAGATTGGCATACTCCTGCAAAAAATCCCTGGAAAATTTCATGGGCTGGATCAACTGGTCCGGCAGATCATCAGAAATGAATGCCTCAACTTTCAGAAGATCCGGAATTTCTTTGACCACCTTCCGGGTGGATTCTGTCATACGGAGCCGTCCATCCCGGGAAACATCAAAACGCAGATAAAGACCATAGCTCACCCAGTTCAGGAGCAACAGGTTCAGAATGATCAAAACCGTGGTGATTTTTTTGTCTTGTATTATTTTATTCCACATAGTTCTCTCCTCCCTCAGCGGGATCTCTCCACAGCCCGATTATTCAGATACAGGAAAGCGAAAATAAATCCGGCAAAATAGATTATATCCCTGGTATCCAGAAGCCCCCGGTACATGGCATCAAAATGCCAGCTCACGGATAAATATGCCACCGCACTCTTAAAAGACCCCAGATGCTGCAGGATGGGATGATAATTCATTAAAAAAAGCAGAAAAACCGCCGCAAATGAGAGTAAAAACGCAATAATCTGGTCCCGGCTCAACCATGAAAGGTATAACCCCAGTGCGGTATATGCGGCCCCCATCAGAAATGCTCCCAAATATCCGCCCAGAATCACCATAATGTCCGGGGATGCCGCGTATATGACTGTCACCGGAAGAAACAAGGTGGTTCCCAAGGCAATGGCCAGAAAAACCAAGGCAGCAAAATATTTCCCCAGGATTATTTCCACAGTCTCAAAGGGCAGGGTGAATAACACCTCAATGGTTCCGCTACGTTTTTCTTCCGCCCACAGCCGCATGGTGATGGTGGGAATGAAAATAACATAGGCAATCCGCAGGCTCTCAAAGAAGGAATCAATGGATCTCCCTCTTTCCCAGAACTGGGCAATGGAAAAAACAAACAGCAGGATGATGACATGGAATACGGCCAGAAAGATATAACCAATGGGTGTGTTAAAATAATTGGCCAGCTCCCGGCGGTAAACCACAGACACATTTCTAAAATCAATATTCAGATTCCATTTCATATTCTTTCTCCCGTCATACTTTTTGATTCTGGATGGTGAGATCCCGGAACACAGATTCCAGGGAAAATTTTTCCCGGTACAGCTCCAGCAGAAGCCACTGGTTTTTCACCACCAGACGGTATAAATCCAGACTGGCTTCTTTTGCATCCCGATTGGATGTGATGCTGATTAAGGTTTCTCCGGAAGGAGTAAATTCCACCCCGGCAATACTCACTCCCGGAATTTCTTTTTCAATCAGGGAATCCAGATTATCCACAATCCCCTTGAGGGTCAGGCGGATTCCGGAAGCCCCCTTCTGCATATTGGAAATTTCCTCCAGAGATTTATCCATCACAATTTTCCCCTCATGGATAATGATGGCCCTCTGGCTGGTTGCTTCCACTTCCTTTAATATGTGAGTACTGAGTATAATGGTTTTTTCTTTGGCCAGCCCTTTGATCAGGCCCTGGATTTCCACAATCTGGTTGGGGTCCAGTCCCGATGTGGGCTCATCCAGAATCAGGATTTCCGGATTATGGATCAGCGCGGCCGCCAGACCCACCCTCTGCCGGTAGCCTTTGGATAAAACAGAGATGGGGCGGTAAAAATGATCATTCAGGGAAGTTTGGGAAACCACTCTTTCAATGGCTTCCTTTTTATTATCAACATTCCGGGCAGCGGCCATAAAATCCAGATAATCGGAGACCATCATATCGGAATAGGAAGCAGAACTTTCCGGCAGATACCCAATCATGGCCTGTATTTCTCTTTTACTCCGGGAGATACTTTTCCCGCCAATATGAATGTCACCCGCGTCCGCGTTATAATAACCGGTGAGCATTCTCATGGTGGTTGTCTTCCCTGCTCCGTTGGGACCCAGCAGTCCCACAACCTCTCCTTTTGCAACAGAAAAAGAGATATCCCGTACAACCGGACGCTCTTCAAAGCTTTTGCAAAGACCTTTGACTTCTATCATAATTGATTAGCAAAATAGATGAAACCCGATGTCAAGATTTTTCTTTGCAAAATACATCCTTGACACGGCATCCATCATTCATACTTTATTATGTCACATTGATAGAATATGGAATCTTGTATCCGCAACGGCAACTCAATAAAGGAAATACTTTTTTATCAGATAAAATCTGACGATCTGGCGGGTGCACATGCCATGGAAACAGTGCTGAAGGGATTATCTTTCCGTGGCAATGTTATCTTCGCGGATACGGAGTCCGGATTGCTGCAGAACGCCACCATGCACTCACTGGTGGTTTCCCCTCTTTCCTCCCGTGGCCGGCTGGGAAATCTTATGTTCCATCACGGCATTGCCCATTATATATCCTTACGGGATTTTCTGATAACGGGACCACGAATGGTTCTGGCCGGGGAGGATAATGTGATTCCCAAGGAGAAGGTGATTCTGGCCTTTCTGCCCCTGCACATTGAAAACCTGATCCATTCCATATTATACCGTTTGGGATACCGGATTTCCCTGGCTCACTCCGCCGCTATGCTCACAAAACTTCTGGAATCCAAGCCCTGCTGTATGATTCTGGATTCGGATATATCCTACTTCCAGTCCAAAATCCGGATTAAACGGGAGAGCATGTTCCGGGAGATCCGTAAGAGTATGGATGACAATCCGGATTTGTCCATCATTCTGCTCAAGGATTTTGACCAAGGGAGTCTTTTTGAAGATATGCAGTCCAGCATCCGCCAGATTTCCAATATTCTGCTGAGCCCGCAGGAGTTTCTCCTGTTTTTGTTAAAATTTATTTCCGCCTTTTCCTATGATCTGAATACCTTCCTGTACCAGAAAATCATCAACAATAATCCGTATTTACCGGAGAATAAACCCTTTAACGTGAAATCCATCGGCGTGAATTTTAAAAACATGAAAGAAACCTTTTATAAAATGGCCGATGGCGGCGTGGTGAAAAGGATGCAGAAAAATCACGAATATATAAAATCCATGGAAAAAAACGCCATTTTTCTCCAGCCCTTCTTATGGCTACAGAATCACCTTCTTCACACGGAAGCGAACGCCAGCAGGGAATCTTTTGCTTTTATTTCTTCCATACCAGAGCTTCCTGCAGGAAATTCCACGGAAAAAGAGGAACCTTTCCATAAAAAGAAAGATGCACCCCAGGACAACGGTTCAATTTTTTCACCACCACCTTCTCCCATGGAATAAAAACAGATTCTGGCATCTTCCCCAAAATACGTGATCACTTCAAAATTTTTTTCCACACGGAATATTTTTCCGGGAGAGAAAAGAGAGTCGTTTTTTTCTATCTTCAGTTTGAAATATTTCTCATCCAGCGGGTCATAGTTTTTCTGGATTCTCACATTCTGTTTCCGGATGACTTTTTTGGAGTCTTCCAGATGCAGCTCCCTCCCCCGTCCAAAGTCATAGATGCGGTACGTGAAGTCGGAGGGTTGCTGGATTTCATAAAAAAGAATTTCTCCCTTTGTTCCGTGCACCAGCCCGGGGGTCAGAATAAAAATATCCCCTTTTCCTGGAATGTAGGAATAAAAATGTTGCAGGGCGTCTTCCTCTTCCATCAGCTTTTCAATCCGGGAAATATCCACGTTGTTCCGGATTCCCAGGTACAGGGCGGCATCCGGACGGGCGTCCAGAATCACCCAGCTTTCCATTTTGCCGGAACCTTTGATCCCCATGGATTCCAGATCCTCATCCGATGGATGCACCTGTATGGAGAGATTATCGTTCGTAGATAACACTTTTAAAAGGAGAGGAAATTCCGATGGAAACGCATCGGCGGTCTGTTGCTTCCATATTTCCGGGGCTTTATGTGCCCAGTAGTCCTGGAACGCCATCGCTTCCGATGTGTGCACATCCACCGCCCGGACAGGAAAGACATCCAGGGCGGAGGCCAGAATCATTTCTCCCACCGGATGGTTTTCCGTGGCGGTGAGGTGGTTCAGATAATCACCCCCCCAGGGTTTTTTTACGAAAAAGGGCTCCAGTCGCAGTGGATTATTCTTTATTTGGGTCTCCATGAAAGGATGTTTGTTCAAGATAGATGATTTTGTAAATACTTTATTGTCCGGTCCATATTGGAAAGATGGGGAACATGGATGGTGGCAAACCCCAGATTTCCGGCCGCACGGATATTCTCTTCCCGGTCATCCATAAAAAGAATATTCTCCGGTTCCACCCCCAGCCGATGTGCGGTGGTACGGAAAATTTCTTCTTCCGGTTTTCTGGATTGCAACTCATAGGATGTGAAAAACGTATGAAAATGAGAGATGATTTCCGGATATTTTCCACGCACAGAATCAATATGCACTGCGTTGGTGTTGCTCAGCACACTCAAATGGAAAGATTTTTTTGCCTGCCGCAAAAGCTCCTCCACGCCCGCCACCGGACGCACAATCTCCAGATTGAATCCATGGATGAAATCCTCTTCCCGGATTTTTTTCTGCCATCGGTCTTCCAGATGTCGCATCAGGACATAGTAATCAATTTGTCCTTTTTCAAAACGGAAGTACACATCCATCGGCAGTGGGTCTGTATCCTTCCCGATCCGTGGGTCATCCAGAATTTCCGCAAAATAATCCAGTGTCCGCTGGCGGTTGATTTCAAAAATAACATTTCCCAGGTCAAACAGGAGTACCTTAATATGGGAGAGATTGATCATAAATTTAGTTACTTCCCGAACCCGGCCTCTTCCCCGCGTGCACCAATTTCCCGCAGAATTTTCTGGTAATATTCAGTGGTGATGGGATAAAAGAGGATCAAAAGCACGGAAACCAGACCAAAAAGAGCCGGTACCAGAGCGAAGAGAGCGGAGATACCGGCCACGTCCGTGTAAAAATAGGTGAGATATGTCAACGTGGAATGGAACACCAGATTATGGGCAAAATCCCCTGCCCCAAAGCCGATGCGTTCTCTCCACCCCAGCCGAACGCTGGAATTGATCTGTTCCATTAGGCGGGATAATGCGGAAATATGTTATGTCAAGAAAAAAGTTATTTTCCTCGTGTTTTGCTTATTTCTTTCCATTGGGCGTAGAAAAACAAAAAGCCCAGTAAAATAACCATGGCCGATATCACAATAATATGAACAAAATCCCCCAGCTCTTTGGATGGGACCAGGGTTACCACACCAAAAATCCCGGCTATGCCCACAATAATGGAAACAACCCCGCCCAAAATAAAACCATACCCTTTACGGAAGGCAAACAGGGTTCCCGCTATGGCAGCAAAAGCCGCGAGAAGAGAAATGACCATTCCCAATAAATAAAACAATGCAAGCAAATCCGTATTCTGGTGGCTTTTCAGACAGAAGTTTTCCGTGATGCAATCTCTGTATTCCGGAGATAATTTCAATGCCAGAATGATAACCCCATACGTGCCCAGAAGTATCCAGCCCAGAATGAAAATATTTTTCCTGTCCATAGTGCGATGTAAGCCTTTTTCCGTGTATTGTCAATCGTTTAAAGTGCGGTGAATTATTGTTGACGCCTAATTCAAGTTTGAAGTGCAACAAAAAAAATAAATGACATCATAGGTACCT
>DYOA01000012.1 GCA_020720785.1 Leptospira biflexa
AATGCGACATGGCCTCGATACGCTTCGCTACGACAAAAGCCCTCCGGGACGGCCATGTAGGAAACGGAAGCCCGCAATTTAAAGTTGACGGATCACTTTGAAATACATGATAGAATCTATGGCCACCCATCGGCACGTTATTGAGTGACCCAAATAAAGGATAAATAAATGACAAAAATACAATTATTAGGGCGGGGGACAGTGGCCTATCAATGGACCGGCAACGGCCCCCGTACGGTGGTATTGGTGAATGGCTCCGTCTTTAACTATTCCCAGTGGGATAATGTGTTGCCTGTCTTGCGAAAAGGCCTGGGGAAAGAATACCGCTTTCTCCGCTATGACTATGTGGGGGTGGGTGGCTCATCGGCAAAGACGGTTCCTTTCACCATGCAGGATCTGGCCGATGAGTTGCGTGACCTGCTGGATGCACTCTCGGTGGAGCGGGTGCACCTGCTGGGCATCAGTAAAGGGAGCATGGTTGGGCAGGCATTTCTGTTCCGCCATCCGGAGCGGGCACTGAGCTTTTGCGGGCTGGGTAATCCCAATCTGTTATATCAGGATCTCAAGCCCACCTTTGCTGTCTTCCGGGAACGCATGGAAGATATGGAGAAAATACCGGAGCTCTGGCCGGAACGGATACATCGGCGAAACTATGGCCGCGTCTTTAACGGGGTTTATGTACCGGCTTTGCTCTCCAAACGATATAACGATCTCTCTATGATAGAAAAATTCCGTGCGTTCATCATCAGACAAATAGTATATCCATCCCTAAAAGGGACATTCATCCGGACGATGGTGGATCTCTTCCGCTATTATGTTGATGGTATTACCCAGGAGATCCCAGCCTTTGCCGATGGGTTATCCCGGATTCATGATGTGCCCATCCTGCTGCTGCATGGAACCAAGGATACCACAACTCCCATAGATATGTCTCGCGAGCTTGTGAAAAAACTTTCGGGAGCAGAGCTGGTGGAATTCGAAGGAGTCACGCACATGGGGCCATTGCTGTTGAAGAAAGAGTCTGAGCTGGTCTTTGGGCGGTACGTGGATTTTCTGAAGCAAGTGGATAAATGAAGGCGTCTTTGATAGCGAGGGATGGAGAGTTATCCCGGAAACTATTGGAGCGGAGGAGGGAAACCCGGGACGTTACTATTATTATGTCTCTTCTTTGGGTGGACAAATTTCTTCTATGTGACTAACATCATGGGAAACAAAAAAAGGTGACTAACCACAAGGGATAATTTATTTATCCCAATAAAGGAAAATTGTAAGAGAATATTATATGGAGGAATCAACGATGACAAGACAGGAAGCGGAAAACCGTCTCCGGGGGACATTCAATCTTCCGGTTTTTTATGATAATCAATGGGATGCAATTCAGAGAATATTAAATAAGGAGAGGGTGCTGTTGATTGAGAAAACTGGTTTTGGCAAATCCCTGTGTTATCAGTTTCCAGCCACTGTTTTCAGTGGAACCACTGTGATTTTTTCTCCTTTGCTTTCTCTAATGAGAGATCAGGTAAAAAAAATGACCGCATTGGGAATTTCTGCTGCCTGTATCAACAGCGAACAGTTACCGGAAGAAAATCAAAGAATAATGGCAGACGCTGTTTCAGGGAATGTAAAGATATTGTATATTGCTCCGGAACGAATGGAAAACCATGATTGGATCAATATTTCCCGCCAGATCAGTATTTCTATGGTGGTTGTGGATGAAGCTCATTGCATTTCCGTATGGGGACATGATTTCCGGCCCGCATTCCGAAGAATCATTGATCTTATTAAATTCCTTCCCGCAGATGTTCCGGTGCTGGCCACAACAGCCACCGCAACGAAAAGAGTGGAAAAAGATATTGCGAACCAGATTGGTGGAGGAATTCAGATAATTCGTGGACATTTGATGCGTGAGAATTTAAAGTTATTTGTTCTTAACGTTGAGAATGACGATGAGAAATTTATATGGCTGGGAAAGGTAATTCCCCGTTTGCCCGGTAATGGAATTATCTACACCGGAACCAGGGCGGATACAGAAATTTATTCCCATTGGCTGGAAGATTGTGGGATTTCTTCGGTACATTACAGCTCCAAACGAAATTCTGAATCCAGGGTCAGGATAGAAAACGGTTTTATGGAGAATAAATGGAAGTGTATTGTGGCAACAAACGCCTTGGGCATGGGAATTGACAAAAAGGATATCCGCTTTATAATTCACACACAGATTCCCCAATCTCCCATCCATTATTATCAGGAAATTGGGCGGGCTGGAAGAGACGGGGGAAACGCCTATATTATCCTTCTTTATCGTCCGGGGGATAAACGCCTGCCATTGAGTTTTATCCATACGGCCAAGCCATCCATAAAGGATTACCAGAAAGTAACAGATGCGATAAAGGATGGATTATTGGGAGAAAAAGAAATAACAATGCAAAGCGATCTTAAAAAAACGACAATAAGAACTATTCTTGCAGATTTGATGGATGCAGGCATTATCCGCAAAATTCCTGTGGGTAGAAGTTCAAAATATGAGTTTATTCCTGGTTCCAAGTCTCTTGATACATCACACTTTGCTGAACTTAAAAAAGTTAAATTAAAGGAATTGGATGACATGGTCAGCTATGTGAAAACCACAGAGTCCAGAATGAAGTATTTAACGGATTATCTGGGGGATAGCCAGAATAAAAGTTTCGCCAACTGTGATAACACAGGAGAAAAAAAGATGAGAGTGGTCACCACACCGGAATGGAGACAAAAACTGGATAAATTCCAGGGGAGTAATTTCCCAATTCTGGAAGTGAAGGCACGGAGATCTCATCTGGTTTCTGGTATAGCCGGATCTTACTATGGGGTGACGGATGTGGGCAAGGTTATCCATAAATGTAAATACCAAAACGGAGGAGACTTCCCGGATTCTCTTGTAGCATTGACAGTGAATGCATATCAGGAAAAACTAAAATCAGAAAATTTTGATCTTATCCTTTACGTACCATCGACAGTATCCGGGGATCTTGTGAAAAACTTCGCGGAGAAGGTCGCAGACCGCATTCATCTGCCCGTATCACACAAGCTTAAAAAGACAAGAAACACAAGCGAGCAGAAGATATTTATTACCAATTTTCTGAAATCAAATAATGTGAAAGACGCGTTTACAGTCAGTGACCCATCGGAAGTGGAAGGCAAAAGCATTTTACTGATTGACGATATATTTGACAGTGGAGCAACCATAAAGGAAATTGCTGCGATGCTCACAAAAATGGGAGCCACAAAGATTGCCCCTTTGGTTATCGCAAAAACGGTGGGAGGAGATCTGGCAGATGATACATGAAGAAGCGGCATACTGGATCACCTTATCCCATATTCCCTCTTGGAAATATTCCAGGGTAAACAATGTCGTTACAAAGTTTCACCATCAAGCTGGAATTTCCATTAAGGATTTTTTTCAATTGGCGGAAAGTGACTGGAGACTGGAGTATGATTTCTCGGAAAAAGAGATTGCGGATTTACAGGCAGCCAAAGGCCAATTGGCGGGGAATGCTTTCCTGGCTGAATCCCTTTTTAACCAGGGCATGGAAATAATACCAATAATAGATTCTTTGTATCCCAAAAGTCTCAAAGAAAACCTAAAAATGTCCAGTGCCCCCCCGGTTTTGTATGCCAAAGCAAATCTGGAAATGCTGAAAGAAAAATCCATTGCCATAGTGGGTTCCCGGGAAGCGGACGCGATCTCCCTGGAATTTACGGATTCAGTCGCAAAAAAGGCAAGCAACGACTACAAGGTTGTTGTGAGTGGATTTGCGAAAGGGGTGGACCGGCGGGCGTTGGATGCCGCCATCAAAAACAATGGTCAGAGTATTATTGTGCTTCCGCAGGGAATCAACACGTTTGGTTCCGGATTCAAGAGTTATTACCGGCAGATACAGGATGGAACTGTTCTGGTGGTGAGTACATTTCATCCTAATGTTCCGTGGAAAGTGGAGCTGGCCATGGCCAGGAATGCGATCATCTATGGGCTTGCGGATGAAATTTATGTGGCCCAATCGTCCGAAAAAGGCGGTACCTTGTCCGGGGTGATCCAGGGATTGAAGGCAAACCGGAGAATATTTATCCGCAAACCGGATCCGGGTGAAATAAATGCCAATGAAATTCTCATACAGAAAGGAGGTGTTCCTGTGGACAGAAATGGGGTGGAGATAGCTGTGGAGAATCCAGAAAAAAAGGGACAAAAAACATCCGGAGTGCAGCTGGAGCTTAACCTGGAGTGATCCCGAATCCTTTTATGACCGTTTTCCTGATGCTATTCCGGGATGGAAAAAACTGACGGGAGTTTATTTTCTTACCGTGAAACGATAATGTCTTGACGGTCTCATCCGGAAAATAAATTTCATATATGGTAAAGACCGAATCCATGGAAGAAGCAATCCGGAAAAAGAAAAAAGAAAGGGGATATGCGTTTATCCCGTATCTGGCGATGGATGATCCGGATATGGATAAGACCCTGGAAATTGCGGATTTATATATTAAGCGGGGAGCGGCGTCCATTGAGCTGGGTCTTCCCTTTACGGATCCCGTGGCCGATGGCGTCATTTTGCAAAGAGCCTTCCGGAGGATTTTAAAAAAACCTTTCAAAATCTCCCGCGTATTGACCACGCTACGGAAGCTTTCTGCGGCCCATCCGGGTTTCCCCTTCATTGTCATGGGGTACGCAAATATATTTTACCAGTACGGGATGGAGAAAATCTCCCTGGATATGGAACGTGCCGGGGTGCGGGCTCTGGTGGTTCCGGATCTTCCTTTTGAAGAAAAGTTGCGGAATCCTCAGATTGCAGACTCATCCATTCCCTGGGTTAATTTTATCACATTATCCAGTTCGCCGGAAAGAATCCGTACCGTGGTGGAGAAAAGCCATGGATTTATTTATCTTGTTTCCGTGAAGGGGATTACCGGAACCACAGAGCCGGACTTCCGGGAAGTGGAGCCTCTGGCACGGCAGATTAAAGCGGTGAAAGACATTCCGGTGATTATTGGTTTTGGCATAAAGAGTAAAAAACAGATAGCGGAGATTCTCCGCTTTTCCGACGGATTCATCATCGGCTCCCGGTTTCATGAAATTATTGAAAAAATTCCGGATAAGGATATTCTGCCGGCACTGTCCAGGGAGCTGGACCTCATTCTCTTATAAAGCAGGAGTTATGGAAAATAAAGAAAAAGAAATATCACGCACAATTCTCGCAGCCACCCAGAAACCGGTGGTGGGGGAGGCGGGTTTGACCTCCGCCTGGAGGACAGAAAAACCGGTTATCAATCATGAAGCCTGCATTGTTGTCCGCAAAAATAAGGAAGTATGCCATTTCTGCTGGATGTACTGTCCGGAAGCCACCATAAAAAAAACCATACCCGTGGAAATTGATTATGATTACTGCAAGGGTTGCGGTATCTGTGCCTATGAGTGCCCCCATAATGCCATCCTCATGGTGGATGAGTCCAGGGAGATTTCCCCATGAGCAAGCCGGAAAAACTGGTGATCACCGGTAACCATGCCGCCGCTTATGCTGCGAAAAGTGCGGATGTGGATGTGGTGGCGGCGTATCCCATCACGCCGCAAAGTCCGGTGGTGGAGAAAATCTCTTTATTTGTGGAAAGCGGCCAGATGCCCCGCACCCGGTATATCACCGTGGAAAGCGAACAGTCTGCCATCGCGGCGGTGATTTCGGCCTCCGCCACGGGTTCCCGGGTATTTACCGCAACCAGTGCCAATGGCCTCGCGTACATGTTTGAGCAGTTGAACTGGGCGGCGGGAAACCGGCTTCCCATCGTCATCTGTGTGGCCACTCGTGCTCTGGGTGCTCCCTGGAGTGTGTGGTCGGATAACCAGGACGCGTTTTCCGTCCGGGATTCCGGTTTTATGCAGATGTATGCGGAGGACAACCAGGAAATATATGACACGGTTCTCATGGCGTATAAAATCGCGGAGGATAAACGCGTGTATCTCCCCATTCTGGTGAACTATGATGGTTTCATTTTATCCCATACCCTCATGCCGGTATCCATTGAGCCGGAGGAAAAAATCCGGCGTTTCCTTCCGGATTATGTGCCGCATATCCATCTGACCGATTTTGATCATCCACAGGGGGTATCCCCCGTGACCACTCCGGACCCGATAGCGAGGGCAGGGGAAAAAACGGCTCCGGGTTATTTTGAGTACCGTTATTCCATGCAGAAGGCTCTGGAAAATTCCCTGGATGTGATCCGGGAAACCGGGGAGACCTTCCGGGAAATTTTCCATCGGTCGTATGGAAACGGAATTTATAAGGAATACCGCACGCAGGATGCCGAATTGTTTCTCTTTGCGGTGGGCAGTCTGGCCTCGGAGAGCCGCAATGTGGTGGATTCCCTTCGCGAACAAGGGATTCCGGCCGGGTTAATTTCTCTGAAGGTATTCCGTCCTTTTCCCGTGCAGGAAATGCGGGAAGCATTCCATAATGCCAAACTCATCGTGGTGTTTGATCGGAATATTGGTTATGGATATGAAGGGATCCTCGCCTATGAATTGAAGGCCGCACTGTATGGAAAGGAAAATCCGCCTTTGATAAAGGGGTTCATCGCCGGGCTGGGCGGAAGGGATGTAACGGAAAATATCATGACGGAGGGCGTGCTCAAGACCAGGGACGCTTTCCAGAGTGGGTCCACCGCCCAGATGGATTTACCCCGGACAGATTATCTGGGTCTTTTTCTGGACAAACTGGAGTTATAAAAATGGGTATTAAACTGAATGAAATTCCTTTAAAAGAATATGTCCTGCCGGGGACCCGGCTCTGTTCCGGTTGCGGGCTCCAGCTTGCGTACCGGATGGCTCTGAAAGCTCTGGGAGACCGTACCATCGTCACCATCCCGGCATCCTGTTCCACGGTGATGCATGGAATGCAGGGTTTCAGTGCGGTGAATATTTCTGTTCTGCATACCACGTTTGAGACCACGGCGGCGTCCGCCTCCGGCATCGCTGCTTCCCTGAAAGCACGGGGGATTGAGGATGTGAATGTGGTGGCCTGGGCGGGCGATGGCGGAACGGCGGACATCGGTATCCAGGGATTGAGCGGTGCGGCGGAGCGTCAGGACGATTTTATTTATGTATGTTATGATAATGAATCCTATATGAATACCGGGACGCAGAGATCCGGAGCCACTCCCAAAGGGGCCATGACCACCACCACGCCGGTCGCGGGAAAAACCCAGTGGAAAAAGGATGTGGTAAAAATCATGGAAGCCCACCAATTATCCTATATTGCCACCGCCAACGCGTCGTATCCGCAGGATCTGATGGATAAAATCCAGAAGGCAAAAGAATTCCGTGGGCAGGGGGTTCGTTATATCCATATTTTCAGTCCCTGTCCTCCGGGTTGGGGCTATAAAACCGAAGAAACCATTGAGATGGGCCGGCTGGCCAACCAGACGGGATTGTGGCCGCTCTTTGAAAAAATCCATGGAAAACTGAGTATCAGCCCCGCGTCCGCCCGGTATATGCAGAAGGAAAACCGGAGAGATCTGCGGGAATATCTGGGAAAACAGGAACGATTTTCCCAGATTAAAGAAGAACAAATTGTTGCATGGGAAAAGCACATTGATTATACCTGGAAAAAAATGGAGCTGGAATTGACGATGCAGGAAGAGTTGGGAAGCTATGTCTGAATTTTCTATGCCGGAAACCCGCTTGGTGGGGAAGAATATCCGGACAGTCCGGGAACATAAAAAACTGGAGATATCCCAGGTTTCTGCCCGGTCTTCCATTCCGGAAGAGGAGTTAAACCAGATTGAAAATGGTCTCCGGGATCCGTCCATCTCCGAACTGTTAAAAATTGCCACTACTCTGGATACATCCATCGGCATTCTGGTAATGGGAAAAGAAGCGGAAAACCTGAAAAAAATGGTGGTACGTTCCCAGGAGAGAATTCCGGTCACTTTTGGGAAAACCGGAAAGAAAACCCGCTATGAAAGTCTGTCAGCGGATGAGGGGAACCGCCACATGGAGCCTTTTTTGGTGGAAATTTTTCCGGAAAAAGATCCAGCCTGGAGTTCCTATCCGGGGGAGGAATTTCATTACGTGCTTTCCGGGGACATCATATTGCATCTGGACAATGAGAAACTGGAGCTGAAAGCTGGGGACGCTGTTTATTTTGATTCCTCCGTTCCGCATCGAATGCAATCCAGAGAAAATACGGCAAAAATAATCTCCGTCGTGTATCGTGCTCCCCGGAAAAATTTTACCGCAAAGCCCATGTTCCGCAGCCGTAAAATGGATAATATCATACAAGCCGCCCGATTGATCAAGAATACCAGTATGGGGATGGTCTGTCCGGATGTTTCCTCCATGGTGGCCATAAACCGTGCCCTGGAGGAAGGGATTCTGGAAAAAGCCTATTTTATTGGCTGCCGGGATACCATCCACCGAATGGTGAAACGCACCATAAACAATGTAAATCGGGTGGAGATTGTGGATGATTATCCGGCGGAGAATCTGGAGATGGAACATATAAACGCCGCGGATTATGGAGTGCGTCTGGTGAAAGAAGGGAAAATCCAGATGCTCATGAAAGGAAATATCAATACCGCCACCTTCAGCCGCCCGGTCACCCACCCCCGGTATGGGATTGGGAATGGAAGAAGGCTTTCTCTGGTGTGTACGTTTGATCTTCCCAATGTGGACCGCCTGATATTTCTCACGGATCCGGGGGTTAATCCATCCCTTCTGCGGCATGAGAAGCCGGAAAGTGCACGGGATATTATTGAAAATGCGGTGTTTGCCGCACGGGCAATGGGGGTCTCCTATCCCAAAGTGGCCATTCTGGACGCCAATGAAGTTCCCTCCACCAATGTTCCGTCCACGCTGATGGCCCGGAAAATTGCTGCCATGCCCATTGAAAATGCGGTGGTGGAAGGCCCGCTGTCCTATGATCTTTCTCTTTATGAAGATGCCGTACGCAAAAAGCGGCTGAAAAATTCCGCAGTGGCGGGAAAAGCGGATATCCTGGTGGTTCCCCGCATAGAAGGCGGCAATTTTATTTATAAATCCTGGGTGATGACCTCCGGGGCGGAAGTGGCTAATATTGTCATTGGTGCAAGGGTTCCCATTATTCTGACCTCCCGGAGTGATAACCAATCCACAAAATTTCTGAATATCTGTGCGGGAGTCCTGAACGCCCAATTAATCCACAAAGAAAATATTTCTAACGAAAAATCCGGTAGCGGAGCATAAAATCGTCCACTTTTTCCATGTATTCCCCCGGATTCATATCAATAGAAAGCACATGCCGGGCACCCATTCTCGTGATGTATATTTCTTTTTTGTCATGACGAATCGCCCGGTATATGGCTTCCGAATGGCCGGCAGGGATGAGGGCATCGTCCACAGAGTGGGTTAGGAATACAGGAATTTTTATCTTCGCCGCTTCCTTTTCCGGTGAGACATCCGCAATCCGGAACGATGCCCGGATATTAGCTATATGTTCCGCTCCAAAGAAGAGAATGGTCATCCAGTTTCCATAGCGGTGGGTTGCCTCCTGGGTAAGAATGGAATACAGGTCTTTGTACGGAGAATCTGCCATCACAAACGCCAGCTCTTCCGGATATTCGGCTGCCGTCATCAGGACAATGGCTCCTCCCATGGAGCTGCCCATCAGCCCGATTTGGGAGGCGGGAAGGCCGGTTTTCACCCGGAGCCAGTCAATGATCTGGGCAAGGTCTTTCCGTTCATGGTATCCATACGTACAGAATTTTCCTTCGCTGTGTCCATGGTAGCGGGCATCCGGCATGAGAAGGTGACAGTCATATCGTCGGAAAATCGGCGCGTATTTGAGCATCCCAAAATTCCGGGAGGTGTGTCCATGCTGGAGGATCACGGCACATCGGTTGCTCCGGGAGGGGAAATACCAGGCGGATATTTTCAGCGTTTTTCCGTTATGATCCGTCACTGGAATGATATGCTGTTCCGGGTTCTTCAGACCAGCCTGTTCCGGGGATTTGATTTTCCGCAACTCCAGTTCTTTTTCCATGGAATTAATCTCAAAGGAAATAATAATATTGGAAAAATACCAGGCTGCTCCCATATAAATAATGACGGCAATGGGAACCCCCAGGAGGATTTTATATGTGCGGGTATAACGGAAGTACATGGCCTAATAGTGAATCAGGGAAAATGCTTTGGTATGGGAATGCTTTTCCAGCTTCTTCCTCCCCTGCAAAAAATCCAGTTCAATCAGAAAATGTACGGAGACAACCTCCGCACCGGATTTCTGAACCAGTCGGATGCTGGCATCGGCTGTGCCACCGGTGGCCAGAAGATCATCAATAATGGCCACTTTATCCCCGGCTTCGTACGCATCCTGGTGAATTTCCAGAGAATCCGTCCCATATTCCAGAGCATAATCTTCTCTGTATGTTTTATAGGGGAGCTTTCCCTTTTTTCGTATGGGTGTGAATCCCAGATTCAATTCATGGGCCACCACCGTACCCAATATAAACCCACGGGATTCAATCCCCGCGATTCCGGTGACGTTTTTATCAATTGTGGATACAAACCATTCCACCATTGTTTTCAGTAATTGGGGGTTCTGGAGTACCGGGGTGATATCCTTAAACTGGATGCCGGGTTTGGGAAAATCCGAAACATTCCGGATGGCTTTTTCAATGATTTCACTGTATTTCTTCTCTGGCATATTTCCCTCTTAAATTTGATATTAAAATTTTAATTCTGCGGCAGTTCTCCCAGCATTTTTTTCCAGATGGGAAAAAAGCTTTCCTGTTCCACGGACAACTCTGTGTGGGTCAGATGAAATTTAAACATGTAGTTTTTCACTTCCATAATGTGGCGATCTACTTCCCGGATAATCTGCTGGAATTCAGTTCCATAATAAAAAATCAGCCAGCAGTTTAATCCCAAGGCAAAAACATAGCCTTCATTCCGGATTTGGTTTTCAAAATTTTCCTTGATAATATCCAGGGCGTCTTCTGTATAAAAATCGCCAGAGGAATGGATGAAAAGCTTGTAGTTTACAAATTTAAGCCCCACAACCTGGACGCGACCATTTTCTTTGATCTTTGTATTGACGGTGGTCCGTATATACTGGTCAATTTCTTCCGGATAAGAAGTAAATCTTTCATCCGGTAGAAAAATTTCCGGCAGATAATAATTTTTGAAAACCGTTTCCAACCGGTGCAGGATGCTTTCTTCTTTTTCACGGGCAATAAAGACCACCCCCAGAAGGTAGTGGTTATCCCGGAAACTGATCTTCTTTTTCCAAAATAGATGGGAATATGCCTTATGGGTTATTTCTGAATTTTCTTCCAGTTCATTTTTATCTGTAAATTCCAATTCGTCATGGAGAATCCGGGCAACTTCCGGAAGCGGTTTGAACTGGAACATGGTTTTTTCTTCTTTCAGATCATAGATGAAAGCGTAGATAATTCCTTCATTCATGCTTTCAAATGTGATATAATAATCAAAATAGCGGACGGCTCTTTTTTTACGGAAATCCTGAAGTTTGGATTCCCAATGACGCAACAGATGGTACACCATCTCATTGTCAGCGGTATTATCCTGTACGCATTTCTTCAGATAGGCCAGGTTGATGGAATTAAAATCGCCGTAATTCTGTTTCATGGGGTGGATATTTTCCTTAAAGTGTTTTCCGCCATGTAGCTACTGCGCGTATACACGGATACCTCAACCCCGGAAAAATCAAGGGATTGGGCAAAAGCCCGTATTTCATCCAGCTCCGGGGTTTGGTAGTATTTTGCAACCGGTACATTCATGGTGTCAGGTTGAAAGTATTGTCCTATAGTCAGAATGTCCACCCCATTTTTTTTTAAAATCCGGATGGTCTCCCGGATTTCCTCCGGGGTTTCTCCCAGACCCAGAAGAAATCCGCTTTTTAACAGAATTTTCTCAGCGGCTTTTTCCCGGAAATATCCGAGTACATCCAGACTACGCTGGAAATCTGCCTGCGGACGTATGACAGGGGAAAGACGTTCCACTGTTTCCACATTATGTGCCAGAACATGAGGATGGGCTTCCAAAATGACATCCAGATAATCCGGCCGGCCGTGGAAATCCGGGATCAGGACTTCCACACTTTTCCCCAGACCCCGGAGGTCCTGGATGATACGGGCGAAGTGTTCCGCCAGAAATATTTCGTCATCGTCCCGGGTCACAGAGGTGATCACTACATGCCGTAACCCCAGAAGCAGAACGCTTCGGATGATTTCTTCCCGCTCCCTTTGGGATTCCCGGAATAGCGGCCTGCCTGTCCTGATGTTACAAAAGCGGCAGTTGCGGGTGCAAATATCTCCTCCTATTAAAAAGGTGGCTACCCCGTTTGCGGAGCATTCTCTCTGGTTGGGACATCGGGATTCTTCGCATACTGTGTGTAAATGGTTAAAATGAATATTGTGGACAATTCCTTTTCCGGAATTTTTTTCAGAAAGAAATGGAATTTTCTTTTTTATGGGAATATATTCAGGATTTCTCATTTTCCAGAGCTTTCTTCATGGAGGATTCCAGCAGCCGGTCGGTCAGCATGGATTCAAAATCTTCTCCGGAAACAATCAGGTTTTCCAAAGCGGATATTTTAGTCCGGATCAGTGCCCGCCAGTTTGTGTAACCAGGAAAATACTGCGGTGCCCGCAACCGGACAACTTTGAACAAGGATGCATCTGCCTTGAGTCCTGTGAATCTCTTCAATTCCCTTTTCAGAATATCCTGTAATTCATCATCAGAGAATAAATCATGCTCTCCCAGAAGATAGGATTTAGTAAAAAAGGATTCCTTATGGTGATATTGTGGAAATAAATTGGACATGAGGGTAACCCGGGACAGGGGGGATTTCTCTTTTCGCGGGATCAGAATATGACCTCCATCCAGACGGATTTGTTTGGCTGGATACACAGAACCGATGACGGAATAGGAATTGTATTTCATTTTTTTTAATTCACCGGAAAGCTCTTTATCCGCTTCTTTGATAATGGCAGAAAGATAATCGGCGTCAATGTCCGTAAAAACCATATCAAACGGTCCGATCTTATTGTTCTTTGTATGCAATGTCCATGTTTTTGCTTTGGACGCAAGAGAGGAAATCTTTGCTGATGTAAATTTTGTTCCATGAATCTTCAGATAATCCCGCAGGCCTTTCATTAAACCGGGCATCCCTTCTTTCAGAACGATGGGATTATCGTAGTAGAAAGCTCTGGGTGTCAATCCATCGGCGGGAAGGGAATATGCCTGGGCAAGAGAAAGCCATTCATTATTTCTTTTCTCTATGGCAGATTCCACGGCTTTTTCCACTTTAAGATTTTGGTTGATATACTGATAGATATCCGGAAAGACCGCGGCAAATTCTGTGTTTTCTGCTTCTGAAAAAAGGAATCCACGGGTAAAGGCACTGGTGAAATATTCGGAAAAGTTTTCCATGAAAAGCGTTTTTGTGGCTTCAAAGAAAGACATGGAATCCCAAAGAGAAAAAACCTTCTGGTAATTGGAAAGAGTCTTGATGCTTTCTGTTAAAAACAGGATGGAGTTAAACCGGAAGCCGGATTTGGATCGGGGAACTTTGGACGGAATAAGATCTTTGACAATATAATTGGTTTGTGCATCTTTCCCAGCCTCCTGGGCATGGAGGGAAATCTCCGGTTCGCGGAGAATCAGTTCCAGAGCGGGATTCTTCTGGAATATCATATCATGGTGAAGATCTGCCTGGAATGGTCCCAGTTCGGTCAGATGTCCCGGATTTTGCGGGAGCGGGTTTTCAAAAAATTCAATGTGGGTTTGGGGATTTTTTTTCAGATAAAAATACGCAAAACTCAATCCGGAAATGCCGGACCCAATGATCGCAATTCTGCTCATGGGATAGGCAGAATATACAATACGGGGCGTAAAGATATATCCACGCATTTAATTCTTTACCCCGGATTCCGGAAAGGGTTTTTGTCAATGGACGGAATATTGCAATGGGAAAAACTGAAAAAGGAATGAAATCGATATGGAAATAATGGATACCCAGAAAAAGGGAAAAGAGGAAGATCATAAAAAATCCATCAAGGAAAGGATCAAAGAAAATTTTCTGGAGAAACGCCAGATTTTTTTATGGGGAGCCGTCACAGACTCCAGCAGCGAGGAGCTTGTGGAGAAACTGATGTTTCTGGAGAACCAGGATTCCACCAAACCCATCTTATTTTTCATCAATTCCCCCGGGGGGGTAATTTCTTCCGGGATGGCTGTCTATGACGTAATGAAAATGATCCAGTCCCCGGTTTATACCATAACCATGGGATTGGCGGCTTCCATGGGAGCCATATTGTTCAGTGCCGGAGAAAAGGGGCACCGGTATATTTTTAACCATGGGAAAGTTATGATCCACCAGCCTTTAATCTCCGGGCAGATTATTGCCCCTGCCATCGATATTAAAATCCACGCCGATGAAATCAAAAAAACCAGGATGGAGCTGAATCGCATCCTGGCAGAAAGGTGTGACAAAGAAATCAAAAAAATAGAAAAGGATACAGAAAGAGATTTTTACATGACCGGAGAAGAAGCCGTTCAATACGGGATTGCGGATAAAATCATTGCGTCCATCCAGGATATTAAAATTCCGGAGCCCGCTGCCCCCCGTGGACGAACCCGCTGAATTTATTTTCGTTCCAGAACCCTCAGAACCGCAGAGCGGGAGCGGGGGTTTTCCTCCACTTCTGACGCTTCCGGGTATACCGGTTTCCGGGTGATCCGGATAAAGTCCCCGGGTATAAAGGCGGTTCGGGAAAGCGGATCATGGCTGGGGATGGTTTCCAGATTCAGAAAAGAATGCTTTACAATTCTGTCTTCCAGACTGTGAAAAGATATCACCATCAGCCTGCCTTTGGGGTTCAGCAGCAAGGGCAGGGAGGCCATCGCACTCTCCAGATGTTCCAATTCCTGATTTATATGGATGCGGAATGCCTGAAAGACTTTTACTTCCGGATGGGAAGACGTATGTTTTTTCCCCGGATGGGGGGGGAGGGCTTTGCGGGTTATCTCCGCCAGTTCCCCCGTACGGAGGATGGGTTTAATCTTCCTATGTTCTGAAATCATCCTGGCCAGCTTTCTTGCCTGCGGAATTTCACCGTATTTCCAGAGCACATTACGGATGTCTTCTTCCTGTGTCCGTGCCAGCCACTCATGCAGGGGGATCCCCCTTTCCGTATCCAGGCGCATGTCCAGAACTTCATCGTAGCGGTAGCTAAATCCACGGGAAAAATAATCATAGTGCAGGGAAGAAATCCCCAGATCCAGAAAAATATAATCAAACGTCCGTGCTCCCCAGATAGCATTGGAATAATTGCCCTGCTTCAGATGCACTCCGGATTCCGGAGGAAAATCCCGCTGCAAAAGGGAGATAATTTCCGGATCTGTATCAGAGGCAAAAAATTCCCCCTGTGGGAATTTTTCTTTCAGGAAAGCCAGATGGCCTCCGTTTCCCGCAGTGGCGTCCCAGAAGGAAAATTTTCCCCGCCCATTTTCCTCCACAAAAGAGGCTATTTTTTCTTTCAGGATTGGGTTATGAAATCGTGATTTTTCCGCATCATGCTTAATGGACATATTCAAGCGTGGACTCCGAATCCTCATTTCCGGAATCCTTATCCTGCAGATCTTCCATGTCCAGATATTCTTTCTTCAGTTCCTCCAGTTTTTCCGGTTCCATCTGGAAAAAACGGAATGTGAGTTTATCATTTTTTACGCCCACATGTATTTCTGAGGGTGGTTTTATTTTTCCGGAAATATATAGCATGGCCAGATCATCTTCCACTTCTCTACGGATGATTCCTTTTAACGGACGGGCTCCGTTTGTCTGGGTAAATCCTTTTTTTACCAGATAATCCCTTGCCCTTGCGGATAACACAATGAACAGATTATTGTGGAGGATATTCATATTAATTTCTTCAATGAATATATCGCATATCTCCGTGAGGTTCTCCTCCCGCAGATTCTGGAAAATCACTGTTTCATCAATCCGGTTCAAAAATTCCGGATTGAAAAGCCGTTTCATTTCACTGACAATTTTGGATTCATTGTTTTCCAGAATGGATGTGTTAAAACCCAGACCTTTTCCTTTGGATATATCCCGAACCCCTGCGTTGCTGGTCATGATTATGATGGTCTCCCTGAAATCCACCTGGACACCCATACTGTCCGTCAATTCCCCCTCGTCCAGAATCTGGAGAAGAATATTCTGGATATCCGGATGGGCTTTTTCAATTTCATCGAATAAAACCACAGAAAACGGTTTTCTGCGAACAGCTTCTGTCAGAAGCCCACCATCGGTGTAGCCCACATAGCCCGGAGGACTTCCGATAAATTTGGAAACGGTGTGCATTTCCATAAATTCACTCATGTCAAAACGGATCAGGGATTCCGGACTGCCAAAGAGATAATTCGCAAGCGTCTTGGCCAGTTCTGTTTTGCCCACTCCGGTGGGACCCAGAAAAATAAAACTTCCAATGGGACGGTTGGGGTCTTTGAATCCGGCACGGGAACGGCGGATGGCCCGGGAAATTTTTTCAATGGCTTCTTTCTGTCCCACCACCCGGGAGGATATTTCCGCTTCCATATTCAGTAGTTTCCGGGATTCATTATCGGTGAGGCTTTCCACCGGAAGACCCGTCCATTCGGAAAGGACTTCCCGGATGTGGTCTTTGGTAATGGTGGTTTTCTGGCTTTTCTGGTTTTCCCGCCAGTCTGCGATTTCATTTTTGAGATTACTTTCTGAATGATGAATTTTATCGCGGAGGGATGCCGCCTTTTCAAAGTTCTGAGTGCGGACCATCTCATTCTTTTCTCTGGTGAGTTGTGAAATATCCTTTTCTGATTTTTTGAATTTATCCGGCAGACGGGATCTTTGCAGGCGGGCTCTGGCTCCGGCTTCATCCAGAATGTCGATGGCTTTATCCGGCAAAAACCGGTCCTGCATATAGCGGTGGGAAAGCAGAACGCAGGTTTCAATAGCTTCCTTTGTGTATTCCACATCGTGGTATTCTTCAAAGGTACTTTTTAATCCGGAAATGATCCGGATGGCATCTTTAACGGAAGGTTCATCCACGTACACTTCCTGGAAACGACGCTCCAGAGCGGAATCCTTTTCAATATATTTTCTGTATTCCTTGATGGTGGTCGCCCCAATGGTATGGATTTCTCCTCTGGCCAGTGCCGGCTTGAGAATATTGGCGGCGTCCACCCCTCCCTCCGCAGCTCCGGCTCCGATGATAGTATGGACTTCATCAATAAATAGAATGATATTGGGATTGGCCTGGGCAGCTTTGATGATCTTCTTGATTCTATCCTCAAATTCCCCCCTGTATTTGGTACCTGCTATGATGGCCGCAATGTCCAGGGAATAGATTTTCCGGTCAAACAGCAGCTCTGGAATATCTTTTTTTATGATTCTCTGGGCCAGTCCTTCCACAATCGCAGTTTTCCCCACCCCGGCTTCTCCAATGAGAATGGGGTTATTTTTTGTTTTCCGGGAAAGAATCTGGATCACCCGTTCAATTTCCGATTCTCTTCCTATGATGGGGTCCAGTTTCTTATCCAGAGCCATCTGCGTCAGGTTTCTCGCGAAATCGTCCAGTACGGGAATCCGGGTCATATCCTTCCGCGGGGTCTCCGGACGAGGGGTGGCAGTGGAAGGAAAACCCAATGCCTGGTTGAGCTCATTTTTTATGACAGCGTAATTGACGGAAAAAACGGCCAGGGCGGAGGAGGCGATGGAGGATGCATCCCTTAATATAGCCAGAAGCACATGTTCCGAACCCACATAGTTATGCCTCATTTTCCTGGCCTCTTCCCGCGAGCGTTCCAGAAGTTTCTGGATGGCATCCTTTTCTGCTGGATCCAGAAGAAGAGTATTGGAATCCACATCGCATCTTTTTTCAATTTCCTGGGACAAATCATAGAGATTGATATTTAACCCGGCCAGCATTTTGACGGCGATGGAGGATTCCGATCTCAGCATACCCAGCAGGATATGTTCCGGCCCCAGATAATCATGTCCCATTTTTTTTGCTTCCGCCGGTGCGTAATCATTGATGATTCGTTTCACTTTATTCGTAAAATCCAGATCCATTGGTATAATCATCGTTAGGAGTCGCCTTGTTGTCAACATTTTTTTCTTTCTGCGGGATGACGTTTTTTTTTTCTGGATTCAATGAGTGCATATACCGTCACCGGTTTCAAAAAAAAGAAAAAAAACAATATCCGTATTCTGGCCATTAAAGTGGTGGCCGGCCTTGTTTTCTCCATTCTGGTTTTTTTTCTGATCACCGGTTATTTTGTGGGGGTTATTTACCTGGAATCCCCGGTCATGGGTGACGGGATAAAAAAAAACCAGAAAGCCCTTCTTCTAAAAAAATTCTGGGAACCCCCCCGGAAAAAGGATATTATTCTGTGGCAGCCGGAATTCACTGCCCATTTGGCCCTTTGCCGGGTGAGCGGTGTTGCGGGAGATACCTTTGCACTTCCCGGTGCCCTGGATGATAATCCAGCCAACAACCCGGGCACAGAAAAAATCGGACTTACCCGGTTGACCATCCCCCCCCGCCATTATTTTTGCGAACATGACCAGAAGGTCTTTATGAATGATTCCCGCATGTGGGGTCTGGTGCACCATGACCAGATACAGGGAAAGATCATCTACATTTATTCCTCCGGGGATTAATTTGTTTCTCAAAGAAAAAATCTCTCGGGATATCCAGGGTGCCCTCAAGCGATGTGGAGAAAATCCGGGTATTCGGAGACAGTTCGAATACGATCCGGAGGAAGAAAAAATTCAGGATGGTTTTACAGAAGATCCGGTGGGGGACGCAAGTGCTTCCATACCCGGCTTGCCCTGCCTCATAAGAAAATATCCGGATCGGTTGCTGGTGTACCTGCATGATGACTGCCCGGTTTCCTGTCGTTTTTGTTTCCGCCGTCATATTAACATTATTCCCGCTCGCCAATGTGCTTTTACGGATATCCGGGCATATCTGGATGCCAATCCGGAGATACGGGAGGTGATTTTTTCCGGAGGGGATCCCTTTTATTTACCACTGGCTGATTGGTCATCCCTGGCGGAAGAATATTACCGGCTGGAAAAATTGCAGACCATTCGCTTCCATACCCGGACACTGACTACCTTTACCCGGGCATATACGGAAGATCTGTATTCTCTTTTCCGGAAGTGGAATGCATACGGGAAAGAAACGGTGATGGTTTTCCATATTAACCACCCCTGCGAAATCCGGGAGCCAATGGCGGAAATCCTGCATCGGCTGCGGGAGTCCGGTATCCTTCTCAAACACCAAATGGTGTTGCTCCGTGGGGTTAACGATGATGTTAAAATTTTACAGAAATTATTCCGGAAGACAGAGGAGATGGGCATCTCTCCCTATTATATCCACCATTTGGATGCCGTGAAAGGAGCCCACCATTTTCATGTGCCCACGGATGAGGGCATATCTCTCATCCAGGATTTTTTCCGGAGCTATCCTTTTCTCCTGGCCAAACCCAGATATGTTCAGGATTCTCCGTCCGGAAAGCACAATCTGCTATGGTGATTTTTGATTCGCCAGAAACGTTTTATAACTGTCAAATTCCGGATTTTTTAAAAAGGTCTCTATCTTTGCCTTTTCGAATTCTTTATCCGGAGAAGCGTTTATCCTGGCCCGGATTATTTTTTCCAGATACGGAAAATCCCCCACTTTAGCTGCGGATAACGACGCCTTTTGGAAGGAAGGAAATCCCATGCTGTCCTGGTAGATTTCCATCACTTTCCGGTGGTTATCCAAGCGGAAGTGTATCTGGATCATATCATCCGGTTTCAGCACTTTTTCGGATCCCGGATAAGTTTGTGCAATTTTCAGAACCATATCGTATTTTTTCTGACGGTAGAAGAAATTGATGGGAAACCGTAAATCCCATGCCAGCCATTCATTCAAAAAAACGGATAAGCCGGTGGACTGGGTTGCATCCGGATTTTCCCCGAACAGGGATTTCTGATAGAGCAGAGACGCTTTTTTTTCATGGGTTTTTCTTACCTCTGCTTTCTGTTCCTTCAACATCTGATGGTGTGCCATTTTTGCTTCCAGAAACTGGATGGCAATTATCTCCTCCGGTGGTAGATTTTCCTTTTGGGGCAGGGTTAATTGTTTGCAAAGCGGAGGTATTTCCAGTGGCTCCTTGGAGTGAAGAGCCTGGGACACCGCAGAAAGACAGTATGTGACCGTCGCAATACGCGTTTTTTCCTCCGAATTCACCCGGTATCCCTCCAGTTCCATGGCAGCGTGAGCATGAATTTTAGCACTCTGGATATTTCCCATACCATAATAAACCTGTGATATATTCAGGTGGGAGTAATAACGCAGTTGTTTCTGATCCTTGGGGACATTATTGATTACGTCCCGCAGATATTCCAGAGCCTGAGGATAGTGATTTCTCCGCTTTTCAATAATCCCCAGTTTGTAATTGGTTTTATAAGATTCCCCTTGCTGGTGAATTTTGAGATAAATCTTATACGCGGATTCCCAATCTTCCAGTTTCTCATATAAAAATGCAATTCGCCAGTAATACGGAAAATAGGATGAATTCAACCGGATGGCACTCTGGTAATTCCGGATGATGTCCGCCACTTCGGGCTTGTATTTCTGGTAATCCACCCCATCGGTAGCGGATAAACGTTCATCCTCTTCCTTTGCTTTTTTGAGATATTCTCTGGATTTCAGGGTTTCCGGGGTAATGGATGCATTGGCTGAATCAATGATGTTTCTGACCGTGGAGTTATTGATCCCGTTTTTCTGCATCAGATACGCATATTCCAGGGCTTTTTCTGCGTTGCCGGCGTTTTTATAATACAGGACAATTTTCCATAACGCGGCCACTTTATAGTCTCTCTTCAGCGGGCGGGCAACGGCTCTTTCAAAATAGGGGATGGAGGCCGCATATTCCCGTTTGGCATCCTTTATGCTACCCATGAAAAACCAGGGCTCACCCTGGGTTTCCCCTGCGTCAATAGCCTTCTGGAAGTAGGAGAATGCAATGTCGTAATTTCCATGGGAGAAAGCATCTTCCCCCATGTAAGTGTATTTATGTTTTCCGTAGATACAGCCCGTTGCCACCAAAAAAAAGATGACTATACCACGCATATAATAATTCATTCCATTTCCTTCCATTTTGAGAGTGAAACCCTGTCTCCAATCACCGCCATCAGCTCGGCAATGGCCAGCAGATACTGGTATTCGGATTCATAGATATTCTTTTCGGACAGATAGTATGCGGCCATAGCTTCCATGGTATCTTCCCCGGAACCCGTACCGGTGGAAAAGGCAGACCATTCTGCCACAAACCATTTCCCCGCTTCCTTGTATTTATTTTGTTCATTCTTCCATTTGTGGTAGGAATAATCCACATTGTTGTATGCCATCAGTATTTTCAGCGGAATTCCTGTGTCCGCTTCCCGTTTCTGGCTCTGGGCTTTCAGGTAAAGGGAATGGGCTTTCTTTTGCTCAGACTGTTGTTTCCCCCAGTCAAATTCCCACCGGGCACCCAGCACTACGGCCCCGGTCAATTCATTATATGGATCTCGTGCATAAATGCTCTGCTGGTCTTCCCGGGCTTTTGTATGAGAATAGGAGCCCATCCCGCCAATGAATAAAACAGGGAGGGATTTTTTCTTCTCCAGCTCCAGGGAGTGTTTATAGGCTACTACTCCGGAAATGGCTGCCCGGTACTGGGGATTTGAGCCAAAACGGGAAAGCCAGCTTTCCAGATTTTCCAGCTCCATTTCCACATCCGGGAATTCCAGGTCAGCCACGTCATAACTGCGTCTTTCCCCCAGATAATGTCCAATGGCCCAGAGTGCGTTTGTCTTCTGGATGGAGACCTGGTAGGCCATGGTATCCAATTCATGGGAATACATCATTATCTTTGCCAGATCCTTTTTCTTTACATTTGTATCTCCGGCTTGGTAGCGTTCATTGGCGGAAGCAACGGCTTCTTCCATTTTCTTCCGGGCATCCGCCAGCAGGATTTCCAGTTTTTTCAGCAGGATCACGGAGAGATAGAGTTTTTTATACTCGTAGATATTTTCATTGATTGTTCCTTCTGTAAGACTCTTGCCTGCTTCCAGGCCGTGTTCGGCGGCATACCGGGCTTCCGTGGTGGCCCCAAAGGAGAACACCGGCATGACCACAGTGATTTGTCCATAATACGCCGGACCCCAGCGGGAATAATCATTGCTGGAGGAAAGTGCATTGCCTTCCGTTTCATAAGTTGGTGCGACAAAGGTGGTAATTCCCACACTGGGAACCCAGAGATTTTTTACTCTGTCCATATTGGCCTCAAAGCTGATGAGGGAAGCCTTTTCCCGGGCGATGGCGGCATTTGAGGAAAGGAGCTTTTTTAATCCTTCCTCAAAGGTGATAACCGTGGCGGGCTGGCCTTCCAGGAAACCCCCCGATAATAACAGTATGCAGATCGTGAGGATAAAATTACTTTTTCTTTTTAATCGTGCCATTTTCCAGATCATTCACTTTCTCTGTTAATTTTTGGATAAGATAGTCCATCCCTTTTTTGGGATTGGAAATGGTTTGGTAAAAATAATTCCGGTAATCCAGGAGAGTGGATGCCCCATCAATCCGGACGTCATACAGATAAAACCGGTCATTCTTTGGGTAGAAATAAAGATCCACTTTGTATTCGATTTTTTTGGAGATCATGCTTCCATGAACGATGGTGGCATCGATATTAAAGATTTTGTCTTTTCCATTGGATTCACGGTGGAGTTTTAACGGGTTTTTTTTCTCCAGGGTTGTCTTTTCCGGCAAATTGATTTTCAGGATGCTTTCTGTCATCAGCCGGCGATATAAATCACGAAAGCGTTCCATCTGCTTTTTGCTTTGCGGGGTTTTCTCGCTGTAATATTTCCCCAGAGCCATCCTGGAAATAACATCAAATTCCAGCATGTCCATCACGGAATTTCTTGCTTTCTCCATAACGACTTTTTTATTTTCTTCCGATGGATCTTCCGCCAGGGATTTCCGGTATTCTTCCAGTTCCGTTATTTTTCCCTGGGCAAATTCCAGCACTCCGGATTTTTCCTGGGAGTATATATTCAACGCAATTAGCACAGGCAGAAGCAGCAGAAATAATTTTTTCATAATGGGACAGTCCGGAGACGCTGTACAATTACGGGTGAGGATGTAAAGGTTTTACACAGCGGAATCCTGCCCGGAAATCCCTGCTCAACGTGGGATATCCGCCGGGAATCCGGTTATAGGAACGTGCCATATCCGCCGGAAGCAGAAAGGAGCCGCCTTTGAGTACTTTGTATTTTTTCCCAAAGTATGGGGATTTTGTTGTGTTCCCCTTATATGGCATAAGCCAACTGGACGTCCATTCCAGGGCGTTTCCGCAGGTTCCGGCCAGCCCATAGGGGCTGAAATCCTTCAATTCGGAAACGGGAAGGGGGGAGGATAATCCTTTTTCTGATGTGACACAGACGTCCGGAGAAAAACCGTTCCCCACAGGATAGGTTAGGGGATTCGGTACCAGGACTTTTTCTTCTTTTTCTGTCCAGTATATTTCCAGACCGCTTCCTCTGGCAGCTTTTTCCCATTCCAATTCCGTGGGAAGACGTTTCCCCGCCCAATCGCAGTATGCCTCCGCCAGAGGATAGGAAACCGCATATACCGGAATATCTTCTCTCAGGGATTCTTCTGACGCCTCATAGGAAGTTCCGCTTCTCCGGATAAAATCCCGGAATTGACCCATGGTGATTTCATATTTATCAATGTAAAATCCGGAAAGCTGGACATAAACCGGCGGTTTTTTCCCCATGCGACGGTATAGGTCTGCATTCAGATTCCGAACCGGCGGCAGATAATGGAGACTTCCTTTGGTCTGGTCCCCCAGAATAAACGGGCCTTCCGGAATGAAAACCATCCGGGATGAATCCTTTGAATGGATAATTTCATCCGGATATACCAGCTTGATTTCCCGTTTGTCCGGCAAATGGGATGTTTCCCGGGCAGGCTCCGGTACTGCTACGTCCAGACCTGCATAGATCCGTTTTTTCTGGCTCTGGATACGGGTACGGATGGTATACTGGTTTCTGTGAAAGCTTTTCTGGATAATGGACAATCCGGCAATGGACTTTTTCTCCGGATTCAGGATGTGCAGATCCCCTTTATTGTCCTCGTATTTTTCCGGAAAATCAATCCGCACCACAACTTCCTGGGTAATCTGATTAACCTGGGTGACTTTCCCCACGATGATCCATCCGGCCTCCAGGGATTGCCATTGGAAGAAACCCAAAACCGCCAGAATAAGGAAACGTCGCATTGGTTTTATTATCGGTATTTTATTAAAATATTCAACTTATCCTGAAGAGTCAGATACCTCATATTTATGAAATGATAGATATCCTTTTTCTGGTGAAGGGAGTGTTCAGATAGTTTTGCACTCCATTTTTCCATATCCGGACGATGGATTTTTCCGGAAAAATAAAGATATCCCACGACACCGGACAGTGACATCAGGAAAACAGCCAGAATTATACCTTTTTTCACGTTAAAAACGGAACGTGTAGCCCAGCCTCACCATCCGGTTCTGGGCCACCATCTGCATATGGTATTTGGTCAGAAAGGCCAGCCGGTAGGTACCCATCAGGGTAGCCGTGGCAATGGCACCTTCCCCAAAAGGATCAAACTTGTGGGTGAAAAATGTGCCGGAACCAAACCAGAACAATAGGGCATCCACCCCAAAATGCACAATTGGAATGAGCCATATATTTTCCCGGGCAAACGGGGATTTGGAATTGGCATATATATATCCCAACCCGGGAGATATCAATGTGGTAGCGTCCCCCAGTAAAAGGGATTTCTCCCCATATTTGTGGGGATAATTGGTTATTTTTTCCTGTTGCTCAATCACATCGGCCAGTGCGAAACTCATCCGGTTGGGGGCGTCCACGCGGACCACGGTATTTTTCTGGTCATAGCTGGAGATATAAATATCATAGGTGTATACGTTAAAAAAGGTGTTTGTCAGATAATAATCAAATCCTTCTGTGTCTTCCTTATATTTAAAGGACGAGCCCAGTTTTTTTAACGAGCCCTCCACAATGGCCTTTGCCGCTTCCGGATTTTTATCTTTCAATTCAATGCTGGCCCCCATGGGAAAAATCCAGGAAGCCTGCAACATGATGGATAAAATGGCGGTAAAACGAGCACCTGCTTTAAAATACATACCGCCAGTATTTTATTTTATTCCGGGACAGCAAGGATTAAATGGAAAGGGATCATACCAGAAAATCAAAATCGCTATCCCGTGCTTTTTTTGGGGGGCGGGGATCGTGGCCGATATGAAATGTTTGACAAAGGAGAATATCTTGCTTTTTTATCTTTGATGCTAAGTATGGATAAAGAAGGGGATTTGGATATGAATAATTTTGGTAAAACTGAGTTTTTCAGAAAGAAGAAGGGGGGGGAATGACCGTTAAAAAGAGAACAATTCAAATTGGATTTCTTGCCTTTTTCCTTTTGTCTGCCGGTCTGCTGACTCTTTTGAATTGTCATGTTTTCTCTCAAAAAAGAGATGCCTATTATTTTTTGTTGAAGGCTGAGATAAACACAGCGTACGGCGTGATTACCTCCTTTCATGCAGAAACTGCCCAGACTGTCTTTGACACATACATAAACAAGCCGGAGATTCTGGATCTGTACCAACATGCAAATTCAAAGGATGATGGTATCCGCAACGCCGTCCGCAAAACGTTGCTGGCAAAACTGGGCCCGCTCTATGAACGTCTGAAATTGCGGAACGTGCGGAGGCTCCAATTTCACCTTCCCAATAGCGAGAGTTTTCTTCGGTTTCACCGGCCGGACAAATACGGCGACAGTCTGAAAGGCGTACGCTATTCCGTGGAAAAAGCCAGTGCGGAGCGGATTGTGATCTCCGGCTTTGAAGAGGGACGGGTATTCAGCGGCTTCAGAAATATCTTTCCCCTCATCCGTAAGGGCGAATTTCTGGGCAGTGTGGAAATCAGCATGGAATCTAAAGACATGGGCAGGCGGATGGAACAACAGTTTCACAGACGATACGCCTTTGTGATTCGGCGGCAGCTTGTGGAAAAAAAGGTTTTTCCCGATGAGCAAAGCAACTACCGCCCCAGCGACCTTTCCGATGATTATCTGTACGAAAAAGATTATACCGCAAGCGATACGCTAAAAGCCATCAACACAGCCATAAAACCCAAAGTACAGGAGAAGCTCAAGGCCGGCGAAGGCTTTGTGGTCGAGGCGGGAGGATCTGACGTTGCTCATCTGGTGGTTTTTTATCCCGTTAAAAATGTTCAGGGCTCATTGTCGGCGTATATCGTCTCCTACAACGAAGACGCCACTATCCGTGGTTATTATGTGCAATGTATGCTCACGCTGGTGGTGTCCATCGCCGGTATGCTTATCATAACCGTTCTATTATATCTTCTGGTAGTGGATATCTCTGACCGCAAGCGGGCTCAGGAAACACTGAAGGAAAAAGAACATTTCCTGCAAACCATATTTGATGGAATCCAAGACCCAATGCACGTGATTGACCGGGATTTTAAGGTGATGCTGACCAATAAAAAACTTCTGGAAATGAAAAATGTCAATCAGGAAGATATTCGTGGCCAATACTGCTACAAAGTCTACCAGGGACGAACTGAATTGTGTGAACAATGCGGAGCAAAAGAAGTCTTTCAAGCGGGAAAACCCGTGTCTCTGGTAAAAACTTTACCCTTGCCGGACGGAACTAATCGTTATTTTGAAGTTTATTCATTCCCTCTTTCTGGAGAAAACGGCGAGGTGGTCCAGGTCATCGAAATAACCCGTGACATTACCCATCGGAAAAATGTGGAGCAGGATTTAATCCTTGCTTTAGAGAACGCAGAGGAAAGCAACCGCTTAAAAACGGCCTTCCTGAACAACATGAGCCATGAAATCCGCACTCCCATGAACGGGATACTGGGATTTACAGAACTTTTAAAAGAAGCCGACATCACCGGGGAAGAAATGCAGGAATATATTGAGATTATTGAAAAAAGTGGCCACAGGTTGCTCTCCACTATTAACGATATCATCGACATTTCCAGAATTGAAGCCGGCGAAGTAAAAATCACCAAAAAAGAAGTACACTTGATTCAGATTCTTGAAGAACAATACCAATTCTTTCATCTTGAAGCGAAGGCAAAAGGAATTGAGCTGGTTTTAATTCCCGGCCTTCCAGATGAGGAAGCATGCTTGATCACTGACCAGCGTAAACTGGAGGGAATCCTGATAAATCTAATAAAAAATGCGATAAAATTTACTCATGAGGGCAGTATAACATTTGGCTATACAAAAAAGATGAAAAATGACGCTTCCGTAATGGAGTTTTTTATAAAAGATACGGGAATCGGGATACCGCAGAACAAGCTGCAGGCTGTTTTCCGCCGCTTTGAACAGGTCGATATTGGAGCAACTAAAAAATATGAGGGTTCCGGACTTGGGCTTGCCATTACCCAATCCTATGTGGAAATGTTAGGGGGAAGCATTGATGTAACCTCGGAAGAAGGGGTGGGTTCCACATTCACGTTTAGTCTCCCACTCTGCGACCGTCTGGAGGAAGGAGGAAATCCATCGGAAGGCATAGCGGAAAAACCGCTGGTATCTTTCCAATATTTAAATGTAATTGTGGCGGAAGACGATGACGTCAGCCGGAGGCTTTTTAGAACTATCTTTCACGATGCATTCCGGAATATTATCTGTACCAAAACCGGAAAAGAGGTGGTGGATCAACTCAGGGAAAACCCGGATACCGATGTCATCCTCATGGACATTCGAATGCCGGAAATGAGCGGATATGATGCCACCCGTGAAATCCGGAAATTTAATGGGGATGTGATCATTATTGCCCAAACGGCCTTTGCATTATCAGAGAACCGCAAAGAGGCAATGGACGCCGGATGCAACGATTTTATCACAAAGCCCATCAACAAAGATTTGTTATTCAGGAAGATAGAGCAGCATGTTTTCAAAAAATAGGAAGGGGGGGAGCTCATCGTAGCTGCTGCCCGGCATTCCCATTTCACCCGGTGGGTCGCCTCATCCGCTATATGAGCATTAATATTCTGGAAGCTACATCGGAAACGGGAAAACTGATGGAAAGCATCATCCCCAACGTACAGAAAACTACGGAATATCTGGATACAATTGTCCGGGAATCATAGGAACAATCCGGGGAAATTGCCATTATTGCTTCTTCGGTGGAGCACCGTACAAGGTAACAGAGCAGAATGCCACCACTTCCGAAGAGCTGGCATCCGTTTCTGATGAATTTAAATCAGCAGCCCAGAATGTGAAGCAACGAATTCCTATTACAAGGTGAATAAAAATGAATAATTTTCTTATTCATTTTTATTCTGTGGCTATTATTGGCCGATTTATTGTCGTATTTTTTTAAAAAAATACTGGACGACACAAATAATTACTGCTACATGGAATAAATATTATTCAGATAGATACGGGGTATCTATCCAGTTCAAGGGGGGGATATGGGCAAAATATTTTATTCTTTAGCAGGAGAGGGAAGAGGCCACGCCACCAGAGTCCAGACCATTGTGGATAGCCTCAGCAAAAAGCATTCCATTACCATCTTTGCACCCAATCATGCTTATGATCTGTTAAAACCGCTCTATAAAAACGCAAAAAGCCGGCTTCGGGGCATTCGTTTGGTTCGGATTCCGGGCTTGTCTTTTCATTATAATTCCAGAAAAGAACTGGACTATATCAAAACGGCCTATTATGGGTTGCGGTATTATCTGGCTCTTCCACGGCTGATTCATTGGATAAAAAAGAAGATCGCTAAAGAAAAACCGGATTTGATCATCAGTGATTTTGATCCGGCTCTGCCTCGTGCAGCCAGAAAAATGAATCTGTCTTTCATCAGCCTGGATCACCAGCATTTTTTATCCACCTATGATCTTTCCTCTCTGCCCTGGCATCTGAAGCTTAAAACAGCCATGATGGCCATTGTTGTGAATATTATGTATGCCGGACAAAAGGAAACCATAGTTTCTTCGTTTTACTTCCCACCCTTAAGAAAGGGAATAAAAAACACCCGGCAGATTGGGGTGTTAATCCGGAATACGGTCAGGGACGCCCAGGTTGCAGAAGGAGATTATCTCTTGGCCTATCTGCGACGGTTTGCCGGGCAGAATATTCTGGACTCTCTCCGGAAATCCGGAAAACCGGTGAAAATATACGGCCTTGGAGCCAAGCCGGCGGAAGGCAATCTGGAATTCAAAAAAGTGGATAATCATGGTTTTGTTCAGGATCTGGCCGGTTGCAGGGCTTTGATCACCACTGCCGGAAACCAGGTGATTGGTGAGGCTCTGTATCTGAAAAAACCGGTTCTGGCCATGCCGGAATCTAAAAATTTTGAGCAGGAGATCAATGGCCATTTCATACGGGAATCCGGAACCGGACTGACGGTGGGATTTGATGAATTGAGTCCGGAAATTATGCACACCTTTCTGGATAATCTGGATGAATACAAAAACAATATATCCAGCTATCCGGTATATGGGAATAACGAAGCTGTGGCCACCATAGAAAATCATTTATACAGGGCAAAGGAAGAAAGCAGAAAAAAAGCCAGGGAAATCCGGAGAGTCAAGAGTTTTTATGAAAAAGTTTTTTCCCCTTATTAACACCATTATCCGTAACCGGATGGGAAAGGAAAGCCTCCCCCGTTTTCTGACCTATATTGTGACATTCCGTTGCAATGCCCGCTGTATCATGTGTGATTCCTGGAAGAAGAACGGAAAGGAGGATTTATCTCTGGATGAAATAAAATCGATTTTCCAGACCCTTCCCCGGATGGACATGGTCCGTCTGAGCGGAGGGGAGCCATTCATCCGGGATGACTTTGCGGAGATCATCGGGTTGACCCAGGAAATTCTGCAACCGGAGGTTCTGCATATAACCTCCAATGGTTTTCTGACAGAAAAAATAGCATCCATACTGGAAAAACGGGATAAATCCATCCCCTTGTATTTTCTCCTTTCTCTGGATGGTTTGGAGCCGGTGCATAACCATGTCAGGGGGATCAAAACTGCCTGGAAAATGGCAACCCGCACGCTGGAAATCCTGGCTCCCCGCCAGAAAGAACTGAACATACGGTTGGGGGTGAATCAGACCATTGTGGATGAAAACGGTTTTGAGGAATATTTCCGGCTCAAGGAATTTCTGGCACGATATGAAATCATGAATCACTTTGTGCTGGCTTATGACATCAGTGCAACCTATAACACGGAGAGTGAAATTAATCTGGCTCCTTCCAAGCTGGGGGAGTATTCCAGTTTTGCCGAATTTGATGCTTCCCGGTTGGAGTGGTTTTTATCCGAAATCCGGAAAGATATGAAGTATTATTCCTTTTCGGAAAAAATTGCCAAAAAATATTACCTTAAAGGGATAGAAAACCGGGTTCTCAACAAGAAAGCCATCCCCAATCCATCCTGTGTGGCTTTATCTTCACATTTGCGAATCCTGCCCGATGGAAAAATTCCCACCTGCCAGTTCAATACCCGGACAGCGGGAAACCTGCGTGAGTCATCGTTTGATGATATCTGGAATTCCTCGTTGCGGAAAAAACAGCGGGAATGGGTGAAAAATTGCCCCGGATGCTGGGCGGAGTGCGAAGCCCTCCCCAATGCTCTTTATACCGGAGATATTCTGCGGGCATTCTTTTAAGGGAAGCTGTCAATAGAAAAAAACAGACGTATTTCTTCCCATTTCACTTCTTTCAGCGTGAGATTCAAAGCTACCCCCGGATAAACGGATTTCTGAAAGCGGGGCAGGAAGGCTGAATATTCGGTGGTCATTTTCAGTTCCCCGGAATTGGACACCTCGGACACGGGAATCATTCCTTCAATCTGGTATTGATCCAGAAGCACAATAATTCCCAAGGTATGAAAACCGGTGACAATTCCCCGAAATGGCTGGTTTTTCTGTTTTCTGATGAAGCGGATTGCGTTCAGCCTCTGGAGGGCTCTTTCTGCTTCCATGGCCAGCCTCTCCAGCCGGGATGTTTCCTTTGCTATAAACGTCAGATCTCCGGGGTTATAGGTCAGGGCTATTCTGTCCAGCCACGCATGGATCTGGCGGTGAACCACTAAATCCGCATATCTGCGGATGGGGGAAGTAAAGTGTGTATAATTATCCATTTTGAGAGCCCAATGTCCGTGATTTTCCGCTGAATAAACTGCCGGGGAAAACTGGCGGAGGAGAAGGTGTTGGAATATCACTTCCGCCGGATGGTTTTTTAACACATCCAGCATTTTCTGGATCTCACCGGAGGAGAAATCTTTCATGGAGCTTTCAATCCCCAGTCCGCTTATTATTTTATTGAGGGTGGACTGGTTTTCCTTTCCCGGCACGGGATGATTTCTATAAAGAAAAGGAAATTCATTCTGGGCTCCAAAATCGGCCGCACAGAAATTTGCACTGAGCATGAATTCTTCAATGAGGCGATTGGATTTGAGAATTTTCCCCGCAATAATATCCTTGATGCTTCCGTTCTTGTCATAAACCATGACCGGCTGCGATATATTCAGATCTATTCTTCCGGCATTGTCTCTCTGACGGATCAGTTTTACGGCCAGCTCCCAGGAGTCTGTAAGAATGCTCCGGGTTTTCCGTATCTCGTTTTCTGCTTCATCATAGGTAAATCTTTTGTCTATGAAAATGATGGATTTATAAAAATAATATAATTCCAGACGGGCATCCTTATCAAAGTGCATTTCCACAGTGAATGCCAGTCGTTTAGTTTTTGGCTTGAGGCTGCAGAATTCTTCAGACAGAATGGGGGGCAGCATGGGTATGACCACATTACCCAGATAATAGGAATTGCCTCTTTTTATCGCTTCCTTGTTCAGATCGCTGTCTGCGGAAACAAAAAATGATACATCCGCAATATGGACATAAGCCACATAACCGTTTTCTTTTTTTACCAAAGAGATGGCGTCATCAAAGTCTTTGGCGTCTTTACCGTCTATGGTATAAGTAAAAATTTGGGTGAGATTGACTCTCTTTTGGTTATTATACTCTTTTTCTACTATATTTTTTAATTCTTTTTTATTTAAGCCAAATGTTTCCTGGTATTGTCCCGGAAGATTATATTTTAAAATAACCCGGTTGATATCTGTCTGGACAGAATCCTTTGCATATTTTTCATGAAGCCGGTAGACTGGCATCTGCCGGAATGCGAGGTTTGCCCCATGCCTTTCCGGAATGGCCACCCGAACGGACTGGGACATCTCCTCTACCACAATATAGTCATTTATTTCCAGCCGGTCTTTGGATACCAATGCACCCCATGGATGATCCGGCAAGTCCATCAGTTCGATGATATAGGAGTCATGAGTTTTCTGGGTCACCCGTGCACTGAAGAAATCGGTGAATGACTGGATAATTTCCAGCACCTTTCCCTCAAATTTTTCCCGTGATTTTCCCGTGATTTCCACAAGTACCCGGTCACGGTGCTTTGCCTGTTTCCGGCTGGAAGGGGGGATGAAAATATCGTTGGGAAATCCCCCTTCCGCAAAAGCCACCCCCGTTCTTGTTGTGGAAAGCGTAGCTTCCACACAAAAAGGATGCACGGGAATAATTTTATTTTTTTCCTGAGAAATCAATCCATAAGCTTCCAGTTCATCCAGGACTGTTCTGGACAGGTTTTCCACTTCTGCAGGAGTTTTTTTCTTTTTTTTCTGATTATATTTATGGTTCCAATGCCGGATTTCTTCATAAACCACCGGCTCGCCCCGTTTGTTTTTAAACTTTGTGAGATATTTTTCTATCAGATCTTTCATTTCATAAATGCCAGAGTATGCCCATAAAACGGGGCAAAATTATCTTCCTGAAATACATTCTCCGGAAGATTCCGGATATAACTGGCTGCATCGTTGAAGCTGAATCTGGCCATCGTAATTCCCGGAAAAGGGGGTTCCCCACTGTTAATCTTACTACTTGGCTCCTCCCAGACGTAATTGTGCCAGAGATTTTCTTCCGGATAAACATGGGAATAAAATTCTCTTGCTTTCTCCATTAATGGATATGGAACCCCGGCGAAAAGATATTTTTCTCCTGAGTTCTGTGCAGACAGTTTTTCTTCATTCAGAAATATCCGCCAGCTCTGGGGGAGGGACGCATAATATAAATTCCGGTTGGTGCGGAAGAAAAATGGTTTATCCGGGTCAATGGAAAATCCGGCTCTTTGAAAATCCAGAGAAGAAAATATCCCTCTGGGGAATCCGTAATAATCGCTTACGATCTGCATAAATAGAAAGGAAACACGCAGGGAAGTAAAGGATCCCGGTCCGCGTCCCAGCAGAATGCTTACCTCTTCGTTTTCTCTGGAGAAATATTTTTCCAGATTCTTGAAAGCATCCCGCATCCACGCATCGTTTCCCTGCGGAATGGGAGTGTTTTCTGTATGGATTAATCTATGAACGCCATTCTCTGATTCCAGAACCATGGATAGAATCCAGGGTGTGGATGTGTCCAGGACAATAATTTTCATTTAATTTTCCTTAATGTTATTGTTCGGCAGTTGCTGGCAGTGATGTCAGGAAATTCCCGGCTTTCTTCCATTCCGGGGCAGAATGCCAATGCCACCTCATACACACTTACTCCCAGCATTTCCCAGTGAACCTGCGGCTTTTGTGGCCATTCCACCAGGGCAAAGAATGGATGGGTTTCCCATTCCGTAAAATCAATATCGCCAATGAAATCCACGGATGTCAACCGGTATAAATCCAGATGGTGAAGAATTACTCTTATCCCTTTATACCAGCCCTCATACTGGTGGTGGAGATTGAATGTGGGAGACTGAACTGTTTCCTGAATCTGAAGACAACGGGCAAATTCCCGGGTGAAGCTGGTTTTTCCGGTACCCATATCCCCGGACAGCAGCAGTATCACGGGAGGCTCCAGAAAATCCAGAATTTTCCAGGACATATCCGGAAGGCTTTCCCTTTCATAACTATCCTGTAGAAGAATCATCGGGTAAATTCCCGCACCATGCATTCCGGATTATTTCCGCATTTGTATTCCAGGATTCCTTCCCAATGGATGGAGGGGGTCCGGCAGAAAATGATGTCAGCACCGGAAATCAGGGATCTTCCCTGCAGACGGGGAGGGGGAGACCCATCCAGAGCATTTTTTCCCACCGAACCCACGGAACAGCTTTTGAAGAGGATTGCTCCGGATCTTTTTGATCCATTCTGGAATATATCTGTATCTCTTTTTTCCTGCTCCTCCCGGGTGTCGTTTTCCCGGAAAGGGGATGAGGTGGGAATGGCAATGAAATCCGCCTTTTTATAACGGGAAAAAACATCCGGGATGAAAACGTCTGCACATATTAAAACCCCCCAGGTGGACTGGTCCTGGGGATGAACGAAAAATCCATCTTGGTCCCCTTCTGACAGAATTCCGGTTTCCTTCCCATAAAGACGGCGCTTCTCATAGCGTAGCAGGAGGTTTCCGTTGTGATAAACATGAGAAGAATTTTTATAATTGCCATTGATGTCCTGATCGATAATGGAACCACCAATAATCACCGTTTTGGGAAACCTCTGGGATAATTCTCGGAGCCATTGGACGGCTTTATGCGATTCCCGGAAAAAATCTTCTCTGGACGATAGTTTATTGTGAAAAGCAAAATACTCCGGAAAAATAAATGTACCAGAGGAAGGGATATTCTTTGATAGAAAATCCCATTCCTGGTTTTCCCCCGGAGAAGTACTTATATCCGGCAATGGATATTCAATATTTCTTTGGAATAACTGAATATTCATTCCTCTAAAAATGTTTCTTAATCACTCTGTCCATGATAAAATACTTTTCAGAACATCCTTTGATCCCAATCTGATCCCCTATGGAAAAACAAGAGACGGTTAAATACGATACCCCCTGGCGGAGAATGGCAACAGCCATTTACCAGTCGGCCCGCGATGGAAGGACTTATGGTACTTATGAAATGGATGTGACCAGTCTTTTGGGTTATATCCAGAAACAGAAAAAAAAGGGGATACATCTAACCGTAACCCAGATTATGGCATCCGCTCTGGGGAGAGCTCTGAGTGTGGATGTCCCCGAATTGAATGCATACGTTAAGAGAGGCAGGGTTGTGGGAAGAGAATCCGTGGATATTTTTATTGCGATATCCATTCCTGGCTCCAGGGATATGACAGGATTAGCGTTCCGCAACATTGACCGGAAAAGCCTTGCGGACATTTCAGAAGAGATGACCGTCCGGGTGGAAAAATCCCGGAAAAAACAGGAAGAAGGAGTGGCAAAGAATAAAAACGTCCTGGCATCCATTCCCTGGCCATTCCGGAACTGGGTTTTTAATCTGATCCGCTTTATCAGCGTGGATTTATCCATTCCCATTGGGTTTATGAAAATAAACGCCGGTTCTTTTGGGAGTGCCATGATCACCAACATCGGGGTGTTTGGCCTTCAGTTTGGTTTTGCAGCTTTGTTGCCTGCTTCCAATCTGCCCATTGTACTGGCGATGGGTAAGGCCGAGAAAAAACCTGTTGTAAGAAATAATAAAATTGTGATTCGGGATATCATTCCTCTGGGAGGGGTTTTTGATCATCGCATTGTGGATGGAGCACAGGGAGGAAAACTGGCCTCTGCTCTCCAGAAATATGTGGAGAATCCTGCCTTATTGGAAATCCCCATAACCGACAATTAATTATATCTGCGTAAGGAGGAGTTATGGAAAACCGGCCATGGATTAAGTTTTATGAAAAAGTCCCGGCTACTCTGAACTATCCGGACGTATCTATGGGTTGTTTATTGGTGTACCGGATGACTACTGAATGAACAAGCTCAAAGCGTTTGTGGTTCCATTAGAGAAAGGATTGGATACGGAAAGGCTGAGACAGCAACTATTGGAAAATCAAGAAAAGGAAAAAGAAAAAAATAATAAATAATGGTAAAAGAGCTCTTTGAAAGGCTTTTCTTCGCACTGGGAAAAAAGGTCTACTCCCATCCGCTGGCTTTTCTCTCGATAACCGTGCTTCTGACCATTGTTGCCATCCCCGGTCTTATGAAGCTGAAGCTGGATTCCAACATGGCGGCTCTTCTCCCCGACGAAAACCCGGTGGTAAAAAATCTGGAATATGTATCCGATGTATATGGAGGGCTGGGCAATCTGGTTCTTGTTGTGCGCGGAAAAGATCCGGAGAAAATTATTTCTTTCCTGGAGAAAACATCAGAAAGAATGAAAAACCATAAGGAAGTAAGCTATGTTGAGTTCAAAAAGCCCACCTCCTTTTTTGAAAACCATTTTCTTCTGTTCATGGAAACAGATGACCTGCAAAAAATATTTTACCGAATCCATCATAAGTTCGAATATGAGAGAAAGAAAAACAATCCCCTGCTTCTGGATATGATGGAAGAAAATGATCCTGGACTTTATTTCCAGGATATTATTAAAAAATATGAAAATAAATATGCTAACGGGAGATCCTTGATACAGAAGAAAAAAGATGATCAATTTTTTAATTATTATTACAAAAAAGAAGGGGAAACATATACCTTTGCTGCATTTATCAAGCCAGCAAACTCAGCGTTGAGCGTTAAATATTCCCGATTTTTTCTCAATGAAATGGAAAATATCAGCCAGAGTTGCCGAAAGAACCTGCTCACCAATGAAATGGTGGAGTTTACCGGAAGATATAAAAAAAGTCCGGACGATTTTGCTTTATTGGGGAAAGATTTCACCCGGGTAACTATTGTATCACTGGGGGGGATCCTTGCCATTTTACTATTCTATTTCCGGCGAATACGATCTTTGGTTCTCCTTATAATTCCTTTGCTGATGGGCATTGTCTGGACTCTGGGTTTTGTGGGATATATTTTTGGAACCTTAAATCTGATCACCACCTTTCTGTCCTCGATTCTGATGGGATTGGGTATCGATTATGGTATCCATCTGATTCTGCGGTATCGTGAGGAAAGGATCAAACATGAGCATAATAAAGAGCCTTTTCTGATTATGTTTTCCCAGACCGGGTCCGCGTCCTTTTCTTCAGCCACGACGACTGCTTTTGGTTTCCTGGCCATTTCTTTTACAGAGCTGAAGGCGTTCCGGGAATTCGGGATTATTGCTTCTGCCGGGATTATCTTAATATTAATTGCCATGATGTTTTTTATATCTTCTGCTCTGGTTATCTTTGAGCGGAAAAATATCCAGCTAAGCTTCAACAAAAGAAGGTTACCGGAATTCCTGTGGAAATATCCCAGGGTGTTGCTGGGGGTTTTTGCTTTTTTTACTGTACTTCTGTTTTTTCCCTTACAAAATATCTGGTTTGATTATGATTTTTCCAAAATCCAGGGAAAACACCTGCGATCCCATAAAGTGGAAAAAGAGATTAATGCCATGGTGGGACGGACCCAGAATCCCACGGTGATCATTCCCGCCAGCATGGAAGAAGAAAAGATCATATTGAAAAAACTCAATGAATTGATAAAAAACAACAAAGACAATAAAAAATTTCAAATACATCAGGCTGTGGGTATATCCACTTTTATTCCCGGAGATCAGGAGAAAAAAATATACTGGATTCGCGGGATACACAATCTGCTTTTGAAAAACGGTAAATATAAGAAAACATTGAGTCAGAAAAATGCCCGGATGTGGGATAAACTGTATCAAAATACATCCATATCCAGTATCAGCGAAGAAAATCTTCCGCAATCCATTTCCAGAGCGTTTCGAGGGGTTGGTGACCAAAAAGAAAAGAAAGTAATTCTGGTTTTTCCCAAATCCACCATGGTATTAGGCCTGGATTGGATTGACTATGCAGATGCGATCCATTCCATAAAAGTGAAAGAAAAACCAATACTTGCCGCATCCGATGAAATGCTCTTTGCGGAAATCCTGAAAATGATCCAAAGTGAGGGACCATTTATTCTGACAATAGCATTTCTGTCTGTAGTGGTGGTGGTTTTTTTGGGATTTATGAATATTCCGCAGGCATTACTTGTATTGAGTCCTCTGGTCGTTTCCTTTTACTGGCTTCTGGGATTCCTGGGATTCATTGATATGCCTGTGGATTTTTTTAATGTGATCATGTTTCCCATCATTGTGGGGATTGGAATAGACAGTTCGATTCATATATACCATCGTTATAAGGAGGAAGGAGACGTGCTTAAAGCAGTTTCCAATACGGGGGTGGCTGTCATTCTGTCCACCTTTACATCCATGATGGGCTTTGGGGCATTAATGGCTGCCAGTAATGCGGCCATTTTCAGTATGGGTAGTGTTGCTCTTTGGGGTCTCTTCTTTTCTCTTGTGACCTCACTCCTGGGTCTGCCTGCACTGTTATTAATTGTTCACACAAAGAAAAAAACGGGAAAAAGACATGATAAAAGTGTTTTCAGCCAAAGCGATAGCCAATAATTGACTACGGGGGAAAAATGACGAGAATCATAGAATTTTTCATCAAACGTAGCCTGTTTGGAAATTTTATTACCGTGACCGTGCTGATTGGGGGAATGTGGATTGCCTTTGGCATGCAGAGGGAAGCCCTGCCCATCGTTGATTTTGATATTGTTCTCATCAATACGGCGTATCCGGGAGCATCCCCAAAAGAAGTGGAAAAAATAATCACCACCCCCATTGAGCGGGAATTGAAAAGCGTGGACCAGATCAAGGACATGATATCCACTTCCCTGTATGCCCGGAGCACCGTAGTGCTGAAACTGGAGCCGGATATTGAAGAAAAACTCAAGATCATCCAGGACATCAAAGATGCGGTGGATATTGCCAAAATTGATTTTCCGGAGGATGTCATTGACCCTGTGGTCGGTGAAATCACCACCAAAAAAACTCCTGTTATCCAGATTCTGCTGAGTAAAAAAAGCTACACCGGAGATGCGGACAAAGACCCGCGCCAAAGAGAGTTGCGGCAGTATGCGGACAGACTGAAAGACAGCCTGGAATTAATTCCGGAAGTTGCATCCATCGCCACCCGGGGTTACAGGGACAGGGAATTCCAGGTGGAGGTCTCTCCCGATAAGATGCTGGCATATAATATTTCCGTGGATGATATCATTTCCGCCCTTCAGTCAAGAAATCTGAATTTACCTGGTGGTACCATAATTGAGGGAGAAAAGGAATATTCCATCCGAACCGTGAAGGAATTTGAAAATTTCCAGGAGATGGAAAACTTATTTATCCGGGCAAATGACCTGGGTAATTTTATAAAATTAAAAGATATTGCTACTGTTACAGATACTTATGAAAAAGAGTCCATTATTGAAAAAAACAAGGGGAAGGATGCCATTGTCCTGACTGTTTTGAAAAAAGAAAAAGCGGACGCTATCCGCCTTGTGGACAGTATTAATAAGAATATTGAGCAGTTTAAAACCAGCACTCCGTCGGACATGGACATTGAAACAGCCAATGATTTATCATACTACATAAAAAGACGCCTGAATGTTCTCCAGGGCAATATTCTCTTGGGTATTGTGCTCATCATTATTTCCCTGTATTTCTTTCTGGGTTGGCGGATTTCCCTGATGGTGGCCATTGGTTTACCATTTTCGTTTGCATTAAGTTTTTTCTTCCTGTCCTATTTTGATATTACTATCAATATGATTAGTATGTTTGGATTGATTGTGGTATCCGGTATGCTGGTGGATGATGCTATTGTTATAAGCGAAAATATATACCGGCATCTGGAACAGGGGGAGACTCCCAGGAATGCCGCTATTAAAGGAACCAAAGAAATGGTTTTACCGGTTTTTGGTTCCGTATCCACCACCATGGTGGCCTTTGCCCCGCTTTTGTTTATGGGTGGAATTTTTGGCAAATTTGTCTGGGCCATTCCGGCGGTGGTGATTATCTCCCTCCTCAGTTCCCTCTTCGAAAGCTTTTTTATCCTCCCCTCGCATATCGCTGACATCACGGCCAACGCGAAGAAAAAGCAACTTTTAAAAAATGAAAAATCACTGGAATTCCGTTTTTTTCGCTGGATGCAGGGGATATACAAGCCATCCCTTGAATGGGCATTGAAAAGAAGATATCTGATGATGTTTATTGTTTTCTTTTTGTTTTTTATATCCATTGTTCTTGTGGGAAGAACCGGGTTTATTCTGTTTCCCAAAGAAGGAGTGGAAATTCTGGCTATGAAGTTTGAAGGACCCAAAGGAATTTCCCTGGAAGAAATGGAATCCAGAATGCGTCCCGCCCAGGATTTGATTGGAAAAATGTCATCCAAAGAGCTGGAAAATTTCCAATCCCGTATTGGTATTCACCAGGAGAATGAGGCGGATCCCTTCATGAAACGGGGGGAAAATTATGGCCAGATTGTATTGTACCTGACGCCGGAAGAAGACAGGGAAAGGGTGGTGGAGGAAATCATATCGTATTTCCAGGCCTATATCAACCCCAATATGCAGGCTGCCAACATGGATGGTATTCCCGGAGCCGAATATGACCTCTATAAAATTTTAGCTCGGAATCATATCCAGATTTTGTCTCCGTTGCGTGGTACAGTGGAGACCATTTCCTTGAAAACGGATTATCTGATTGGTGGTGGATTCATTTCCAATAAAACCATGCTTCTCTATGATGCATCCAATCACGCGTATCTGTATGATTTTCCACAAAAGCGAATTATCCAACAGAAAAAAATCAAAATCCAGAAATATGATTTTATGAAAAAGGTGATCCCCATCTCCGGTCATCAGTATTCATTTCTGATCACGGAGAAAAACAGGATCTATAAAATCCATAACCAGAATCTGGAAATGAATCTTCTGCATGTGATGGATAATGAAATCACCCAGGCAGAGTATTTTGCGGAAAGAAAGTCTTTGTATCTGACCACTTCCAGAGGGGCATTCCATGTTTTCAGCGTCAGCGAGGACGGAGAGCTGGAGCAGAAGAAGATGTTGGAAAAAGGACCATCCAAAAAGCTGGTGGATGAGCGGGTGACTTTCGATTACAGCCCCACAAAATCCGCAATGCTTCCCCGCTTGGAGGGAGGTTTTTTTACCAAGGACAAGCAGAATTTTCTGCTGGCTGGATTCGATGGTGTGGTGTACCAGTATTCATGTAAAAAGGAATCCCTGGAGAAGGCCTTTTTTATCCAGTCTGTTCCGCTTTATTGGGCAATGGAAGATCCGCAAAACCAGGATTTTCTGTGGATTTCTGCCATGGACCACCTTTTTTATTACAATAAGAATACACAGTCCATAGTCAAAGACTATCCTGTATGGGGTTATGTACAGAAAATGGTTAATCTGAACGGCAAAATGATATTCTATGGAACCAATAACCTGAAGGTGGAGGCCGGGAGCGGAGGGTTTGCCCGGGTGATTCAGGCAGAAAAAAGGGTATTTGAAAAAATAGAATTTAAAAAAACCGGACAAGGTGGACCTCCTGTGGGTTCTCCGGTACAGATCGAAGTTTCCGGAGAGGAATTTGATACCTTGATTGAAATTTCAGCAATGATCCAAAAAAACCTGAATACCCTGGAAGGTGTTTATGATGTCCGGGATAACTGGGAGGAAGGTAAAGAGGAGTTCCGCCTGGAAGTAAATGAGGAAAGGGCGGCTATGGCTGGCGTCTCTGTTTTTCAGATTGCATCCACCCTCCAGACGGCTTTTGAGGGTAGAATTGCCACAACAGTAAAAAAGACAAAAGAAGAAATTGACATCCGCGTCCTTTTTCCGGAAAACCTGAGAAAGCGTCTTTCCTCGCTGAATAAAGTGACCGTAAGAAATAAAATTGGCAATCTGGTTCCCATAACAGAGCTGGCCACTTTTAAAAAGTACCCCGGGGTCTCCATGATATCCCATGTGGATGGAAAGAGAACCTTTTATATTCAGGCCAATATTGACGAGCTGAAAACCAGTTCCCTCAAAGCAAATAACCAGATTATGTCCATCATCAAACCCATTATGCAGAAAAAATACCCGGATTACCAGATCAAAGCATCCGGGGAGCTTGCTGATACCCAGGAATCCATGGAAGACTTGGGCTTTGCCGGAGCGGTGGCTGTGGGCGGAATCCTTGCCATATTAATCCTCCTCTTTGGAAACCTGCGGCATCCCCGGGTGATCATGATGGCCATTCCCCTTGGATTTATTGGCGTTTCCGTTGCTTTTTATCTGCATAAAATAACCTATTATCCCAATCTAGTGTTCAGTTTTCTGGCATCTATGGGGATTGTGGGTCTGGCCGGGGTGGTTGTGAACGATTCCATTGTTCTGGTGGATTTTATCAACCAGCTCCGGAAATCCGGGGTTCCCAAGAATGAGGCCATTATTACGTCCGGGATTTACCGTCTACGGGCAGTGATGCTGACCACCATCACGACCGTTTTTGGTCTAATCCCCACTGCGTATGGAATTGGAGGAAGCGATCCCATGCTCAAGCCCATGGCCCTGGCCATGGCATGGGGGTTAGCATTTGCTACATTGATTACGTTGATATTTATTCCGGTTTACTACGCTATCTGGGAAGACCGGGGATTTGTTTTCCATCACGAGATATCCAGATCTCTGAAAAAACTGGAGGACAAAGACGATGAATAAGAAAAAAGAGAAATTGATTCCGCCGGCTGTGAATTCCTCTCAGACAACAGAGCAATCCGGAGAGATTGACTTTGATGAGTTGGTGGCAAAAGGAGTGGACCTGGGGCGATTGCTGGATAAGGAACACCTGGCATCCTATAATTACGATGAACTAAAGGAGATTGTCCAGTATGTGGATCCCATTGATAATCCAAAGATCTACCAGCTTGCCATCGAAACAATTCGGGAACGGGTTCCCCGCCGTATTCGCATCGCAACCATCGGCCATAGAATCTGGAGTTTTTATTATGAGCGGTATCTGGCCCGCATCTTTTATGTGGGATGGTTTCTGGTATCCTACCTGATTTTGAAACCTTCCCTGCCCGGGGTTTGGATTCTGGGGAATAAGGAATATGACAAGTGGTTTATGGTATTCCTGGGAGGATTGTTCTTGCTCTTTAATCTGTGGCATGTCCTCATGGCATTTCTGGAAAGCAATAGAAATATATTTTTCCACAAAACAACATACTTCCGCCGGAATCTGGGGATTTATGTGGTGGACAGGAATGGGAAGCGGATTGGAATAATCAAAAGCATACTCCGCAGTATTTTCAAAACCATATTAATAGGACCCATCATGATTCTTTCCATGGAATATGATACAAAAGGACGCGGGATTCATGATAAACTTCTGGGAACTTATGTCCTGCGAATTACATCCAGGGACGATATTGATTCCATGAGCGGTGAGATTGCCGCGTTTATCTCGGAAAATTATTAATCTTATTAAGGACTTAAAATGTTGGATAAAAAAATAGAAACCATTGAAATAGACGAATTACGACAAATGCAGTTGCAACGGTTGCGTGCGACGGCAAGCCGGGCTTATGAAACAGTTCCCTTCTATAAGAAAAGCTTTGACCAGCATGGGGTGCATCCGGATATGTTGCACAGTCTGGATGATCTTAGGAAATTTCCGTTCCTGCTAAAAAATGACATGCGGGAGGCGTATCCCTTTGGTCTATTCTCTGAGCCCATGGAAAACATTGTGCGTCTGCATGCTTCATCCGGCACCACCGGTCATCCCACTGTGGTGGGATATACCAAAAACGATATTGATATTTGGGCGGAAGTCATGGCCAGAACCCTCAGTGCGGAAGGTGGCAATGAAAAAGATATTATTCAGGTGGCGTATGGTTATGGTCTTTTTACGGGAGGATTGGGTGCCCATTATGGGGCTGAACGTGCCGGAATGACCGTTGTTCCCACCAGCTCCGGAAATACAAAAAGGCAGTTAATGCTCATAAAAGATTTCAACGTGACTCTGCTGGCCTGTACCCCTTCCTATGCTTTGAATATGGTGGAGATCGCGGAGGAAATGGGGATCAACCTAAAAGAGCTGCCGCTGAGGGCGGGCTTTTTTGGTGCGGAACCCTGGTCGGATTCCATCCGGAAGGACATTGAGGAAAGAATGGGCATTCTGGCTCTGGATATCTACGGCCTTTCCGAAATAATCGGGCCCGGTGTCAGTTTTGAATGTCCATCCAAAAACGGAATGCACATCAATGAGGATCATTTTTATCCGGAAATTATTAACCCTGAGACCGGGGAAGTACTGCCGGACGGAGAGACCGGAGAACTGGTGCTTACCACCATTACCAAGGAAGCCTTTCCTGCATTCCGCTACCGCACCCGTGACATCACTCGCCTGAACAGGGAAAAATGCTCCTGTGGCAGAACTCTGGTTCGGATGGATAAAGTCACCGGCAGAACGGATGATATGCTCATCATACGGGGCGTTAATGTATTCCCCAGCCAGATTGAATCCGTGATTATGGAAATGGAAGAGGTGGAACCGCACTACCAGATTTTAGTGGACAGAGACGGGGCTCTGGATATTCTGGAAGTCCAGGTGGAGGTGAGCCAGAAATTCTTTTCCGATGAAATCCGCAAACTGGATGCCATTAAAGCAAAAATCGGCAAGGCAATTCTGGAGAATCTTTCCGTTTCCGCAAAAATCACCCTGGTGGAGCCCCGTACCATTGAAAGATCCATGGGGAAAGCCGTGCGGGTCATCGATAAAAGAACAAAAGCATAGAGGCCAACATGATAATAAAACAGGTTTCCATTTTTATTGAAAATAAGGCAGGCCGACTCTCCGAAGTCAGCCGTATACTGGGTGATGCCGGGGTGAATATCCGCACATTATCTCTGGCGGATTCCTCTGATTATGGGGTTTTGCGGCTTATTGTGGATGATCCTCAGAAAGCGGTGGATGTCCTGAACGCCAGGGGAATTACTTCCAGCATGACCGATATGATTGCCCTGGAAGTGATGGACCAGCCGGGCGGACTGGCGGATATTCTGGACAGGATAGCCTCTCTGGGATTGAATGTGGCCTATATGTACGCCTTTGTGGAAAAAGTGGACGGTAAGGCCGTGGTGGTTTTCCGCTTTGAGGATATGGAGAAAGCCAGCCAAAAAATATCCCAGGACAGTAAACTGACTTTCCTGATTGGGGAAAAAATACAAATACCATAACGGAGCATTCATGTCGCATAAAGAAAAAGCACTCTTAACAGGAAATGAAGCAATCGCTCGGGGGGCATGGGAGGGCGGTTGCCAGGCGGCCACTGCGTATCCAGGGACTCCATCCACGGAAATTCTGGAAAACATATTGAAGTATCCGGATATCCACGCCCAATGGTCTGTGAATGAAAAAGTAGCTCTGGAAGTGGCGGCGGGAACTTCCTACAGCGGAGTCCGTACCTTGGTTTCTATGAAGCATGTGGGCGTCAATGTGGCTGCCGATCCGCTTTTTACCCTGGCCTATACGGGAGTGAAAGGTGGGCTGGTGCTCATCAGTGCGGATGATCCGGGGATGCATTCCTCCCAGAATGAGCAGGATAACCGGCATTATGCCCGGTCAGCAAAAATTCCGATGCTGGAGCCATCGGACAGCCGGGAAGCCTTGGAATTCACCAAAATGGGATTTGGTATATCGGAAGAATTTGATATACCGGTACTGCTTCGTACCACCACCCGGATCAACCACACCCAGACGGTGGTGGAGCTGTCCCATCGGGAATCCAATCCCCATACAATAGAATTCGATAAAAACGATCCCAAATATGTGATGCTTCCTGCCTTTGCCATCGCCCGGAGGGTGTCCTTGGAAGAACGCCTGGGCAAATTGAAAGAATTTTCGGAAAACTTTGCCTATAATTTTGAAGAGATCCAGGAAACGGATATTGGAATCATCACCTCCGGAATTTCCTATATGTATGCAATAGAAATTTTTCCGCAGAAATCCATTCTCAAGCTTTCCATGACTTGGCCATTGCCGGAAAAAAAAATCCGCTCTTTTGCACAGAAAGTGAAACGCCTCCTGGTTTTGGAAGAACTGGATCCCTTTCTGGAAAAAGAGATCCTTTCCATGGGGATTTCCGTGGAAGGGAAAAGCATTTTCCCGTCGATGGGTGAATTCACTGCAGAAATCATACGGAAATCCTTTTTCCCAACAGAAAAGAGTAAAAGTCCGGAGAAAGTGGTCTCCCGTCCTCCGGCATTCTGCCCCGGCTGTCCACATGAGCCTGTTTTCATTGTTCTGAGCGAAATGGGACTTCTCGTTATGGGGGACATTGGCTGCTATACCATGGGGGCTCTGGCTCCGTATAATGCCCTGAACGCCTGCCTGGATATGGGGGCTTCTGTGGGAATGGCCCAGGGGGTTTCCATTGCCCATCAAATTGCCGGGAAAAAAGAGCCGGTGGTTGCGGTGATTGGGGACAGCACCTTTATCCACTCCGGGATTACCGGACTCATCGATATGGTTTATAATAAACAGAATGCCCTTGTGATCATTCTGGATAACCGGACCACAGCTATGACCGGAGCCCAGGAAAATCCCGGAACGGGCAAAATGGCAAATGGCGAGGAAACCTTCCGGGTGGATTTTGAGCAATTGGCCAGAGCCTGCGGTGTGGAAAGGGTTCATACAGTGAATCCATACAAGAAGGAAATACTGCGGGAAATTATATCCCGGGAAACGCAAACGGATGGGGTTTCCGTGATTATCACGGATAAAAAATGCGTTTTAATAAAATAAAAGGTAGATTATGCAGGCAATGAATTTTTTAATGGCAGGGGTGGGGGGTCAGGGTGTGATCCGCTTTTCCCAGATTCTGGGCGATGTGCTTTTCCATCTGGATTATGATGTAAAAAAAGCGGAAGTGCATGGGATGAGCCAGAGAGGAGGTGCTGTTAACTCACATCTCAAAGCGGCACCCCGGGTTTATTCCCCCATCATTGAAAATGGTACGGCAGATTTTCTCATTTCCATGGAGCTGCTGGAAACCTACCGGAACCGGGATATCATATCGGAAAAAGGGATGGTGATTTCGTCCACGTATACTCTGGAAACAGCCCGGATGGCTGCAGGACTGGATGACTATCCATCGGATCTAACGGAAAAATTAAAAGAAATATTCCAGGACAGGATTATTCTGATTCCCACTCTGGAGATAGCCAAAGAGCTGGGAAATCTGCGCCTGCATAATACCATTTTACTGGGAAAACTTGCCGCAAACATGGCTATTCCCAAGGATAAATGGCTGGCTTCCATAAAGAATATTTTTCCGGAAAAAGTGCATGAGTTAAATGAAAAAGCATTTTCTGCCGGTTATCAATACCAGCCGGAATAAAATGCTTGCCGGATTGAGTGGGATAGAATACATATCAAAAACCAAAAGGAGAGGTTCCATAATGAATAAAATTCGCTTAGCGTTAAGTATGATGTTGTTTCTTTTAGTAGTGTCCGGTATATCTGCCTATAAAAATTCTGATGAAGCCAGAAATGCCCTGAAAAGTGCGGATGATGCAGAAGTCATCAAAGCCTGTGCATATCTGGGTGAGGAAGAAGAAAAAAAAGCAGTGGATGACCTGCTGAATGTAATAAAAAACCATAAAAATCCCAAAGTGAGAATAGCTGCCATTTCTGCTCTTTCCCTGACTGAAGAGAAAGGGAAACCCACCACTGAGCTGAAAAATCTCATCGTTTCTGAAAAGGACAATACGATTGTTTATGCGGCCATCATTGGGGTTTTCAATCTTCAGGATTTTGAAAACAAGGCGACCAAGGAAGCTCTGGATTACTGTGATCAGAATAAAAAAGATGATCCGTACATCACGGATATCGTTGCCAGAATCAAAAAAGCCTTGAAAAAGTAATTTTCCGGTTTTGGAAGAACAATTCCTGAATCTGTTTGAAACCGAAAAATATGCCCGACAACTGCCCCTAATCAAAAAAGAGGGGCAGATTCGTTTAAAAACCGAAAAAATTACTGTGATTGGAGCGGGAGGGCTGGGGCAGCCACTTTTATTGTATCTTGTAGCGTCCGGCTTTGAAAATATTCAGTTCTTTGAACCGGATATTGTGGAAACCAGTAATCTGAACCGCCAGTTTTTTTTTCATAAGGAGCACATTGGCCAGAGGAAAGGGGAAATTGTCCGGAAGGCACTTATGGACATAAATCCATCGGCAACCATACTCTGGCAGAATGATCGGCTGCATGCACAAAATCTGGAGGAGGCATTGCAGGACTCCGGCTTAGTTCTGGAAACCACGGACAATCCGGAGCTAAAATTTGCGGTGAATGATTTTTTGCTTCGCAGTCAGATTCCTGGTTTCATTGGTGGGGTGGGCATGGAAAGTGGACATATTGTCCCCATCTATCCGGGCAAGGCCTGCTACCGCTGCATATTCAGGGAACATCTCCGGAATCCGTTTCTATCCCTGCTTCCCCCCATCGCCGGGATTATGGGCAGTATGATGGCGTATCTGTCCATCGCATTCCTTATGGGGAATCATCGGATTTTTGATAATGCATATTTTCTGCAGAATGGCCGATGGTTTGTGTCCGCTAAAGAATTCAGCGGTTTATGTCCTCATCATTCCGGAAGGAGTGGTTCACCAGATCCACCAGACGAAAGTCTTCAATAATGCTCATCGCAGAAAAAATAATTTGTTCCAGAATTTCCGGGATATTTTTACCATTCCAGCGGTCATAAGCAGCCGGAAACCTCTGGTAGGAAACCTGTAAAATCTGATCCCCACGGTTTCCGGACAAACCGGACACTTCCGATTCCATGGTTTTTGTCAAACGGTACAGATTCAAACCTCCGGTCTGGAGAATTTTTCTTTCAATGCTGTCCATATCTGATTCCGGCAGGGAGGAAAAATTCTGTAGATAATGGTGGAGGAAAATGCCCGGTTTCCCCCGGGTATAAAAGCGATCCAGTTCGGAAAGGGTGACAGTCACTTTGGTCCATAGAGATGTTCCCCGGAATAGAATTTCCACAATTTCCCGGTACTCATCCAGAAATGCGGTGATGGCTCCGGAAAAATGGCGGATTTCCTGGGGTACAGGGTAAGGGAAAACGCTCTCCGGATATTTCCGGATCTTTTCCGAATTGGATTTCATGATTTCTTCAATTTTTTCATGAATTTTACGTCGGTTTTCTTTGTCCAGACGTTCGGCTTCCGCTTTCTGGATAAGCTGCATGAAAAAGTCCACTTCATGCTTGAAAAACTCCCCCAGGTTGCCTTTTGTCTGCATGACATGGGTGATTCTTTGTTCCAGATCCAGTATGGGAAAATACCGGTTTCCGTATTTTGCTGTGGCCTTTTTATAGGAATTCCGGAGTTCCTCCAGATTTTTCAACTGTTCCTGGTATAATTTATCCTTCTTTGCCTGGATGTTTTCCCTTTGTTTGAACAATTTAATCATGATTTTTTCTTTTTAACTCATAATTTTTTTCCAGATATTCAATAATTTCGGAATTAGGGGAAGGGGGAGAACCGGATCCTTCGTACGGAGGGTCATCCTGTGAGAGAGAGCTGCGTAGAATCCGGATGAAAATATAAAGAGACAAGGCAGAGATGAGGACAGCCAGAAGATATGCAGTAACATTCCGGAGCAATGGATTCTGGAAGTAGTGGCTGGCCAGAATACCGGCGTCCGTTTCCATGATTCGTCCGGAAAAAAAATCATTCAGATCAAAAACACCATATAAGGATGTGAGGGAACCAAAAAAGAAAAGAATTCCCCGGTTCAGTCTGTAACTCCAAAAAGAAGAGAATAGCAGGATTCCGCCCAGGATAATTCCCAGAATAAACGGAAGAAGGGAGGGCATGCCGGAGAAGTGGATTAAGGGGTAAATGGAAAAGAAAAAAAGAAGGCTGGCAATGAAAACGGACATAATCTGGTGGGCTTTGCCGGTGAGTCCGGAATACAGCATTAAGGATCCCCAGAAAATACTGCCAATATAACCGGCAATGGCGATGAGAAAAAAATTTCCCCCTTTTGCCTGGACATAGCCGCTTTCATTCAGAAAAATCTGAATATTTTCCAGTTTCCCTCCGGTGAGCATCACAGCCATCGCATGTGAGATTTCATGCAGATACACCACAAAAAGCTTCAGGGGAAACAAAAACGGCGAATTCCAGAAAATGATCAGAAGAACAGAAATGAATATCAATGCTCCGAATTTCAGTTTAGAAATCATTAAATTTATATCCTGCTCCCATACTTATCGACTGTATTGTGGAAATATATTCATAAATATACCGGAGGACTTCCCGCCCTGGTGTTAAATTCAAGGAAAAGGTGTAGGATATATCCAGAAAAGCATGCCGGGAAACCGGAATGGAGTACGCTGCCTGGAGTCTGGCATAGATATCCACATAGGATGAATATGGCTCTGCATTGTCTTCATAAACCTGGGGACTCGCATATAAGAGCAGGGGACCAATGCCCAGAGAAAAATTCTCTATGGGGTAATACAGGTACAGAAGGGAGGTGGTCGCAAAATACTGTTTCCGTTTATCCATCTCAATGGGGATATTATTGACAGAGTAAGAATGCAGAAAATCCATCCCCACATCGGTCTGGAAAAATCCCACCCCGTTCCAGAGGATGACCGCCGGGATGCGGAATCCGTATAACAACGCGTTCGATTTGGTCTCCATGGGTACAATATTCTCATGCAGAAAGGACAGGGATGGACGTATGGATACAGATTTCATCTGGAAGGTTTTTGCGGATTTGGCTGTGGTTACCGCCTTGCTTTCTGCCACACTGCTTACCTCGAATGAAGTCAAAAGAAGCAGGAGCATACAGAAAAGGGTGCTTTTAATGAAGTTTATGGTCATTATCATCCATTTTACCGGAAGCATTTTTTAGAAAGGTTTTTTCCTCTTTGGAGAGACTGTTCATTCCGTAGCGGTTTATTTTATCCAGAAGGTAATCCACCTTCTCTTCTGTGTACATTTCATTCATGACGGTTTTCTGGCTTTTTTGCCAGCGTTTCCTCTGCCGGTACATTTTCCAGCGTTTCCATAGATCCCAACCCGGAGAGCCAGTCGTCCGGTAATGATCCGTTTTTTTTATCTTATAGATCAGGTACAGATAGCCGGCAATCAAACCGCCCAGATGACCAATATGGGAAATACCCGCCCCCTGTTCCATCTGGAGAGTACCCAGCAGAGATACCAGCCCGATGATCAGTACCAGGTATTTTATCTTGAGGGGGAAAATCCCAAAAACCAGAACACTGCGGTCCGGCCAATAGATGGCATAGGCCAGAAGAACCCCAAAGACAGCTCCGGATGCACCCAGGGTAACGGAATTTGTTTGGGAGGTGATGACCGGCAGGAGGAAAATAAAAAAACCTGCCCCTGTACCGGAAATAAGATAGTATTTGATAAAGTTTTTCTTCCCCCAATAAAGCTCCAGTTCGGAACCAAACATCCAGAGGGCAAACATATTAAAAAGAATATGGAAAAAACCGCCATGCAGAAACTGGTAGGTGAAAATCTGCCAAACCCAGCCATACTCCAGGACATAGAGAGGCCGCAAGGCAAAGATTGCGGTAAGCGGGTCCATCCGCATCGTGATCTGAAAAAAGAACTGGAGTAGAAACACCACAACATTGATGATGATGAGAATTTTCACTCCGGGAGTGATGGAAGGCCCCATGGAATATCCGCCGTACATATCCTAATAAAAACCCAAAATTCCCGGCGTCAAGGTTTTATTGCCCGGATATACGGATATATTTTTTCAAGAGACATCCGGGGGGAATCCGTTACAAAGGAGAATACCATATCCGGTGGCAGGGGATTCCGGGTGGAAATAAACCGGAGGTATTCCATTTTTCCAGAAACGGTATTGTAAAAGGGGCAGACCACCATGGGGATGATCACTTTTTCCTGCGGTTGTGGATTGCCCGGTTCCGGAGTGAGGGGAAGTTCCACTCGTGAACATGCGGTTACCAGGGGTGGCCAGAGAATTTTTTTTTGCCGATGAAGATATCCGTTGATATGGGCCAAAAGCCCATCGGGAGGAATGATGCTGGAAAATACAATCGCTTCCAGGCGGGAGTCTTCTCCCAATGCGTTTTTTATGAGGTATTCCGGAGTAAACGGCAGGATATGGGCAATGGATTGGTCATGATATTGTACCGTGGATAAATAATTGTAGGCTTCCAATTTCCAGTACGCCGGCACTTCTCTCCGGTTGGAATTCTGCTTAAGGTAATTTCCATCATGGACAATGCCGGGCACAGAGGAATGGAATATGCTTTTATCCATGAGGGCTTTTGCGGAAAGATTGAAAATATGGATATAGATAAACGATAAGACAATTCCAGAAATGAGTATAAGGACTCCCGGTTGGAAACGGAAAAAACCAACCAGAAAAAATGCGGCCAAATAAAAGACCAATAATACAGAGATAAATATCCGAACATGCGGATAATAAAACAATAAAGCCAACCCCAGAATTAAATGGATTCCGGGAAGGAACCAGCTCGCCCGATTTGTTTCATTAAAAGATTCCGTAGTGACTGTATAAAAAACCGTAGCATGGATAAAGGAAAAAAGAAAGCAAAGCCATAGAAAAGAAAACCCCAGCATCCAGAAAGTGATTGCCATATCCGCCAGAAAAATAGCCATCAAAATTCGTCCGGCCAGGAAAAGCCTGGAATCCAGCCATGCGTACAACAACCGCTGGAAACCTCTGGAGGAAAAGGGCAGAAAACGGAACAGAAGGCGGTTGCCGTTTTCCGTGGACGCAAATACAAAAAAAGGGGGGATTATCCTGAACTTTTGTATTCTGTTTCTTGGGTAATCCTCCTTTGCGTTTATATCAGAAAGGAGGAATCCATTAAAAGAGAAGATAGTTTTTTTCCCGTTATTGCTTCCAGCGTGGAAAACGGGAATTTTCATGTCAGAGCTTGATAATCCGGGCGTTCAGGATAAAATCTCTGGCTGAAATCTCCGTAATCATTTCTTCCGTCACCGGTTCGTCTGTGGAGATGAAGGTCATGGCCGTTCCTCCTTTTTCATCCCGTAAAAGCCGCAGCTCGGCGATGTTGATTCCAGCATTGCCCAACATATTTCCCAATTCTCCCACAACCCTGGGTACATCTTTGTTTTGGATAAACAGAAAATTCCCCTCGGGACGGAACTGCACCGGTCTTTGGTTGATCTCAATCACCAGAGGATCGGAAAGATTCACCGTGGCTTTTATCTGGAGAGGCTGGTTGCCTTCAATATCCAATTTCATGGTGGATTCAGTGGCGGATGATTTTTTTGTTATAATATTCAGAACCAATCCTCTTTCCTGGGCATAGCCGGGAGCATTGACCAGATTCACTTCATCTCCCAGAATTGCCTGGAAATATCCCTTCAGAAATGCATATTCCAGTGGTTTTAACGATCTTTGGACGATGGGTCCTTCCATCTCCAGGGTAACGGATTTGGGAGTGGAATCCAGAATCTGGGAACTTAATGCTCCCATTTTTTCTGAAAGTTCAAACCAGGGGGTCAGGATACTCATATCCGCAGGATCAATGGTGGGGAAATTCAGGGAATTCCGGGCAATGCCTTCTTTGAAAAACTGAACCATGGATTGGGCACTTTCTTTGGCCACTTCTGTCTGGGCTTCGTCGGTGGATGCCCCCAGATGCGGGGTGAGGATCACATTGGCATAATTCCGGAGCTTGGAGCCTTCCACCAGAGGTTCCTTGGAGAAAACATCCAGAGCCGCACCGGCAATAATTCCTTTTTCTATACCGTCCACTATGGCGTCTTCTTCATAAATGCCCCCGCGTGCGGCATTGATCAGAAATACCCCTTTCTTCAGATTTTTTATATTCTTCTTGGATACAATTCCTTTGGTCTGATCGGTTAATGGAGTGTGCACAGTGATAATATCCGCATTTTTCAATATATCATTTTTAGAAACAATGTCAATCTGCAGATGTTCCAGATGTTCTTTGCCAATATAGGGATCATAACCCAGAACGTTCATCTGGAGCCCCAGGGCTCTTTTTACCACTTCTTTCCCAATGCGCCCCAGGCCAATGACCCCGATGGTTTTTCCGGTGAGCTGGTTACCGTTGAAAAGATTTTTTTCCCACTGTCCGCTTTTCATGGATTGGTCTGCTGCCGGTATTTTACGAACAAGAGAAAAGAGAAGGGCAATGGCATGCTCTGCTGTGGATATGGAGTTGCCCGCCGGAGCGTTCATGACCACGATTCCTTTCTGGCTGCATGCCGGGATATTGATATTGTCCACACCCACGCCCGCCCGGATAATTACTTTCAGTTTTTTGGCTTTGTCGATTAATTCTTCATCGGCCTTGGTGGCGGAGCGGATAATCAGACCATCGTAATCGCCAATGATGCTCAGAATTTCTTCCCGGGGAGTTTTTTTCCGGATGTCCACTTCAAAAAGTCCGGATTCTTCCAGGATAAGTTTTCCTTCCTCGGATAAATTATCCGATATGAGTATTTTTTTCTTTGCCATAATTTTTTCCTTCCCGGTTTTTCAGTGGGTTAATAGCCAGTCTTTTAAATCCCTGAGCACTATTTCTTTCAATTCTGGAAGCTCATTCATAGTTTCGTGGTACATTCCGTCATAGATATTCAGCTTTTTATCTTTGGACGATATTTTTACATAAAAATCCCTGGAACCCTGGGGATCTGTGAGTGCATCTTCTGCCCCATGGAAAACATAGGTGGGAATTTCCACAATGGAAGCCAGACGCAGTACCGCCGGTCCCACTTTGAACATCTGGGTGGCCAATTGGAGGGACACCATGGGGTGAACCATGGGATCTTTCAGATAATCATCCACCACTTGTTTATCATGGGAGATTTTTGTGGCGTCCAGTCCGGAGGGGAGGGTCAGAGCCGGAAGCAGGATGGACAAAAATTCCCCGGCTGTTTTTTTCACTTCCATTTCCAGAGTGGTGGGTATGGTCAGAGCGGCTGCACTGGAGATAAGGGTCTTGATTTTCTTCTGTAAAGTGGGCTCCACGGCAAATTTATCTGCGATGAGTCCACCCATGGAATGACCCATCAGATGAATACCGATGCCGGGATTTTCTTTCTGGGCAATGTCCACCAATTGGGACAGATCATCAATAAAATACTGGAACTGGTCCACATGGCCACGGCGTCCGGGGGTTCTGCCATGTCCTCTCGCGTCCAGAGCGTAAATGGCTGTCTGGCTGTTTTCCAGGATATTGATGGCATTCATATAGCGGTTGGAGTGTTCTCCAATTCCATGCTGTATCACAAGAATTCGTTTTACTGTGCCATTGGGTATCCATTTCTGATAAAATATTTTCTGGCGGTCTTTAACGGATACAAATTCTGTCTGGGTATTCTGGTAGCTACTCATAATTTCTCCTTTCCTTTCTAAACCTAAAAAGAGAGTTTACACTATGCGTCATTCAAAATTTTTTCTCCCCGGGAATATCGATGGTTTGACGCTTTGTCTCTGAACTCCTCTCTGACCCATGAAAGAATTGCCTCCGGTGTATAATCCTCACGGACTGGAAGAAAAATGGTATCCTGTCTGGGAGAACAGTAAATATTTTTCCTGGAAGAAAAAATTTTCGGATCATGAAGACTGGGATGCGGAAAAAATCCGGCAACTGAAAAATGAAGGTAAGGTGTATTCTATTGTCATTCCCCCGCCCAATGTGACCGGATCCCTGCATCTGGGGCATGCTTTAAACCATACCATACAGGATTTGCTCATCCGCTATCACCGTATGAAGGGTAAAATTACACTCTGGGTACCGGGGACTGACCATGCCGGCATTGCCACCCAGAATGTAGTGGAAAAGCTACTCGCAAAAGAAGGGAAAAAGCGATGGGAAATGTCCCGTGAAGATTTTGAAAAAAGAGTATGGGAATGGAAAGCCCAGAGCGGAGGACGCATCACGCACCAACAGCGGCAATTGGGTGAGAGTGTGGACTGGGATTATGAGAGGTTCACGCTGGATGAAGGGCTATCGTCCATTGTAAAAAAAGTATTTGTTTCCCTGTATAATGAAAAACTTATTTATCGGGGGGAGAGGATCATCAACTGGTGCCCCCATGATAAAACTGCCCTTTCCAATATTGAGGTGGAATATAAAGACCAGAAAGGTCACCTTTATTATATTCGTTATGCATTGATCAATCCGGGCCCCGGAGATCCGGAGTACCTGACCATCGCTACCACCCGGCCGGAAACCATGCTGGGAGATGAAGCACTGGCGGTACATCCGGACGATGAAAGATACCAGGGCTTGGCTGGAAAGAATGTCCGGATTCCGCTGATAGAAAAAAGTATTCCCGTTATCCAGGATTCCTATGTGGATGCATCATTTGGTTCCGGGGTTGTCAAAATCACCCCCGCCCATGATCCCAATGACTTTGAGATTGGAAAAAGGCACAACCTTCCCGTAACCCGGATCATGGACGATGAGGCAAAAATCAATGAAAAAGGTTTCCAGTATGCTGGCTTGAGTCGGGAAGATGCCCGGAAAAAAATTCTGGAAGATCTGGAGAAATCCGGTCTTTTGGAAAAAACAGAAGAAATAAAACATGGAGTGGGGCATTGCTACCGTTGTGATACGGTAGTGGAACCCATTGTATCCCTGCAGTGGTTTGTGGATATCAAGCCTTTGGCGAGAAAAGCCATCGACGCTGTCCGGCAGGGGGATATTAAATTTATTCCCTCCCGGTGGGAAAATACGTACTTTGAATGGATGGAGAATATCCAGGATTGGTGCATTTCCCGGCAACTCTGGTGGGGGCATCGGATTCCGGCTTTCCACTGCAATGACTGCGGTCATGTTATGGTTACGGAGGAAGAAAATCCATTGGCTTGCGAAAAATGCGGATCCAAAAATATCCGCAGAGATGAGGATGTTCTGGATACCTGGTTTTCTTCCGGGTTATGGCCATTTTCCACGTTAATCCAGGATAACACCGGTGAAAACTGGGAAGATAATAATCCGGATCTGGGTTTGTTTTATCCCACCTCTGTTCTTGTTACCGGATTCGATATCATATTCTTTTGGGTGGCCAGAATGATTATGTTTGGTTTGCACTTCCAGAAAGAAATCCCCTTCAAAGATGTTTTTATCCATGGACTGGTCCGGGATGCAGAACGTAAAAAGATGAGCAAATCCAGGGGCAACGTGGTGGATCCTCTGGAAAAAATGCAGGAATATGGGACAGACGCTTTCCGGTTTTTTATGATGAGCATTATGCCGGAGGGAAAAGACATAGTCTATGATGAAAGCCGCCTCAAGGGTTATTCCGCGTTTGCCAACAAAATATGGAACACCGCCCGTTTCATCCGAATGAACCAATCGGACGATTATAAAATCCAGGAAAAAAAATATTCTTTCAATGAAATGGATTTATGGATTCTGGGTCATTTTAATGCAATGCTGGAAAACGTCCAGGAAGCCATTGGACAGTACCGTTTTGGGGATTATTCCAGGGAAATCTATGACTTCACCTGGAAATATTTCTGTGATCACTATATTGAGCTGGCAAAAATCTCCCTGGCAGAGGAAAAAGAAAAAAATATCCCGGAGGAGGATAGTCCCACCCTCCATATTCTGAACCTCATATTTCTTTCCATATTGAAGGTTTTACATCCGGTGATGCCCTTTATAACGGAGGAACTCCATTCCTACTGGAATCCGGATGAATCCATTATGAACACATCCTGGCCGGAGAAACAATACATGGATATGGATTTTACATCGGCCGCCCATGTGGATCTGCTTCTGGATATAATACACCGAACCCGGAATATGAAAGGTGAGCTGGGAATTCCTCCCAAAGAAAAAATCACTCTATATGTGTATATAGTGGAGGAAGAACAGATTTTTCTGGAGAAATTCCAGAATTCTCTTATAAAACTTTCCGGAGCGGAAAAAATTATATGGAGCAGGGAAGCTATACAGAAAACGGGTTATAAAATCACCCTGAAGAATGGTTTTGTCGTGGCGGACATTGCCCATCTGGTGGACCTGGAAAAAATAAAAGCAAAGCTGGAAAAAGAATACCAGAATAAAAAATCCTATCTGGACAAAATTAACACAAAGCTGAACAATCCGGATTTTGCTTCCCATGCTCCGGAAGAACTCAGGAATGCAGAAATTCAGAAAGCGTCCCAGACAGAAAAAGAAATTCTGGAAATCCGGAACGTTTTGGAATCCCTGTAATTTCTACCTTTTTCTTCGTGTACTTTTTCTTGCTGAGCCACCGCCGGCGGTCTTCTGTGCGGCCACAGAGGATCCGGCGGGATTACCTGGTTTCTGGAACCGCTCGTTGTTGATGGTCACGGGCGATGTCAGAGGCTGGATTTGCCTCACTCCATAACTTTCCTGTTGCACATGCTTCGCTTCTCCCTGGATATGGAATTCTTCCGGTATTTCCTCTTCCAGTTCCCCGCGAATCTGAGCCCGGAAAATAAATTCCAGTGTCTCTTCTTTGATAATGGCCACCATTTCCTCAAAAAGGGAAAAACTCTGGATGCGGTACTCCACAAGCGGTTCTTTCTGGGCATAACCCATCGTCCAGATGCCTTCTTTGAGATGGTCCATCTCATAAAGATGGTCTTTCCATTTCTGATCCAAAACCTGCAGGAGAACCATTCTTTCCAGGATGGAGAATGTCCCACGGGGAACGCTTGCTTCCTTGGCTTTATATGCATCCATACCATGGTTGACAAAAAAATCCATGGTTTCCTGGGGATTCATGGAATGGAGAGTATCTTCTGATATGGACAGGTTTTTCTGGAAAACCTCCGCAAACCAGAGAGATAGCCCTTCCAGATCCCAGTTTGTCGCGTTCTTGCCGGGAATAAACAGGTTTATTTTTTCAGGAATAATATCCCGGATAAAATCCTGGATCATTTCATGGATGGTCTCCTGGGTTAATATCCGGCTACGGATGCCGTAAATAAAAACCCGCTGCTTGTTCATGACATCATCATATTCCAGAAGGTGTTTTCTGATCTCAAAGTTATGGCTTTCCACTCTTTTCTGGGCTCTTTCAATGGCTTTGGAAACCATCCGGTGTTCAATGGCTTCCCCTTCCTGCATACCCAGTCTCTGCATAATGGGACCAATCCGGTCAGAACCAAAAATCCGCATCAGATCATCTTCCAGAGAAAGGTAAAATGTGGAAGCCCCCGGATCCCCCTGTCTTCCGGAGCGGCCTCTTAACTGGTTATCAATACGCCGGCTTTCATGTCGTTCTGATCCAATGACATAGAGTCCTCCGGCATCCGTAACTCCCTCACCCAGCACAATATCCGTACCCCGCCCAGCCATATTAGTAGCGATGGTAACCTTGTGCTTCTGTCCGGCATCCTTGATGATTTCTGCTTCTTTTTCATGATATTTTGCATTGAGAATGGCGTGCGGAATTCCCCGCTGGGTCAGGAGTTTGGCAAGTTTTTCCGAATTCTCAATGGAAACGGTACCCAGAAGCACAGGCTGCCCTTTCAGATAGCATTCTTTTACATGATCCGCAATAGCGTTGAATTTTTCCCTTTCCGTCCGGTAAACTTTATCAGCATTATCCAAACGTACCATGGGATTGTGGGTGGGAAGAACCTTGACATCCAAATTATAGATTTTTTTGAATTCCACCGCTTCTGTATCCGCTGTTCCCGTCATTCCGGAAAGCTTCTCATACATACGGAAATAGTTCTGGAAAGTGATGGTGGCCAGGGTCTGATTTTCCTGTTTAATGGCCACTCTTTCTTTTGCCTCCAGAGCCTGGTGTAGTCCATCAGAATAGCGGCGTCCTTCCATAAGACGTCCGGTAAATTCATCCACGATGATCACTTCATTATTCTGGACAACATAATCCTTATCCCTTGCGAAAAGATAATGTGCTTTGAGTGCCTGGTGGATATGGTGCACTTTATCCACATTCTTGGGATCATACAGGTTTTCCAGTCCCAGAAGTTTTTCGGCTTTGGAAACCCCCATTTCTGTCATGAGAATATTTCTTGCTTTTTCATCTATTTCAAAGTCCACTTTATCTTCCAGACGAGGGATGATTTTATTCACCGTCAGGTAGATATCCGTGTTTTCCTCAGAGGGACCGCTGATGATGAGGGGAGTTCTGGCTTCATCAATTAAAATTGAGTCCACCTCATCCACAATAGCGAAATAATGTCCCCTCTGCACCATCTGCGAACGATGCTCCACCATATTATCCCGCAGGTAATCAAAACCGAATTCGTTATTGGTTCCATAGGTTATATCTTTGGAATAGGAACTCTGCCGTTCTCTGTGATTCATATTGGAGACAATGGATCCCACGGTAAGCCCCAGAGAAGAATAAATGGGGGACATCCACTGGGCATCCCGTTTTGCCAGGTAATCGTTGACTGTGACCACATGCACACCCTTTCCGGTGACAGCATTCAGATAAATGGCCAGAGTGGATGTGAGGGTTTTCCCTTCTCCGGTTTTCATTTCCGCGATGGAGCCGGAGTGCAGAACAATCCCACCCATAATCTGGACATCGTAATGCCTCAGCTTGAGTGTCCGGATTGATGTTTCCCGGACGACAGCAAATGCTTCCGGAAGGAGGGAATCCAGGGTCTCACCTTTCCCGTATCTTTCCCTGAATTCCGATGTTTTGCCAAAAAGAGCGGAATCGTCCAGTTTTTTTATGGCCTCTTCATGGGAGCGAACCCGCTCCACAATCGGCTTCATCTTTTTTATATCTCTTTCATATTTTGAGCCAAAAACAAGTTTCAGTGCACCCTGTACCATTGATAATCTCCGTTATTTTTAAAATTTTTTTCTGTATATACCATATTCGCCCTCTCTCTGGGAAATGAAATAAACCCAGCGGTTTTTTTCATCCACAAAGGGGTAAAAATCATTCGCAAAAGATTTGGTGACTTTGATTTCCTCTCCGGAAAACGGAATCAGGAATATATCATAATTCCCATTGTAATGATTATTCACAGCAAAATAAAAGGAATTCTGGAAATCCCGGGAAGGTTGGAACGTGAATCCCGGAAGCTTGTTTATTTTTTTTCTTTCTCTGGTATTCCGGTTCAGAGAAAAAACGGAAAATACTCCTTCTGCATTGCTGTAATAGAGAATGGATTTTCCATCGGAACCGTAACGGCTTCCAAAATGGAAAAAATTATCATCGGTTAAGCGTGTCTCCGTATTCGTGGTCAAATCCATTTCATAGAGATGATATGTTTCATTCCTTTTGGAGTAATACACAAGCTTTTTTCCATCATGGGAAACATCCGGAAATTCGCACCAGTACTGATCCGGTGAAATCCTGGTGACCATATAGGGTTTCTCCAGGGTAATCCGGAATATCCCGCCAATTTTATCTCTTTTGGAAAAATAATAAATGTGTTTTTCATCCGGAGCAAAAACAGGTTGGGAGTCAATCGCGGGATGATAGGTCAGGTATTCCCCTGTACGTGTATCAAGATTATACAGAATAATGTCTCCTTTCCCGTCCCGGATGTTTGAACTGTATGCAATCAGTTTCCCCGAATTTGATACGGCCAGCGTGGTAATGACCCCGTTTTTGCTGATTATTTTTTCCGCCGGGGAAAAATTAATATTCGCAGGGGTTCCATCCTTGGTTGTTGCCATCCAGGCTGCGAATAGAATTAGAATGATGATAACTCCGGATTTCATTTTTGGACTGTAGCAGGATAGGATAGTTTTTCAGGTTGAAAACCCTTTTTTCTAAGGAGCAAAAGATTCCGGGATTTTTTTAAAACCGGTTCCGCTCCGGGAAGAAAGCCATTCGTCATCCGAAGTATAATGCAGGAAACGTAAATACAGATTCTGAAAAATCGTGGAATGAACCGCTTTCTTGAAATTTTCCCTTCCAAAAGGGAATAAAAATCTGCCCACAAAAATATTGTCCCCAAAACCAAGAGAAATGAACACCGTACCCACCGGTTTTTCTTGGGTACCCCCGTCGGGTCCGGCAATGCCTGTCACGGACACCCGGAAATCCACCCCGAATACATTTTTTAATCCCCGGTTCATGTAAAAGGCGGTTTCTTCACTGACTGCTCCGAATTTTTCCAGAATTTCCGCGGGAACATCCAGCAGCTTTTCCTTGGAAAGGTTATGGTACACCACCAGAGATCCTGGAAATATCCGGGAAGCACCGGGAATACCGGTTATTTCATTGGCAATATATCCACCGGTACAGCTTTCTGCGGTGCAAATGGTACGATGATTGCGCATTAAATAGTCTATGAATTCCAGAAAAGGGTTATGGGTAACCAATCCGGGGAAAGTGCTCTTTAATTGTTTCTCCAAATCGGCTATGGTTTGATTATCCTTTATACCGGAATATTTGCCATTCTGTTCGTGGACTTCCGGATGATCCGCAATGGGTTTTTCTGACCTCAGAAATAGCCGGGTTCCATAATGCAGGGCATGAACCCCATGGATAAATCCTTCCGGCATGGTTATTTTATCATACAGCTCACTTTCCGGAATTCCCCAGACGGGAAAGGTATGGGTTTCATACCGGGGAATGTCCAGATTCCCAATGATTTTCTCCACCTCATCCCACATTCCGTCAATTTCCTTGGGAAAGCCGGGCAGGGCGATGAGGGGAATTTTCTTAATCCATAAACCGGGAGCGAACCCCTTTGGGTTGCGGATAATCTGTGCGTTTTTCAGAGTGCGGGCCTGCCTCAGAATGCGTTCCTGAAACCGGTCCGATTGTTTTTCCGGATCGTTGGGGTATCTGGACTGGAGATAATGCCGGATGCGGGAAACTGTGGGATCATGAAAAATAATTTCATCCCCGGTGAACTCCGCTGCCAGATCCACGGTCAGATCATCATCCGTGGGTCCCAGCCCTCCGGAGTTGATGATCAGGGTTTTTCTATCCGATGAAAATTCCCGCCAGCAGTGAAGCACATCGGCACGTTCATCCCGAATTTTGCGTATTTCCGAAACACGGTACCCAATCTGGTACAGACGGGATGCAAAAAATCTGGAGTTGGTATCCAGGACAAAACCATTGATGACCTCGGTACCAACTATGCAGATTTTTATTTGTTCAATTTCTTTTTCCTGTATGGGAGAAGTCCTCAAAGCGTTTCAAACAACTCCAGGAGCTTTTTTTCACTCTGTTTCTGGATCACATCATGCAGGCTTTCTCCATGGGAATCCATGGTAACAACCGTCTCAAAGTCCTCCACCTCAATAATCCAGAACGCCTCCGGGGTACCAAAATCTTTTTTAATAACCCCTTTTACTTTTTTTACATTCTGGGCAATCAAAGTGGCTGCACCACCAATGGCATGCAGATAAACCCCGCCCAGATCCATACAGGCCTTGAGGGTTTTGGGACCCATTCCACCTTTTCCTATTACTCCCCGCAATCCCAGGAGCTTCATCACGTCATACTCATAGGGTTCCTCGCGGATGGAGGTGGTGGGGCCGGCTGCCAGAAATTTATACTCCCCGTTGTCTTCTGCCACCACGGGGCCACAGTGGTAGATAATCCCGCCCTGGGTGTACTGTTTCAAATCCTCCAAAACCGGAATTTCCGATTCTGTGGGTTTGTCTTTGGATATGAAATGATCCTCCAGATATTTATGAGCAACATCCCTGCCGGTGATGATGGTTCCGGTTATGGAAACAATATCTCCTTTTTTCAAGCTGCGGATAGTTGCTTCTGAAATATTGGGCGGATTAAGTTTTATTACCTGTGCCATAGTATCCTCCTATTGAATGGTATAATGATTATCCTTGATAATCATTGTTTTTTTCCGGGCTGCCCAGCACATATAAACAACGCTCACAAAAAAGGATGCTGGCAGACGGTGCAATTTGGCGATTTTGACTCCCAGAAGAGACGTTTCTCCTCCAAACCCCATGGGACCCACTCCTAACTGGTTGGCCTTTTCATACATTTCCTTTTCCAGCTCCGCCAGTACCGGGTCAGGATTCACATCATCCAGTTCGCGGAATACCTGTTCTTTTGCGGCCAGGGCTCCGGATACCCGGTCCCCGCCAATGCCCACACAAAGAACCCCGGGTGCACAGCCTTGCCCCTGGGCTTTGACTACGGAATCCAGAATAACTTTTTTAATACCTTTCAAGTCCCGCCCTGCACCCAACCGGGTATCCGGCAGGGAATACTGGATACCGGTGTTTTCTGATCCACCGCCTTTCAGCATGGTTTTCACTTCCACATAATCTTTTTCCCATTCATGGAAATAAAAGGATGGAAGACCCAGGCCGGTATTGTCCCCGGAATTTTTTCCGGTTATGGAATCCACTGCATTGGGACGCAGATATCCTTTCCGGGTAGCTTCCCGCACCGCTTCTGTTATGTCATTTTTGAATTTTAATGTAGAAAATCCCAGTGGATAGTGTACGTGAAAAATTACCGTTCCCGTATCCTGGCAGATGGGGGTTTCCTTGACATAGGCCATGTCAATATTTTTAATGATGATATCCAGGGCTTTTTTTGCTTGTGAACCATCCTGTTCTTTTTGCTTCTGGATTTCTAATTTATCTGTAATGTCTTTGGGGAGATTCGTGGACGCTTCCCGAATTAAAGTCACATATAATTCTTTCATATCGTCCGGGACTTTCCCGCTCAGAACATCAAATCTGTTTTTTCCCATAGTATAACTCCTCTAACGCAAGTCTCAAAATGCCACCTTGTCCGGCAAGTATAATTCCATTCGGATTTATGCAACCCGGAGCCTATCATCAATCTTGAAGTGCAACACTTATACTATAAAAAACCTCTATTAGTCATTTTATAATAATTTTAATGTTGACTGTCACTTGGGAAAAATGGGATTATGCCATCGGAATAGTAAATCCCGGAGAGGATTCTTTCCCCAAGACCCATCCCCGGTGGTAGAAAATATTATAAGGAAGGTTGTATGAAACTGCTAAAAATGATATTCATTGCGACGCTGGCAATATTCACCGGGAATACCGGCCATACCGCCCCGGTTCCCAATGTGGCCATTTACTCTTTGCAGGGGGAA
>DYOA01000038.1 GCA_020720785.1 Leptospira biflexa
TTTCGTTGAGAAACATCCTCCTTTGGCTGTATACGAACCAATTATTTGCTTCCTAATCATATCAAATTACCTTGATTATTTCCTTAATAATCTCTTTCAACACGTTGACAGCTACACTGTTCCCGAATTGTTTATATGCCTGTTGGGAGCTTGTGTCCAGTTCAAATGAGTCCGGGAAACCCTGCACCCGTGCACATTCCCGTGGGCTTAATTTTCTCAGGACACCGTTAATGAAATAAATACCGGTTTTTGAACCTGCACCACCCCCATAAGCAGAGAGTGTGCATGCATGCCCGTAAGGACTGTATATCCTCTCTCCTTGCCCCCCTTTATTTACAATTCCAATCTGGATGGGCTTATTGGGTAATTCCAAATCACCCAGGATATTATTTTGAGGTTCATAGTTTTTATAAATAGTGATATCATTTCTTCTGATTACTTTCGCCTTGGGGTTATCTTCCATTATATCCATAAGGGATATGGGTTTTCCAATAGGAGGGGGAAATTTAAAATCAGAAATATCCAAATCATTCCTGAAGCAAACCAAAAAAATCCTTTCACGGTTTTGTGGTAAACCATAGTCGCTGGCGTTAAGCACCTTGTAATTAACCTGGTATCCCAAATCCATGAGAGTATGGACAATTACTTTAATAGTGTTTCCATTATCATGTTTTTCCAAGTTTTTTACATTTTCAAGAAATAATATTTTGGGTCTATGATATCTGACGATTCGGGCAATATCAAAAAAAAGAGTCCCCCTTGTATCTTCAAATCCTCTTTGCTTACCTGATATGGAAAAGGCTTGGCACGGAAACCCGGCACACAATATATCATGTTCGGGGATTTCATTTTCCTTAATCTTCATTATATCGCCATACGGTTTTATCCCAAAATTCTTCTCATATACCTTTGACGCATGATTATCCCACTCCGAAGCAAATACGCATTCGGCACCATAACTACTCATTGCAAGGTGAAAGCCACCAATACCTGCAAATAAATCTACGTATGCGTACCCCGCAAGCGACTTCCGGGTCTCGCTCTTCGTTTCCAAAACATCGGACAATATTAACGCATTCAATTCATATCCCTTAAAGCATTTTCTCTACAGCACGATATCTTGTATTTTATGAAATGTCAAGAATAAATCCCGCTTGCAGGGCGATGAGGGAGAATACCGGTCACTGCACGCACACATTTTTTTGATTTAATTGACGTGAGAAAGTGATGTGGATTTCTGGATTATGGAGAACCTGTTCCAAGGAGTAAAAGAATTCACCAAAGAGGATTACCGCCGGTTAAAAGGATTATTCCGGAATATTGCCCACTCCCAGCATCCATACACGCTGTTTATTGGCTGCTCTGATTCCAGGGTTGTCCCCCATCTGATCACTTCCGCACTTCCCGGGGAGCTGTTTGTCATCCGGAATATCGCCAATATTGTTCCACCCTATAAAAAACCAGAGGAATACGTGGCCACCCGCTCCGCCATTCTGGGGTGGTACTATATCATAGAAACCGGAGAAGTGTTCAACTATAACAAGGAAGAAAAGCGGTTCCAGAAAATTGAATAAGAAAAAAACGGGGTACCCCAATCTCATCCATAAAGATTGACAAAATGGAAACCGTTTATAAACCAGATTATGAAAAAAATCATTGGATTGGTAACAGTACTCACGTTTATCTCCTGCTCCAGCACCCCCAAAAAACTGGATGCGGATAAAGAAATCATATCAGATCAGGGCGAATTAACCCGGCAGGAAATGGAAAACACAGCAAAGGAAATGGGGGTTTATATTGCCCACCAGATACAGAATGATCTGGGAGCAGGGAAAGTATATTTGGCTTTTCTGCCCACAAAAAATGACACAACGGAGGAGATAGCCGTGGATCTATACGACCAGAGCATGGTATCCACTCTCATTTCCAGAAAGGTGAATGTCCTGCGGGTGGAAGACAGGACGGCGGCACTCCGGGAGCTCCAGTTCTCCCAGAGCGGAGCCACGGAGAATGAACTCGAAGCCGGGAAGATGAAATCGGCCACCCATTTTATCCAGACCATAATATTGGAAAATGTCTTCAGCCACAAGGGAGATAAAATCATAGAGCATACCATTCTCACAGAGCTCCGGAGCGTGGAAACCCAGGCTGTGCTTTTTTCCAAAAAGAAAGTATTCCGGAAAAAAGTGGCCCGTGGACAGATTTCCTGGTAATCTTATCCTTTTATGAACACCCAAAAGATCCTCCGCAGAGCCGGGATATTCATCCTGCTTTTGGTTATTCCCGTCTGTACGGTGAAATATACCAAAAAGATTGCAGAGAGTGAGAACACTTTCCGCAAGGGAGACTTTGCGGGTGCTGCAAAAAATATCCGCCCATTGGTGGAAAAAGCCTCTGACAAAGATAAACTTCTGGTTCTTCTGGAAGCGGGAATTGTGTACCATACCATGGGCAATTTCACAACCTCCAACCAGATATTTGAAAATGCCTGGCAGATTTCTCAAACCCGGAAAACGGAGCTTTCCAAAAAAGCAGCGGCATTTTTACTGAATGATACATCGGATAATTTTTACGGAGAAAGCTTTGAAAGAATTCTCATCCCGTTTTATATTGCCCTGAACTACGCTTCCCTGGGAAATAATGAATCCGCTTTCCGCTGGCTCCGGAAAATGGATTATGAAATGAAAGACATGAAATTCAATGATCCCAAATACCAGCAGAATATTCTGGCCCGCTATCTGATGGCGGTAATGGCGGAACATCTGGGTGATTTCAACGCATCCCGGGTACAGTATAATAATATTAAAATGCTTCTTTCCGGACTGGAAGATTTCCGCCAGGACCGGTATGTGCTGGCCGTAAAAGAAAATGATTCACGGGATATGAATGAATTCCGCCCTGAGGATAAAAAATTTGCGTACAACCATTTGATGGAAACCCAAACCTATAAACCGGAAGAAACGGGAGAACTGGTGATCATCCACCAGGCCGGCATGGCCCCGGTAAAACAAAGCCGGGGTAAACTCATGAGCGATGCGGTTTTTATGGCCACGCTCCGGATTTCCATTGAAGTGGCCCTGAATGCTCGCGGGGCGGCCATGTCCACAGCAGCCGTTTTGGGTATGCTGGGAACGGCAGAAAACCCCATTCCTGTTTATAAGAAAATGGATGAAACCCTGGGACCACTGTATGGGAAAATCCAGGACCGGCAGGAATTCACATTCCGTCCGATGTATGATTATGAAACCACGGCAATCCGGAATTTCAATGATCACTATGATTCCTATGTCCGCCAGAACACGGCTTCCATTGCCACCAAAATTGTCATCGCTGCCATAGCGGCTCACCAATTGGCAAACGCTGCCGAAGAAAAAATCTCCAACCCCGGATTGGCTTTTCTGGCCAGATTGGGAGCGGGAGCCGCAGCAGGAGGAGCGGTGGCCGCCAGCATCAAACCCGATCTGCGCTGCTGGCATCTGCTTCCCGGAAAAATGCATGTCCAAAGATTCTTCCTGAAAGAAGGCAATTATAAAATCCATTTTAATCATCCGGGAAGCAATGCTGTGATCTCTTCCTATCCGCAGGAAATTCTCATCCACCCCGGAGATCTGAAGGTGATTACCGTTCGGTCGTTTTCCCGCAAAGGGGATTAATTGACTATATAGTTGCCATTGCCGGTAATTTGATTATATTGGACTTATGGAAATGAACTGGACGGATTATACCGCGATGTTGCTGATTTTTTCTTTATCCATTGTTTATGTTGTGTATTCTCTTTTTCCGGTTTTTTTTCTGCGGTATTATTATCGGTCGTTGGGAGTTTTCTTTGGGCGGGACATCCCAGCATTCCTGCGGATCCAGCGGAAGCCCGTTTCCTGTTCCTCCGGCTCCTGCTCTGTGAAAAGAATGCATTGAATGATTTACGATCCAATATTTTCATTCGATATTATGCAATCCTAAAAATGAGAATATTTTAGATGTCCTTTGGGAAGCAGAATAACCCGTTCAAGGTGAATTCCCTTTATGGAGCCATTTGTCAACCTGGTGATCTTCTTACTGCGCAATTTATTTGGAGGAGTTATGTAATACTCAATGGAGTCATTGCTTTCTGATAGTAAAGAAATGTCCTCCGGATTGTCCGCGAGTTCATAGGGAAGCTCCCATTCTATTTTGTAGTTATTCTGCTTCAGAATTTCCACAACACAAATGAAAGAGTAGTAAAATGAATCCAGACCGAATTTGCACATTGATTTATTGGTGTAATGCTTCTCTGAAGGATGAATCCTGCCATATATCCAGATTGGAAATCTCTTCCTCCCAATCCGGGGGATTCATTAATCCAAATTTCAGTTTTTGATTTTCTTCATTTAACGCATCTTTCTTATTCTGTAATTCCCGGAATAAATGTAAAATTCTCTCTATGAAAGTATTTTTCTCCTGGATTTCCTTCTCTTTTGCATTCAATATTTTATTGTGATCGCTCATAGGAATTGCCAAGCTTGATTCATTTATTTCATTTTCCTTAACAAGGTCATTACGAATTCTATTTAATGATTCCTCGTCAACGAATGATTTTTCCACAAATTCAAGATTTTTATCATATTTTCTGGCCATGTATTCTCTGACCTCTGCCCAAAGATAATCATTGTTATCGCATTTTGTATGCAAATAAAGACCTTCCCGCCCTTCTTTCTTCAGGACACTAAAAAAGTACCTGTACATAAATTTAATCACACCAACCACAGCGTTTTCCGATTTTTCATCATCATATGCCTGAGAGTATTCCAGGCAAGTGGCATTATATGTCCCATCGCTTATTTTTTCCACCAGAATATGGATAACAGGAAATTTAACAATTTGACCCGTCCGGTTATGTTTTGCTTTTAATTCCAGCCGCAGAAAATCCACAATGTCTATTTCCATCTTTCCTCCCAAATATTGCGTCCGATTTGTCTTTAACCATAATAATTATGTTTTTTCCGTTCGTCAAGTATTCATCCACTATTAAAAGCGTGATGGCAAAAAAACATTCAATGGTTTATTTTATTCTCCCCAGAAAAAAATCGGCCACGGTTTCCGGAAGGATGGTATCCATGCAGTGGCATTTTTTTCCATGTGCACATCCCGGGCATTCTTCTGCCGCAACAAGATAAGATGCGTTTTTCCCAATGGGAGCCCATCGGGTGGGAAAAATGGGGCGCCGGGGAGAGTATAATCCCAGTGCGTCTTTTCCCAACATGGCCGCAATATGGAGCACTCCTGTACTGGCTGCCAGAAGGCCATCGGATTGCCGGATAAATTCCACCAGCTCTTCCAGGGTTAATCTGCCGGTCATATCTGTCAGGACATCCTTATGGCGGGATAGCAGATCCTCCATGGATTGTCTTTCCTGGGATGTTCCGGTAACAAATATCTGAAATTTATCCATGGGCAGAATTTCCAATAGACGGGAGAAGTTATGGATGCCCCACTCCAGTGCACTGCCTTTGGACTTTGGATGCAGGATCAGGCGGTATTTGTTTTTCTGGGATAAATGTTCAAATGAGTCTTGTTTGCCCTCGCTGCTTTTTATGGAATAAAGGCTTTCCATTTCGTTGAGGGAAATCTTCACCGCATCTTTGCCCGGCAAAAGCGGGGATGCCAGATGCAGATTCAACTGGGCTTCATGCAGATTGGAATTTTTCCGGGACAAGGATAAACGGCGGTTGCAGGTGAGGAGATGGAAAAACCGGTGGGATGTCCCAATCCGTAGCGGAATTTTTGCCTTCCATGCGGCCACAGCAATTTCTTTGCGGGGGAACACATGGATAATGGCATCCGCCTCCAGCGAGCGGAGGAATTCCACCCTATCCTCCGGGGACAAATGGGAAATTTCCTCCCAGTCTTCAAACCGGTCGATGTGCGAGCATGTGTCAATGACCGCTTGCGTATATTTTTTTCCCAGAAATATAATCTCTGCATCCGGAATATATTTTTTTAATAATCCAGCCACGGGCAAGGTAAGAACCACATCGCCGATGTTATCTGTCCGGGAGAGAATGATCCGCTTCATGGCTTTTTCTGCAGCTCTTTGATTTTAGCATACTTTAAAAAAGTTGCATGAGCGGAAATCATGGAGATGACAAAACCATAATATCCATCCAGAAAACCCATGCGGATAAAATAGTCCCGGAAGAATTTCCATGCCGGGGATACCAGTATGGAAACAATGTTTACCCTTTTCCCCTTTGTATACGCCGCCGTTGCCCCAATCTCTGTGAATTTGTCCACCTGTTTAATGTGATCAGAAATGGTATAATAAGAATAATGAAGGATATTTCCCTTCAGATGACGGATAACAGCTCCATCCCGCATACTCACTTTTTCATGGATATAGGAACCACTCCATTCTCCATGGCGGATGTCCCAAAGACGGAGTTTTTTATCCGGATACCAACCGCTATGGCGTATCCATTTTCCGCAGTAGTTTGTTAACCGGTTCATGGAATAACCCTGGGCATCCGGATTTTCCTTTAAATGAGTAATTTCATTTTTCAATGTTTCATCCGGAGCCTCGTCTGCGTCCAGGGAGAATACCAGCGGAAATTTGGCTTTTGCATTGGCCAGATTTTTCTGTTCTGTGTATCCATCAAATTTATGCTGAATAAATTTTACTTTATGCTTTTTGCATATTTCCGGGGTTTTATCGGTGGAAAAACTATCCACAACCACAATCTCATCGGCTATGTCTTTCACGGACGTGATACATCGGTCTATGTTTTTTTCTTCGTTAAACGTAATGATTACAACAGATAATGGGGTCATATCAACCTCGGAAAATATCCGGATGTTTTTCTTTCAGGAATTCCAGAAAGCCGTCCATGCTGCGGTCAATCATTTTATAAACATCCTCAAAGGCGGAATCAGACATCCCATAAGGATCCGGCACATCCCGGTTGCCGTCCTTGTTTGGGTCAAAATCCCGCATCAGAAACAGTCTCTCATCCGGAATAGCATATTCATTTTTCAGAGTCCAGTAATTGGATTTATCCATAGCAATAAAATAATTAAACTGTTCCGTATCCTTTGTGCTAACCGGGCGGGATTTCTGGCCGGTGATGTCCAGCCCGTATTTCCGGCAGACCTCGATAGAGCCTGGGTCGGGGTGTTCCCCCCGGTGCCAGGAGGATGTCCCGGCGGAATCCACATTAATTTTCCCGGTCAGATTCAGGGATTTTATTTTTGCTTCCAGTACTCCATGGGCAATGGGTGAGCGGCAGATATTCCCCAGACAGACAAAAAGTATATTCAGCATAAATCCTCCCGGAAACGGGCTTCCACGGAAATCCCGTGCTCATCATAAAGGTTTTCTTCTTGGCTCATCCGGACGATGGGTTGTACCCCACGCTCCAGGCCATCTCTGGTAATTTTCTGATATGTGATTCTTTTGTAAAAACTATGCACGCTCACTCCGGAAGAAAACCGTGCGGCCCCTCCGGTGGGAAGAATATGGTTGGTGCCGGAGTAATAGTCTCCCACGGCAACGGGAGCGTATTCTCCCATAAAGATGCTGCCGGCGGAGGTAATATCGTTCAGAATCCCATCATTATCCCGCGTCTGGATTTCCAGGTGTTCCGGGGCAAAGCGGTTGGAAAATTCCACCGCACCCCGAAGATTCTCTGTGATGATTATATGACCATTCTTTTCAATGGAATCCCGGGTAATCCGCAGACGCTGGGAATGCTGGCCGTCATTTTCTTTTTCCCTTCTCTGAAGAATCAGTTCGATTTTTTCCGCCGTCTGCCGGGCAATGTCTGCATCGTCCGTGAGAAGGATGGCCATCGCGTCCTCATCATGTTCCGCCTGTGCCATCAGATCATGGGCAAGATATGCCGGACGGGCACTGGAATCGGCAAGGATAACAACCTCAGATGGCCCGGCATAGGAGTCAATTCCGGCGATATTGCGGGAAAATACATAGTTTTTTGCCGCCGCCACATATTTATTCCCCGGCCCGTAGATAAAATCCACCGGCTCCAGTCCCAGCTCCGGAACACCAAAGGCAGCGGCCAGAATGCTCTGTGCCCCGCCGGATTTTACGATACGGTTCACGCCGGTTTTCCATGCAATGGCCGCCAGTACCGGTATGGTCTGGCTGGTTTCCTTTTGCGGCGGATTCAGCAGAACAATTTCTTTTACACCGGCCAGGGTTGCGGGGATCACCCCCATCATCACCGTGGAAGGATAATTTGCCTTTCCGCCGGGGACATACAGTGCCACCCGTTCCATGGGAGAAAACAAAAAGCCCAGGAGGTTCCCGGCAACCCGTGTTTCAAAGCCGGATGGGATCTGCTGCCGGTGGAATTCCTGGATATTCTCCATGGCCATCTCAAAGGCTTCCAAGGTTTCCGGAGAGGTTTTCTTCACCTGGAGGTAATGGCTTTCCATTTCCTCTCTTTCCATAACGGCGGGCGAGGAATGGAACCCATCGAACTTCTTATTATATAAAGCCAGGGCGTCCATGGGGGATTTTTCAAAATCCGTCACCATGGGAGCAATGGTGTCGTTCCAGACCTCATCCAGAGCCAGAGTTTTCCGGCTCAGAATATTCTTTTTCTCCTGCGAAGAGATATCTTTTAAATATCGTATTTTTATCATAAGGGGGCAGTTAGAAAAAAGTTACCTCATTGTCCTTTTCATCCTCATCCAGATTTTTGAGTGTGGAAAGAGCGTAAATTTGAATTTTTTCTTTTTTCCCCCGGATTCCGGAAACCCGGATTTTTTTGGTGGCCAGATCCAGCTCTGCACTGGTCAGGGTGGCATCATCGATGATAATATTTTCTGTGATTTTTTTTGTCAGCTCCTGGAGGCGGCTGGCCAGGTTCACCGTATCCCCAATGACGGTATACTCCATTCGCCGGTAAGATCCAATATTGCCAGCAAAAACTTTTCCGGTGGCAATACCAATACCAAAGGCTATATCATTTTCCAGATAGTGTGGCTTCACCTGGTTAAAAAAATTAAATGTCTTCTGGATATCCAGAGCACACAGTACGGCGTTACGGGCGTCATGCTCAGAAGCGATGGGTGCACCAAACGTGGCTAGGATGGCATCCCCGATAATTTTATTAATGGAACCATTATGGGAAAAAACCAGATCCATAATATCTGTATAAAGGTAGTTCAATAAATCGGCCACTTTATCCGGGGATATGGATTCAGAAATGGTTGTAAAATTCCGTATGTCAAAGAACAGAATGGTGGCCGTAACATTCTCTCCCTTCAGCATGTTCTTCCCGGACGATGTGAGGATTTTTTCCACGATGTCCTTGGAAAAATACTGGGATAAAATATCCGTTGTTTTGGAAAGTGTGTCCACCTTTTCCAGCATGGACATTCTTCTGCTATAGCGTTGTGCCCAGGAATTTAACTTGATCTGAAATTCATTTTTCCGGAGTGGCTTATAGATAAATTCATTCGCATGTTGCATCAATCCGGCCACAGTGGTATCTTCTGAGATATCTGATGACATAAGGATGATAAAAGAATCACTGGTTTCCGGCATTTCCTTGAATTTTTTCACCAGCTCAATCCCACTGCCGTCAGGAAGGTACACATCAATGAAAATAATTCCGGGAAGCCACTCTCTGGCCATGTTCAGACCGGTCATCCCGTCCGGGGCAATGCGGATGGCATAACCGGAAGACTCCACCAGCTTCTGGATGATTTTCCGCTGGATGTCTTCATCGTCAATGGCCAGAATCCGTATGTCCGGAGCTTTTTCCTGAGTCATGGGCGTCACTTTGCTTAATTTATTGAGACCGTCAATTTGTTTTATGGTTTATCAGTATCCTCCACAAAAGATATGGATTGTGTCCACCGTAGCAATCCAAATCTGCATCCATTTTATCTTCCTTTGTGACATCAGGAAAATAATCATTTATTATAAAAAGGCTTTCCATGACGTGTAAAAACCAGAAAAAGCACAATGTGCGTAAATGACGAATCCTCAATGCAGGCATTGGATAACTATCATGTGGAAAATCTGAACCCAAATATGGGCTATTTTTTCCAGTTTGGGAAAGTGCTCTATGAAGGGCATACAAAATTCCAGAAAATTGAAGTTCTGGAGTCAGAGCAGTTCGGAAGAGTACTGCGTCTGGATAATGTTTTCCAGACATCAGAATGGGATGAGTTTTTATACCATGAACCCCTGGTGCATGTTCCATCCATTACCCATGGTGCACCGGAAAACGCCCTGGTGATTGGTGGCGGTGATGGCGGAGCCATCCGGGAATTCCTCAAATACCCCAGCCTCAAAACCGTTACCATGATTGAGCTGGATGAAGAAGTGGTGGACGTTTCCAGAAAATACATTCCCTCCATTTCCGATGGCGCTTTTGAATCCAAAAAGCTCAAGCTTGCCTTTGAAGATGGAATTGCATTCATCAAAAAATCCCCGGAAAAATATGATGTGATCATGCTGGACCTGACCGATCCCTTTGGCCCGTCCATTGAATTATACACAAAAGAGTTCTACACCATCATTTCTGATCATCTCACCCCCAAAGGAATATTGAGTCTTCATATTGAGTCTCCCATCAGCCGTCCCCACCTTTTCTCCCGGCTGTACTGGACACTCAAAAGCGTTTTCCCCATTGTCCGGCCCATGACCAATTACGTTCCCATGTACGGGACATTGTGGGGATATGGAACGGCGTCCCATGCTTCTGACCCGCTGGCTCTCACAAAAGAAGAAATATCCCGCAGGTTAAGCCAGCATGGAATTGAAAACCTCCGGTACTATAACCCATCCACGCACTTTGGTCTTTTGTCCCTCCCCGGATATCTGGAAAAACGTCTGGAAACCCCCGCACAGATTATCCGTTCGGGAGAAGTCCTCATTGACCGGACTTCCAACCCCGGTACCTGGAACATCTGTTTCACACCGGAAGAAGGAAAATAACGCTGGAACAACTTTCCATTGGAGTGGACATTGGCGGGACAAAAATTCTTACCGCCGTTTATGATCCGGGAAAGAAAAGTATTCTTGCGGAAAAAAAAATAAAAACCCCAAAAAATGGGACACCACGGGAGACCCTGCAGCAAATCCGCTCCGTGGCCGATGAGCTGCTCCGGGAAATCCGTATACCGGAACAGAAAATCCGGAAAATGGGGTTTGCCATCCCCGGTACAGTGAATCCGGAGGAGGGAGTCATTGGAGTGGCCCCTAATCTGGGTTGGAAACAAGTGCCCTTTGCCTCCATCACCCGCGATATTTTTCCATGGAAAACCCATATAGGTAATGACGTGAACATGGCACTGTGGGGAGAACTGCACCATCCCGCCATGGACATAACTGCCCATCCAATGGTTTACGGAATTTTCTGCGGAACCGGCATTGGCGGGGCACTGGCCATCAACGGACATATTTGGAGCGGACCGGGCTTTGGTGCGGGCGAAATCGGGCATATCCGCGTGGTGGAAAATGGAGAAAAATGTGGCTGTGGAAACCGTGGCTGCCTGGAAACCATGATTGGCAAAGAGGGGGTGCGGCGTTTCCTTCTGGCCAATGGAGGAGAATCCAGGAAAAGCCCTTTCTATGAAGTCCTCCGGGAAAAAGATTCCCGGATAAAAGCCTCTGCCATAAAAAAAGCTCTTGCGAGAAAGGACCCATCGGCGGTGAAACTCAGAAAGCACTGTTTAAAATATCTCTCCACCGGAATTATATCCCTAATCCATATCATGAACCCGAATCTGATCCTGCTGGGTGGCGGCATGATGGACGCTTTTGATGGAACCTTTCTGGATCATCTACGGGAAATTGTGAAGCGGGAAAATATCATGGGCGACCATGCGAAAACAGAATTGGTGCTATCCCGTTACGGCGACCATGCCGGGGTGATGGGTGCGGCTCTGGCAGAATAACGTAGCCCACGCCCTTGGATCTCCTCCTCGCCCTTGGAGGGTGAAATCCGTTGCAGTCTGTGACGGGATGGCCGGAGCAACCGGCAGACCCTGCATATATTCCCCCTTTAAATGCTTTACTGCCGGAAGTTTTTTTCCATTTTTGTTCCCATGAATATTAAACCTTTTCGTGCTTTCCGCCCCCGGCGGGAACTTGCGGCAAAGATTGCCTCCCGGCCCTATGATGTTTTGAATACGGAGGAAGCCAGAATGGAAGCAAAAGAAAATGACTACTCATTTCTGAGGATTGTCCGCTCTGAAATTGATCTTCCGCCAGATACCGATGTCTATGACCAGAAGGTTTATGAAAAAGCACGGGAAAATCTGGAGAACTTCATAAAAGAAGGATGGCTTTTCCAGGATGCAGAGCCTTTTTATTATGTTTACAAACAGGAAATGAATGGTCATTCCCAGTATGGGCTGGTCACATCCATCGCAGTGGAAGATTACTGGAGCGGGAAAATCAAAATCCATGAACTCACCAGAGAGAAAAAAGAAAAGGATAGAATTAACCATGTGAAAACCACCCGCACCAATACCGGCCCGGTTTTTCTCACATATAATGCCCGGCAGGAAATCAATGATATTATTGCCGCCCAGGTCGCGAACCCCCCGGAATATGATTTTGTGGACGATTTTAATGTCCGCCATACGGCATGGATTATCCGGGAGAGAGAGACAATAGACCAGATCACAGAAATATTCCATAAAATCAATGTTGTCTATGTGGCAGACGGCCACCATCGTTCCAAATCCGCCGCAGAAACAGGTAAACAACTGAAAGCGGAGAATCCCCACCACACCGGAGAGGAAGATTATAATTATTTTCTTTGTGTGCTTTTTCCCCATGACCAGCTCAAAATCATGGATTACAACCGGGTGATAAACCATCTGAACGGCAATACACCCCTGGAAATTCTGGATATTCTGGGGAAACAATTTTCCATCGTGAAGGTAAATTCTGCGGAAGAGGCCAAACCGGACGCGGCAAACACCTTTGGAATGTATCTGGAAAAGCAGTGGTATCTTTTATCTCTTCTGGATACTGTCCCCATTCCCCGCGATCCGGTGGAAAGCCTGGATGTTTCCCTTCTCCAGGATCTGGTGCTGAAGCCGGTTTTTGGCATAACAGATCCCCGGACCGATGAGGGGATTGATTTTGTGGGGGGAATCCGAGGCCTTCAGGAACTCCAGAAAAGGGTGGGTTCCGGGGAGATGAAAGTAGCGTTTGCCCTTCATCCGGTGTCCATACGCCAGCTTATGGATATCGCGGACGCAGGAAAAATCATGCCCCCCAAATCCACATGGTTTGAACCCAAGCTGCGTAGCGGGATTTTTGTACGTCGTTTTTAATGCTTTTCAGAAAAAGAGTATTTGTAAAAAAGCGGGGGATTCTTGCTCCGGACAAACGTACCGGCATGAGAATTTCCCGAGGATGTCCATAACAGATTTCCGCCCATCCGGAAAATGGAATAGACCCCTTTCTTATCCACCAGGAAAGCGAGGTCATCATTAAAAACAATGAATCCGGTTCGTGTTTTTCTGATACTCCAGGAGCCAGAGGAGGAAACCGTTTTCAGAAAATCCTGAAGTGGAAGGGCTGCGTAAACCCCCGCATCGTCCAGCAGGGCCAGTACCGGCACAACTTTGCCCTCCGCCCGAAAATGGAAAACCGCTATCCCAAAATTTGAGTCATGCCACGAAAGGGCAATCGGATCCGGATGGTAGAATGAGCTTTTCTGCGACATCCGGGAAGGATACAAATCCTGCACAATCTCATAAATTTCCGGAAGAGAAACCGAATAAAGGTGGGTCAGATTAATTTTATTATCTTTTTCCAGAAAACGGAATATATTGATGGATTCCTTGTTACGGTAATTTCCATGCGTCATCACCATTTTTCTATTAAAATTGCAACTTGTTTTTTTGGTGGGTTTTTCCTGTGGAAAGTATCCCTTTGTGCCTGCGTCCAGATTCCCAATATAAAGCGAGCCATCCAGAAATCCCAGACAGTATTTTCCCCGCCCGCCCAGGTCATAAGAATGCATGATAAAGCCTTCATGGGAAACCTTTTCCTGGAACGAATAGTTCAGAAAACCCACGCGGGAATGATCCCCGGATACAGCCATCATCCAGTTTTCATCCGGAAAAAGCTGAAGATAACGGGTTTCCTTTGTTTTCCACAGATATTCCCCTTTTTCATTGAACAGATACACTTCATTCCCAATCTGCGGAAATAAAATAAAAAGACTCCCCTTGTCTGTCCAGGTGAGATAAAAATCCTTTCCGGGATCGGGCTTTTCTGCGGAATCACTGGAGATGAGAAAGCCAGCGGATCCTGCCACCGGAGGTATTACCCGATATTTCCGGGTATGGCCGTCCTCTTCCAGCGGAAATACTTCCAGTGCCGATGTGGGTTTTCCCCTGCCGGTTTCCATGATGGGCTGGATGACTCCGGCCTCATCCTGGGAATAAATGGAATCCAGACTGACCGCCGGCAGAAACGAAATTTCTCCAAAAGGGGAAGGAAAAAGAAATACCATCCCCACTCCCAAAAAAAGAAAAAAAGCCAGGAAGGCGGTATTCTTCATGCGATACCCTTTTTACGCCTCCACGCCGGCCAACTCATTTTTTTCTTTCTCCGCCAATTTGATTCTTTTTACAACATTGATATACGAACCAAATCTTTCCCGGAACTGATCATAAGAATAAATATAATATTCATAACCCTGTTCGGTGAGAAAAAGCTGGCGGTTATGGCTGAATCTTTCTTCATTGGATTCACTGGTAATCACGGAATAAAAAATCGCCGTGTTGTCGTTATCTTTGGGACGCAATACCCTGCCCAGCCTCTGGGCTTCTTCCTGGCGACTGCCAAATGTCCCGGAAATTTGGATGGCAATGCTGGCATCCGGAAGGTCAATGGAAAAATTGGCCACTTTGGAAACCACCAGAGCCGTAATTTCTTTCTTGCGGAATTGCCGGTAGAGCTTATCCCGCTCATCCAGGGGAGTTTTTCCGGTGATCAAAGGCAGATTATACCGGGAGGCAATTTTATGGAGCTGCTCCAGATACTGCCCAATGATCAGAATCTGTTGTCCGTGGTGTTTATGCAACAATGTCCCCACAACCCTTGATTTTTCCGGGTTTTCCGATGAAAGGCGGAATTTTTCCCTGTCATCCGCAACGGAATAAAGCCCGCGCATAAGAGAACGCATGGGCACGCGAACTTCCACACAACTGGCCTCCGCAATCCAGGATTTTTTCTCCAGCTCTTTCCAGGGAACATCATATTTTTTGGGACCAATCAGGGAAAACACATCCTCTTCCAGGCCGTCTTCCCGGACAAGGGTGGCTGTCAGACCCAGGCGTCTTTTTGCTTGTAGCTCACTGGTCATACGGAATACAGGAGCGGGCAGGAGGTGTACCTCGTCATAGATAATCAGTCCCCAGTTATTGGAGGAAAACAGATGGAAGTGGGTGAACTCCCCGCCTTTTCTTTTCCGATGCGTTAAGATATTATATGTGGCAATGGTTATGGGGCGGATTTCTTTTTTATCGCCGGAGTATTCCCCAATGTCTTCCTCTGTAATTGTTGTTTTATCCAGCAGCTCCGCTTTCCATTGGCGGATGGACAGGGTATTGGTAACCAGAATCAAAGTCTGGGAGCCCACCGCAGACATGGTTCCAATTCCCACAATGGTTTTTCCCGCACCGCAGGGCAGTACAATCACCCCGGACCCGCCTTCCAGGGATCCCCCGGCATAAAACGCGTCTATGGATTTTCTCTGATAATCCCGGATGGTAAATTCCTTTCCGGTTTTGGATTTTTCCAGAAGGTTAAACTTATAGTCATTTCCCTTGTCATACCCGGCCAGATCCTCCACCGGATACCCAATGCGGATCAGTGCCTGCTTGATATGACCCCGGAAATCCGGTTTCACGTAAACAGTGTTTTTATCCTTGGGGCCTTCAATGAATTCGTTTACCCTTTTATTTCTGATAATCTCCTTTATATAGTTAATATCATCGGATACCAGAACCAGATTTCCGGATTCATCCCGCTGGAGCTTGATTTTGCCATAGCGATTCAATTGCATGGCAATCTCTGAATTCACAATCTGCGGTACGGGATATTTGGAATACTTGTAGAGGGCATTGATGATTTCTTCGCTTTTCATTTTAGTCGCAGCCGCATTCCATAAGGATAATGGCGTGACACGGTACGTGTGCAGGTATTCCGGGGATTTTTCCAGCTCTGCAAAACGGGAAATAATATTGCGGACTTCCTCAAAAGCCGGGTGGTCCACTTCCAGTAGCAATGTTTTATCTGACTGCACAATAAGCGGTTTTTTATCCCAGTCTTCCATTTTTACCTCGATGTTGGTTTATTTGCCGTGGCATTGAGCAAAAAAATTCTCCCGTCAGAAACAAATATTTTCAATTATTCAGGATGGTTGCGGAAGGTTTTGAATTCCGATCAACCATGGCAAGTCATATTTAATTTGCAGAGCTTAACGTAAATATTGAATCCGGTCATCACCATCAAATTATTCTTGACCGCCCAAAGTCATAACGGATACTGAAAGGGCAATTTTAATGGAGACAAAATGAAACATATTAAACAGTATTCGTATATCATTATTGGGGCATTTTTAATCATCATTGGTGCCTATGGGCAAATTTCCGGAAAAAACCAGGAAAAAGAAATATCCCTGCCCGGACTCCAGGAATTATTCAACACGGTATTTTACTACATTAAAAGCAATCATGTGGAAGAGGTCAGCAACCAGAAGCTGATGATTGGTGCCATTGAAGGGATGGTAAAGGCTCTGGATGATGACCATACCCGCTTTCTGCAGCCGGAAGCATACAACGAATTCAAAGTGGAAACAGTGGGTGAATTCGGCGGGCTGGGCATTGAAATATCCTTGCGGGAAAACTTTCTGACCGTGGTATCCCCCATTGAAGGGACCCCTGCCATGCGTGCCGGATTGAAACCCGGGGATAAAATAATTGAAATTAATAAACAATCCACCAAAAATATGGCATTGAATGATGCCGTCAGTATTCTGCGGGGGAAACCCGGGACATCCGTGAATATAACGGTGGCCAGGGAGGGATATGATGATGTTTTATTCTTCAATATTGTCCGGGCAATCATCAAAATCAAGCATGTATCTGCAGAAATAATCCAGCCGGGTAACATTGGATATTTGAGATTAAAGCAGTTTTCCCAGAATTCCGCAGAGGAAGTGAAAAAGGAACTACTGGAATTCAAGAAAAAAAAGGTAAAAGGAATTATTTTTGACTTACGCTGGAATCCAGGTGGTTATCTGACGGCGGCCCATGCCATTTCCAATTTTTTCATTAAAGAGGGAGTTATTGTTTCCACCAAAGGAAGAGTGGAAAGCGAGAACCGTGTTCTTTCCGCATCCTCTGTAAATGCAATTTTTACAGATGCCCCCTTGATCATCCTGGCCAATGAGGGCTCCGCATCCGCCAGCGAGATTGTCACCGGTGCGGTAAAAGACCATAAAAGAGGAATATTCATTGGGACAAAAACCTTTGGGAAAGGCTCTGTTCAGAATGAAATCCGTCTGAATTATAACTATGCCATTCTTCTCACCGTGCAGAAATATTATACTCCCAGCGGCGTATGCATCCATAAGATTGGAATCCAGCCCGATATTGAAGTGAAACAATATGAGCTCCCGGATTCGGACAAAAACAATTTCAAAGAGCTGCATAATCAAAAAATTATTGAAAAGTTTTTTGAACAACCCATTGAGTATTCACCGGAAAATCTGAAAAAATTCATGAATTATCTGGAAGAAAAGAAATACCCTCTGTCAGAGCTGGGAGCGAAAATCATCTTTAAAAATGAGTATTACAACACCCATAAGCGACCGGTGTTCGACTTGGAAATGGATATACAGCTCCAGCGTGCTATTGATGAGATGAAGAAGAAAATATAGAAATACTATAATGCGGGAATTACGTTAACCGCTTTATATTTTCTTTGATCCTCAACGTTACGTCATTCTGGGCGAATTCCAGAGTAACCCGGATGGCGTTGCGGACAGCCCAGAAAGTACTGGAGCCATGCCCAATGATGGCAATCCCGTTCACTCCCAGAAGAGGTGCCCCACCATAAGAAGCGTCATCCATACGGGATTTTACCGCTTTGAATGTGGGTTTCAGAAGCAGTGCTCCGGTTTTTGCCAGATTGGATTCCAGTATTCCTTCTTTCAATGTTTTGAAGATTGCCCGTGCACACCCTTCAATGGATTTGAGAGCTATATTTCCGGTAAAACCGTCCGTTGTGACCACATCCACTTTTCCGTTAAATAAATCTCTTCCTTCAATGTTCCCCACAAAGTCATAGGGCAGTTTTTCCAGCCTTTGGAAAGCCGCCTTGGTCAGTTCATTCCCTTTTTTATCTTCTTCCCCGTTGGACAGTATTCCCACCTTGGGATTGATGGTGCCTAAGATTTCCCTGGAATAAACCTCTCCCATGATGGCAAATTGGACCAGATAATCCGGCTTGGAATCCACATTTGCACCGGCATCGATGAGCACGGTAGCATGCCCGTCTTCCCTGGGGATGGGTGCTGCAATTGCCGGTCTCATAACTCCGTCCAACCGTCCCAGAATGCTCAAAGCGGCCGCCATGGACGCTCCGGTGTTTCCCGGGGAAAAAAAGCCAATCGCTTCGGAATCCCGCACTAACTGGGCAGCCACAACCACGGAAGCATCTTTTTTAGCCCGAATAGCTTTTCCCGGGGAATCCTCCATGGTAATCACTTCTGACGCGTGCTGGATTTTTATATGATCCTTGGGATACCGGTGTTTGGATAATTCTTTTTCCAGTATTGTTTTATCCCCCACAAGGATCACCTTTGCACCAAAATCCTTGACGGCCATTATTGAACCCAAAACCATAGGGTCAATTCCATTGTCCCCGCTCATTGCATCCACTGCTACCCACATAGTGATAGATTAATATGGGCGTTCAGAATCGCAAGTAATTTTATCTTTTTTGTGATGTTTTTGGGTGCAAATCCAGCGGTATATTTTCCTGGATTATACCTCTCCGTTCCATTCATCGTAAAACTCTTTGAGGAAGTTTTCCATATACGCATGCCTGCGATATGCCACCAATCGTGACCACCCTCAGCTCCGTCCAATTGGTTTTTGACATATTCTACGGTCTTCTGAATTATGAATTCCGACTCCGTCTTCTGCATTTAGTTATAAAACCCGCATAATGGCGATGACAATAGCCAGCAAAGAAAATCCCAACCCAATGAGCCACTGCAGCATGGAAAACCGTTTGTCCATATACCTCTGCATATCTTCAAAACGCCGGTCCATATATCTTTGCATATCTTCAAAGCGTTTATCAAAGCTCTGCTGCATGAATATCAGCATCTCCCGCTGGTGGGAAAGCTCTTCCTCCACACGGATAATGCGCTCATGCAAAACAAAGAATTTATCATCCAGAGATGTGCCCATTCCCTCCAAGCCGGATTTCTTTTTTACCGGCTTGGTGGTCTTTACGGGGTTCTGTGGTTTTTTTGCAGTCACAGGCATAATGGATGAAGTAATAAACCGGATCATTTGTCAAGAGAAATTGCGGACGGAAAGCCAGAGTGCCCCTGCATATCAACCCGGAAAGACGGTGGCGTTGAATAAAATACTTGTATCCT
>DYOA01000039.1 GCA_020720785.1 Leptospira biflexa
AGCGACTGGGTCTATTGGAGATAAAGAAAGACGGCCGCATCGATATGCCCGACTTGTATCGTGTTGGTTTTGGTCTGGGTCGCAAGGGTGGCGTAAAACGTTGAAAGTGATAGTATATTAATTCAACCTCTGTCTGAACTGATTTGTATTGTGCCTGAACGTTGGTGGTAAATTTATTTTTCCGCCAGCCTTTGGATGAAGCGGCAGAACCTTTCCATGCCACGCCCGTCCAGATACTTTTCCGGAATCTTTGTGGAGGAAAGCTGGCGGATGAATTCCTGCCCCAGCTTTTTATGATATGGGGACGGGGAGTGTAGCAGAATTTTTTTCCCCAGATAGACACCGGCCAGCATGGTCTGCCCAAAGTGCGTGTAAATGGCCGGGGATTTTTCCATCCTTTGCAGAAGTTCTTCCGGGGTTGTTTTTTTCTCCGGTGGATAGAGGAAGGCAGTTTCCGGTGGCGGGGTTGTCTCCGCTTCATGGATGACGGATTGGGATGCATGGGGGCAGTATAAAAACAGGGAGGCAGGAAGCAGGGCTCGTCGCAGACTCTTGCGGAATTGTTTTTTATCCATGGAAAAGTGGGGGAGGGAATCCCAGAGGTAATCCGCCGTTTTTCTTCCCTCGCCACGGTTATCCAACGCAATGCGGAAAACCGGATGGGGGAATTCCGGGAATGCCCCATCCCTTGCATCCAGAATGATTATTTTTGCCTTCGGAAAATGGCTCATTGGCTTGCGGGTTCCGGAGAAATTCCCACGGCGGGAGTAATTCAGAAGGAGGGAGGGGATTCCCATGGATTTCAGGATTTTTTTCACCTCCCGCATCCGGTATAAATGCCCCAGTCCATGGGATTCCCCGGATGCGGCTTTCCCCCACAGAGCAAAGAGCAGAACCTGCGGACGGGCGGTTTCCATGTCTCCGGTTTGGCTTTTCTGGGATTCTGTGGCCGCTTTCTGGTATACCGTCCGGTTTTCCCGGAAAAAATCCGGATTCTCGCGGAATAGATCCATCACCTGGGAATGGGAAAAAAACGGTAGATTCATTGCGTTAAAATGATTATATACTTTCCGTGCCATGGATAAATCCCTGGGCTCATCTATGGTCAGGCGGATGGAACGGTTTTTTTCCGCCACGATGGGAAAAACATCAATCCGGAAATCCTGGGTTTTCTCCCGGAAATAAACGGTCACATGCTCCCGGTGGTAATTTTCCAGAGCCAGCCGGTCTATGTTCCGCAACGCTCCCGCCCGGATGATTTCATAGCCCATTCCCAGAGGCAGGCCATAGGGGTAAGAGTAATCCGGTTTGCGGAGCATTACGGATTCCAGATTTTTCTGGAGGATGTCCCAGACCAGAAACGGATTATCCGCCGTGAGACGTATGATGTAATCCGCATCGTCCAGGTGGGTGGAATTTTTCAGATATCGGGACAAAACATCTCTGGCATCCCCTTCTCCTGTGTTCTCTTCTGTGATATTATATTTTTTGAGGGAGTTCAGTATTTCCGTCCGCTCTCCATGGGGGGATATAATTTTCCAGGAATACGGGATATTTCTTAACTGGTTCAGGCGTTCCGGGATGTGAACCAGCAGTGGACGGTTTCCAATGCAGGCAAATATTTTACGCGGAAGCCGGGTGGATGTCAGCCGTGCCTGTATCAGAAATAAAAATTTCATTTTCAAAAATTAAAGGTAAAGTATTCGTCACAGACGGCACAGGCGGGATTTTCCGGATAGTCCGCCCGGTAATTCCGGATCCAGTCTGTTTGCCGGCGATGGATAATATCCTGGATCTCCTCATTGTTGAGATTGCCCACCGGAATTTTTCCCGCCACATCCTGCTTGCAGTATGAGACGGACCCATCGGCACGGATAAAAAAATCCCTCCGCAGATGCCAGCAGAAACTTCGCTCCAGCGGAGTCATATCCGATACTCTTTTCTGCGGCATTAAATCCAGATATGTGTTGTATTTCTGAAGCAGAAAGGAAATCCCTAATTCTTTTGTCATGGCATAAATGGCGTCTGTCTCCATTTCATTTTCTTCAATTTTCAGCATCTGGAGATATATTTTTTCCGGGTTCCAGTTCTGTTCCCGGTAAACTTGCGTTAATTCCTGTAGGTTGTGGTTTACTTTCTCTAAGGCCCCCGGAGGTGCTCCGTGAATTTCCTCATATCTTTCCAGGGAATTAAAATTGATGATGAAAAGGATCTTGCCGATGTGTTCCGCCAGTTCCGGTAAAGCCGAAATTATCTTTTCCAGATAAAATCCATTGGTCTCCAGAATAAGTCTTTTCAACGCCGGATGTGGCAGGAATTTCCGGAGGACGCCGGATACATCCGGATGCAGGAGAGGCTCCCCCATCCCACCCAGGGTGATGGTGACATCCCGCAGGGATTGATCCAGAAATGAGGAAACTTTTTCCAAGGCTTCCGATGGAATACTTTTTTCCTGAATGGGAGTAAACTGACGGGGACAAAACGTGCAGGCATAATCACATCCGGAAAAGATTTCCACTTCCAGATACGATGGCTGGGTATATAAAATGTCCGGATTCTCTGCCATGGTTTTTTCCAATGCAGAATAATCCGGAATCCCGGCTTGCCGGAAAAATTGGTAGCTTTCCAGGATGCTCCGGTCGCTTTTCAGGGAAAAATCCAGCCGTAGCATCCGGAAATCCGGGGATTCATAATGGATTTCCACATGAAAGTTATTCAGGTTTTTCCGCATAAAGGGAATCAGTTCAAAATCTTCGGGGGCGTTTCTTAAATCCTGGAATTCATATTCCAGAGTTTCCACAAATGACCGGGAAAAAATATCCGGCACCATACCGGAAGGGGAATTTTCGCCAAAAGTATAATCCGGATAGTATTCATCCGCATATTCCAGAAGCCGGGATGTTATGGCAAAATCCCAGAAGGGATGGATGGATGTAAGATAAAAGATATGGTTGATTTCAGGATTCGAGAATATTTTTTCCATTTGCAGGATACTATTCTGTTTTTCCGGATAACGGATTTCCGGTATGGTTTTTCCCAGCAACTTTGCCAGGCTTGCGAAAAGCTCCCGGGATTCCTCTGGAAGGAATATATGCCGGAAAAGAAAAATTTTCTCCAGCCCATGGTTTAATAAGATTTTTAAGCCCTCCGCAAGGGATTCCTGTCCCTGGAGAATCCTGACCCATTCCTGCAGTATTCCGGGATGGATGTCCAGAAGGATGGTAAGGTCGGATCTTTTTTCCAGTTTGATTTCAGCCATAAAAATCAGCCGGTGCTTTCTTCATATTTTTCCAGAAAAATCTGCACGGCAATTCTTTTTTTCTGCATCTGTATCCATTCATAAAATGCTTTCTGCTCATTGGTTTGGTACAGGTGCATCCGGATAAAGGAATAGACTTCATCAATGGGGATATCTTTGACATTTTCCACTTTAACCAGATAATATCCCGCCGCCCCCTTAAATGCCGGAGATAGGGTTCCCTTGGCGGTGTTCTGGATGACCCCGGCCAGAGTCCTGTCCCACTCTGCCACTTCGTCCAGTCTTTGCCATCCCAGAAGACCACCACGGGATGACGAGGGATGCTGGCTGTATGTTGTGGCTGCTTTCCCAAAATCCCGGCCAGCCATTTTCCGGGCTTCCTCCAGCTTTTTATTCGCTTCAATTTCTGATTTGGAATTACCCGGCTGGAACCGGCGCAGGATGACACGGACATAGAATGTTTTCCCCAGTTTATGTTTGTTCAGTTTGTACCATTCCTCAATTTCCTGAGGGGTGGGTTGGGAGACGGATACTTTGAGCTGGATCACCTGTTGTGTCTGGAATTGTCTTTTTATTTCCCTCCGGTAATCTTCCCAACTCAGGCCAAAGTTACCTTTAATTTCTTTCTGGTAGGCTTCTTCCGTGATGTTCCGGGTTTCCAGTTCTTTTTTGATAAATTCATCCACTTTTTTATCCGTTACCAGAATGGATTCCTCCAGGGAAATCTGGTCCACAATCGCTCTGGATATCAGAAGATCCAGAACCTGACTTTGAATATTTCTTTTATCTTTCTTGATACTTTTTCTGTGTTCAAAATAATCAATCTCGTTTTGCAAATCCATGGTGGTGATGGATTTATTGCCCACCGTTGCTTCCACCTGGTTGATCACTTCCGTGCCTTCAAACTGCTGCCCCTGGATGGAGCGGTTGGACAGCTCTTTGATTTTCTGGTTGGCCAGATCTCCTTTATACGTGGCTTTGTCGGAGGAACAGGAAAAAACTCCCATCATGAGGAATCCCCCAAGGAATACATAACCCACTTTTTCCACCCATCGGACGGATGGGAAATTCCGCAAGAACATTACGTTTGCTATCATTGGAATCATTAATTAATAAAAAGCTGGGCTGTCAAACTCTAATAGTCTCACAGGATGATCTTATGTAGCCCTTTTTTTAGGTCTTTCACCAGCTTTTTTTTCCATTTTTTTCCCAGAAATATTTCCGCGTTTTTTACGACCAGAGATTTTCCATTCACCCTGACACCCTCCGTTATGCGGGACAGACCCTGCACACAACTGGGGCAGGTGGTGAGCACTTCCACATTTTTTCCCTGGGATAATTCACTTATGGATAAGGTTTTTCTGACTCTCATGGAATTGGAAATTTTTGGGGTGGAAAGTGCAAGTGTTCCGCCTTCCCCGCAGCAGAAAGTGGTTTCCGCAGGAGCCTGGGAATATAGATGATGGAATACTTTTTCCTGGCCGTATTTTTTCAGCGGGGAATGGCAGGGTTCATGGTATATCATCTGTTCTTCATATTTTTCCGGGAGGCGGTAGATGTTTTCCATGGTAAGAAACTCATTGACATCCATTAATTCTGCGTGTGGGAAAATGGAATCCAGCCGGTATTGTTTTTTCAGCATCTCATGGCAGGTCCCGCAGGTCACCACCACGCTCTGGATATTCATATACGCAATGGATTCCGCAATCTTATGGAACCCCATTCTGTTTTCTGAAACCTTTATCTCCGCCTCTTTCAGTTTTCCGTTGGCGAGGAGGGGGTAGCCACAGCAGAGATATTCCTGCGGAATCACCACCCGGTATCCGGCATAATAAAGCAAACCCACCGCTGCGAGGGAAATTTCTGAAAACATCCGCTCCGACCCGCAGCCCGGGAAATAAAAAACGGATTTAATAATCTCCCGCTTGGGATGAGAAAAAGCGATCACGGAGTTTTTATCCCGCAGAGAAAATATTTCCCGGATTGTTTTTTCTCCAGCACGCGGAAGCCGGCTCTGGAGAATGGAAGCATAGTATGGCAGGATTTTACCGGTAATTTTCCGGACTGGCCGGTTAAGGGTGTACCCAATACGCTGCAGGGAATACGCTCCTTTCAGCAGGGCATAGCGGAATAGTTTAACCACATAATAATTTCTTTTCTTCAGATAAAACAGCGTGAGGCGGGTGGCCGGTTTGGACTGCTGGATTCCGCGTTCCGCTAAAATCTGCCGCATTAGCAGAGTAACTTCCGCAAAATCAATATCCACAGGGCAGGGCTTCTCACACCGGTGGCAGAGGGTACAGTGGCTGGATATTTCCGTGAGTTTGGCAAAATTGCCCAAATCCAGCCGATTGGCGGTCTGTATGGAAAAAAGGACGGCTTCAATGACGGTGGCCACAGCAAGAATCTTATTGCGGGGATGATAAAACATTGTTTCTTCCGGATAAAATGTATTGCACACGGTTTTACAGCGGCTGCAACGCAGGCAGGAAGAAATTTCATTGGATAATTTTTCCATGTCAATGGATTTCAGGATATAGGCTTCCATCTCCAGAAGATTAAAGGATGGGGTGTATATCAAATCAAAATTAAAATCATGATTCAGTTTGTCCGGATTAAAAATATCCTCCGGATCCGATTCTTTTTTATATTTCTGGTATTGATCCAGAATGTCCGCTTCAATGTATTTTAACTTGGTCAGACCAATTCCATGTTCTCCGGAAATCACCCCGCCAAAATCCACGGTTTTTTTCATGACCTTTGCGGATGTTTTTTCCGCTTCCTTCATCATTGCATAATCATTGGAATGAACCGGGATGTTCACATGGATGTTTCCGTCCCCGGCGTGCATGTGGGTGGCTATGATGATTTTCCGTGCCCGGATTCTCTCCATTTCCCGGAGGAATTTGTCTTTTATTGTATCATAGCCGGAAAAGGATTCTTCCAGATGTGGCTTTATTTCATTGAAAAAATCGGTTTGGATATAGCCATCCCTGGCAAGAAGAAAGATGCTGGATTTGCGATTCCGTACCGCTTCCGGTATTTCCGGAAACAAATCCGCCGGGAGGGGTTTTCCTTTTTTGGAGAAGTATTGAAAGAAGAAGTTATACTTTTCCTGTCTGGCGGTTACCTCCCGGATAAAAAGTTCCATCCGGCTTTTCAGGAAATTACATTCATTTTCCTCTTCGCAGAATTCCCCAATGAAAAAATTTTCAGAAATTGTATTTACCATCCGGATAATTTCCTGGGAGTTTTTGATCTCATGGGCCAGATTGAATTTTTCAATGTAATCCGCAAAATCCGGCAGCTTTTCGATGGGGATCACCACGTCTTCGTTCAGCTTGAATGCGTTGGTGTGCCGGGCTATGGCACTCATGTTTTTCCTGTCTTTCCAGAAGTGTTCCCGCAGTTTTTCATCCTCAGCCACAAAAGCCGATGTGTTGTATTTTTCCACCATGGTAAGGACCAAAGAGGAATATTTCCCCAGTTCTTGTGCGTCATTGCTTTCAATGTCAATCAGCAGGACAGCCTTGGGTTTTTCTTTCCGGTTTGCTTTCTTCTTATAATTAATTGCGTCAATGTATTTATCGTCAAAGTGTTCCAGGGCTGTCAGAAAGCACTCATCGGTTTTCCGGAACATATCCAGGATATCCACAATCGCCCGGGATGCGAGATCCATATCTTTTCCGTAAAATTCCAGACAGATGGTATGGGCATACTGGAACGGAGTATAGAGAACAAATTCAGCGGAAACAATAACTCCGTCCCCCCCTTCTTTCTGTAAACCGGGAAGTCCGTTCAATGCTTTATTGGTGATGTCTTTCCCCAGACCTTTTTTCCGTATTTCCAGACCGCTCAGCTCAATACTGCGTTCCGGCTTTTCCGGGCTGCGGTTTTTATCGTCCACGGAAAAAATATCAAAGATCACCACATCCTCCGGTTCAATTTTTCTGTATGGATGATCTCTCCGGACGACCCGGAGGTAACGGGAATCCTGCGTAATGATAAGGAAGGAGGCGATATTATCTATGGCGGTGCCCCACATTACGCATTTTTTCCCGCCGGAATTTTCAGCTATGTTTCCACCAATGGTGGACGCCCATGCGGAGGTGGGGTCTGTGGCAAAGATATAGCCCCTTGCCTTTGCGTATTCCATGGCATCTTCCGTGACCACTCCGGCTTCCAGGGAAATCACCGGGATCTCCCTGCCGGATAGTGTGCGTTTTTCAACTCCATAAATCCTTTTCAGCTTCTCTGTATTGATGATAAGGGTATCTCTCCGAACTGGCACCACCCCGCCGGTGAGACCGGTACCTGCCCCTCGCGGGATTATGGACAGACCCGTTTTCCGGGCGGCTTTTATCAATCCGGGGATTTCTTTGATGGCATCCGGATAAACCACACAAAAGGGGTTTTCTACTCTCCAGTCTGTGGCATCGGTGGCATGGGCAATTTTATGGAATGCGGAGAAGAAGATATTTTTTTCCCGGGTATGGGCTTTGAGGGAGGATAACGCTTTTGCCCGTTTTTTCTTTTCCGCCGGGAATACGGAAATGAAAAGGGTGATCCTGTCCCGGAATTTTTTTATCAGAAAATTTGTCTGCGGATTCCCTTCCGCCAGATTTTCAATTTCTGTTATTTTTCTGTGCAGATTTTTTTTCAGTGACCGCAGCTTGCGGGAACTTTCCAGAAAATCATTGAAAATATACGGGTTGCGGTCAATTAAAAAAATCTGACCGATAACATCAAAAAAAAGACGGGCACTCCTGCCTGTCACCCGTTTTTCCCGGAGATTATCAAAAATGGTCCAGGTTTCCGGATCAAAATATTTTAATATTATTTCTTTGTCACTGAAAGAAGTGTAGTTATAGGGAATTTCCCGGTACCGGTAATCCGTCATTATATTGTGGCCTTTTGTTTGGAAACCCGGCGTCAATATTTTTACGGCGAAAGACGGTAAGCCGTGGATGAAAAAAAACTTGACGATGGGGAAACAATTAGTATTCAGATTTATTCTAAAAGCATGAAGGGATATATGCACATTGAAATTTTTAAGCACGTGCTTATGAAGATTATCCTTCCTGCAGAAAATTCAAGATAAGGAGTTGCTATGTTAGGTTTTGGTGATATCTGGGTTTTTCTGGCGTATTTTTCTTCCATCCTTGTTGCTATTCTATGCATGGTCTATGGAATCCTCAACTGGAATAAAGGGGAGGAAAGCGAGCCCCGGAATGCGTCCCAATGGCGCAAAGATGAAATGGAGATGGAAAAATCCATCGACTGATTTATCAAGGAGAAATTATGATAATTTTTTGGGTAGTTGTATATTTGGTGATTGTTGCACTTCTGGGATATCTGGGATACAGACGTACGCATGGCACATCGGATTATCTTGTTGCAGGAAGAAATATCCATCCTTTTGTGATGGCCCTTTCCTATGGTGCCACGTTTATCAGTACGTCCGCTATTGTGGGCTTTGGCGGGGCAGCCGGTATTTTTGGAATGGGTATTCTATGGCTGACTTTTTTGAATATCTTTATGGGTATTTTCATTGCCTTTATATTCTTTGGAAAAAAAACCAGAGAAATGGGTTTTAAAATGAACTCCCATACGTTTCCGGAGCTCATTGGAAACCGGTTTTCCTCTGTATTCCTGCAAAAATTTATGGGAATTGTTATCTTTCTTTTCATGCCGCTCTATGCAGGTGTTGTACTCATCGGTGCGGCCAAATATATTGAACAGCAGTTTGGCATTGATTATTCCACTGCTCTGTTTTTCTTCTCCTTTATAATTGCTGTTTATGTGATTATGGGTGGTCTGAAAGGTGTTATGTATACGGATGCATTCCAGGGAAGCATCATGTTTGTGGGAATGGTGATTCTGGTGGTGTATACCTATTATATTCTGGGTGGGTTTACAGAAGCCCATAAAGCCCTGACGGCAATGCCCACGCCTCCTCCGCTTGCAGCAAAAGGACACCAGGGTTGGACATCCATGCCGTCGTTCAATTCCGGATTCTGGTGGGTCATGGTTTCCACCATCATCATGGGAGTGGGCATTGGAGTTCTTGCCCAGCCACAGCTTGTGATCCGATTCATGACTGTCCGGAGCAACCGGGAGCTTAACCGGGCAGTAGCGATTGGTGGAATATTTATCTTGATGATGACCGGGGTGGCGTTTGTGACCGGGTCCCTTTCCAATGTTTATTTTTCTAAAAATGTGCATAATCTTGATTTCTGTGCAACTTCCGGAGCCGTTAAAGAAGTCCATGCAAATCTGCCTGAGTTGAAAATCACCCCAAAAAATCTGGCCCTTATCCAGAAAAAATTTCCGGATGCAAAAGTGGGAGACAAAATAACAAAAGGCCAGGGCATCCCCTGTGAAGAAACAAAAAAAGGAACCATTGCGGTGGCTGCTGCCGGCGGCGAAGTGGATAATATTATCCCTGTTTATATAAAAAATGCGATGCCGCACTGGTTTGGGGTTCTTTTCATGCTCACCCTTCTGGCTGCTGCTATGAGCACTCTGAGTTCCCAGTTCCATACAATGGGTACAGCCATTGCCAGGGATTTCTTTGAACAATTTGGAAATAAAGAAGAATCAAAGAATCAGACAGTATTCATTTCCAAGTTAGGAATTGGAGTAACCATTATCATCAGTGTGGCTCTGGCGTATATCCTTCCCATTGTTGTTGTAAAAGGGGAAGCCATTATTGCCCGTGGCACAGCCATCTTTTTTGGATTGTGTGCGGGGGCATTTTTGCCGGCATACATAGCAGCACTGTATTGGAAGAAAGCCACCCGTACCGGGGTTGTCTCCAGTGTTCTGGTGGGATTTTTTTCTGCCGCTTTCTGGATTACATTTGTCCATTCAGCGGAATCCTCAGTTTTGGGAATTGCAAATGCCCTATTGGGTAAGGATACCCTGATTTCCGGTACCTGGAGCTCGGTGGATCCCATGTTCATATCCCTTCCGGTTTCTGCCATTGTCCTGGTTCTTGTGTCCATATTTACCAGGAATGACAACCAGGAAGAAATTGACCGATTGTTCCAGAAATGAGCACTACTTTAAATATATCTGACGTAAATGTTGAACGTACCTTGCCGTTGATTTCGCCACGGGAGCTCAAAAAAGAGCTCCCCCTTACGGACTCCATTAAAGGGCATGTTTACGATGCCCGGGAGGTCATAAAAAAAATTCTTTCCGGAGAGAATCCCCGGTTTCTGCTCATTGCCGGGCCCTGTTCCATCCATGACGAAAAAGCGGCCATGGAATATGCAGAGAAACTTGCCCTTCTGCGTGACAAGGTAAAGGACAGTATTTACGTTGTTATGCGGGTCTATTTTGAAAAACCACGTACCACCACCGGATGGAAAGGGCTGATCAATGATCCTTATATGGATGGATCCTACAATATGCCGGAGGGTCTGAAACGGGCACGCAGGATTCTTCTGAAGATTAATGAGATGGGATTGCCCGCTGCTTCCGAATTTCTGGATCCCATTATTCCGCAGTATATATCCAATCTGGTGAGCTGGGCAGCCATTGGTGCCCGTACCACAGAATCCCAGACCCACCGGGAAATGGCCAGTGGCCTCTCCATGCCCGTGGGCTATAAAAACGGCACCGATGGCAGCATTGAGGTGGCCCTGAATGCCATGAAATCCTCACGGAGTCAGCACAGTTTTATTGGGATAGACCAGGATGGGTACACATCGGTTGTCCGTACCCGTGGAAATCCCTGGGGTAATCTGATTTTGCGTGGGGGTAAAAATGTCCCCAACTACGATGTGGTGAGTATTGAAACCGCAGTGGAAGAACTTCAGAAAGAGAAACTGAATCCCCTGGTTATTGTGGACTGCTCCCATGACAATTCCCGGAAGCAATATGATAAACAGACAAAGGTATTAAAAGAAATTTTAATCCAGAAGGCTAATGGGAATCGTTATATTGTGGGAGCCATGCTGGAAAGTTTTCTTTTTGACGGGAATCAGAAAATTGTTCCCACGCAGGAACTCAAGTATGGAGTCTCTGTCACGGACGCCTGCATTGGATGGGATAAAACGGAGGAAGCAGTAATGGAAGCCCAAGAAGCATTATCCCGGATTCAGATTTCCGGATAATTCATTTCCCGGTGCAATTCCTTGATCAGGTGTTTGCCTTCATCGGCGGAGATCATGGACGGATTCAGAATGTTATAAACCACCGTGATGGAGGTATCATCCATTCCGGCAATAATGGATTTGTGAATCTGGATCCGGAAGCGGATAAAATCGGCAGAGACTGTCACGATATTTTTCCTGTCAAAGAGTTGCAGGTTCTCTTTCTGTTTCAGGACAATGGATACCCCGTTCAGCCAAAGGCGTTTTACCCAGCCCTCCACTTTTCTTCCGGAAGATTCAGAAACCAGAACGGCATTCATTTTTTTCTCCGGATAATATTGTAAAACCAGACTCACTGGTCTTTTCTGTGGACTCTGTTTGAAAATGGGCTCAATAATTCCCATGGCTTTTGCGATCATGGCCCTATGGTCCACAGTATTCATGGTGAAAAACCGGATCTGGCGGCTTTTGAATATCTTTTCAATTTCCGCATCCATAATCTTACTGTGGATAATACACCGTTCCGGACCCACTTCAAATAAACTATCGGCAAAGGTTTTGCAAAAAGACTCCCTTGCTCCGTCCGAGGACGCCCGGGCCATCACGAGAATATTATCCAGGTTAAACGCGAATACTGTAGCAGAAACATCATTCTGGAATTTTTGCAAAACGCTGTTTATCTTTGAATATGGCAAAGAAATCAGGAGAATATCCCGTTTTAAAAATTCCAGGCTATCCTCTTCTGAAACAGTGGTCTCAGAAATATCCAGAGGCATTTCAAACCAGTAAAGCAGCCTTGTGGGAATTTTCATGAATTGAACAACAAAAATGGTCATTGGGCGTCAATTTTTTTTTATTTTCCATTATGGAATTCTTCCGAAAAGGTATTATGGTGCGGTTTCTTTTTTATTCGCTTGCAATTGGCTTTATATTTTCCTCCTGTGTTTCTCCTCCCTCTTGGAAGGGCAGTCCATATCTTTACAAGGGCACTGAGCCAAACCATTTGGGAAGTCTGGATCTGGATAAACTCCCGTTTATGAGCGATGATACCGTTTCTCTGGATAATAATGTTCTCGTGAAAATTTACCAGGGAAAGATGCTTCCTGTATATGCAGGTCAGTATGTTTTTCTTACCGACTCCGGAAAGATACAGGGCTCCGGTGAATTGATTCCGCAGAGCAGTGGGACACTGGTGAGCAAGGACGGTACATACCGCTTTCAAAACCATACTTACCGGGGGAAGCTCAAAGTTGTCAAGACAAATAAAACAAATTTATATATCAGCATGGTGAGCATGGAGGATTACCTGACATCGGTGGTTTCCCATGAGATGACCCCCTCCTGGCCGATGGAAGCCTTAAAGGCACAGGTGGTGGTTGCACGTACCTATTATCTGAAAAATAAACTCCGTAATTCCAGTTATCAGATTGACTCCACCACGAACGCACAGGTGTACAAAGGAATACGGGAAAATGATTCCGTGGTGCGTTCCGCTGTCCGTGCCACCAATGCAGAAATCATCACCTATGAAGGAAAACCGGCCAGTGTTTTTTTCTCTGCCTGCTCTGGTGGCATGACCGCTTCCTCCGGGGAGACCTGGGGAAATGACCTCCCGTATTTACCCAATATCCGTCATCCCTATTGTGATGAGGTACCCCAGAACCGATGGCAGATCACCGTGAGCCGGAATGAAATGAATAAAATCTTTCATGGTTCTGTGGACGGTATTTCTGTGGTTTCCCGGAGTCCTTCCAACCGCGTGGAGAAAATTAATGTGAAAACCGCAAAAGGAGATATGGTCATGACGGGCAATGCGTTCCGCACAAAAATGGGTGCAGTCCGTCTCAAATCCACCATGTTTGCGGTGAAAACAGAAAAAGATAATTATCTTATTGCCGGACAAGGATATGGACACGGAGTGGGGATGTGCCAGCATAGTGCCAGAGTGATGGCAGAAAAGCATAACAAAAACTACAGGGAAATAATAGCCCATTTCTTTCCCGGAATACAAATTCATAGAATCAAACAATCATCCAATGAGCTTGCCATGAACTAAAAAATAGAGGAAAATATGAAAATCAGAAAAAAAAGAATCCACTCGTTATTTATTGCGATCGCAGTTATGGTATTAGTACCCATCGCCGTATTTCCACAGGCACCGGAGGAGAAAAAGGGGCAAACCGTTGCCACAGATCCGGCGGAAGAAAGCATTCGCAAGGAAATTGAATTTCTGAAGCTACAGAAGGAATTCCTGGAAGCGAAAAGCAAGCTGGAGGAAGAACAAAAAAAACTCTCCCAGCAGAAAATTAACGATACCATCAATGATCTGCGGATTAAGAACGCTCTGGAAGAGGAGAAAAACAAAGAAGTGTTCAGAAAATTCCAGCAGGAAAGCAATGATATCCAACTGGAATTAAATAAAATACGACTGGAAAGCACCAAAAAAATTGAAGATATGAAAAATCTGGAAACCCGCATCTTCCAGATGGAGACACAGATAAAAAAACAGAAAAAAACCGATGAAACCAAAAATATAGTGATTGGGGAAGTACGCTATCCGGCAAATCCTCTCCAGGGAAAAAAAATAATCATCAGTGACAGGAAAATGGAATTAAACGGCCCCATTACCTATGACAGTGCAGCAGAGATTGTCCGTTTGATTGATTTCTATAACAACCACTCGGACTCCAAACCCATCTTTCTGGTGATTGAATCATCGCCGGGCGGCTCTGTGATGGCAGGATACCAGATTCTTTCCGCAATGAAATCCTCCCGTGCACCCATTTATGTGGTGGTAAAATCCTATGCCGCCAGCATGGCCGCCGTGATCACATCCAGTGCGGATAAAAGCTATGCCCTGGATCATGCTATCATTCTGCACCACCAGATAAGGGGAGATAACTATGGAAATATCACCCAACAAAAAGAGACGTTGAAATTCATTGAGGAATGGTCAGAGCGGATTATGGGGCCGGTGGCAAAAAAAATGGGCATCACCACCCAGGAATTTATCAAAAAAATGTACGCCCATAATTCCGATGGCGACTGGATGGAATTTTCGGATGGTGCTGCAAAAACAAAATGGATAACGTCAACGATTTCAGAGATAGAAGACAATTCCATCCGAATGCGGGAAGACATGGAATCCTCGCTTGCCGTCCGGCCAGGGGTTTTTGTGGATACAAAAACGGAAAATGTCCAGGAAAAAAAATCCGGAGTCCTGCCCCCTCTGCAGCCATTTGATGTGTATCATCTGTATGATCCCTATGGACAGTATTCGTCCGGGGCAGTCAAATAATATTCTGTACTTCAATCCGGAGGATGGCTTTTCCTCCGGTTCAGTTTTCCTGTATCCAGCGTAAAATCTGGTTTTCAAATTCTTCCTGTGCGGTCATGGACCAGGTATAGCTCTCTCCTGCCCCCAGGCGGTTTTTTTCATACGAATCCCGATGGGCAAAATTTGTCTTCATGAGAACATAGGAATAATGATTCCCTTTTTTTGTGGTGGTATATCCGCCCATCCCGATGGCAAATGCCAGAGTGCCCGTTTTTGCACGGTTCCGGTAAAGTAGCAAATCATCCGTTATCCGGGACTTCAGTGTTCCGGAAATTCCCGAAACCGGTAGCATCTCCTCAAAGCTGTTACCGCCATCCAGGGAATTGTATCTGTTCCGGGCATGGGATAAAACCGTCAGAATCTGGAACGGGGTGAGGCGGGTCTGGGAGGATAAACCGGAGCCGTTGGGTATCCGGCTTTTTTCAAATCCGGCATCCGGGAAGGTCTTCACAAGATATTCTTTCATGGCCTTAGCGGCTTCTTCCATCCGGACGATTTCCGGATTCTGCTTGTGTGCAGTGAATACCATCAGAACTTCCGCCCACTGGTTGTTACTGAAAAGGAGCAAATCCTTTACCAGAACGCCCAAAGTCTCGCTTTCATGAGTCACCAGTTCCTCCGGAGAATTTTCCAGATTCCGGAATTTTTCCATGGACATTCTCTCCGGAACTGGTAATTCCACTCCATATGCCTTTGCCGCAAGATAAAAATTCCATGCAAAGAAAAATCCGGAATCCGGAACGGGCAGGGTCACGGGAATATCTGCATTGTATTTCCCTGCGATAATCCACTTCCATTGATTATTCTCCAGCTTAAAATTTATGTCCGGATACACTCCGCCGGAATGAGTCCAGTTTATAGAAGAGTGGGCATCGGGCGGGGTCAGAAATATCCGCCCTTTATTATACGGACGGATTGTCTCCTGTATATTGTTGGCAAAATTTAATCCGGAGAAGGAGGTATTATAATATTTTGTCTTTGGCATATCCGGATCAATGTTCATTCGGGGTGCAATCTCATCGTCCAGATAAAAAACCTTTCCATGGACTTTCCGGATTCCCTTGTCATACAGACCCCGGACAAACCGGATCATGTCTTCCACACTGAAAACAGGATTCCCGCCTCCGGCAATGGTTAGATTGCCGGAAAGGATGCCATTTTCCAGCTTACCATCGGAATATAGAGTGGTCTTAAAACGGAAGTCTTCGCCCAGAATATCCAGAGCATATATGGATGTTGCAAGTTTGGTCAGGGATGCCGGAATAAAAAATTCCCCGGCGTTTTCCGCATAAACAATTTTTTGAGAATCGGTGTCCATAACCACAATTCCGGCCTTATCTCCGGCGTTTGTGGAAAAACGGTGACCGGAAATTGTGTTTTTCTGGAATGAATCAGAAAATTTAAGATGGTATGTTTTGTCTTCCGAACACTGGAATATCAGGGATAAAATACCGGCCGCCATTATGGAAATTTTCCATAAATTTTTCTGTGGTTTCATGAATGCGGTATTTGGTTTCCAGACCTGCTGCCAACCATTATTACTGCCGTCCCCAACCCGCTTTTTTTCTTTGACTTTCTGGATTCATCCTTCAGAATGATGCGTGGAAGAAAAAGCCGGAATCCTGGAACGATGGGTTTTTTTTATTCTGCATATATTGTTTGCACTGTATTTTTTTTGGGTGGTACTGAATGCGGATTATTCCCTGGGGATGGAAATGGTGCGAAACCCCGGTCTGTTTTCCTGGGTGATCCTGTTTCTGTCTTTTCTTGCTCTGAACCTTTTGCGGGCAGGACAATTGTGGTATCTATCCCCGGTTTCCTTTTCCTGGGTTTTTATGGCGTTCCTGTTTAATAATTTTTTCCGGGATGTTCTTCCCATGAAAGAGCGGGAACTGGCCTATATGAAAAAACTGTACGATCTGGGATTTTCCCGTGAGACGCCCGTGTTCCATATCCTGCTTATCCGGATTTATGATGTCCTTCTTTCCGTTTTTTTCCTGGCGGCATTGCTGCTTATGGGATTCATTGAAAGCAGATACCAGCTTTTTCTGGGGGCAGGTACCGGAATTCTGTTTCTTATTCTTGTGTTTGCTTCCTCCCGTTTCATCCCTTGGGGGGTTTACTTTTTATATCCCAATTTCCGGCATATCCGTAATAAACTTAAAATCGGGATATCGCGGATTCAGGACGATTATAAAGCCTTTAAACCACTTTCCCGCCTCATCATGGGGGTCTGGGGAAGCGTCAATGCCTTTGTGTCTTTATTTATTTGGGTTTTTATCCTCCGGATTCTTCTTCCCTCGCTCCCGCTCTCTGCGGCAATTGTGGCCTCTTTTTTCTTTAAATTTTTACGCATTTTCCCAATTTATCCCATTCTGGGATTGGGAGTTTTTGAATTTTTCTGGTATATGGCCATTTCCGGAAGTGATCTGAACCTGCGGCATATCCACACTTTTTCTCTGCTTGCACACGGCATCTTTCTGGTTCAGACTCTGGCCTTCTATTTTCTGGGCAACCTGCTGGAATTCCGGAAAAAACTGGATATATTTGCCGCTCCCTCAAAATAAAGATATATTACAAGGAAAAATAATATGTTATATCTTTTTTGGTGACTGTCACCGCGAAAGACATTCATAATACAGTAATTCACTATGATTATGTCACATAATATGCATAAATATGTCCCTCCATTTCCCTTTTGGCTGGAAAACCGCTTGACGGGGGAGCCGTATTCCATGATCGTAGCCAATGGATAGCTTTCCCAAAATGCAGTTTGGAAAAATACAAATGAAGAAAATAATTCCATTATACATGCTGGGGATTCTGACTCTGGTTTTTTTCCTGATGAATTGCTCCAAGGACAATAAAAAAAGTATCGGTGATAGCGGAAAAATTCTCAAGGTGGTTGTTGCAAAAGGAGGACTCCGGGTGCGGGAAAATCCGGAGGGCAATGTCCTGGGCACTATAGGGGAAGGGGAAAGTGTGGAAGTCCTGGGGGAAACGGGAAAGCTTCTGCGTGTTTCCGGAAAATCCGGACGATGGACAAAGATCCGCTTTGGGTCCGGGGAAGGCTGGGTTTTTGGTGGATATCTGGAAGAGGAGGCATCTCTTTCCGGGAAGGTTTCCCATCCCGCACTGGCAGATTTTCCTCTTGGTTTTATCATGCTGCAAAAATTGTTCCAGGACGGGGGGGATTACGGATTTGGGATTCCGGAAAAATGCGGACATAAAACGGGAAGGATCCGCATCTTCAAAGAAAGCGGAAAAAACAAACTGGAGATTTTTTTTCCGCTACGGGAAGATATTTTTCCGGATTCCGAAGGAAAAATTCTGGAGATGGAGGGTATTTCCAGGGATAGCCTCCCATCGGTCAGACCGGATGGCAGCAATCCTGCGAGGGTTTATCAATTCATTTTGAAGCCGGCGATGGAAGCGAATGATAGTGCAAAAGAGAAAAAGACTGCTCCAATGGATATGACCTTGCGGGCGGTGGAGATGGGAGGTGGAATGTATGAAATATTTCTGCATTATTCAGAAGAAACGATTTCCGGAGTTTTTTTGGACACAAGAAAGGAAAAATCCTTCCCCCGTATTCCCTGTAAGAATCCATAAAAAATTGGCAGATGGGTTAAAAATGATTATTCTGTGACCATGAGTTTATATGGATTTCTGGTTTACTTTTTCCTATTTTTCTCTCTTGCGGTGGAAATTCTCACAGAGTATTTAAATTGGAGAAAAATGCCGGAGATTCTGCCTCCGGAGTTTTCCGGTTTGATGGGGGAGGAGGAATACCGGAAAAATAAATCCTACAATAATGACAGAGCTCGTTTTTCTGTGCTGATCTCTCTTGTTTCCACAATCGTTCTGGTGTTATTTATATCTCTCCGGGGGTTTCCTTTTTTGGATGATTTTGTCCGTTCCTTTGGATACGGGGAAATTCTCACTGGTCTTCTTTTTTATGGCTTCATCCTCGCAGCAATGACCCTTCTCCAGTTACCAGCGTCCATCTATTCCACTTTTTTTCTGGAGGCCAGATACGGACTGAACCGGACAACCGTAAAAACTTTTATTTTTGATAAAATCAAAGGGATTCTGCTGACGATACTTCTGGGCGGGCCGCTGGTAGCCTCAGCCTTGTGGTTTTTTGGAGCGTTTCCGGCCGATGGGTGGCTTTATGCGTGGGGATTTTTCAGCGTTGTTTCCTTTGTGTTGGGGTATCTGGCACCGGTACTATTTCTGCCACTTTTCAATAAGTTTGAGCCGCTCAAAAATGATGAGCTGGTCCGGGACATCTCCCAATACGCAGAGAAGGAAAAATTCCGTCTCAAAGGAATTTTTACCATGGACGGTTCCCGCCGCAGCACCCGTCTGAATGCCTTTTTCACCGGCTTTGGGAATCTCAAGCGGATTGTGCTGTATGACACGCTGGTGGAAAAATTAAGTCCGCAGGAAATTCTGTCCGTTCTGGCTCATGAGATGGGGCATTACAGGAAAAAACACATCCTCATCCACCAGGGGCAGTCTTTGATTGCTTCCTTTTTAATGTTTTTTATCCTGTCCATTTTCATAAGGGATCCGGAGTTGTTTGCGGTGTTCTCCATGGATCATATCAGTATATACGCGGGATTTTTATTCTTCTCCTTTCTCTACTCTCCCATAGAATTGGTTTTGTCTGTGGCCGGGAATTACCTCTCCCGCGTCCATGAATACCAGGCTGACCGTTATGCTGCAGAGACCATCGGGACTTCCGATCATCTCATTTCTGCATTGAAAAAATTAAGCGTGAACAATCTTTCCCGGCTTGTTCCTTCTTCCTTGGACGTTTTCTTTCATTATTCGCATCCGCCGCTGTTTTCCCGGATTAACGCACTGAGGAGATGACGAAGGCGTAATACATCAAATGGCGGTCATCCATAATGGTGACAGTCACCAGTGAGGACATACATAACGCCGTATGTC
>DYOA01000040.1 GCA_020720785.1 Leptospira biflexa
TAAGCCCACACTCCGCTGCCATGCCATACAAATGATCGGCATTCGCCAAGTGCTGTACACAATACAATTACTCCGCATCTTTCCAATGCCGAATATGGGCATCTCCAAAATCCACACTCATTGAGAAACAAAACTCTCCATGAAACCATTTGTCAAGGAAAAATAAATCAAGCCTGGGTTTTCACCCGGTTCACTCCGTCATGCCAGCGTTCCATCTCTTCCTGACGCTGACTCTCTTTCATGCGGGGATGAAACGTGGCATCCGGAGGATTGAGCTCCTTCAAGTCCTCCGGAGATTTCCAGAAACCGGAGCCCAGTCCCGCTAAATAGGCTGCCCCCAGTACGGTTGTTTCCGAATTTTCCGGAATAATCACATCGGCATTTAAAATCCCGGCCTGGAACTGCATCAGATATTTATTGGCCGTTGCCCCCCCGTCCACTTTCAGGGCTTTGAGGCGGAAACTGGCATCCTTTTCCATCGCCGCAATCACATCAAACGTCTGCATGGCAATAGATTTCAATGCGGCTTTTGTGATATGCTCAATGGTGGTCCCACGGGTCAGATTCAGGATGGCACCCCGGGCGTTCTGGTCCCAGTGCGGAGCCCCCAATCCGGCAAATGCGGGGACAAAAACAACCTCTTCCCCGTCATCCGTGGAAGTGGCCATCCCTTCAGAAGCGGAGGATTGGGGAAAAAATTTCAGATTATCCCGCAAAAACTGGATTACTGCCCCGGCAATGAAAATGGACCCTTCCAGGGCATACACCGGATTCCCCGCAGCGTCGCAGGCCAGAGAGGTCACCAGACCATGCCGGCTGATTAAATTTTTCTGCCCCAGATTCATCACAATAAAGGCACCCGTCCCATAAGTATTCTTTGCCTCTCCAGGATTATGGCAGAGCTGTCCGTACAGTGCGGACTGCTGGTCTCCAATCATGGAGTAAATGGGAATTCCATCGGGCAGAAAATCCAAGCCCTTTGTATGTCCAAACAGGGACGATGATTTCTGCACTTCCGGAAGAATGGCCTCCGGAATATCCAGCAGATTCAGTAAATCCTGATCCCATTTTTTTTCATGGATATTGAAGACCATCGTGCGGGATGCGTTGGAATAATCTGTTTTGTGGGAAACCCCGGATGTTAAATGATAAAGCAGAAAGCTGTCCATGGTCCCGAACGCGATTTCCCCATTCCTGGCCTTATCCTGCAAACCGGGAACATTATTCAGAATCCAGTGGATTTTTGTTCCGGAAAAATACGCGTCAATGACCAACCCGGTTTTTTCCTGCACCATTTGCCAGTGCCCCCCCGCTTTCAGCGTTTCACAAAAATCGGCGGTTCTGCGGCACTGCCAGACAATGGCCTTATACACCGGCTTATGTGTGGCCCGGTCCCAGAGCACGCTGGTCTCTCTCTGGTTGGTGATCCCAATGGAATCCGCATCCTTTGGGTTCAGACCGGATTTCTGAAAAACTCTTTTCATTAATTTCCCAATGGATTCCCATATTTCCTCACCGTCATGCTCCACCCAGCCGGCTTTGGGATAATACTGCCGGAATTCCTCGTATTCAGAGGCAATTACTTTTCCTTCGCGGTTAATAAGAAAAACCCGGGAACCGGTTGTCCCCTGGTCAATTGTGATTATAAATTTTCCCATAAGCAACACTTGCATATTTAAAACGGATGGCAAGTATTTTTGGTTTACAGAACCGCCATGTTTTCCATTTTCCCCCATGCAGAAATCGGATGATTTTTCCACCCCGGATAAGAAAATTGAGATCCAGTTGGATCCGGAAATCATGCAGGGTCGTTACTCCAATGTGGCCAATATATTACACACAAAAGAAGAATTTGTCCTGGACTATCTTTTTATCCAGCAGCGGCCTGCCCCTTTTGGGAAAATTGTGTCCAGGGTCATTCTCTCCCCGGCACACGCAAAAAGACTCATGAACGCATTGGCCGATAATATCCATAAATACGAAGAAAAATTCGGGATCATAGATTTTTCTGAAGATACCCCACTGGAAGATCACATCCAGTGAGAATACATTAATGCGGATACAGAATTGAAAAATACTTTCACCGATCTCAAAGAATTGATTACCGCTCTGTCCAAAGCCGGAAATATCCCTGGGATCATTGTTTATTCCGATGACCATTACCAGGTGGAGGAAACATACCGGGCATACCAGAAATACCTCAAAAAAAAATTCCCACAGACAGAAGAAATCCACATCAACGGCAGGGAAGTCCAGATGGAAAGTTTCCACGCGGAACTTACCACCATCCCCATGTTTGGAGAAGCCCGGTATATCTGGATACGCCATGCGGATAATACGTTTGATAAAATTAAATCAAATAATAAAATTCTCTCCCGCTTTGTGGAGGACCTATCCCGGATTCCGGAGACCACTCCGCTTTTAATCCATCTGGATGAGAAAAAACTCCCGGCTGATTTTAAATTTCTGGAAGAAAGATTTCTGGTCTTTACTCCGGTACCGCTGAAGGAAAAGGATGTGGTAACCTATATCCAGAGGAGGTCTGAAACCGCCGGATATTCCATGGAAAAAGCAGCCGCAGGATTGCTCGCGGACATCTGCCACCAGAGCCAGAAGTACATCAATGAAGCCCTGAACAGATTGTTCCTTTACAAAATAGCGGAAAAAACCATAACAGAAGACGATGTAGCCATGGCCGCTCTGGATATTGACGGCAATTATTATTTTGCCATACTGGATTTAATAGCGGAAAGAGATATATCCAAAGCCCTGCATCGCACCATCTCGCATTCGGATAGAGATTCCACCATACTGTTTACCGGCATTGCAAAACTTTTCACAGATACATTCCGCTACATGATGCTCAGAAAAAACAATGCCAGTGCGGTTATGGACGTCATAGAGGATTCCAATTCGGCCTGGATGAAAAAAAAATCCGAAGAACGTATCCAGAAAGTGATCCGGAACTATGGATATTCCCGGCTGGAAAAAATCATCCTGGATTTTCCGGAGCTGGATCAGCAAAGGAAAGCCAACCCAAAACTGGAAACCCACACCTTAATTAATTTTATACACAGCTTAAATTTCTGACTTTTTTCCCCGGAAAACAAGTTGCTTCAACTGGAGGTGGTAGCTGTCTCCCTTGGGATTTTTTGCGGATTTAGCCATCTGTTTCACAAGGGATGCAAGCAATTCCTTATTCATATTGATATCAAAGACCTCCCCGCTCTCCTCATCAATAATATGAAAATGATCGTTCAGATTGGAATCATAAACACATAACGTGGGAGACACATTCAGGGTTTTTAAGAGACCCACATTCACAAATAGATGGAGGTTATTATATATGGTCGCTCTGGATGCCACTTCAAATTCCTCATTGATCATCTGGTAAATTTCTTCCGCAGTCAAATGCTGGGGTTTTGCCAGCAACACAGCGGCCATCTCCACCCTCTGGGCGGTGGGAGTAATTTTTTTACTGCGTAAATAATCGCTGATTTCTCTTTTTGTTTTGGGTCCGGACATTATTTCTTCTTCACTTTTTTTGCTTTATCTTCATCTTCATCAGTGGTTTCAATTCTGGATTTATATGTATCAATACCGGTTTTGCATTTTTTAATGGTTTCCGGATCTCCTGTCAGAAGAGCAATCCGCTTGAGACTTTCCAGAAGACGGATGGCGTGCACCAGATCATTTTTGGATTTTGTGGAAAGCTCATATTTATTTCTGTAATGGCCGGAAGCGTCAAAAAGCCCTTCTTTTACTATATTCAGAAGCTCATGGCGGTCATAATAAAACTCTTCTCTGGGGTCACGGATACTTTCAATCTCTCTGAAATCAATCAGATTTTTTCCGGATACGGCCAGTTTGGACCAGAAATCCGGAAAAGACCATTTCCATTTTGTGTTTTCCCCGTACTGAAGGATCATGCGTTCAATGGCTTTCTGCATATGTTTATAGTAATTTAATTTCAATTTTGGATTGAAAGGAAGGAGAGCATCCAGCATCTCTCGGTTAAAATCCAGCGGCTCATCAATCTTCATGGTCACCAGTTTATCCATTTCCGCAAAAACCTGAGAGAGCCTTTTTTTCGCTTCATCCATATACGAACTGTTGTGGGTTCCGGCTTCCTTCTGGGCTGTGAATATGTCCATATAGATATGGGCCTGGGTTATTTTTTTCACCACAATGCCCATTCTGTAAAAAGGAGCCAGCTTTTTTTTCTCATTCATTGCTTTCTTATAAAAGGATATTTCTTTTTCAATCTCCGCAATATCCTTTTTCTTCGCTTCCACACTGTAATTGGATGTTGCACTCGATGCCATAGTAAACCATCGACCTTATGCGTAAAAATCTACAATCTTTTGACTATCCGGCGGGGGAGCAGGCGTTGTACCCGCAGAACTCTGGCTTTCTGTTTCCACTGGTCTTTCCGGCGGGGGTTGCACCGGCGGAGCATTCACTGGTTGTATGTCCATATTCCATCCTTTACTGGTCTTTCCGGCATTATTTCAGCTTTTAGAAAGAATCCAGTTTTTTATTGGGTATAGTATAAGAAATGATATGGAGATTGTCAACAAAATTATGGAGATAAACTGCGCCTGCGTCCAGCCAAACACATCGGTGGGGTTGCGACGGATGAATTCAATGAAAAAACGCATCACAGAATAAAGGATGGTGAACATGGCCGTTCTCATGCCGATGGGTAAATTTACCCGGCGGATTTTCCAGAACAGAAAGAACAGAAAAAAAGCGTATATGGATTCCATGAGCGGAGTATTGAACACCCGGACGCCAGGATCGTTGTACAATTCCACAATCTTCTGCCAGGGATACACCCCATCCGGAAAGGCCATGCAGAAAGGAGCCGGCCAGGTTTGGGGACACCGGATTCCATAACAACCATCCCCGGAAAGAAAACACCCAATCCGCCCGATTCCATAGGCAAGGGATACCGCCGGAACGGCCAGATCAAAAACCTCCCAGGGATGGGCTCCCTTTTTCCACAAATAGAGAAAACCCAAAACAAACGCTACTGCCGCCCCGCCGTAAAAAGTGAGCCCCCCTTTATAGAGAAAATAATACCAGAATCCCTCCCCGGCGGTCCAGGAGCTTTTCATCTCCAGTGCGTAAAAAAGACGGGCACCCGCAATTCCCGCAACCAGAGTAATCACCACCAGAGTATCAGAAATCAGAGGATCCCATTTTTTCCGGTGAAACTCTTTCTGGAGCACAAAATTGGCCATGAGAAATGCCAGAAAAAAAAGAACACCAAAAACGGAGAAATCCGCCCACGCAACCCCGTCATAATGGAGCCGGAATTTTCCACCGGAAACACTGCAACCGGATAAAAAAATTACAGCAGGCAGTAAGCTTATCGCGAGACCGTATTTCATTGATCAAACCCGGGCTTTTCTGGAAATCCCGGCCTGCCGGATACAATGGCGGATCTCCCGGGGAGTCTGCACTGCCCAGTCATCCGGATCCAGCTTTTTTCCGGTTTTTTTCCAGACAGGCATTAAAATTCCATCCCGGAATGCGTTGATCATGAGGTTTTCTTCACTGGCAATCAGACTCAGGGCACGGTAAAATCCTTTTCTGCCCTGGAAAATCATGGTCTTTAACTGATCAATTTCTTTCTGATACATGGGATATCTTTCCAGTAAAAAATTCCATAGGGGTTCTTTCCGGTATGGAAGACTTTCTTTGTTTTTTTCCATGGACTCATCCAGCGGTTGCCCGGAATCCTCGGAAAGAAAATGCCGGGAGGATAAAATTTTCCCCTTCTCCGGTGAAAAAATATCATACTGAACAGACTTATTGACATGCCGGTTCGCGTACCAGATATATAAAACCAAAGCCATATCATCTGTATTGTTCTCAAAAGAAATCAGATGCTGCCCTTCCAAAGTATTGCCCAGGAAAGAAGCATATTCCCTCAGCTCATGAAAACTCATCTGGTACAGAAGGGAAAAAAAATAGCCGGAATCCGAGTAAAACTTTTCCCGCATGAAAACCTTAAAAATTTCCAGAGGAAGAAAAACCCCCCCGGGAGGATAACGGAAAACCCACATCAGCTTTTTTTCCATCTCTTTCATACGTTCATCCATGCGGGATGCCGGTATATAACCAAAACTATCAAACAGAATTTCCAGCTCCTCATGAAAATCGTTCAGAATATTTTTATTATTCTCAATGTTTTTTACCAGATGATACCAGAACCAGTGAATGGAAACCATGGGTGCACGGGTATTATCCCTTTGCAGCATAAACCCTGTTTTCCTGGAAAGATACGCCAGGTACTCCGGATTGGCATCCTCCATCACTTCTGTCAATGGATACATTTTACAATCCAATATCTCTCCGGTAGTGAAACCGGGAGAAATCATTGATTTCCTTTAAAACCTCAATAAATGAATATACCTTTTCCAATGCCAATTTTTTATCCTCACCATGAGCGAAAATATTAAAAATACGGCCTCCGGTGGATAGCAGCTTCCCATCTGTTAATTCCATTCCAGCGGAGACAATCTCTATGCCTGCCGGAATGGACGCAGGCAGATTTATTTCCAGATTTTTGGCATATTTTTCCGGATACCCCGCAGCAGCCACCACCACATTCACCCCAAATCCGGATTTCATTGGCATGGTATAAAATCCGTTATTCTCCACTAAAGGTGGAGGAGAATCCACCCCGCATGCCCACAAAATGTACGGAAATAAATCCGTATCCACCATGGGTAATACGGACTGGGTTTCCGGATCCCCCAGACGGCAGTTGAATTCCACCACAGATAAATCATCCTCTTTATCCGAATGAACCATCAAACCCACATATAAAATTCCTGTATAATGAAACTCATCGATTATCTTCCGGACAATGACTCTATCCGCAAAAGCAATCTGCTGCACAGACAAAGCCTCCCCCGGACACACCGATCCCATCCCTCCGGTATTGGGTCCAAGCCCTCCGTCATAAGCCGCTTTATAATCCCGTGCCGTGGGCAGGTACACCGCAGTCTTTCCGTTGCAAACAGCAAACAGGGATGCCTCCGTTCCGGTCATAAAATCCTGCAATAATACCGCGTTCCCGGCTTCCTGGAAAATCTGATCCTGGAATATTTTTTTCAATTGCTCCCTGGCCGATGTGCCCTCAGGATGAATGCTCACACCTTTTCCGGCAGCCAACCCATCGGCCTTGATCACCAGCGGAAAGGAATGGTTTGCCATGAGCTTTTCCGCTTCTTCCAAAGAATGGGCAGCGGAACTTTTTGCCGTGGGTATCCCCAGTTTCTGCATGATATTATAGGAGAATATTTTGGATGCTTCCAGCCTTGCCCCTTTTTCATCCGGCCCAAAAACCAGAATCCCCGGATTGGATGCTTCCAGATGGGATTTGATACCGGCCACCAAAGGCACCTCCGGCCCCACAACCACCAGTTGGATGGATTTTTCCCGGATAACTCGGGATATGGCTGTAAATTCCATCATATCCACTCCCGTAATCCGGTTTTCCAGACGCCCATTGCCGGGCAAAATATAAATACGGGATACCGCACGGCTTTTCTGCAGTTTCATATAAATGGATGTTTCCCTGCCGCCGCTACCCAGTATCAGAACATTCATAGGGTAATGTCCAATTATTCCCCCCGGTGTAAATAGTTTTCAGAAGCCGCTCTGAACGGAATTTTCTTTTTTTGGTCTGCTTCCACCGGGGATGGGACATAATATGGGACAGTCACTCACTGAGACATACATAACGATGTATGTCTTCATATTTATGTCACCTCTCGCCGACAGGGTTTGTCTTTTTGGTGACAGTCACCATTAATGACATACATAACATTATATGTTATAGTTTCGCCCATTTAACATGCTTAGATGACGGCTGGCTTAATTCTCCCGGAGCCAGTTTTTCAGATAAAACAATAATGAGGAGGCCGCAAAGAGATACCGGAAGGATAAATAAATGATCACAATCCCAAGGGCGGTCATGATCCCCAGACTGCGTAATCCCGCATGGGCACTGAAAGAAAGGGAAAGAAAGGCAATGAACACGGTTGAATTGGAGAGGAAAATGGCCGTCCCAGTCTCTTTAAAAATGGAATTCAATTTGTTAAAACCAATTTCCTGGCCTTTACGGAAAAGGTGTATCCCGTTATCAATGCCAATACCAGCCAGAACGGGAAAACCTAGGATAGAAATATAATTAAAGGAAAATTCCGGAAGTCCGGTGGTTAGGTATAAAACCCAGGTAATGCCAAACCAGCTGAAAATACCGGAAACCAGAGGAGCCAGAACCAGAATATATCCGGCAAAATTCCGCAGAAATATTGCCAGAGCCAGGATGATCCCCGCAGCCAGAAAGGCCAAAGCATGGCGGTAATCCTTTTCTGTCATGGAAAGGATATCGGCCAGGATAATGCCCTTGGAAGCACCTTTTATATTCTCCGCACATCGGCCATTTTTCTCCCTCCGGAGACAAACCTCACGAAATTCCTGAAAAAAATCCGCCATCCCCATTTCCGGATGACCGGGGTACAGATAATAAAAATACTGCCCCCCACCGGAAGAGCCCTCAGGAGTAAAAAACAATCTGCGGGATTTCTCCGGGAGTAAATCCATGGTAAAGGTGGAGTAATCCGCAAACCATGCAGCGTACTGGAGAGAGAAATACTCCTGAGAGTTTATCTTTACCCCCGCCATGGCTTGTCTGATCAGAGCGGAAATTTCCTGCACAAGCGGAAGTTTTTCCTCCATATTATCTGGCATCAGGCGGAGTATACTCAGAGACTTCCCTTTGTGAGCAGATGGAGATTTTTCCATTTTAGCGTGAAATTTTTTCAGACTGTCCTGATCCGTAAATGAATACACAATCGGCGGGTTTTTTTCTTCAGAGACAATCCCTTCTATTTTAGCATCGTTGATGGAATTCCGGGGGTGAAAACCCAGATTATTGAAATTATTGTCAAAATGCTGGTTATACAGGGAGAAAACCCCCAGGACATTCAGGGAAAACGCAATAAAAATCCACAGCCACTGGTGGGAGGTGGATTTACTCTGCACGGGGGAAAAGGTGGCCGATACCGGATTTATTTTTTCCGTGAAAAAGATCAGGAAAGGGAAAAATAAAAAATAGGATAAAACGGAAAAAAAGACACCCAGAAGGGCAATAGTCCCGAATTCATAGTACGGACGGAATTGGGATGTCATGACGGAAAAAAAAGCAATGCCCATGATTACGGCGGCAAACACAATCCCCAGACTCAGCCGGGAATACGAAGCCACCAGAGCAGCGGATGTTCCTTTGCCGGAGGTTCTTTCTTCCTTGAAGCGGACATACAGATGGATTCCATAATGGATACCCAGGCCCAGGAGAATAGCGGAAAGAAAAGCGGCAATGGTGCTGATTTTTTCCAGTAGAAAATAACTGACAGAAAAGGTGAAAGTCATCCCGGAAAATAAAGGCAAGCCAACGACAAAAAATATCCGGAGGGACTGGAAAAACAGGATGGTGAATGCCAGCAGGGCAATCACCGTAACAATCACCGTTTTCCAGATATCCTTCCTGAGGGTAACAAGATTTTGGAATTCCATATAAAAATTTCCTCCATAAGTAATGGAGACATCATCTTTCAATAATTCATTTTTTTCGATGTTTTTTATCCTGCGAATATAGTCAAATGCGGCAGAATAATCTGAACCGGGAAAGGATGGCTTGATTAAAACCACCATCCGGGTGGCATTATCATTCACCAGATACGGGTAAATCCGGTTTCTACCCTGATAACTATGGATAATATTTTCAATAAAATGGGGAATTACCGATTTTTTTTCCAGAAGGGATACCATTAAATCCCCCATGGTGGAGTAATCCCGATGGTTTTTTAATTGATTGAGGATATCCCGGAGATCATACGTTGCCATGTAAAGAAGGGAATACTTCTCCAGATTATTGCCCGGAATCTGATAAAAAGCGGATGTGGTGTTAGCCCAGACATATTCATCTTTTTCCAGAGCTTCCAGAAAAATATCCCCGGAATTGATCAAACCGGTAATATTTCCATCCACTTGCCCGGAGGATGTTTTCAACTCCAGCATTACAGCCAGATAGGATAAGCCACCCAAATCTTTTTTTATGGATTCATATTTCTGGTAGGATTCCAACCCGGAAACCGTACGGATGATATCGCTTTCCACTTGCAGTTTCAATGCAAAGTAAACGCCCAGCCCCGTGAGTACCAGATACAGGAGTAAAAATACCAGATAATACTGGCGGGAATAATAAATATATTTTTCCCAGAAATTATCCAGTTTTTTCCGGAGCCATTCCCTCATTTGGTGGATTCCACTGTGTCTTCATTTTTTTCTGCAAACTCATCCTGGAAATAGTGGATGGTAAATCCGGTATAACCATAAATAACAGAGATGACCGGGTTAATGATATTCAGAAACGCATAAGGAATATATTCAATGGTGGGCACCCCCAGAGTGGAGGACATAAAGGCTCCGCAGGTATTCCAGGGAACCAGTGGCGATGTGAGGGTTCCTGCATCTTCCAGTGTCCGGGAAAGATTGCGGGGTTTTAAATTCCGTTTGCGGTAGGCTTCATCATACATGCGACCCGTAATCACTATGGACAAATACTGGTCTGCGGCCATCACATTCATAAAAATTGCGGTGAGGATGGTGGACAATACCAGACTGCCCGTGCTCTTTGCCAGTTTCAGGATGGAATTCGCTAAGGTATGCAACATGCGGCTTCCTTCCATTATTCCGCTGAAAAACATGGCCATTAAGATAATCCAGACGGTATTAAGCATGGAAGCCATCCCGCCCCGGGTAAGAAGTTCGTCCACTTCCTTTAAACCGGTATGGCCAATGTATCCATTAGCGGAAACCTGGAACACTGCCTTTGTGGCCACAAAAAAATAATTGTATCCACTTTCTTTTCCGGATAATTGCAGAATGGCATCCGGCTGGAAAATGGCTGCAAAAATTCCTCCGGTGATGGTCCCAATGATCAACGCCGGTATGGCGGATATTTTTACCGCAATCAACCCAAATAGAATGACAATGGGCATAAGCATCCAGAATGAAATATTAAAATTTTTATTAATAGATGCCACCACCAGGTCAATCCGGGAAGGATCATATCCTTTTACATCCAGCGAAAATCCAATGATCAGATACAGAATCAGTGCGATGACCATGGCCGGACCGGTGGTATAAACCATGTGGCGGATATGAACAAACAAGTCTGTTTTCACCATGGAGGACGCAAGATTGGTGGTTTCAGAAAAGGGAGACATTTTATCCCCAAAATAGGCACCGCTGATAATGGCCCCGGCACTCAATCCGGGATGAATCCCCATAGTGTTCCCAATACCAATCAGAGCCAGACCCATTGTCCCCACGGTGGACCAGGAGCTCCCCGTGGCCAGGGAGATAATGGAGGTGATAACAGCGGCGGCAAAAAGAAATATTTTGGGGGATAATATCTCCAGACCCCATACAATGAGGGAGGGAACCACCCCGGCCAGAATCCATGTGCCGATGAGCGATCCCACTAATATTAAAATTAATATTGCCTGGGCCACAATCCCAATGGAATGCAGAATCTGTCTCTCCATATCCGCCCATTTGGCTCCATGCAAAAACGCAAGGGCAGCCGCAAAAAACCCGCCCAGCATTAATGCCACCTGGGAGGGGCCGGAGGTCGCGGAATCCTTGAAAACCAGGACAGACCCAATCAAGAGGACAATCAAAAAAAGGATGGGAATTACAGATACCAACAGTGACGGATCTTTCACCTTGTTCATTGTATTATTTGGCATTATCTGCGTAAAAAAGCCTTTACATGCAGATTGTCAAGTACTTATGCCATTATGATGACATCTTCTCTCTCCGATTCTTGGAAAAACATAGAAAAAATCCAGCCAATTTTACTGGATAATTTAATCCGGATTGTCAATATTAATTCCCACTCCTCCAACATCCCCGGTGTTGAATCGGTGGTTACTGTACTCCAAGAGCTGTTCCGGGAACATGCCCCGCATCTGGCACCGGAAAGAATCCCTCTGGAAAAATATAGGGAAATTCTTGCCAATGGCCAAATGGAGCAAAAAGTCCTGGCGGACTCCCATTTTTTCCGGGACACTAGAAATATCCCCCAAGCCCGGAAACTCCTTTTTATGATCCACCTGGATACCGTATTTCTGCCGGATTCCCCATTCCAGAGAGCAGTGCAGGAAGAGACAATCCTCAAAGGCCCCGGAGCTGCGGATGCAAAAGGCGGAGTCATGGTGATTCTGGCTGTACTTTCCTCCCTCCGTCATTCCCCGCTTTTTGACAAATATTCCATAGATGTCTTTCTGAATACAGATGAGGAAATTGGCTCCCCCGGCTCCAATGGAATCATACAAACCATGGCGAAAAATTATAATTATGCTTTTGTATTTGAACCATCCCTGCCCGATGGATCTTTCATTTCAGAAAGAAAGGGTAATGGAAATTTTTATCTTAAAATAGCGGGAAAATCCGCCCATGCCGGCAGAGAATTTCACAACGGTATCTCCGCTATCCATGCAGCGTCAGAATTTGTTTTTGAAGCAAATCAGTACCTGAACCAAACCGATGGAATTACATTTAATACAGGTAAAATAGACGGGGGCGGTCCGGTAAATATCGTCCCTGATTTGGCCATTGTCCGTTATAATCTGCGGGTGGAAAATCCTGAATCAATGCAAAAAACTATCTCCTTTCTGCAAAACCAGATTGGTCGCCTGGAAAAAAAATACGGAGTCCGCACAGAATCGGGTGGGGATTTTTCCTCCCCTCCCAAGGTCTGGACACCGGATATGGAATACCTGTTCGAAAAACTGAAATTGGCCTGTGAATCCCTGGATATGCCGTACATAGTCCGCTCCTCCGGCGGGGTGAGCGATGGGAATAAACTCCAGGCCGCCGGTCTCTCCAATATAGACACCTTGGGAGTGATGGGTAATTATATCCACTCCCCGGATGAGTTCATGCTGGTGGATTCGCTTTCCTCCCGCCCCCGGCTGGTGCTGGAAATCCTCCGGATCATGGCGGAGAAAAAATAATCCTTGCCGGAATAATCCCCTAACGCATGGGGGACTCCTAATGGAAGAACAGATTAAAATTGCCTTTGGGATGGAAACGGAAAATCTTCTGAATAAAGACCATTTTGGAGATTCTTTTTTTTTCCAGATCGCGGAAATTAATTTTACTAAAAAAATAATACTTCTCTCGGAAACCATCCAGAATCCACACCGGGATGGGGACAAGTCTCCTGGCCATGGGGAGGGAGCCAAAGCCGGCGGAATTGCGACACTTTTGCCGGGAGTTCAAATTCTGGCGGGACATGCGATGGGCACCAATGTATCCAAAATGAAACAAAAATACCATATCCTTCTATTTAAGAATCTGGATTTTAATGTTGCCCGGACAGCAATTCTTTCCAATCTGGGAAAAATCCTGGAATTTGTCCACCAGGACGAAAAAAAAATCACACACATAGAATAATTTATGAATAAGATTCCCTTTGATATTGCCCGGTTTTCCGTGGATATTACGCAGAAAGCAACCCTGGACACTTTGATCCGGACAAAGGAGATGGTCTCCGGATCCCTTCGCTTCCTGGGAGAAAATTTCCTTGCCGCATCCCGTCTCCCTTATATTGAAAAAACTACGCTGTCTTCATACCTGGAAGAATCCGGAAAATCCCTCCGGGATGCAGGGGAGGACACCGGGGCGTCTTTGCTGCGGGCCATCAATGCCACCGGTGGAGCATTCCGTTCTGCCGTGGATGCCTTGGATCTGGCCGATGAGAAAACCCGCCGGATGTTGTTTGAAAACATCCATGTGGCCAGCATTACAGGGGAATCCTTTGCCGGAGTAAAGGTTTCTGAAATCCATCCGTCCTATCGGGCAAACGGGGAGGACATCCTTGCGGAGGAAGTGGCTAACCGTTTCATCCAATCGGGCTTGAAAAAAGCCGTCCTGCTGCTTCCCGGTCTCCTGTGCGATGAAACCCTCTGGAGAGGTCCCGGGAATCCGGAGGCCATGGAAAAGCTGTTTGCGTCCCTGGGGATTTTTCCCATCCCCCTCCGGTTCAATCCCGGACTGCATTTTTCTGAGAATGGGAAAGCATTTCTGGAATTATTTGAGGACATCCATTCCCTGCCCGCGTTCCGGGATAAAAAGTTTCATGTGATTTCATACAGCCAAGGTGGATTAATTTTACGTGCCGCATTATACCTCTCGCAAAAAAACCAGTCCTCCATCTCTCCGTTTATTGACAAAGCTGTTTTCATTTCCTCTCCGGACGGCGGTTCTTATCTGGAAAAACTGGGATTCTGGCTGGGGCTGACCCTGGAGAAATCCAGACTGCCGGGCGTCCAGATGGCAGGAATCATTGGCAATGAAAGAAGTAATGCCATCAAGGATTTATCCCATGGAATTATCCGGCAGGAGGACTGGGAAAACTCAGAAAAAAACCCTCTTTCCGGCCTGGAACATCTGGTCCGTTATTCCAGCGAACGGTATTTTGGAGAGCTGGATGATCTGGATGCATACCAGATTTACAGCGTCATTTCCAAAGAGGAAAACTCCCTGTGGCAGTGGGTGGGGGACGGCATTGTGGAAACCGGAAGTCTCACATATCTCTCTGACCGTGTGTTCCGGAAAAAATCCAGACCGGAACACCGGGTTTGGGAGCTCCCTGGGCTCTCCCATTTCCAGATTATGCATTCGGAAGCAAACCAGAAAATATTAAAAGAACTACTCCTCTGACGGCGTAGCTCCGGGAAGATTGGCCAGATATGCCAGGGAATCATCCGCTATGAAATGGATCTGGGGGATGACCCGCATGGGAATGACCGAGGCAATTTTTTTCCGGAAGAAACCACGGGCATTCTGGAGAGCGGATAAGGTTTTGTTATAAACAATCTTATCCTCCTCATAAATGGAAACATAAACCTTTGCGTGTTCTCCATCCGGAGAAAGCTCACATCGGACAAAGGTGACGAACCCCACATGGGGATTTTTCAATTCTTTCTGTGTGACCAGAGCAATGGTCTGGACAATTCTTTTTTCCAAACGCTTACGCTTAATGTCATTCATTACCGGCTTCTGCTTTCTTTAAGTTTCTCACCGCACTCTCATCCCGGAGAATTTTGTCAATATCCCGGCTGGTTTCCACATTGTGGAAGCATTCGATAATATCCCCGTTCTTCAGATCATTATATCCTTCGATGAGGATACCGCATTCAAACCCTTCCTTGACTTCATTGGTGTCATTCTGGAAGCGTTTGAGGGTTTTTATGGAGCCGGTATAAATGACCACGCCATCCCGGATCAGACGGACGGGGCTGTTTCTCTGGATAACACCATTGCGGACAAAACAACCGCCCACCGTTCCCACAGAACTGATGCGGAATGTCTCCCGAACCTCGGCTTCACCCAGTATCTCTTCCTTGATATCAGGACTCAGGAGACCTTCTATGGCGTTTTTCACATCATCAATGGCCTGATAAATGATGCTGTAGTATTTTATTTCAATACCTTCTTTGACAGCAACATCTCTCACCTTTGCGTTAGCACGGGTATTAAAGCCAATGATGATGGCGTTCGCCGCCGATGCCAGCATCACATCGGATTCTGTGATCTCTCCGGTGCTTCCATAAATAATGTTCACTTTAATTTCATTGTTGCTGATCTTCTCCAGGGAACTCTGGAGGGCTTCCACGGAGCCACGCACATCGGCCTTGATAATAATTTTAAATTCCTGAATCTTCCCTTCTTCAATAATCTCATTCAGGTTTTCCAGTTTGACTTTTTTTATTTTCTGAGCCTGCTGCTGGCGGTTTAATTCCTGACGTTTTTCAATGATGTCTTTGGATTCCCTTTCTGATTCCATCACATGGAACGGATCACCGGCATTGGGCACTCCGGTAAGCCCCAGGATTTCCACAGGCATGGCAGGCGGTGCCTCCAAAATTTTATGTCCCCTATCATTCAGCATGGCACGGATTTTTCCGCCCTCCATGCCCACCACAAAGGGATCCCCCACTTTAAGCGTTCCGCTGGAGATGAGGACGGTAGCTACCGGCCCTCGTCCCTGATCCAGCTTCGCTTCCACCACAGTGCCGATGGCTTTTTTATGGGGATTTGCTTTCAATTCCATAATCTCTGACTGGGTCAGGACCACATCTTCCAGTTTATCTATATTCAGCCCCTGCTTGGCCGATACTTCCACCATGGGCACGGATCCACCCCAGTCTTCCGGGATCAGATCATGGACAGATAATTCCTGCTTCACTTTATCCACATTGGCATTGGGCAGATCAATTTTATTGATGGCCACAATAATGGGCACTTTTGCTTCTTTTGCGTGTTTGATAGCTTCCACGGTGGTGGGCATTACACCGGAATCTGCGGCTACAACCAGAATGACAATGTCTGTTATCTCCGCACCCCTCGCACGCATGGCTGTGAAGGCCTCATGTCCCGGAGTATCCAGAAACGTGATTTTACCTCTGTCCGTGGAAATCTGGTACGCACCAATATGCTGGGTAATCCCTCCCGCCTCTGTGGAAACCACATCGGTTTTGCGGATGGCATCCAGTAATTTAGTTTTACCATGATCCACGTGACCCATAACGGTAACCACCGGCGGACGGATCACCAGACTTTCCTGAGTGTCCTCTTCTTCCTGGATCAGGGTTTCATCGTAAAGAGAAACCACTTTCACACTGCATCCGTATTCAGAAGATAGCAGAGTGGCTGTATCCGCGTCAATGGATTGGGTGATGGTGGCCATAACTCCCATAGCCATTAATTTTGAGATAATTTCTGATGTCTTTACATTCAGCTTGCGGGCCAGCTCTCCCACCTGGATGAATTCCGTTATTTTAATATCTTTGGGAATGGAGGAACGGGGCTCCACTTTCTTTTTTTCCTCCGGCGGGGGAGCCATCCCGGGACGCGATTTCTGATTCATAAAAAACTTTTTATGCTCTTCTTTCTTGAGAATATCTTCCCGGAAATTCTGCTTTTGTTTTTTCTTCTTTTTGGTCGCGGTTGTTTCGGTCTCAGTTGCAGGTTTTGTCTCTTTCGCCGGTTCCGCAGGCTCTGCTTCCAAAACCGGAGGAGGAGTTTCTGGTTTTTCCGGATGCCCGGATATTTTTTCTGTTTGGGGAACCGAATTTTTTTTGGCCTCCTCCATGTGCAGGCGTTCCTCTTCTTTTTTTCTGGCTACTTCCTGCCGGCGGACAAGGGCTTCTTGGGCGCGTTTTTCTTCCTCCTCTTTCTTTCCCTGAGAAATTTTATCCGCGATGGTCCCGCTCTTGCTGCTCTTTTTAATGACTAATTTGGGTTTTTTCTGGTTATCCATTCCGTTTTATTACCTTTACTTATTCCTCACTGTCCTTTTTATCTTTGGCATCTTCTTCTTCCTCAAATTCAACATTTTCAGAGATGATATCCATTATTTTTTTTGCCGTGCTCCTGCCAATTCCTTCTAGACCAATCAAATCATCCTCCCCCATGGAAACCAAGTCTTCAATATATTTAATCCCGCCCTCGTAGAGGAGTTTTTTAATCCGGGGGGCAAGACCGGGAAGATCAGAAAGCGGAGTCCCTTCCTCCTCTTCCTCTGCATCACTGGAAGCGGTGAAAAGACTGTCAAACTGTTTGCGGATTTCCGGATTTGTTTCTCCGTCATAATCCGACCGCATGATAACTTCAATCCGGAAACCGGTGATATAGGACGCCAGTTTGACATTGGAGCCATCTTTTCCAATGGCCAGGGACCTTTCTTCGTTATCCCCAACCACTGCCACAGCTTTTCTCTCCGCCAGATCCACTCTGACAAATACGGGGCTGGCCGGTGATAAGGCGTTGGTTATCATTTCTTTGGGATCTTCCGAATACTCAATAATATCAATACGTTCATTACCCAGCTCCCGGATGATGGACTGGATGCGGACTCCCTTGAGTCCCACACAGGCCCCCACCGGATCCACATCGGATCTGTCTGAATGAACCACAATTTTTGTCCTGCGACCGGCGTCTCTGGCAATATTTTTCACTTCAACTATTTTTTCATAAATTTCCGGGACTTCCATTTCAAATAGCTTCTGGACAAATTTTTTATCTGACCGGGAAACCAGAACCTTTGTGCCCTGGCCTTTGGATTCATTTTCAATGGAATACAGCAACACTTTGATTTTATCTTCCACCCGGTACTTTTCCCCCGGTATCTGGTGTTTAACCGGCATGATGGCTTCCACTTTACCCAGATCCACATAAACAGTATCCCCTCTTTTCCGGAGGATATATCCATTCATCAGCTCCCCCACGCGTCCGGAGTATTCATCCCGGATATTCGTCTGTTCAATAGCACGCAGTCTTTGGGATATTACCTGCATGGCCGTCTGGGCGGCAATGCGCCCGTAATCCTGGGGATATTCTTTGACTTCCACAACATCTCCAATCTGTGCATCAGGATTAATTTTTCTGGCGTCATTCAGATCAATCTGCATTCCATGCAGGACCACATTGTTCACCACTTCTCTTTCTGCAAGAATGTAGACTTCTTCGTTGTCTTTATCAATTCTCACTCTGGTATTATCCGTTGTTTTATATTTTTTCCGGTATGCGGCAATCAATCCAGCTTCAATAACTTCAATTACTTCTGTCCGCTTAAATCCTTTTTCAGATACAATCTGATGGATGGCATCAAAAAATATTTTGGATGGTTCTTTTACTATCACTTTCTTTTTGGGCATTTTTTCCTCTTTAATATTTTCTCATTTTATTAAATGGTCAGAACTCATTAAAAATCCAGATGCAGATTAATCTTTTGTATATCCGCTATATTAATCACAATCTCCGCATTCTCCGTTTTTTTATATATTCCCTGGTTTTTATTAAACTTCACCGCCGCCATTTTCCAGAAAACAACATCCCTTTCGTGACGGATATAATTCAGAACAGCATTCCGGACTGTCCCCTCGTTAAGGAAAGAAACTTTCATCGGCAGTTCCTTAAACCTTTCCAGATCATCCGGAAAACTGATTTCTCTTTCCGCTCCCGCTGAAGAAACCTCCAGGGAATAGCTTTTCTGGTCGCTTTCAGAAATCTCCGCATCCAGCTTCATCCTGAACAGACGGGAATATGTTTCACATTCTTCAATGGTCACCGACCCCCGTGGATCGCTGGTTTTATCCAGTAAAACCCGGATTTTCAGCTCATTTTTTGTATAACCCACGGAAAAATCATAAATTTTCATCCCATTGGTAAGAATATCCAGGGCAATTTCTCTGGCTTTCCTCTCCAGTGTACTCTTTCCAGTATTTTCACTTCCGTTTATGTCCATTTTTCACCCCCTGCCAGGTAAAAAAAAAAGGCCTCTGGCCTTTCCATCCAAAAGGAAGAAATCAGCCATACTGTCAACCATCTTTCTATGAGGATAGGCAGGAACTCCCCCATCATCAAGCTTGAAGTGCAACACTTATTCCATAAAAAACCTGAATTCAAGTAATAAGTGCAACAAATGAAAGGTTGTGGCCTGCACCCCTAAA
>DYOA01000083.1 GCA_020720785.1 Leptospira biflexa
CTATAACCTGATACGGGAAACGGAATTGGGTTTTTGTTAATCCTTTGGGGGGTCATGGGAATCCTGTTCATATTGCATAATATGGATAATTTACATCGTAATTCGACGGGCAATACAACCGCTCTGTTTTCAAAATGAATTTTATACAGATATAATGATGTCCCATAGTGTGTCCTTTTAATATTTTTAGATCAATTTGGATGGGCATAATCCAACATAAGCATATTTACGACATATACCTCATGATTGACCAATAATTCTACACAAGTATTTTTATATCAGAAAGGACATATGCAGTGAATTATCATTTTATGGTGGTGGTGACTGTCACCAAAGAAATCTTGACATCCCGTTTAATGTTTAACTAAAGAAAGTATGAGATCAGATATAATGAAAAAAGGAAGGGAACGGGCACCGCACCGCTCTCTGATGAAGGCTACCGGTATAAAAGATGAGGATTTCTCCAAACCATTCATCGCCATTGCGAACAGCTATATTGATATAATTCCGGGACATTTCCACCTGAAAGAGGTGGGCGACCTCCTGAAAAAATTTGTCCGGGAAGCCGGAGGGGTTCCCTTTGTGTTCAATACCATCGGCGTGGACGATGGGATTGCCATGGGACATGACGGAATGAAATACAGCCTGCCCTCCCGGGAAATCATCGCGGACGCAGTGGAAACCGTGGTGAACGCCCACCCGTTCGACGCCATGATTGCATTGCCCAATTGCGATAAAATTGTCCCCGGAATGATGATTGCAGCCGTGCGGGTGGATATCCCCACCATTATAGTGTCCGGCGGGCCCATGGAATCCGGGAAAACCCCTTCCGGAAAAAAAGTGGATCTGATCAGCGTGTTTGAAGGCGTGGGTGCTGCGTCCCAGGGCAACCTCTCGGATGCGGATCTCAAGGAAATTGAAGACTATGCATGCCCCACCTGCGGGAGTTGCAGTGGAATGTTCACAGCAAATTCCATGAACTGCCTGAATGAGGCCATTGGTCTGTCCTTCCCCACCAATGGAACGCTTTTGGCCACCAGCAAAAAACGCACGGAGCTATTCCGCAAGGCAGCGTTCCGCATTGTCCAGATGGCACGGGAGAAAGAGGAATATGACAACGCCGGAAAAAAATATCCGCTGCTTCCTTCCGCCATCGTCACGGAGAAATCCCTGAAAAATGCCATGATTCTGGATATGGCCATGGGCGGCTCCACCAACACCCTGCTGCATACCCTGGCCATCGCACGGGAGGCCGGCGTCGATGGGTTCAACATGAGTACGGTGAATGAACTGAATGCGAAAACCCCCAACATATCCAAGGTTTCCCCTTCCTCCCAATACCATATTGAAGAAGTGCATTTGGCGGGGGGCATCCATACCATCCTGGGGGAAATCCGGCGTGCCCGTCCCAATTTGCTCCACCAGGAGGCGGTGACTGTCACCGGCAAAACCCTTGGGGAAAACATTGACGATTTTGATATTCGCGGGGATAACCCATCGGCTGAAGCAATGGAATTGTCACTGGTGGCACCGGCCAATGTGCTGGGGACTCCGGGTCTTTCTTCCTCCAGCCAGATTCGTCCTGAAGATAGGACAAAGGAAAAACTGGGCTTTGATGTGTACGATGTGATCCGCACTAAGGATACGGTGTATTCTCAAACCGGCGGACTGAGTATTCTGTATGGAAATCTGGCGGAAGAGGGTTGCGTGGTCAAGTCTGCCGGGGTGATGCCGTCCATGATGGAATTCACGGGAAAGGCCATTTGTTATAATTCCCAGGAAGACGCGGTCAAGGGAATCCTTGCCCATGAGGTCCAGGCCGGGCATGTGGTGGTCATTCGTTATGAGGGACCCAAAGGCGGGCCGGGGATGCAGGAGATGCTGGCACCCACTTCTTATATTATGGGGCAGGGTTTGGGGGATAAAGTGGCTCTCATTACCGATGGAAGGTTTTCCGGCGGAACCCGGGGGGCCTGCATTGGGCATGTTTCTCCGGAGGCACAGGAGGGTGGAACCATTGGCCTGGTGGAAAACGGGGATGAAATTTATCTGAACATCCCCAAGGGTATTCTGGAGTTGCGAGTGGGGGAGGAAATTTTAGATGAGAGGCGGAAAAAGTTCAAGTCGCAGAGAACTCCTCTGAAGAAAGGGTATCTCGCACGCTACCAGAAAATGGTATCCAACGCGGCACGGGGGGCTTCCCTGGTGGATTTTGCGGAATCATCTTCATGGTGACAGTCACCATGTCCATTATTAAAACGGATGATCCGGGGGGATTATAATTTAAGGAGAGAAAATGAAAATACTGGTTTTATGTACAGGAAATTCCTGTCGCAGCCAGATGGCAGAAGCGTTTTTAAAGGAGCTGGATCCACGTCTGGATGTGGTTTCCGCAGGAACAAAGCCGTCGGAAAAAGTGCATCCTCTCACGGTAAAGGTAATGGATGAGGCGGGGATTGATTTATCTGCAAACTTCCCCAAAAATGTTTCCCTGTTTCTAAGGGAAGCTTTTGATTATGTGATCACGGTTTGCGACGGAGCTAAAGAGAGCTGTCCGCTTTTTACCGGAAAGGTGAAGGAGAGGAGGCATATTGGGTTTGTGGATCCGGCGGAGGCGGTGGGGACAGACGAGGAGATCCTGCGGATTTTCCGGGATGTCCGGGACCAGATCCGGGACGCCATGGGGGATTTTTACCGAAAATCGCTTTCCCATAGAATGGGTGGCAATAGCGTATAATAGAAAAATGGTGTTAATCGCTGGCCGAATTATGTATTATTACGATTGAATCCGATAACTGCATAAAGAAAAGTACATGCTATGCAGGGAAATTTTACCATTCCTATTAAAGCTGTGGAAGTCTTTTCCGGTGATTACCATTACCGGACCCCGGCAATCCGGAAAAACCACTCTGGCAAGAAAGCTTTAAAAAGTCTGGTCTGGTCATTGGCAGAACTATCGCAGAAGAACGGAGTGATTATATTATCCATGGGTTTAACCATGTTTATGAAATCCATGATAGGCTCACGGCGGAAGACAATCTCTTGTAAGATAAACTGGTCGATGAAAATTCACTGAAAGTTAAATCCGTGCAGGGCAAATATTTTCTTACCAGAGTATACTGGATATACTATATTTGTATACATGGAGAACCATTCAGAGAGCCAATTGAAAAGAATAAAAAA
>DYOA01000041.1 GCA_020720785.1 Leptospira biflexa
CATCGTTTAAAATATACCGATTGCTTGTTGACAAAGGATTGCAGGGAAAGAGTGTATCCATAATCATGGAGGCAAGATGAAGACAATTTTAATAATTGATGATTCCAAGTCAATCCGGCAGGTGGTGGGGATTACCCTGAAAGGTGCAGGTTATACGGTTATTGAGGGCATTGACGGATTGGACGCCCTGGAAAAATTGGATGGCCAGAAAATCCATCTGATTATCTGTGATGTGAACATGCCGAACATGGATGGACTGGAATTTGTCAAAAAAGTGAAAACCGATGATCAGTATGCCAGTTATAAATTTACCCCCATTATTATGCTCACTACAGTGGCGGAGGAAGATAAAAAACTGGAAGGACAAAAAGCCGGGGCACGGGCCTGGATTGTGAAGCCCTTTCTTCCGGAAAAACTGCTGACCGCTGTGGAAAAGTTGATATTATAGGATGAATGAACAACTTTTAATACAAAAAACAAATGGTGACAAGATCGCCATTAAGGCCAGAGGAGCCTTGAATATCTATAATGCGGAAGGGGTGAAAAAAGAGGTCCTGGAGCTTATGGAAAGCTACCATCGGATTGCGTTTAGTCTGGAGGATGTGGAGGAGTTTGACTCTGCAGGATTCCAGGTTTTGTATTCTCTTAAAAAGACGGCTTTGGAAAAAGACTGTGCATTCAAACTGGTGAAACATTCCGTGGCTGTTTTGAAAGTTATGGATTTATACGGTGCCATAGATTTTTTCCAGGATAAAATCCGGATTCCCATTGAAGAAAAAAAAGAATATTCGTTTTCCTATGGAACCCAGAGAAGAAATATTCCGGAAATTGCCAGAAAGAAAAAAGTCCATTACCCGGAGGAATTGTGTAACTACATAAAAAAAGTCCTGCCAGTATGGAGGGAACAGATTGTTTCTTCCAAAAAACAAACAGAGGACTCTGCAGTGGATCTGACCGATTTATTCCAAAGTCTGTTTGAGAAGATAGACAAAGCGGTAAAAATGACCAAAGAGGCCTCCGTGGAACTGACGGAGATCAATCCTGCCGATAAAACCAGAGATTTTTCCATAAAAAAATTTGAAGAAATTCAAAATATTCTTACCGCATCCCAGGAAATCATGAAAAATGATGTAGCACAGCTAAAAAATGACATATCAGAAGTAATTTACTATATGCAGTTTTCTGACAGGGTGGGGCAGATTTTGAACCAGGTGGTCAGTAATATGGCAAATTTGAGTGTCCATTTGGATGAGCTGGACCAAACACCGGGAATGGATAAGGATTATGAATCTATGTTCATAGATCTCCGGGAGACCTATTCCACTCCAGAGGAGCACAATATCCATGAAGGGAAAGAGGCGATTACCCATGAGGAATCTGATGTCACTTTTTTCTAAAGGATAAAACGGAGGTTTATGTGGATATCCAGAAGGTAAAACAGAATGATAAATCGGTGGTTGTTGCTATGGAAGGAGAAATGGATATTTACCATGCCACACAGGTCAAGGATACTCTATCGCAGTATCTGGGAGAATTTGACCAGATGGCTCTGGATTTATCCGGAGTTTCCGATATGGACACGGCGGGATTCCAAATTCTGATGACGTTGAAAACGAATTCCATCCGGAAGAAAAAAAAATTTGTCCTTATCAACCACTCTCCCATTGTTCTTAAAATATTTGATTTATACGGTGCCGTAGGATTTTTTGGGGACAAGATCAAACTGACTTCCGGAGAAAGAGAAGGGTTTTCTTTCCGGTATGGCATGAAGAAGGAAAATATTCTGCAAGGATGAGATTATGAATTTGGACAGCGTCAAAGAAGTATTTTTAATAGAGAGTTCAGAACTGCTGGAGTCGATGGAATCCTCATTGCTGGAACTGGAAAAGGATCCCCTGAATGAGGGGGCCATCCACGCTATTTTCCGGGCAGCCCATACCATAAAAGGCTCCGGAGGGATGTTTGGTTATCAGAACATTGTGGATTTTACCCATGTTGCGGAAACATTTCTGGATAAAGTCCGGACGGGGAAGATATCCGTAAATTCCGATATTATTGCCATTTTACTGGAATGCCATGATCATATTCAGAATCTGATAGATATTGATACTGCCCCTAATTCCCAGGGGTTGGACGAGGACACCAAAAAAACCGGGGAAGAACTCCTCCGTCGGCTGTATTCGATGATGGATATACCGGTGCCATCTACAGTGGAACCAGTAAAGGATCCGCAGAAAATTGGGAATGAACCTGACAATGAGAGCAAATCGGGTGGATTGGAGAATGACTTCTGGCATATTTCCCTTCGTCTGAGTGAAAACGCTTTCCGTCATGGATTGGACCCTTTGTCCTTTATCAATTATCTGAAAACTATTGGTGAGATAACAGACCTGAAAACAATCACAACATTTCTTCCCGATATTGAATCCATGGATGCGGAAAGCTGTTATATTGGCTTTGAAATTAATCTGAAAGCCCAGACCAATAAGGGTGAGATTGAAAGGGTTTTTGAGTTTCTGGAAGGTGAGTCCAGTGTCATGATTCTGCCTCCCCGGACTTCGTTAGCGGAAATTTCCAGCCTGCTCCGGCAACGCAACGGAGAAAACAACCTTCCGGATGTTCTTGTGGAGATGGGGGTTCTGCTTGCGGACCAGAAAGCATCTTTGGATATTTCCGGGGAAAGCAACGCCGGCAATGAACAGGAAACGCAGAATGAGGAAAAATCCAATGAAGTCCACCCCAAGTCAGTGAACCATCCCCCGGAGAATGAACATCCCACGGAAAAAAATGTTCCCAAGGCACACGCGTTAGAGCCCAAAAAATCCATCCGCATTGACGCGGACAAACTGGATAAGCTCATCAATCTGGTGGGTGAGCTGGTTATCAATTCGGCCAATGTGAAACGACTTTCCGAGATTATAGGAGAAGGAGATTTGCTTGAGGCAACCTCTGTTATGTCCCGACTGATTGAGGAAATACGGGAAAGTGTGATGAATGTGCGTATGGTGGAAATTGGGGAATCTTTCCGGCGGTTTGAGCGGGTTGTCCGGGATACATCCAGAGAATTGGATAAAAAGATTAACCTGGTGATGCAGGGAACGGATACGGAACTGGATAAAAACCTTGTGGAAAAAATTGCGGATCCTCTGATGCACCTTGTCCGGAATGCGATGGATCATGGCCTGGAAGCCCCGGAAATCCGGGTCAAAAACGGAAAGGATGAAACCGGAACCCTTCAACTGATCGCATACCATGACACCGGCTCCATTGTGATTGAGGTGAAAGATGACGGAGCAGGATTGAACACAGAGAAGCTACTGGCAAAAGCAATTGAAAAAGGTATAGCCAGCGAAAATAAAAAATATTCAGATTCTGAGATCTTTTCCCTTATATTTGAGCCGGGACTTTCCACCGCAACCAGCGTTACCAACCTTTCCGGACGGGGTGTGGGCATGGATGTTGTGCGGCGGAATATTGAAGGCCTCCGGGGTACGGTGGAAATTGAAAGTGCGTTGAACCAGGGAACAACCATCCGCATCCGGCTTCCGCTCACCATGGCCATAATCGACGGTTTTCTGGTTACCGTGAGAAATTCCTACTACGTGATTCCTCTGGAGATGGTTCTGGAGTGCATTGAAAGCAGTGAAGAAGAAAATGTAATGGAAAAAGGGAATCATTTTATCAATTTCCGGGGTGAGGTTTTGCCCTTTTTGCGGCTTCATGAATTTTTTCAACTGGAAGAAAAATACGCTTACCATACATCCAACCCCAATCTTTCTCTGGTGGAAAGCAAGAGCAAAGCACAGGGAATGACCAGAAAAAAAGATCAGGAAGAAAGAGAGAATGTTATTGTGGTGAAATACGGGAAGCAGAAAGCCGGCTTGGTGGTGGATGAACTCCTGGGACAATTCCAGACAGTAATCAAACCTCTGGGAAGGCTGTTTGACAAACTCCAGGGAATCAGCGGAGCAACCATACTGGGGTCCGGTGCAGTGGCCTTGATTCTGGATGTTCCCCGTTTGGTGAATCATGCAAAGATTGAGGAAAAAAAGACCATCATGCAGAATGTGTCATAGGAGAGGGCTATGCAGCAGATTAATGATCACATAAACAAAAGCAAAAATTCCGGGGATAATAAGTATCTCACCTTTGTGTTAAAAGATGAAACCTATGCAGTCAATATTCTGCATGTGAAAGAGATCATTGAATATGGTGGTTTGACCCATATTCCCATGATGCCCATTTTTATCCGGGGGGTATTAAATCTCCGTGGAGAAGCAATTCCGGTGATTGATCTTACGGCAAGGTTCATCAAAGAAGTGACAGAGGTAACCCGTTATACGTGCATCATCATAGTGGAAATATCCGGTACTTCCAATGCTCTGGAAATTGGCATCAAGGCCGATATGGTAAACGAAGTGGTGGACATCAGTGCAGACCAGTTGGAACCGACACCAAAATTGGGCAGTAAAATCAATACTGCCTTTATTGAAGCCATTGGTAAAATTAATAATAATTTTGTTCTGATTCTGGATATGGACAAACTGCTGGATCTGGAGCAACTGGCCATTCTGGAAGAAGTGGCCCAGATGAATCGTGAAGAGGAAGAGTATACCCCGGTAAAGGAATCACCGGTGGAAAAAGAGGGAATTCTGGCGGAATCCTCCGGAGAGGCATAACATGGAACAGAGAATAGTAAACGCAGAAAAACAGATTCTGGCTTTAAATAAGGCCATTGAATCCAATAATCTCCATCTGGATGAAGACCAGTATTTGATTTTTAAGGTGGGGGATGATAACATGGCCGTGGAGATAATCCGGGTTAAAGAAATTATTTCCTATGAAGAAGTAACCATGGTGCCCCACGTTCCTCCTTTTATTGCGGGGGTTATTAATCTGCGGGGCAGCATCATTCCCATCATTGATATGGGAAGGCGGTTTGGACGGACGGGGGGGGAAATTACCAGACTCACCTGTTTTATTGTGGTGGAGCTGGAGCAGGAAGATGAGACTACCCTTTATTTTGGTATGCTGGTGGATGCGGTGTCTGAAGTGTTGCCCATTGCCACTGAGAGCATTGAAGAGTCTCCCACCTTCGGGGCCAGAATCCGGTCTGATTTTATATCCGGCATTGGCAAAGCCGATGATAAGTTTTACATAATTTTAAACCTGAACAAGGTGGTGGACGTAAAAGAAATAGAAATTTTTCAGGAAAAAGTATTCGCGGAGATGTGATATGCTGAATCTTCATGTGGAATTAAAAGACGATGAATTTCACCAGATCCGGAAGCTGATCTATGAGTGGGCCGGTATATCCATGAATGACAGCAAGAGGGCACTGGTCAGTGGTCGCCTGCTGAAACGACTGCGGCACTACCATTTCACCTCATTCAGGGAATATATTAAACTGGTGACCTCATCCGATGAAGAGCGGCAGGTGTTTCTGAATTTATTGTCTACCAATGAAACATACTTTTTCCGTGAGCCCAAACATTTTGATTATCTGCGGGATGTCATTTTGCCCAAATTTCCTGCATCCAGAAAAATCCGTGTCTGGAGTGCGGCTTCCTCGTCCGGTGAGGAAATTTACACGATTGCGATGGTTCTGGGAGAATATTTCAAGGGCGATTGGGATATTTTGGGATCAGATATCAATGAAGAAATGCTCTCCATAGCAGCAAGGGGCGTTTATCCCATGGAAGATGCGGAAAAAATCCCCCCGGAGTTTTTAAAAAAATACTGCCTGAAGGGAGTCAAATCCCAGGAAGGATTCTTTACCATTCAGAAAAATATTAAAAGCCGTGTAAAATTTATGAGAGTCAATCTGAATGAAGATATTCCGGATATTGGATCGTTTGACATTATTTTTTTGAGGAATGTTATGATATACTTTGACAGAGAAACAAAAATTGGAATTCTGAACCGGTTGATACCCCGGCTGAAAAATGATGGATATTTTATTGTTGGTCATGCGGAAAATCTGCATGGGCTGACTGACCAGTTGGTGGCAAAAGTACCCACCATATATACGAAAAAATGAGCCAGATACCAAAACCAGATTTTATCCTGGAGATATTTCTCCAGCCCGGGGAATTTTACTGGGGAGATTCCGATACGCGGATCAAGACGCTTCTGGGCTCCTGTGTGGCCATCTGCATCTGGCATCCTCGTCTGATGGTTGGCGGAATGTCCCATTCCCTGCTTCCCACCCGGGGGGAAACCAAAAGAGGGGAGCTTAGCGGACGGTATATTGATGAATCCGTGGAGCTGTTTCTTCTGGATATTGCCAAAAGCGGGACAAAACCCAAAGATTATGAGGTGAAAGTTTTTGGCGGTGGGAATATGTTCTCTGAAATTAAAAAAACGGATTCTGAAACCGTGGGGGATAGAAATATCAACATGGCAAGGGAAATTTTAAAAAAATACGGCTTCTCCATAAAAAAAGAACATGTGGGTGGAGACGGTCACCGCAACATTATCTTTGATCTCTGGAGTGGGGATGTTTGGCTGAAACACGTGGATAAGAGTAAAAATGGCTGATAAAATTAAAGTAATGTTAGTGGACGATTCCGCTCTGGTGCGCCAGGTTTTGAAGGAAGTCCTTTCCAGTGATCCCCAGATTGAGGTCATTGCGGTGGCATCGGATCCGTTATTTGCCCAGAATTATCTGGAAAAACAGTGGCCGGATGTTATTGTGCTGGACATAGAAATGCCGCGCATGGATGGCCTTACTTTTTTAAAGAAATTAATGAAAGAAAGGCCCACTCCGGTGATTATCTGCTCCACACTCACGGAAAAAGGGGCGGAAATTACCCTGGACGCCATGAATTACGGAGCGGTGGAGGTAATCACCAAACCCAGAGTGGGGTTGAAGAGTTTTCTGGAAGAAGAAGCTACCCAGTTTATCCAATCGGTCAAGTCTGCTGCCAATGCCCGGATGAAAAATGTCCGGATGGCTCCCATGGAGAAAAAGACCCTGGAGCCCAAACTCAGTGCGGACGTGATTCTCCCCAAAGCTGGAACCGTGAATATTGGCAGGACCACGGACAAAGTGATTGCCATTGGGGCGTCCACCGGGGGCACCCAGGCACTGGAAGCTCTTCTCACCGCTCTTCCCAGAGGAACCACGGGCATTGTCATTGTCCAGCACATGCCAGAGCATTTCACCAAGGCGTTTTCTGACCGCCTGAATACACTGTGCGAAATTGAGGTTAAAGAAGGGGAAACTGGGGACAGAGTGATTCCCGGACGGGCCATTATTGCCCGTGGTAATTCCCACCTGGTTTTAAAACGCAGCGGTGCCCAGTATGTTGTGGAGGTCAAGGACGGCCCGCTGGTGAATCGGCACCGGCCTTCCGTGGATGTGCTTTTCCGCTCCGTGGCTAAAGAAGTCGGACAGAACGCCCTGGGTATTATCCTGACCGGGATGGGGGATGATGGTGCCCGTGGAATGAAAGAAATGAAAGACGCGGGAGCGTTTAATATTGCCCAGGATGAAAAAAGCTGTGTGGTCTATGGTATGCCCAAAGAAGCAGTCAAGGCAGGCGGCGTGGATATTATTATCCCGCTTTCTGAAATTCCCCGGCAGATTATCAAATTCAAGGATTAAAAAGGTGGCCGGTAATCCAACCATCGCAAAAAATTCTGCCCTTTTTAAATAATGCTGGTTTCCCCTTCAAAGACATCTTTGCAGGGACCGGTCATGTAGATGTGGTTATCTTTTTCTGACCAGTATATTTCCAGAATACCACCCGGAAATTCTACCTTGCTTTTCCGCTTGATCTTCCCGGCCAACACCCCGGCCACAACGCTGGCGGATGCTCCGGTTCCGCAGGCGGGAGTCTCTCCCACCCCTCTTTCCCAAGTTCTCTGTTTGATTAAGTCCTCATCCATCATCTGGATAAAGTGCACATTGATCCGGTTGGGGAACATGGAGTTATTTTCAATCTTTGGACCCACATTCTGCACATCAAATTCAGATACATTATCCACCCAAATAATCGCATGCGGATTTCCCACAGAAAGAGCAGTAAATTCATAGGTTTTGTGGTCATCCAGAAATATTTTTTCCGCAATCGCATTGGAGTATTCTTCCCCTGGTGCACACTGCATGGGTATCCGGGATTTTTCCAGAATGGGTTCTCCCATGTCTGCCTTCACGCGGTATACTCTTCCATCTCTTACCATTAACACGGTGGGGATGACCCCTGCCAGGGTTTGTACTCTCAGCTTTTGTTTTTTGGTTTTTCCACGGTCGTACATGTATTTCCCCAGACAACGGATGGCATTCCCGCTCATTTCCGCTTCTGATCCGTCCGGATTAAAAATCCTTATCTGGATGTCCGCGTCTTTGGGATCATCCGGCGGGACAATAATAACCAACCCGTCCGCACCCACTCCATAGTGACGGTCGCACAGTAAACGTGCCGCTCTGGAAGGATTTTTTGGTGTGTCTTCCGTGAAAAGATAATCATTTCCAAGACCTTCTAATTTTGCAAATCTCATTGCAACCCCTTAAAAGTTACCCAAAATATTCTTTTCATTACAGAACAATATACAATCATTGTCCAAAGGTAACGATTATTGAGGACAATATCCATGATTGAAACAGAGTTACAAGAACTTTTTCATCAATATGCACAGATTAAGGCGGATATTGATCATTTATCCAATCAAAATTATATTCGGTTAAAAAAAGATTTTTTTGAAAAGTTTCACATGTTTGTTTATGAAACGGCCCGGAAAAAATTTTACCTGGATGAGGATATGGCCTCTGATTTTTATATGTATTTCACGGAAAAATCGGGCAAGCTGATGGATAAATTTGATCCGTCCCGGGGTGTGGATTTTTTTTCCTATCTATCCATCTATATGAGAAAGGAAATGAATGGATTTTATGCCAAACAGAATAAAATATACCAGGAATACACGGTGGACATGGACTGGGAAAATACAATTGCTCAACCCGACCCGGAAGAAAACATGTCTGGTCATCCGGCTGCCATGCGGGTGATCCAGAAAACCCTCAATTTGATTGATCCGGAAAAGGGCATTTCCACAAAGCTTTTCTATGGCTTTCCGCTCAAGCTGGGGCAGATGCGCCTTCTTCTGAAAAAACACAGAAATCTGTCCTTTTTTACCATGTTCCGGGATTATCTGCAAAATGAGAAAAAATTCCAGAAAAATATGACATCCCGCAAAAAAAAATATTATTCCAAACTGGAAAATCTGGAACGCCAGCTTATGGAAACCACGGATACAGAAGAAAGAAAAAAAATCAGAGAAAAAATCCAGAAGGTGGCATCGGGTTGGCTCAAGGGTTTTTCCGTCACCACCTATAGTATGGTTGCCCGGTTGATGCGAAGAGGCCTAAAAGCCACCATGACCGCTATCCGGAATGGGACACGGATGCTGGAAAAGATAATCTCACGGAGAGGAAAGGTGTTGCTATGGAACCGGTAAATGAACATCTGAGCGATGATGAATTGATGGATATTGTGGACAAAATTCCCGTGGGGATAAAAGATATAAAAAAATATCTACGGAAGAGAGATACCACAAAGGAAGAAATAATCCTGGATCACCTTCTGGAATGTCCCACATGCCTGGCCGATGTGTGGGAATCCTACCAGCTCAAAATGGATATGCTGCAATCCCTTCAGGGAAAACCATCCCTCTCCCTGGTTTATCTGCGGGAAAACGCATCCTTTTTGCTCCGGAGCATTCAGGACAGCTTTCGGGTGAACGCCACCCCTGTCCTGTCCATGCGGGCGAATTCCGGGGAAAAAGAATACAGAAAAGTGGAAATCAAAGGAGCAGCTTTGGAATTGCCGGGGGTGCGTTATAAAGCAGTTCTGGAAGTGGAATCCGATGGGTTACAACTGAAGATGGAGTTCTTTGGGGATGTGGACCCATGGTTTATGATGGATATGGACATGAACAGGAAAAACATCGGAGCCAGCTCCTTTCAGAAAAAAAAGTCATCCGCATATATACCCGGGCAGGAGTACAAGCCGGATTCCACGCTGGAAATCTATCTGAAAAACCAGCAGGAGCGGAAACTGGTTCTCACAATAAAAAATAAATAGGCATTGACCTTAAGCCGGATTCTGTTTTTAGCGGCCATTTATCTTGTATTTCTGTTATACCAGAAATATCTTTTCTCTCTACCAGCCGGTCAAGGGGCTCCGGCAATTTGAGATTTCACCCAAGGGGGTTTACCATGCCGCTTCTTTCTCAAAAAGCGCGGTGAGCTCTTACCTCCCCATTTCACCCTTACCCGAAGGCGGTATCTTTTCTGTGGCACTTTCCATTATCTTTCCGTGGAAAAATATCCAGATTCCTCTGGCCTCGTTGCCCTGGTGTCCGGACTTTCCTCACTTTTCCCACTGGGAAACCGTGCGACCGCATCAATGCCCATGCTATAATACAAAAAATCAGGGGCGGCGTCTATTATTCGTGTAGGCAAAGATCAGAATGAAAGCCAAAAAACCCACAAGCAGCAGAAAACCCGCCGTGAAAGCCATGACATTTTCATCGTATTGCCAATGGGGGGACTCCGGGGTGGGGGTCTTTTTCTCCGGAACCACATAGACGCGGGCAGACCTTGCCTTTTGAAGGTTTCCTTCTTCTGATTTCCCATAGGAACGCAGTGTGACTGTCCCCATTGTCATTCTGGATGCGAGGCTTTTTGCCAGGCTTTCCGCCCGCAGAAGCCCCAGTTCCAGATTGTATTTTTCATCGCCGGTACGGTCTGTGGTACCGGCAAACAGAATGCGGGAGCCGGGATACTGTCCCGTGAATTCCCGTAGACGCCGGGCAATGAGATCCAGGGCAGGGCGGCTGTTTTTATGGATTTGGGTGGAATTATGGTAAAAAAATACTTCACCGGCCAGAATGGCTCCGTCCGGAAAGGGTGGCTGGATCACTTTTTCCTGAAAATTTTTTTCTTTTTCAATATAATTCTGAAAGCCCGGATCCGAATACACCTCAGAAACGGCACTTATCCGGACCAGGGGAACGGCAAGGAACGCAATTGCCAGGAAAATTTTCGTCTTCATGAAAATACAATTCCGGATTGGTTTATCCTGTCAAGAAATATAGGATAATATACCTTTGCGTTTGGGTATTTTTATGAACGATGCGTAGAATAATAAGTACTGTGTCCATGGAGAGAATTATGTTGGTGGATACAGAAAAGATGATACCGGTCACCCGATTACAACGGGAGTTAACCAAACAAATACGTTTGGTTGCATCCGGCAACTCCCCATTATTTGTTATAAAAAATAATGAAATGGAAGCAGTTATTCTATCCCGGGAGGATTATGAATATCTGGATTCACTGAGAGAAATGGCGGAGCATTTTGAGATAGAGGATCTCCTTCTCTCCCGATTGAAAAATTACAACCGTAAGGATAATATTTCCTGGAATGATTTGCAGTAAATGCATCCGATAGAATTTATTCCTGAAGCCGCAATAGATTACCAGAAGCTGGACGGAAGCATCCGTAAAAAAGTGGATAAAAAGCTCAAGGAATTATCCAAAAATCCCTTTAGCGGTCAGCATCTTGGAAATAAATTCAATGTAGATTTAACCGGGTTCTATAAAATTTATGCTTACGAAAAAAAATACGCATTGTATATAGAGTTATTCATGATCAGATAGAAATTATTGAAATATGGGGCATAGGACGACGGGAAAAAGAAGAAATTTATCGAACCATTGGGAAGCGAATCCAAAAGAGAACCACAGAAAGATAAATATATAACGTTGGTTTACTTTCCGTAGAAATCCGCAATCACAGAAACCACTTCTTCAATCTCCAGAGAGGTGATACTCTGGTGGATGGGAAGGGCCAATACCTGACGGGTGGCTTTTTCTGATTCCGGAAAGTCCCCCAGTTTATATCCCAGATAGGCAAAAGGTTTTTGTTCATGCAGACTCTTGGGATAATATACCATATTGCCAATCTGTTTTTCATCCAGATATTTTTTCAGATCATTTCTGGATTCCTCCGGTGCACGGACCACATACTGGTGGTAAATATGGGTACGGTCTTTTTCTTCCACCGGTATGGTAATAATGGAGGATAGATTCTTTTTCTGGAACAGTGTCCGGTACAGTTTTGCGTTCTCCCTTCTCTGTCCATTCCAATCGGCCAGATGGGGCAATTTTACGGATAGAATAGCTGCCTGCAGAGCATCTATACGGAAGTTCCCACCAATTTCCACATGGTCATAGCGATCCTGCATTCCGTGAACCCGCACCCGGGTGGATTTTTCTTTGTACTGGTTTTTTCCAATCATCAGACCGGCATCCCCAAAGGCTCCCAGGTTCTTTGTGGGAAAAAAGGAAATCCCCGCCATATCTCCCAGGGTTCCAGTGGGACGCCCTTTATATTCTGCTCCCAGAGCCTGGGCATTGTCTTCAATGACCACCAGGTTATGCTCCCGGGCAATTTGGTTAATCTCATCCATATCTGCGGGCTGGCCGTACAGATGGACGGGCATGATGGCCACGGTATCTTTATTTATGGCGGATTTGATTTTTTCCGGGTCAATATTGAATGACCCTGGCTTGATGTCCACATAACGGGGAACCAGGCCGGCCCGGTGGATGACCCCGGATGTCGCATAGAATGTATACGGAGTGGTGATAATATTCTTGCCGATGGGAAAATCCAGGACATGCAACGCCATCAAAAGAGCGTCGGTTCCGGAGGAAACCCCCAGGGCAAAATGGTCAGAAAGATGAAAATAGCTACTTATCTGGCTTTCAAAATCGCTGACGGCCTTTCCCAGAATGAACTGGCTGGAATCCGCAATCTGCTCCACTTTTTGGGAGATTTCTCCCCAGAGAGGCCGGTTTTCCCGGGTCAGATCCAGTAAAGGGACGCCCATTGTTTTATAAAAGACCTTTCAGAACGGAAGAAACTCCGTTTTTTTCCATGGTCCGGAGGGCTCTTGTGGAAACATTCAGGGTGATCCATCTCTTTTCTTCTTCCAGATAGATGCGTTTTTTATGCACATTGGCTTTGAATTTTCTTCTGGTTTTAATATGGGAGTGGCTTACGTTGTTTCCGCTTCTGGTGCCTTTTCCCGTAACATCACATTTTCTTGGCATGGTGGATTCTTTGTATTTCTGCGATATGGTGTCAATCTTTTGGTGGCCTGGTTTTATGCAGCCCGGATAGATTTCTATCCTATGATGATCAACGCAGTGGTATAGGCTGCATAGCCTGCAATAAACGCAACGGCCTGCCAGCGTTCCAGAATTTTTTTCTTCCCAATAAACATGAACATAAAAAGCAGAAGACCTGCAAAGATATTTACCATTAAATCCATGTTGGATCCGCGGGAAACCGGTACGGGATGAATGATGGCAGAAATTCCCATGACAAAGAATATATTGAAGATATTGGAGCCCACCACATTGCCAATGGCTATATCGGCATTTTTTTTCCAGGCCGCTACTGCGGACGTTGCCAGCTCTGGCAATGATGTACCAATGGAGACAATGGTCAACCCGATGATTCTCTCCGGTATGTTCATTACCTGTGCAAACCGGACGCCATACGTCACAATAACTTTTCCCCCTAAAATCAGCAGGGCAAACCCCAGCAACACAAACAAAACAGATTTAATCCCGGATAATTCCCGGACGGCGATGGTGTCATCTGCTCCGCCGGTTTTCATGGCTGTATAGTTATATGCCATGAAGATACTAAAAAAGAATAGGAGAACCATTCCGTCAATCCGGGTGATAAGGGAGGAACCCTCGTTGTCTATCATCGCGTCATTGGCGATGAGAAACAATACCAGAGCCGCCATCAGGGAAAGAGGGATTTCTATCCAGGTGGTCCCGGTTTGCACGGTCAGGGGAAAAATAATGGCGGATACCCCCAGAATGGCCAGCACATTGAAAATATTACTACCCACTATATTACCCAGAGTGATATCCGGACTCCCGGAAATGGAGGCAAAAACATTCACCACCAGCTCCGGGGCAGATGTGCCAAATGCCACAATTGTCAGGCCAATCACAATGTTTGGTATGTTATAGCGCTTGGCTATGGAGGAAGCCCCATCGACCAGAAAGTTCGCACCATACACCAGTGGTATAAAGCCAAGGATCAGAAAAAAAAGATTTAACATAAGTACTCCTTAAGTGGTTAATGGTTTTTCATTTACCCGGTTAGTGGTCAGGTGGCGTCTCGATTTTTTTATGCTTTTCCGGACGGTAATATCAATAAATTTCTGCACAAAAGTTGGAACATAACGCCGGGCAAAAATTATTTTTTTGTTCAGCCCCTCGTTTCTTTTGCGTTTTTTGTACATCCATCTTTGCAGAAAACGGCTCTGCGGAGCAATTATCGCCAGACCAATGATCATCATCGGCAAACCAATGGGTATGGGTAATGGAAAAAAGATGGCCCCCACAATGAAAATCACCCAGCCAATGATCAACTGGACTATATCCCTTTTCTCCCTGGGTTTCTCAGGCGGCCTCATGGCTTATTTTCCATGTACCACTGGCCGGTCAATCTTTTGGTGGATCCTGTGGATATTTCCGCTTATAAAACCCGGACATTAAAATAAAAATACGCATACGCCGCAAAAAGAAGGGTCAGGATGAGACCGTGGATGGCAAACCGCAGGCCATGGCGGGTGGTCCGCCCGGTAATGTTCACCAGCGTGTTTTTGATGAACCTTTCCATAGTATAAAAAACAATGGAAAAAATACCCCCCACCATGAGCATAATGGCGGCAACCCGCAGATAAACGGATATTTTCATTCCGGTTATTTTCCCTTCCAGAAAAAACTGCAACAGGCCAATGAGCAGAGCCGCTTCCAAAACGGTCAGTATTTTGTAGGTTTTATAGAAAAGGCTGTTCATCGCTTCCTCCAACATCACTTTTTGTTGAGAATATCCCGCCATCCCCCTGGCTTGGCGAGATATTCCAATGCTTTCACCGCATGGGATGTCAACTTTTTTATTATTCACGCAGGATGGCCTCGATACCCCGCGTTGGGTGGGCACTCGGCCACCGTGCGAATGTCTTCCGGGGTGCCATTTCGCTTTACCGTATGGGAAAAGAAGCAGGATTTACCATGAAGTCAGGGTGGATACGCGTAATGCTACTTTTGGGAATCATAGTATTTTCCGGAAATTCCAAAGCACGCCACACCACTCCGGAATATGCAGAATGGAAACGGATTGCCCGGGATGTCACCAGTGGCAACATATCCAATCTCAAAGAAATATCCCACCGGAGGCTCCAGGAGGTTATTAATCAAAACGGAAAAAACCTTTTAATGCTGGCGGTATCTGCCGCTTGTCCGGAATCTGTGGAATCTCTGCTTCGTGAGGGAATATCTGCAAATGCAATGGATTACGAAGGCCGCCACGCCGGTTTTTATGCGGTGACGATGCCGGATAATTTACCGCAAAAAAAGAAAATTCTGGATCTGCTCCTGAAATCCGGCATGGATTGGGAAAGGAAGGACATCCAGGGGCGGGATATGCTGGATTTGGCTATCCGGAGCCAGTCCCTTACGGCAGTGGAGGTGCTGGCGGAGAAATCCAGACGGACGGTTCGGTGGCGACTGCGGGATGACTCACACCAGATTATCTTTGATCTGGCCATAGACGGAAAGCATTCGTTTATCCGGAAGCTTCTGCAGAAAGGGTATATACCGCCGGATATCCTGGACACGGAGGGCAGAAATCTGTATTTTTATTTCACCTCATTTTCCGCCGCAGGAAAAGAATCCCCCCGTCGCTTCCAGGGGAAGGGGGCAAGGAATTCTGCTGACCAGCTCCAGTTGTATTCGGTTCTCCGCAAGTCCAATGTGTCGATGGATGTCACGGATAAAAACGGAGACACCCCGCTGATGTTTGCTATAAAAAATCAGGCTTCGCTGGATGTGGTCAGAAAATTGGACGTGGTTCCCTGTCACCGGAATAAAGAAGGTCACACGGCAAAAAGTCTGGCACAAATCCACGGCCAACAGGAAATCCTCGCTTTCCTGAATAATAAATCGGCGGGGTGTCCTGCGGTGGACACGGCGGGTACAAATACCATATATAATGATTATCTGCGGTTTTATATTATGGGGAATCATGAGAAGGAGCTCCGGACTTTTCTTGCCCGCCATAAAAAAAAGCCGGGACTTTTTCCGGATAACCGGACATTCACCATGGCCTTTGGGAGCGGAAAGACTCCGCTTTATAAAATCATATCAGAGGTCACTCCGGAAAAGGAGCGAAAAATCCATCGGGAGGATATGGAGATTTTTCTGAAGAATCGCAGCATAAAAATTTCCAATAAAATGGCCATGCTGACTCTCTCCCGGAAGGCAGATGTATATCCGGAATACACCGGAGATGATCTTGGTTTCATGGCTCCTCCGGATGTTCATTTCATCCAGCAATTAGGAAAACTTTTCCCTCCCTGCCGGAAAAAGGATTCCATTGGACGCAATGCCATGATGGTACATGTGTATTCCGGGGATCCACGGATTATGGATTATCTTCTTAAAAATGGCTGTATGGTGACAGACACGGATAATTCGCATCGGACACTTTTGATGTACGCTGTTTTAAAACCTTCCAATGAAACCATGATATCGTGGATTATCCAACACCTTCCGGATGCGGACAAAGCAAAGGAGGAATCCATTGGCTTTCTTATGGCAAAAGACGTCCATGGAAAAACGGCGATGGATTACGCAAAAGATAATCATAGATTTGAAAATGTCAAATTTCTGAAAAGCGTTTCCCGGTAAAAAATGGTCGATGACCTGACCCACCTTCCAAGGCTGGATTATGGCTCTCCAATGCGGTATTGTGGGTTTACCCAATGTGGGAAAATCCACCATCTTCAATGCACTCACCCGTTCCCATGGAGCGGAAGCGGCAAATTATCCTTTCTGTACCATTGATCCCAATGTGGGCGTGGTGGAAGTACCGGATGAAAGATTTGATTATCTGGTGGAAACCATCCATCCCAAAAGTGCGGTTCCGGCCACCGTGGAATTTGTGGACATTGCCGGTCTGGTGAAAGGTGCCTCCAACAACGAGGGTCTGGGCAATAAATTTTTATCCCATATCCGGAATGTGGATGCGATCCTGCATGTGGTGCGGGCTTTTGAAGATGAAAATGTTATCCACGTGGCAGGGGAGCTGGATCCCGTCCGCGATGTGGAGATTATTGAGCTGGAGTTAATCCTGGCCGATCTGGAAATAGTGGAAAACCGGATGAATTCAAATTTAAAGAGAGTCAAATCACAGGACAAAGAAGCCATCAAACTGAAAGAGGTTCTGGATAAGGTATTTGACACTCTCAAAGAGGGGAAAATGGCCACTGCTACGGGGCTGGATGACAAAGAGAAAATTCTCATTAAAGATTTGTCCTTGATCACCCTCAAGCCGTTTATCTATCTGGCCAATATTGAAGAAAGCATTATTGATAATCCGGAAAAATCCCGTCATTATACCGCCTTGCTCCAGTACGCCCGGAAAAATTCCCAGACGGTGATTCCGCTTTCCGGTAAAATTGAATCCGAGCTTTCCGTTCTGAGTGATGAAGAAGAAGAGGAATTCCTGGGCAGCCTGGGTATGAAAGAACCCGGACTGAATGTGGTCATCCGTGCGGCGTATTCTCTGCTGGGGTATTACACGTTTTTTACCGCCGGGGAGAAGGAAGTCCGTGCGTGGACTGTCACCAAAGGGGCCACCGCTCCGGAGGCCGCCGGGGTAATCCACAGCGATTTTCAGAAGGGCTTCATCCGGGCGGAAGTGATTGCTTTTGAGGATATCCGGACGTACGGCTCCGATAAAAAAGCCCAGGAGAAGGGGAAGATGCGGCTGGAAGGCAAAGAGTATGTGATGCAGGACGGAGACGTGGTTTATTTCCGCTTCAACGTGTGATAGCATACGCCGATGAAAATTTATACCAGAAACGGGGATGCCGGATTTTCCCGGATTTCCCCGGAAATTACCCTGCCCAAAAACCACCCGGCCTTTGAATTTCTGGGAGAGCTGGATGAGCTCCAGATTCGCATTGGGAGCATTTTTTCCTTCAATGTGTCCGTCCGTTCGGCCAGGGAACGGGTGATCCATGAAAGCTTCCCTCCGGAAAATATGGAGAAGTTCCGCGAAGAATTGTTTTTCCTGGAAAAAATCCAGAAAATGAATTACACCATTTCCTCCTGGGCATACCGGGTTCTGGCACAGAAAAACCTTGCAAAAGAGGATTCGCTTCCGGAGGAAATCCGGCAGATCATAGCAGAGCTGGAAAGCCGCATGGACGCCATGGACGGGGTGCTGGAGCCTCTGCGGGATTTTATTCTGGCAAACGGGGATTCCCTTTCCAATATTGCCCATCTGGCACGAACGCAGTCACGGAAATCGGAACGGGTTTTTCTGACCTGGGTTTTTCATGATCATCTGGAAACGGAAACCACGGCAAACGCCACCATCCGTTATCTGAACCGCCTGTCCGATTATTTTTTTGTTCTGGCCCGCTGGATTGCATACTTGGGCGGCCATTCTGATATTACGTATAAAGATTAATAGTGGTCTTCTTCCTGGTCATTATGGAAATCCTCATCGTTCAGCGGGGTGTCCACTCCGTAAATTTTTAAATCCTGCATGATTTCCGGATACTGCTGGGCAAAAGCATCAATCACCGTTTTTGTCAGATAAATGCGGGCTTCCTGGGTAATGGGAAAGAAAACATCAATGAAATCTCCCTTTTTAGTCTTATTGGAGGGCATTCCCACAAAAACACCCTTTTTTCCTTTAACAATCCTGAGATTTTTGACCACATACGTATCCCCCAGAGTGATGTGTGCATACCCCAGAGTATTTTTCCCATCGCTTTTCGCGTAAACCTGCGTCTTTGTTATTGGCACCTGCATGACTGACCCCTCTTCCCGTTGATTCCGCATGGTATTATATAAAATTCATATTTTGGGTCAAGGTTTTTTTGCATTTTTTTCTGTCATTTTCATCAACGAACCTAATAGCCAAAGGATAGGGCAGATGGCCGGTTGCGACATCCAGACTGCCCTTTCCTATATATAGGAAAAATCTTC
>DYOA01000013.1 GCA_020720785.1 Leptospira biflexa
CTTAATGAATTTTTTTTCCCGGTATGAGAATATCAATATTGCTGTTGCCTCCCTTTTAGTGGAAGAGCTCATCCGTAATGACATTCATTATTTTGTCATTTCACCCGGCTCCCGCTCCACCCCTCTGGCTATTGCTGTAACCAGAAATCCTCTCACCCGGTATAAACTGGTTCTGGATGAAAGATCGGCGGGATTCTATGCTCTGGGATACGCCAAAGGCAGGAAAAAACCTGCCGTCCTTATATGCACATCCGGAACGGCACTGGCCAACTATTTTCCTGCAGTTATTGAAGCCAGAATGACAAATACACCTTTATTGGTTTTATCTGCTGACCGCCCGTTTTCCCTGCAGGATACGGGATCTAACCAGACCATAGAACAGCCCCATATCTATGGAAATTATACCCGGATTTTTTCCCATATACCGGTAACTCCCCAGGGTTTGTCCGCACCCTCCATCCTGAGCCTTGTGGACAATATTCTGTATAAAATGATATACGCTGAACCGGGACCAGCCCATATCAACATAGCCTTTGATGAGCCTCTGCATCCGGAAATCCATCCATACCATATAGATGGGAATGAGTCTTTTTATGAATGGATGAAGACCAGGAATCCATTCACCCGATACTTTCCACGGAAAGATACATCCTCCTTAACGGAAAATGAGATTTGGGGCAACTTGTCTGAATCCGGGAATATGACGATAGTGACCGGAAGTCTGGAAGAATTCATACAATCCGATGAAGACAGAATTCTCATAAAGAAAATCATGGAGGACCTCTGCCGGAAAGGCTGGCCGGTGTGGATGGATATTCGCTCCGGATTTTTCCGCAGTCTTTGCGGTATTTCCCATGCCGATTTTATTTTTGGCAATACCACTCTTCCGCCCCATGCTGCTCCAGAGACAATTCTGCACATTGGCTCAGAAATGCTGTCCAAAGAGTATTACCGTCTTTTACAGAAACATATCATTCCCACCGTCATCCAGATAAAAAACCATGCAAACCGTCATGATCCGGAATACGGAGTCACCGTTCGCCTGTCTGCCGATGTGCATAAATTGGCAGAAATCGTCCGCCAGATACCGGAGTGCAAAAACCATGAATATTCCGAATACTGGAAATCTTCATCCGTGAAATCCCAGGCTTTGCTGGAGGATATTTTTAAATCTGAAAAGACAATATCAGAAGCTGGTTTTCTGCACCATCTTGCCCTGGCAAGGCTGGACTCAGATATCGCCATCGGCAACAGTATGCCCATCCGGAATCTGGATATGTTTACCGCATCCCTCCATCCCGGCATAGCGGTATTCTCCAACCGGGGAGCCAGCGGCATTGATGGCTTTCTTTCCTCCTCCATGGGTTTTGCCACCGCAACCGGAAGACCCACAGTGATAATATCCGGCGATGTTGCTGCCCTGCATGATCTAAACTCTCTGTATCTTTCCACGGACATTCCCAACGCCACGATTGTTCTGGTTTTCAATAACGGAGGAAGCGGGATTTTTGATTATCTGCCCATTGCCCGTTATCCGGAAGATTACGGCAACTTATTCCGGACGGAACATTCATATAATATGAAAAATTTTGCGAAAGGGTTTAATCTCCCCTATTACACGGCATCCCCCGCAGAAGAAATTCCAGAAATATTTTACGGTAAAATAATGTTACTTATTCAGGATATTATTATTAAAAAAGAAAAAGCCGTTCTGGAACTTTTTTTTGACAGGGAGTATAACATTCTGCTCCAGAAAAAGATACATCACGAATTCAGGAAACACTTTTCTACACCAGAACAATAGACTCCATCATGTAATCTCCGTATTTCTCCTGAAGATTCCAATGAAAGGATTCCACCGCTTCCTCTTTCAAAAGACCCAGCATGCTTTTGGCACCTTCGTGTATGAAAACCATTTTACCCTTAGCCGATTCTTTTTTTATCAGGGCATTAATCACATGTATCAGACTCACCAATTTCTGGTTTTCCTGGGACGCACAAAACGGGCAATGGTGGTATTCAATGGATTCCATAATTTCTTTTTGGAATCCCCATTTAGTTGCCATTTGCCCGCCAATGGATGTATGGGATGTGCCCAGAGTAATTTCTTCCAGTATGGATGATGCCCGGCGATTTTCATCCACTATCAGACCGTTGATTTCTTTTATGGTATCCGGATCTATGGTGGCCAGAACCACTTTCCCAATATTATGCAGAAGCCCGGCAAGATATGCCACATCCGGATCTATATCCAGCTTGAGCATGGCCACCGCTTCTCGTGTATAAAAGGCAGATTGAAAAGAATGACTCCAGAAACCCGCCATCACCTTAAAGCGGTTGGCCAGAAGCTTGTGTACGGAAACCCCTGTGGCCATGTTTGCGATACCGTTGATTCCCAGAACAGAAGCAGCGGTGGCCACATTTTTTGCCGGATTCTGGCCCATAAAACCGCCGGAATTTGCCAGTTTCAGAATATTTGCCGTCAAAGAGGGATCCTTTTCTATCTCTTTGGCAATCTCCGCCACGCTGGCATTTTCACTGTCACACATATCCATAACTTTTTTGATCACATCGGGAAAGGTGGGCAGATCTTTAAGCATCTCCAGAATTTTCCTTTCAATTTCCATCACATAATCCGGGCGGTGGATTTTCCGGGAAACCCGGATTCCAGCCACAGTCTCCATCCCCGTGTTGTTCAGAAAAAAGTTCTCTGGACCGATGCCGGATGTTTTCAGAAGCATCATATTCATGATGAGCCCCAGGCCGGCTCCCTCCGTTTCATCCGAAAACTGATCATAGGCTTCCATTATATTCCGGATTTTTTTCGCATTCTCCAGCCTCATGTTGATCCTTTCCAGTTCCAGGGGAGATATGGGTGAGTTATTGATAACCTGAATACGAATGCTTTCGCCATCCGGAAAATCAATGATCAGTTTCGCGTACAAACCCGCCCGGATCATCGGTTCAATATAGAATTCTTTTTTCTCCAGCACATTTTTCCGGAAACCTTCCATGGCTGTTTTTTGCCCATCGGTGTCTTCCATAGATATCTGGTTCATTTTAAAATATACATTCTTTAAATTTGCCTTGAACGCATTATTGATTAATTCAATGAAAATGGAAAATACAATATCATTCAGATAATGCAGATCCTGGGTTGCCAGAGAAGAGGTGATCAGATCAAAGGCAGCTTTATTGATAGCAGGATTCACATCCTCAAAAGAAAGCGATACCTGCTCTTTTTTTTCAATTTTCTCCGTTAAATCTTTGACAACGTCTGCTATTTTCATCTTCCCCCCAATATTTTATTTCCTACCCATCCGGGCCACTCCCTGCCACCTATCCGAAGGCGGATGGTTTATGAGATAACGGCAGCGTTCCAGGAAAAGAATCAGAATTTTATCCTCCGGATTTTCCTCAAAAAGTCGCTGGAATATATCCAGTGCTACGGGAAAACCACCGCTTCTGTAGAGATCCAAAGCTTTTTCAAAATCCAACTTCTGGGCCATTTTCTTTTCCCGTAATTCTTCCGGATCAGAATTAAAAAGTTCATACAGAATGACAATCTTTTGTTTGCCTTTTACCTTGACACGGTCAATTTCCCGCAAATAGTATTTTTCTTTATCCAGAATTTTTTCATAGACGGTGTCAGAAAGAATCACCGGCACCTGGTAATATTTGGTGAGACTCTCAATCCGGCTGGCCAAGTTCACGGTATCCCCAATAACCGTGGTATCTATCCGCTGGGAAGAACCGACCGTACCCAGGATTAGATTTCCGGAGTGAATTCCCAGACCAATGTCAATGGGAATATAACCGGAGTTGGACCGGTGCTCATTGTAAGTAACAAGTTTTTCTTTTATTTCCAGCGAGGCTTTAATGGCATCCTCCGGCGACTCCGGGAAAAGTGCCATAACCGCATCGCCGATGTATTTATCCACAAATCCATTATTTTCCTGGATGATGGGTTCCATCCTCTTAAAAAGGGAATTCAGGAAGAAAAAACTCTCATCGGGGGTCATGTTTTCCGACATATCTGTAAATTTTCTGATATCTGAGAATAGAACGGTCATTTCATAAGAAGCAGCATCTCCCAGACGAACATCTTCCACAGATTCCCTTTCCAGAAATTTTAGAAATTGCCGGGGAACAAATCGGGAAAAAGATTCCAGCATATTATTTTTTGTCTCCAGAAGTACTTTCTGGGCAAGCTCCTTGTCCTTCTTCAACTGGTTAATACGATCCCCCAAACCAAGGGAGAGCAGAGTTACTTCCAGAGCTACCCCAATCTGCATTCCCCATTTGGTCAGGAAACTGTTGGGAAGAAGTCCCAGACTCTTTGCGGCAAAAATACCCGTTCCCAGAAAAGCAAATATCCAGCCAATGAAAAAATACCGTGCCGGCTTGTAACCACCCTGCAAAGATAAAATGGTGGTTATAATCATGCTCACCGGAATAATGATCCATAAAACTGTCCCCAACCGGATTGCCGGTGGATAAGAAGCCACCAAGGAAACAATCACGGAAATTCCGGAGACAAACATCAGGAATAACAGATACTTATCGGTTTTTTTCAATCGGCGGGGGGTGTCCAGAAATATCCTGGCAAACTGGATCCCAAAAAATCCACCCATACTCATAAAAAACGGAGTGTTCTGCTTGGACCACCAATTGGAATATGGCCAGAGGTACTCAAAAGAATAACCATTCAGAGACATCTGGACCATGGTGGCATTGATCAACCAAAAAATGTAATAAAAATAGTTAATGTCCCTGACCGACAGCAGGAGAAATAGATTGTAAAACAGCATCACCAGCATAATTCCGTAAAATACCCCCAGAAACAACTCTTCCCGAAGGACTTTTTCTATGAAACGGTTGTTGGACCAAACCTGCAGAGGAAATGTTTTAGATGTTTCCGTGGAAATACGGATGTAATACCAGTCGGCTGAGAAAGGTTTCTGCTCCAGCGGGAATAGGAAATTTCTGTAAAGAATTTCTCTCTCCCGGAAAGATTGGTATAAACCCTGGCTTTTCTTTTCGTAAGTACCATTTACCGATGGAATATAAAGATCAATTTTATCCACAAGGGAATATGACATCTCCAGAAAATACCGGATTTTCTGCGACCCATTGTTTTCCACCTGGAATTTCAGCCAGTATGTATGGGAATCATAACCAAAATTTGGCTCGTCCTTCACGGAAGGGAAAAATTTTATCTTCCGCACCTCATCCAGTGTCAATGCATTGGTTTTATCCACATAGAAGAACAATTTTTTCCCGATATACTCGCCACTCAATTCGTCCGTCAAAACAAGCGAATCCGCGTAAAGAGATCCGGATATCATAAAAAAAATTATGAACGCATTTTTATTCATTATATGCAAAAAATGTATTATCCCTCCGGCGTCAATATTATAAATATGGAGGCTATCCGCCGGGGGGCTGTGCTTTATGTGACATAATGTCTTAGGTGACAGACACTTATGGGAAAGTGACTGTCACCATCCCCTTTAAATAAATTCATCAATATATTTGTCCCCGTCATGGGATTCCCACCCCCATAAACAAGGGAAAAACGCAATCCCCGAAAAAATTTTCACTTTTTATTAAATTTTATTCTAACAGTCAGCATTTTTTGCTGATTTTGAAACAAAATTTTTCATATATAATAAAATACACCAATGCACCAAAAGGAGAAATAAATGGCCAGATACCCCAGAGTAAAAAATTCCAACGTGGAAGAAATATATTCCGTTTCCACCAAAGAAAATCGAAAAAATTTTATGTTCGATGTGACCAATCCGGAAAACAACGAAAATATCTTCCTCTTTCTGGATGTCCTCAAACGGGCAAAGAAAAAGTACAAATTTATCGTCTACGGTTTTGCGATCATGAGCAACCACGTACACCTGCTGATCAAACCCCGGCTCGCATTCGGAGACATAAGTGTAATTATGCGCTACGTAAACGGGAGGTTCTCATTTGAATACAATAAAAAGCATAATAATGGCGGCGGCCACACCTGGAAAGACCGCTTCTCCAGCAAAATCCTGCGGGGTAAAAATTCCATCCGCAACATGCTGCGCTATTTTATCCTGAACCCCGTCCGGGCAGGCATCGTGGACGACCCCATGGATCACCCGTTCCACCTGGGCCACACCATCATGACCGCTAATGATAAATTACCCATTTATGGAGAAATAGTGGACTTGGCTGAAATTGAGAAAGATGTCATTGAATACCTGCAGAAAATGATCAACCAGATAAAGAAAGCAATCCTGGAAAAAACAAAAGCAAAGGCAGCCTATTTTTTAAAAATGGTCTCCGCAAAAATTCCCCGGCATAGTTTCAATTTAAGCAAAAAACGCAAAGAACAATTTTACCGTTATTTTTCAGGACCGGTCGATGAGATCAGAGATGAAAGAAAGAAATATAATCTGAAGGATTATGACCCATGATGATATATTTATCACCGGTCTTCACTAAAAGAAAATAAGTCTCTACGTTGCCGCCCGCTCTCCGCCTTCCGCTTGTATTAAGGCAGAGAGTCGCGGTGGCGTGGAAAGCACAATGGTAATTGTCCTTTTAGCAACGAATGATTGGAAGGGAATTGGTCCACTTCCATATTTGTCACGGCGATTGCATATCCCGGAATTACGAGTCAAACCCAGAAAGGCAGGACCACCTGCGACTACCCGGCAAGAAACCGGCGACAGGCATAACCCGACTGTTTTTTTCTATGATTATAGCATATAATTTACATCCATTCAAGGATAAATCCACCACTTTCCCTCATTTGGAGTACATTCCGGGAGAATGAGCAGTAAATCCAATGGAAAACCCCGGGGATTTGCCGGAGGGTGACAGTCACTACCGGTATGGTGACAGTCACATATGAAAAAGTGTCTGTCACCATACTGCAAGATGGAATTGACAATATACAACAAGGTTGAACGGTTGCCTATCACAAAATACCGGAGGAAAAAATGTCAAAAATCAATTTAAAACCAGGAATCGTAACAGGCAACCAGCTCAAAGAATTATATGATTACTGCAAAGAAACCATGTGTGCTATTCCCGCAGTCAACGTAATCGGATCCAGCACCATCAACGCCGCAATGCAGGCAGCGAAGGAGATGTCTTCCCCCATCATTATCCAGTTTTCTAATGGGGGAGCACATTTCAACGCGGGGAAATTTCTGGATAATACCGACCAGAGAGCTACCATTGCCGGAGCGGTGGCTGGAGCACTCCATATCCGCCACATCGCCCCGGTGTACGGAGTGCCAGTCATCCTGCATACGGACCACGCGGCAAAAAAACTGCTGCCCTGGATAGATGGTCTTTTAGACGCTGGAGAAGATTTTTTCCGTAAAAACGGAGAACCCCTGTACAGCTCCCACATGCTGGATCTGTCCGAAGAACCTCTGAAAGAAAACCTGGAGATTTCCGCCCGGTATCTGGAGCGGATGAATAAAATCATGATGAGCCTGGAAATTGAACTGGGAGTGACAGGCGGGGAAGAAGACGGAGTGGACAATACGGGGATAGATAACGCAAAGTTATACACCCAACCCGACGATGTGTTGAAAGCTTACGATAAATTAAAACCCATCGGCCATTTTACCGTCGCGGCATCCTTTGGAAATACCCATGGCGTATACAAACCTGGCAATGTCAAACTAACCCCGCCGATTTTAAAAAACAGCCAGGATAAAATCCAAAGCGTCCGAAATACCGGGATCAAACCCGTCGATCTGGTATTCCATGGCGGCTCCGGATCCAGCCTGGATGAAATCCGGGAAGCTGTATCCTACGGAGTTGTAAAAATGAATATCGATACAGACACGCAGTGGGCATTCACTCAGCCCATCAAGGCCTATATGGATGAAAAAGACGGGTATCTGCACGCACAGATTGGCAATCCGGAAGGAGAAGACAAACCCAATAAAAAATACATCGATCCGCGTGCATGGACAAATCTGGGCGAAAAAGGCATGGTCCAGAGACTTCGCCGGGCATTTGAGGATTTGAACGCACCGGAAAAATTCACGTTCTGATGTTTCCTTTTTCCAGAGATGAAAAAAGCCGGGTGCGGTTCATGTTTAACACTATCGCACCCGTGTATTCCTGGTTTGATGAAGGAGTCCGGAATAACTTTGAAAAGGGTTTCCGCCTCCTCCAGGAAAAGGTGACAGTCACCGGCATGACAGTTCTGGACATTGGGTGCGGAACCGGGGCTTGGGCCTACCATTTTATGAAATCCGGAGCCCATGTGACCGGAGTGGACATTTCTGATGGAATGCTCCGGTATGCCCGGAATCGTTATTCAGAAAAAATGGAATGCATATACGAGGATATTCTGGATGAGCAATCCACTATTGCCGGGAAGAAGTTCGATATTGTTACCGCATCTTATGTTCTCCATGGGATGAAACGTCCGGAGCGGATGGCCATGCTGAAAAGGATGAAATCCCTGGCCAGAAAAGCGGTGGTTATCCATGACTATGGCCCGGATTTTGCCGGGGTAATCATGTATCTGCTGGAAAAGGCAGAGCGGTCCGATTACTGTGTTTTCCGGAGAGAATTCCCCAAGGAATTTGGGTCCACGTTTTCCCAAACTTCGATTTTACACCCCCGTAAGTCCAACGCTGTGTACTACGCTCTTCTGGATTGACCGCCGCCGGGGGAATTATGTCTCATAAGTCCATAAGTGACTGTCACCATATTAAAAGTGTCTGTCACCCATGCCCAAAAAAAGCCCCATAAATCGGGGCTTCTCTCTTCTCCGGCCCTGGGGGGATTTCAGTTCTTCTTTTTTGCTTCGTCCGCTTTGTTGGTTTCTTCGATCATTTTTACACGGGAGGATTTATCTTCGGTGGCGGTGCCTTCTTCTCCCGCTTTTACGGCTCCAAAGAGGTAGTATGCGGTGAGGCTCACGCCTTTGAATCCTGTTTCATCGTCCTTGTTGAAGAGCAGGTTGATGCGGAAATTCTTATCCGGCTTATACTGGAATCCCAGGCCATAGTCTTCCAGAGAGGACACAAGGGTGGAGGGAGTTTCGCTGGTGGTATTGGTGTTGGTTGCTCCGCTTCCGGAAACCGGTTCTGTTTTTTCAATTCTCCGGTCGTGGATGGAGTACTTCAGTTTGGGGTATGTACCGGCGAATAAATCCAGTTGGGGATGGACGGCAATCTGGAATACCAGCGGTAGACCGGCGGCCACGGCATAGTTCTGGAATTTGATGGTGGATTTATTTCCGGTATCCGGTGTGCGCACCCATTCTGTATGGTTCACAATAGCTCCCAGTTCCGGGGTCACATAGAAGAATCCGCTTTTGCCCACTTTAAAGGCCTGGGTGGAGAAGATGTAGAGATTCCCGTCTTCCACTCCGGTGTAGGTGTTTTTGGTGACTTCCTTACTTCCTACGGGAGTAACAACTACACAGCCACTTCCTTGGTCCTCTGAACAGTTCCGCTGAAAAAGTTGATCATATGAATAATCCGTGGTTCCCAATGGAATTTTGGCCCCGCCATACCAGCCCACATTATCCCCGCTGCCATACTGCATCCAGCCAATGGTCTGGGCATTCAGATACATCACTCCGGAGGGTTTATCGCCCACAGCCTGCGGGGATTTGAGGGCATTGCCATCCGCATCGGTGGGGTAGGATATTTCGCTACCTCCCAGACTGGCCGGTAAAATCATAGGAATTGGGGCGTATTTCCCGGCATTGTTAATAATCCGATGGGACCCACCGTGTATTTTTACTGTCATTTCATTTTCGCCGCCTTCCACCAGATAGGCCAGACCCATGGAAGCCACCAGCCGGCCAAACTGCCCGCCGGCGTTGATTCCAATCTGGGTGATATCATCCGGGTTGTGGTAGTCATACTCAAAGCTGGATATTTGCCCATCGCCCGCATTGGGGTTGGTATAGGAAAAATGGTTATATTTCAGATTACTGGCTTCGTCCGGAGCCATACGGTTCATCTGGGTAAAAATCCCCACGCCCAAGCTTTCGCCCACCAGAACGCCCACGGAGGCCCGCAGGTGCATGTCTTCAATGATCTGTTTTTTGGTTTCCGATGTGGTATTGGAATTTTCTTTCTGGGTGGGATTGTTTTTATAGGATACCGCAGTGTAAATGGGCAGACCCAGAGTGAACCTTCCTCCCAGAAGGATGGTATTTTTCTCTCCGGTAAAATTGGTGTAACCGGCCTCCAGGGAGTCATTTTTTGCCTGGGAATAATACGCAGGGGCAATGAGGTAATCCCAGTTGTCAAAGGTGATATCATAGCTCACCCCGGCCTGGTTGGGAATGGACTTCTCAAAAATGGAAATATAGGACCAGAGGAAATTTCCGCTTCCTGCGAATACAGCCAGTGCGATCACCCATTGGCCGGATTTTTTTACAATATTTTGCAGCATAATACTCTCCCGTTTATTGGTTTGTTGTTGTCTTTCGTGTTGGTGTCACCAAGACAACCATTTTTCTTGGCTCAATATTTAGAATATTTCCAGAAGTGTGATCTCCGGAGGACAGCACAGACGCACGGGCATCCAGTGTCCGGTTCCTGCGTTCACATAAAGATGGCTTTCTACCGGCGTCCCGCTCCCCAGGACATAATGCCCCCGGATGAAAGGCTGGATATTTTTTTCCAGGAATTTGAGGAAAAACGGGAAACAGATCTGGCTGCCGTGGGTGTGCCCGGCCAGGGACAGATCCATCCTCTTGTTATTTTTGGATATCCGGGAGAAAAAAATGGGCAGGTCTTTGGGATCATGCAGCAGAAACAGCAATGGATTTTTGTTATCCGTTTTCCCAAAGGCCGATGTATAGTACTGCTGGATCAATGCCTCCCGTTTCTGTGCATCCCGGAAATGGGGAAAGGGGTAGTCCGTGCCCACAATCTGCCAGATAAACCCGTTTTTATCCGTAAACCGCCGGGATTCATTGTCCAGAAGCACAATCCCCAGTTTCCGGTATTCTTCCGCCAATGGCCGGGCAGAATCAATATGGTCATGGTTACCGATGATGGCATACGTGGGGATTTTCTTCAGAGAGCGGTAAAATTCGGAGAAAACGGGAATAAACTCATTATTATTGTCAATGATATCTCCCGTTAGAACCAGGATGTCCGCCTCCGTGGAGTTCACCAGGGCGGCAATTTTTGCCATTTCTCTGCGGTGGATAATACTGCCGATGTGCGTATCCGAAATCTGGAGAATCCGGAGTTTCTGCTTTTCCATCTTGCCCACCTTAGGAAGATCCAGAGAAATCTTCCTCACTTCCGGACTGCGGTTGGAGCTATGGATGACTGTCACCAAAATAAGGAAGAAAGCAAGGTATCCATAAACCAATGTCTTGCGGAGGGGAAATCCAAAGGCAGGATGGGAAAAAATCGCCCTCAGGAACCGCAGGCTTCCCGCAATAACCAGAAAAATCAGGATAAACGGAAAAAAGAAAAGCATGGAATAATTCCAGGAAATCCACACAGAATAGGGATAAAATGCCCAACCGTCAAAACCCATCGGCAGACTTTTTCCATGGAAGCCCATAATGACCAGAAAAACCGTGTTCCCGGCAAATAGAGCACTCACTGTTCCGTAGAGCACTTTCCAGAGTATCAACGCGGGTTTCCGGATTTGCGGGTTATTATTTTTTTCCTTATATAAAACCCGTATGGATATCCACAGAAAGTAGCTGAAGATAAGGATATACAGGAAGAGGAACAAAAATACAAATTTTACCATAAGCCAGAATTAATAACCCACGGAACCTGCAAAGTCCTTTGTCGGGTTACCAGGAATCCCGCATGGTATGGCAGGCTCTGCTTGCATTCTTTTCGTAGTAGTCCTGGTGGTAGTCTTCCGCAGCGTAAAAAGTTTTTGCCTCCGCAATCTGCGTGACGGCTTTTTTCCCCAGAGATTTTGCATAGGAAGAGGTCTGGTTAAAATCTGCCTTCACTTTTTCTGCGGTATTTTTCTGTTCCTCACTGTGGTAAAACACCACGGAGCGGTATTGGGTTCCCACATCCGGCCCCTGTCTGTCCTGGGTTGTGGGATCATGCAGGCGGAAAAAAACCCGCACCAGTTCTTTATAAGAGATAGCATTCGGATCATAGACCACCTGCACCACTTCCGCATGGCCGGTGTTGCCTCTGGCCACATCATAGTATCCGGGATTTTTGAGGATCCCCCCCATATAGCCAGATTCCACATCCTTCACGCCCGGAGTTTTCTTGAGAATGGTTTCCACTCCCCAGAAACATCCCGCCCCAAAGGTGGCCACCCGGAACTCCTGGTTTTTCTTCAGGATTTCCTGGAAGCCTGTAAAGATGGTCATATCCAGAGTTTCCTCCGTATTGGATGGTTTCGCCGGCCTCGCATGAAAAAGGGAAAGAAGATGTCCATAGCCCTCCTCTTCCATATTTTCTATGGGGATAAAACGCAGAGAAGCGGAGTTGATGCAGTACCGCAGGCCGGTTTGGTCCCGGGGGCCATCCTCAAAAATATGGCCCAGGTGAGAATCTCCCCGTCGGCTCCGCACTTCCACCCGGCTCATTCCGTGGGAAATATCCCGGTTATAAACAACATTCTTTTCATTAATGGGACGGGTAAAGGACGGCCAGCCTGTACCGGAATCAAATTTATGTAAAGAGGAAAAAAGTGGCTCTCCGGATACCACATCCACATATATTCCTTCTTTATGGTTGTCATAATACTCATTGTTAAAGGGTGGCTCTGTTCCGTTTTCCCGCACCACAGATATCTGAAGCGGGGTGAGTTTCTTATTCTTCTCGCGATGTTCTGCGGATAAGTGGTCCCCTTTTTCATTTTCTACCATAGGTTTCATTGCATTGACTCCTTTATTTTCACGTACTTTTTTGTCTGTGCAGGAAAAAACCACAATTACTAAACTAATCAGGATTTTTCTATAATTCATTCTGGATAGAGAATAATAATCATTCCTGATATTGACCATTTATTTCCATAAATTCCTTAAAAAATCCTTTACTGGTTCTGCATGAATGGGGTTTTTGAGCATGACGGAAACTGGAGTTCTGATATCGATTATTTTCACCATTTTTTATGCCGCCAGTCGGGAAAAGCTGCAATTTCTGTTCCGGTATACTCCCACGGTGGTTTATGCCTATGTGATCCCCATGGCCTTTTCCTATTCCGGAATTTTGCCTGTATCATCCATCGCTTATGATACCATACAGAATTATCTTCTTCCCGCTGCCATTATTTTCCTGCTTTCCTCGTCGGATCCATCGGCACTGAAAAAATTGGGTTTATACCCCGTTATTGGGATGTTTGTGGGAACTCTGGCTGTTCTGGCTGGAGGTTTGGTATCCTTCTATCTGTTTTCCGCATATCTGGAGAAAGATGTATGGAAAGGATTTGCAGCCCTTTCCGCAAGCTGGATTGGCGGCAGTACCAGCATGCTGGCCGCAGGAAAATCCTTCCAGACACCCTCCAGTATGATGGGCATGATGGTTCTGGTGGATACCGTTGTGAGCTACAGTTGGATGGCTTTTCTGATATTCTTACGTCCTTTTTCCGGTACAATAGACCAATGGAATCATGCCCGTCCAATGGATATTTCCCTGGACGGCACGCCGGTAACCCCCACGCCAGAATCCCAGACTTCCATTTTTTCCCATACCCATTCTTTGGCGTTTGCCATCCTAATCATGACCCTGGGCAGTGAATTGCTGCTGCGTCTGGGAAAAGTCCATCCCGGACAGGGAAAAATCATCTCCGCGTTTGGATGGACCGTTCTGTACGCTACCCTGGCCGGATTTCTGGTGTCCTTTCTGCCCCATTTTAAAAGGAACCAAGAGGATTACCAGAACCTGGGAAATTTTTTGCTGTATCTGGTTCTGGCGGCTCTGGGGGCATCCTCCGATTTCTCCTCCATCCGGAATGCCCATCTCTATTTGGCTGCCGGGGTGGTTTGGATACTCCTGCACGGGTTTTTCCTCTTTGTCATTGCGGGAAAATTCCTGAAACTGCCCTTCCCGCTTCTGGCCATTTCTTCCCAGTGCAACATCGGGGGAATTATCAGCGGACCCATTCTGGCATCGGTATACCATCCATCCCTGGTTCCCGTGGGTCTGGTCCTGGCCATTCTGGGTAATCTCTATGCCCTGACCTTCGCGTTTCTTTTTGCCTGGATGATCGCATAGAAATCAAAACGCACGGGAATAGGATGCCATGACGGTCCCGTTGGGGTTTCCTTCCGGGGCAAAAACCAGAACAGTGTACAGGTAAAACCGGGAAAAATTCCACCGGGTATAGATTCCGGATTGCCCGCTCACCCCATACATCCGGTGGTATCGCTCTAGAGTGTCCTCGTTGTAATCCGTTTCCGGTACAAAGGGCATCTCCTCTCCATCTTCATTGGGCAGATAAAAACCACCCAGACGGATTTCCTTACCCAGATCCAGCCCACCGGAAAGCATGGCAGATTGGCCATGGACACGAAACAATCCCCCGATATAAGGAGACACCGCTTTCCGCCAGTCCGGTGAAGAGACCAGGGAATCCGGACTTCTTTTCTGGAGGAATCCACCGGCAAAAAGGGAGCCATCCTCCTCTTTCTGGAAAATTCCACTCACCCAGGAATGCGACATCCGGATAAGGGAAAAATCCTTTCCTTCCCCCTTTTCCCGCAAATGCCGGTAATAGACAAAAACATCCGTTTCCGGAGACCGGGCGGAAAAAATTCCCCAGCCACCCTCCTCCGCCTGATAAACTCCATGGGAGAAGGGATTCTCCCTTTTTTTCCTGAATCCCACTCCCCGTGCATACAACGATCTGCGGTCATTTCCGGAAAAGAGGGAAAAATCGGCCAGGAAACTGGAACTTCCATCCGCTACTCCCAGCAGACCGATGGAGGTATCCTCTCCCCGGTAGTCATAGTCCAAGGCCAAAACCGGCAGTGGCACCGCATAGTTTGTTTTCTCTCCGGTCTCCGTATCCTCAAAATGAGAAATCACACCGGGCTGGACAGACAAACCTCTTGCCAGAGGAAGCATCCATGCCGTCTGGAGTATTCCCAGGGTAGCGGCGGGATTTGGGGTGCCATTTGCTTCCGATGAGGAAATATCCTTGTAGTAATTCTTCACAAGAATTCGGGATTTTGCCCCGGCGGAATCCCCATAATTCTGAAAGGGGGAAACCTGAAATCCCCACCCGATGGGAGATTCGGCGGGATGGGCATAGGAACCGGGTGAATAGCTTCCGCTGGAAAGATAAAAACCCGCCATTTCATTATCCTGAAGATAATTGCCTGCGTCCAGCCGGAAATAATCCCCGGGATAGCGGAACCAGCCATAGACATGGTGGAGGGTTTTCTGCTCATCGGAATACGTTTCCGGGTTATAGGTTTCCTCTATCCGCCAGTTATATCCCGCAAGATATTCTTCGCTCCGGAGGAAAAATCCCGCTTCCGTGTGCTCGCCCGCTACGGCATATCCGGTTGCCAGGGCACCTATGTCATACCCCGTTATTGTTTCTGAAGAGAGAATCATCCCGCCATACAGAACCACAAGCCTGAGGGCAATGAAAATGGACGAGAATTTTTTCATAATTTCCTCCGGCAGTGGTATCCTTTCTGCCCCAGAATTTCCCGGCTACGGATATCCATCCCACACACCTCCCCGGATTTCTGGAAACGCAGGGAGGCGGCCGGCGTGAGTCCCCATCGTACCAGTACCGCAAAGGACGGAATTTTTTTGGGGATGGGGTTTTTGGATTTCAAATGCTCCGGCTTTTTATGCCTCTTTTCCTTTTTTTGTGTTTTCTCTTTCTGTATTTCCTCCGTGGTCTGCTCCGGCACGGGGTCAAATCCCCAGAAAGATCCATTGCTGTTTTGCCCATCACCATAACTCCGGATTTTTTTCCCCCACTGGTATTGGATTCCCGCATAAAGCGTCCGGGAGGGAGACTCCGTTGAAGGAAAACTCATTTCCAGAGAAAATTCATAGGCGGAATGGAAATGAAAAACCACCCCCGTGGATATTTTATGGAGGGGATTCTGGTATCCGGCGGAAAGATGGTAACCGGGAAATAGCTCCAGATTTATTTTAACCGTGGAAACCATTTCTTCATCCGTTTCTTTCAGAAAATCCAGAGAAAAACGCAGGGGGATATAATAATAATTAGAATGGGATATCTGAAAATTCTGCCGGCTTGGGGAGCCCATAAAAAAGGCGTTTATGGCTTCCTGCTCCCAATAGAATCCACCAGCCGGCTCCGTATGTCCCATTTCCACCTCCAGCTCCGGAAGTCTTGTGGAGGAGAAAAAACCCCCTCCCAGAAGCGAAAATTCCTGGCTTAATTTCCATCCCGCGGAAAACAGAAAAACATTCCTGCTATACAGATCTTCCACCCGGTAGGAATCCCAATTTGCGTAGACGGCGGTTTTATCCGTATCCAGAAAGAATCCCGCATTGGTTACCTCCGGCTCCACCGGAATATCCGGTGCCCGGGTGGAAAGCCAGAGGGCAGTCCGGGCATGGACAACCCCAGCAAAAACCATATATGCGATAATCAGAATACCGGTGGTTTTCATATTACTGTGCATAGAACAAATAGACCCGGTTTTCTGAATATACCAGGTAAATTCCGGGGGGAAGATTTTCCCATCCTGGAAATGCTATCTGTTTCCCTTGTATTGTATGCAGGGAAAAACTACGGGAATAAAATGGAGCTTCCATAATATTTTCCCTCCGGAATGACCGTTTTTCTTCCCGTTTGGATTTGCCGGAAACATCCAGCCCGGAAGCATTATCCCAGAAATAATATTCTTTCCTCAGAGGAGAGAAATACACCCTATGCAGACGCAGAATGCCCATGCGTTCCCGGTGCCCGGGGGAGTCCACGCAGGAGCCATGCCACAGACCCGCTTTCTGGGCTTCCTTGTTTTTTTCCGGATTTCCCTCTCCCCAGCATAGATACGCCAATGGAGCATTTTCCGGAGAGCGGATCATGAGATAATCCCCGTTAAATTGTGCAACCACGGGAAAAGAAAGATCATTGGCCAGAACCCGGGAGAAAGTTCCTCCGGATGTCTCCACCAGAATGGTATCCCCCGGATGCAAACCCACCCCCCTATCCAGAGTGGATGTTCCATTGGGGAAATCCATCTGCATCACGGCGGGATAAATTTCGGCAAGGCATAGAATATTCCATGCCCATAAATAAATTATTATTTTCATATTTTCACCTTTCCTATACTATGAAAAAAATATTTCACGTTTTCGCTGTTTGTATGATTAATAATGATAAAATGAAGTATTCCTGCAAAAAAAAAGAAAATTAGCAAAAAAATGTGAAAAAAGCGGGTAAAAATAAAAAATCTCTTGATCTCCCCCCAAAAAATTAGTTACAGTCACTGCGTTCACGGAAAAAATTAAAAATCGTGAAAAAAACCAATAAGGATACGTACAAAGGATATAAATTATGAATGAATTGAATTCCCCTCCATCAATCAGTTACGCCCGGCTGGATTTGCAACTGAAAAGCATTTTCCAGTTTATCCCATTTCATTTTGTACCGTTTACCATAGCCGCTTTTTTTGCCTTCTGGTCTTTCAAACAATTACCACCCTCCATCTGGTGGTCCTGGCTGATATATCCGTTCATTATGCTGGCCGGAGGATATATTTTTCTTTTATTAGTAGTCCTCTTTGTGGGAGTTGCCTATCGTATTGTACCTGCTCTGGAATCAGGGAAGAAATACAAGACATACAGCAAGGAATGGCTCACCTGGGGAGTGAAAGCGGAGCTGTATAAAGCAGTGGCCGATTATGATATCCTCTATAATTATATCCTGAAAATCTATTCTCTTCGCTGGTTGTTTTTTAAGCTCATCGGCTTGAAACTCCCCGCCACCAGCATGATAGCCACAGACGTAAGAATATATGAGCCCCATTTTCTGGAAGTGGGACAGAACGTGCTTTTACCGGTTTACTCAATTTTTTCCGGACATTTGATTACCGGAAATACTATGATTATGGGAAAAATAAAAATTGGGGATAACGCTCGTCTGGGTGCCCAGTCCGGTTTCAGTCCGGGTGTAACGGTGGGAGACGGTGTGGCCATCGGATTTGGGGTCCAGTTGGGGCCTTTTTCCAGCGTGGGAGAAAAAACATTGATTGACTCCGGAACCAAAGTTGCCGATCAGGTATCCATAGGTAAAAACTGCTATATTGGAAAGGACTGTGTGATTGACCGGAGAGTTGTTATTGGTGATGGCATCAGCGTTCCACCTTTTACCAGAATTGAAGCCAAAAGAAAAATAACCCGGAATGAGGATATTTTCCAACCCCACGTGGGAGAAAGGAGGGTACCCGCGAGAACTGCCGGAGAACGTAGAAAGAAATAAGGAATTATGGACACAAAAGGTTATATTATTTGCGTTGATGATGAGAAAACCGTCCTGGATACCCTCCAGGAGCAGTTGACAGGATCGTTTTCCACCACTCATGATGTACTGACAGCAAATTCCGGGGAAGAAGCCTTGGAATTGCTGGCAACATTGACCAAAGAAGGGGAAACCGTGGATCTGGTGATCACAGACCAGGTTATGCCCAAAATGAAAGGGGACGAACTGATGAAGATTATCCAGGAAAGATACCCCAACACCATGAAGATACTCTTGACCGGGCAAGCTGGACTGGACGCCACCATAAAGGCCATCAATTATGGAGGACTGAACCGTTTTGTGGAAAAACCATGGAATAAGGAAGATTTGGTCAACGATATACAGGCCTTAATTCACAAATTCCGGGAAAACCTGGAAAACCAGAGACTCATTGCCAGACTGGAGGCCCGTATTAATGAACTGGAAACCGGGACCTAATCCGCTACATTCCAGGTTTGTTTTCCATTTCCGGATAATGGGTATTTTTTGGCCGATTTGAGAACATCCGGATCAAAATTGTACAGCGAGATAATATCCTTGATGCGTGCGAAAAATTCCCGGACACGGGAAGACAAGTTTGTTTTATAAAAACCCATATTTGCCGGATAACCTGTGGCTTCCATATCCAAAATTCCCGCTATCATCAAAGCCCGGTACAGATGATATTTTTGGGTGACGATGACAATCCGTTTTGCTCCAAAAATATATTTGGTATGAATCAGCGAATTCCTTGTGTTGATTCCCGCATGGTCAATAAAAATATCTTCCGGGGACACCCGTTTTTTCAGTAAATAATCCTTCATTACGTTCACTTCGTCATAGTATAATTTGGAATTATCCCCGGAAACAATTAGTTTTTGCACCCTCCCTGTATGGTACAAAAAAGCGGCTTTTTCCAGACGTTCTTTTAAAACTCCGGAAGGTTCCTTTTTTACCGTCACACTTGCCCCCAGAATCAGAGCGACCTGGGCAGGATTTATTCTCTCCGGATCTGTCTGTATCCATTTTTCATAATAGTATGGAATTAATCCATTGGCAAGAAGAAGGCTCAACGCCGGAATCAGCGTTAATAGAATCATCAATATTCGTGCTTTACTGTTCATCGAATTAACAATAATAGTCCACATATTCTGTAAATAGTAATCCGGAGTGGGAAATCAAAAAAGGAGATTCTCATGCAAATCACATATTTTCCCATAGGGTTGGTGCACTCCCCCTTCACCGCGGCGGAGGGAACTCCCATCCAGGCGGCTTCATCGGGAGCGGTGGGAACCGTGGAAATATATCCGGAGTATGCGGAAGGATTGCAGGATATTGAAGGCTTTTCCCATCTCTACCTGATATACCATTTTCATCTGTCCATACCCAAAGGTCTGCGGTTGACTCCGTTCATGGACAAACACCCCCGTGGAGTTTTTTCCATGCGGGGTCCTTCCCGTCCCAACCCAATTGGTATTTCTGTGGTAACCCTGCTCTCAGTGAAAGACAATTTGTTGGAGGTGGGTGAGCTGGATATTCTGGATAAAACTCCTCTTCTGGATATGAAACCATATATCCCGGAATTTGATGTCCGGGAGGATTGCTCCATCGGCTGGTTACAGACAAAAAACGGGGAATTGTCCGGTACTTTCGATGACGGACGGTTTATCCACCGCAATTCCCGCCCATAAACATATTGTCAATCAGCCGGACATCTCCGCAATAGACTGCCACCGCAGCCAAACCCTGCGTTACTATGGCATCATCCGGCAAGTCTTCCAGAGTGCGGGGATCATAGATCCCGGCATAATCCACCTGAACAGAACCCAGATATTTTTCATAGATTCCCTTCATCTCTTTAACCAGGATGCGTGGATTTTTTTCCCACGCATCCCGAATGGCCGCCAGAGACCGGGAAATTACAATAGCATCCTTTCTGTTTTCTGGGGACAGACGGGCATTCCGGCTGGACATGGCCAGACCATCCTTTTCCCGGATGATGGGTATGGGAATGATTTCGACCTCCAGATGAAGGTCTTTATTCATTTTTTGTATTAATAAAAGCTGCTGATAATCCTTGCACCCAAAAACAGCATATTGTGGCTTTATCCATACAAAAAGGTTATGAACAATCAATAATACTCCTTCAAAATGGCCGGGACGGGTTTTCCCGCAGAGCCGGCTCATCATGTCCGGATAGCGGAGCTGGATCAGATTTGTGGATTGGTCCCCATAAATTTCCTGAACGCCGGGGTGAAAAAGAACATCCACGCCCTCGTTCTCCGCAAGAGAAATATCATTTTCCGTATTCACCGGATATTTTTCGTAATCCTCTTTATTATTAAATTGGGCCGGGTTCACAAAAATGGAAACCACCACCAAATCCCCTACTTCCCTGGCTTTCCGGAACAAAGAAAGATGCCCTTCGTGTAAAAAGCCCATAGTGGGAACAAAGGCCACTTTTTTATCCGGATTTACACATCGGTAGTTTTCCAGAAAACCGGAAATCCCTTTTATGGTATTAAATATCTGCATGTCCTCCCCCCATTATTTTGATGATTATTTCTGCCCGGTTGGCCTATTTTGCCTCTTCCCAGTTGCGACCATAACCTCCGCTCACCACAAGAGGAACCCGGAATTCCACGCAGTTCTCCATAATCTCTTTGATTTCCGGAAAAACCTGTTTTTTTTCCCCTTCCGGGACCTCAAAGATCAGCTCATCATGTATCTGCAGAATCATTCGCGTTTTGCTCCCGCGTTTTTCCAGCATTTTCTGGATGTCAATCATGGCCACCTTGATTAAATCTGCCGCAGTGGACTGGATGGGGGTATTGATGGCCAGTCTCCTCCCTGCTTCCCGCAAATTATGGCTGGAAGAACTTAATTCCGGGATATATCTTCTTCTTCCAAAATAATTTTCCGTAAATCCTTTTTCCCTGGCCGATTTTTCCGCATTCTCCATATATTTACGGATACCGGGAAACATCTCAAAATACAGGGATATCATGGATTTGGCTTCTGCCCTGGAAATTTTCATGGAATTGGAAAGCCCAAAATCCGTGACCCCATACACAATGGAAAAGTTCAACACCTTGGCACGGGACCGCATCCTGGAAAATTCCGGAGTGTGTTTCATCTGTGCCAGAATCTGCGGATCAATATCCGGTATGACCCCTGGATGGATAATATCCTCGCTCCAGACATTTTTTCTGTCATCAAAAAAACGCCGGTAAAGAAGATACGCTGCTTTATCGTGGATGTCTTCCCCGTGGAGAAACGCATCTGTCAGATTTGTATCCCCGGAATAATGGGCCAGAATTCGCAGTTCAATCTGGCTGTAATCCAGCACCAGAAGAGAGAATCCCTCCTCCGCAATAAATGCCCGCCGGATCTGCCGCCCCTCCTCTTCCTTTATGGGAATATTCTGTAAATTCGGATTGGAGGATGTGATCCTTCCTGTGGCGGCCACCACAGGGGAAAAACTGGAGTGGATCCTTCCGGTGGAGGGAACAATATAACCCGGCAGAGGATCAATGTATGTGCCCAGTAGCTTATTGGCCAGACGGTATTCCAGCATCCGGTCCACCACTTCATGTTCCCCCTTCAGCAATTCCAGAACGGAGGCGTCTGTGGATGCTTTCCCTCCCGAAGTTTTCTTCTTCATATCCAGACCCAGCTCATCATACAATACAGACGCAAGCTGTTGCGGGGAATTCAGGTTAAAGCTCCGCCCGGCGGCCTCATATATTTTTTGCTCCAGAATACGGATTTTTTCCGTGAAATCCACGCTCATTTTCTTCAGGTATTCCAAATCCACCAGAACCCCATTTTTCTCCATCTTATTCAAAACATAAATAAAGGGGAGATCAATATTCCGGTATAAATCCATCAGCCCGGATTTTTCCGTCTCCGGAACCAGAATATCCTTCAAACGCAGAGCAACGCCGGCATCTTCCCCTGCATAAGCGGAAAGAGTACGGAGTGAAATTTCCACCAGAGGGATTGTCTTTTTCCCCGTACCCGTGATTTCTTTATACAGAATGGTGGTTTCCCCCAGATATTTAGTAGCCAGATCATCCAGATTATGCTCCCGCTTTTCCGGATTTTTTAAATAGGACAGCATCATGGTATCATAGCGGATCCCTCTCAGATCAATACCATGATTCTGTAAAACCAGCATATCATATTTGATATTCTGTCCAACTTTAATTATGGATTCATCCTCCAGTACGCCCCGCAGGGCTTCTATGAGGGTTAGGCCATCGTCCACATCCGCATAATCCGGATGAATGGTTTCCGTCCGGGCAAAAATGGCAGGGATATACAGTAGCTTAATGTTGGAACCTTTTTCCATGACCAGCCCGCCCGATGGATGGAAATATGCAATGGAAATTCCCACCAGAGAGGCTTCCATGGGAGATTTGGATGTGGTTTCCGTGTCCACAGAAATCTCCGGATTTTCCAGATTGCGGATTTCCTGTTCGCAGGCATCCCAATCGTATTTTTTTCTTATTATGCGGGTGGCGGAAGCATATCTTTCTATCCGCGTATCCAGATTGTTTTCCAGAGCTCCAAAAAGTCCTTCCTGCAAATACGCCGGAGAAGCCAAATCTCCGGAATCTGTTTTCTCCGGATCCGTTTCTTTCTCCGGAGCTTTTTGTTCCATCGGATAACTGCGGAATAACTTCTCAAAATCATTATAGACAGAGTGAATTTCTTTTTCTTTGAAAATCCGGATTTTCTTCTCCAGAGATGGACTCACCCACCGATCCATTTTTGAAAAAAGGAAAGGTAATTTCATGTCCGTTTTCAAACGCACCAGATCTCTGGATAAAAATGCATTATCCCGGTCATCATCCAGTTTTTTTGCGACCGCTTTTGCGGATATTTTATCCAGATTATCGTAAATATCTTCCAGAGATCCGAACTGTGCCACCAGAGCGGCAGCCCCCTTCTCCCCGATTCCTTTGACTCCGGGTATAAAGTCAGAAGAATCCCCCATCAATGCCAGAAAATCCATGATGCGGTCATGGGGAATGCCCCATTTTTTCTTTGGATATTCCGTATCCAGAATTTCATAATCGCCGGTTTTATAACCCGCCCGGAGCATAAACACATTTTCACCCAGCATGGCCATCAAATCCTTATCCGCAGTGGCCAGATAAAGCGTGTATTCCTTCTGGCCATGAATGCTCGTTGCCAGGCTGGCCAGGGCGTCATCCGCTTCTTCGTTTTCCGGAATCCAGAGCGGAAGTTCCAGACTCCGAATGATTCCCTGGATTTCTTCAATCTGTATTTTCAAGTCATCCGGGGTGGGTTTCCGGTTGGATTTGTATTCGGGAAAGATTTCATGCCGGAAATTTTTTTTGGACGGATCAAAAACAAAAACCAGATAATCCGGCTGGATCACTTTCGCCATCGTGGCTATATTGCGGAAAAACCCCATAACCGCTCCCGTGGGAATGCCGTCTTTGTTGGTCAGGTTCTGGGCAGCCATTGCATAATATGACCGGTAGGAAAGTGCGTGCCCGTCAATGGCCAGAATTTTTTTCATAATCTTGAGTGGAATATCCGGGGCAGACGTAAAGAGTTTTATGAGCCGTTAAAACTTTTCGTCTCCGGATTGGGTGTTTTTTCCGGGGGAAACCTTCGGGCGGCCATCCTGAACCCAATCGAATTGGCCGCTCCGTCCCGGGAATGGTAATTGCGGTTGGCGGGACGCAGGCTGGTCGGATTGCTGGTCCAGCCCCCACCCCGAATCGCCATATCATTACACTCCGGAGTGATAAAGGGCTCCTCTGTTTTCTGGATACGGTAATTACCATGGTAGCAATCCTGAACCCATTCCCAGACATTCCCCGGCATATCGTAAATCCCAAAGGTATTGGGGGAAAATTTACCTACGGCATAAGTGCCAATTTCATCACAAAAAATATCGTCATCAAATAGGGCTCCTCTCTGGCTTGTGCTACGGCAGATGGGTTTTTGCTCTCCCCAGGGATAGGCACTGCTTTTTCCGGAACGGGCAGCGTATTCCCACTGGGTTTCTGTGGGCAAGGCAAAAAGAAGGTGATGGGAATTACTGTAAAGGTTATTGAATATTTGCATAAATGCAAGTGTATCTTCATAAGTGACCATTTCCGCCGGACATTGGGGGCAATTATTAAAATGAGACGGATTTTTACCGGTGATCCGGGAATAGATATCCTGCGTGATTTCGTATTTGCCCATATAAAATTCTTCCACACACCGCTCATGAACCGGTTGTTCATCGGTTTCCAGCGAGGAACCCATCATAAAACATCCGGACGGAATGAGGATAAAATCCACCCCTTCAATGAGGATTTCCGGGTTGTCTTTTTGTGTCATAGGCGTTTCCCCGCTCTGTCCATACACCTTGCATGGGGAAAGTACCACAGAAAGGCAAAGGATAGTAAATAAAAAAAACTTATGAATCCTCATTATTCTCTCGCCCACCATGTATCCTGACCAAGAGTGTCCATCGGAATTTTTTTCCATAGATGACGACATGCTTCTATAAACGGCAAGGATAAGGGGCGGCAATTGGCCATCATTGAACGAGAGCATTAATGGACCATCGTACCATGGATTTAACCGATTCATCCATGGTCAATACGCTAATATACTATACATTATTATAGCGTATATAATTATGGCATTATGAACACAATTATGGAAGGAAAACAAACCCAGAGCCGGGCTACGTCCATTCTGGGAGAAATGGGCTATTCCATCCTTGAGGAAAACAAAAAAATCAGTAAGATTGAAATTGACATTATCACGAACCACCGGGAGAAAGACAGAATCATATTCTGGGAGGTGAAAAAAGTCAACCGGAAAAACTATCGGAATGGATATTTCCCCTTCTCCCGGCAACAATGGAAAAGATATGTACGGGCATCCCAGATTGGATCACGATACCTTTTTCCGCAAAAAAAAATCCTCATTGGTCTGGTCATATTGGATCAGAACAATGAGGTTATTTTTATTGAGCCGGAATTTTATTATTTCCCCTGAAACATCATTCCAGGGGAAAATCCATTACAGTACGGACTTGATCAATCCGGGCAGTTTTTCACATTCGCTCTTACTAAGGGAGCAGATGGAAATTCTTAAAGCCGGAGGATCCGCAATGGGTACTGTAAACACATTGATGGCTTCCAGTTTTTCCGCAATGGCGGACGCATCCGGAACATAAACAGTTGTGAAATATCCGCCGGTGGGCTTGGAAATCCGGAGTCCTGCCTTAGCGGCTGCTTCCGCGAATATTCCAAATCTTTCCTGGATCACCGTATTGGCAGCCTGTCTTTCTTCCTCTGCTTTTTTTATCAATTTTTCATCGGCCAGAATGGTCGCCAGGGCTTTTTGGGGAGCGGTCACGTTATTGGAATTGGACGCACGGGTGGTTCCTTCCATTACATTGAACCACTCATCGGCTTGTGCTTCATTTCTGGAAAGCAGGATATTGATTCCAACCCTCCACCCATAGGCCATAAAAGACTTGCTCGCAGAGGGTGCCAGAATGATGTTCAGGGATGGGTCAATGTCCATGATTTCCGGAACAAACTGGAGGTCTTTGGAATCCTTGCCGTTTGGCCCAAAGTCAATATAGGCAATGTCCAGAAAAATGCTTTTGGGAACATTGAATTTTTTGAGAATTTCTGCCATCTTGTGCCATTCTTCCCTGGTTATGGAAGCACCGGTGGGATTGCTGTACGGGCTGTTGATCAGAAGAAACAGCCTGCCCTCTTCTTTGGCTACTTTCGTGACAGTCTCTTCAAAGGATTTTAGATTCAGATTCAGATTTTCGTCCAGGAGATAAAAACCGGCTACCTTTTTTCCCGCCTGTTTGATAATCAGATTATAGTTGGGCCAATAGGGTAAATGACTGATGACCGTCTGGGATGCCATATTGATCACAGCCAGAAAAATACCGCCGGTCCCTCCGTGGGTGGGGATTGCCCGGATATGAACGTCCTTGGGCAATTGGACACCCTTCAGAATATACTGTGGATAGGCAGTTTTCAACTCCGGGTTCCCTCCGGGGGGAGTATATCCGCAAAGCTGGTCCCCGCTTTTATTGATTAAATCCTTCATCACATCCAGATAGGTGGGAATGATAAAAGGATTACCATCTTCATCCATTCCATTTCCCAAAGATGAATTAATCACTTTATCTTTTCCAAGTTTGGAGGTTGCTTCTTTTGCTCTTGCGGAAACGGCAAATATTCCCGCCTTTTTACTCATAATAATACTTTTTCTTTCTTCAATAATTATACTCATGATTGTTTCCTTGTGTTCGCGATTTAAACTGGTGATCTGCTGTCCAGTTTTAATAGAGTCCGTTTGTGTTTTTCAGGATTTCCAAAAGATAGATGGTTTTCCTGTCTTCATCAAAAAAATAAAAAAGGCTCATCTCATCCACCCGGTAACGATAGATAATCCCAAGGTTCCCGTGCAGACGCCGGATCCTTTTACCATACCGGGGCTCATTCTTCAGCACCGGGTATATTACGGACTTTACTTTTTGGTACAAGCCTTCATAGCTTTTCTTCTGGTAGCTTTTCTGGTATGAGGCTGTCTCCTTGATGGAATAGCTATTCGGCATCAGCCATATCTCCTTTTTCAATTTCTTTCAGGGAATTTTTTAAGTTCTTAATAAATTTCTTATTCTCTGATAAACTCTTCATTTCTTCTCTGCTCACAAAGGAAGACTCCTCGATAAAGTGCAGCGTAGCATATTCAATGAAATTGGATATTGTCCGCCGTTCCGCATCCGCAGCTCTTTTGATGGTCAGATAATCCTCATCTTCCAAGCGAATGGTAATTGTTTTTGCCATAATCCCCCCAAATATTCATATTTATTCAATAATATTTATTTACAGTGCTGTGTCAATTAATATTATGCTTTTATGTTCACTTTTTTTAAGGTTTGTTTCAATTTTTTGCATAAATGTTAAAATAGCCTCTTTTTTTTATTTACACCAAGCACAAGGGTTTAAAGTGGACACGGGGATAGGGGTAAAATGTTACAAAAAATCCAGGATTGGAAAATATCCAACAAATTATGGGGAATGGCATGGCTGGCAATAATCGCATTATCCATCACGGGAGCCATTGGGATTTATAATATTGATACGGGAAGGCGTTCCACCTTTACCGCGTTGAAATATAATATTGCCATTACCAATGCTGTGGACATTTCACGCTCCGCACAGGCGGATTTTAAACTGCAGGTTCAAGAGTGGAAAAATGTACTCCTGAGGGGGCATGATCCGGCCTTATACAAAAAGTACTGGGCTGGCTTTGAAAAACAGGAAATTGTGGTACGGAATCATCTGAAGAAACTCATGCCCATATTCCGGGAATTCGGGCTGGATGAATCCATGGTGACAGATGCTATCGATGAAAATATAAAACTGGGACAGAAATACCGGGAGCATGTTCGTTTCTTTGTTCCGGGAAGCCTGACCACCACTTTTGCCATTGACAAAGCCGTCCGGGGTATTGACCGGAAGCCGGAAGAAAACATAGATGCCATCGTTAAATACATCCATAATTTTCAACTCACGGAAATGGAGAAAATCCGGAATGAGACTCAAACCCGGCAGATTATCAGTCTTTCCGTTTCCGCTCTTTTTGCGGTCTTATCCGCCATTATCCTGTTCCTGGCGGCCCGGGTAATCATCAATTCCATCAATTTTCCACTTTTGCACACCATAAAGATTTTCAATAAAATTGGGAAAGAACGGCTCTCAAACCGGATTATACTCACCAGAAAAGATGAGATTGGTGACCTGTGGCGGGCACTTGATTCCATGCAGAAACAACTGCTGGATAAAAACAACCATCTCACCCAGGCCAATGAGAATTTGAATCATACCTTACACCAGGTACGCAAGCTGAAGGAAGAACAGGATGGGGATTATTTCCTGACCTCCCTTCTGATGCAGCCATTGAACGGTAATTACAGCCACTCCAAATTTGTGGATATTGATTATATTCTGGAGCAGAAAAAGAAATTTAAATTCCGCAACTGGGAAAAAGAAATAGGCGGGGACTTGATTGTGGTGAACGATATTGAGCTGAAAGGAAAACCCTATATTGTTTTTTTAAATGCGGATGCCATGGGAAAATCCATCCAGGGAGCCGGCGGTGCCCTGGTCATTGGCTCTGTTTTCCGTTCTCTCATAGAGCGAACAAATTTATCGACCGCTGCAAAGAATATTTCTCCGGAACGATGGATGAAAAACGCATTCATTGAAATTCACAAAGTATTTGAATCCTTTAACGGTTCCATGCTCATATCGTCCGTTCTGGGGCTGGTTGACGAGAAAAGCGGCCTGCTGTACTATATCAATGCAGAACATCCCCACGTGGTTATCTACAGGGATAAAACGGCCCGCTTTCTGGATGAAGGAATCATGTTGCGGAAACTGGGTCATCTGGGGGCAGATGGGAAAATAACCATCGGTACATTTAAACTTTTCCCGGAAGATATATTAATCGTGGGATCGGATGGAAGGGATGATCTCCAGTTGGGGGAAAAAGAAGGAAAACGCATTATGAATGAGGATGAAAAATTATTTTTATCCATAGTAGAGGAAAACCATGCAGACCTGAAAAATATCCGTAAAAGACTGGAAAACCATGGAATCATCACGGATGATCTTTCCCTGCTGCGGATTTTTATTAAGCCGCAGGAAAGCCCTCAACTGGACCTGAAAGCAGATATTAAAAATAGCCTGAAAGACCTGCATTACATTGAAAATAACAAAACCCTTGGGGAGCGTCTGGCAAGCATAGAAAGTGGATTTTTAAAGGAATTCCCCTGCCATCCCGCTCTTCTGAGAGATTTGACCTGGGGATATCTGAAAGTGAAAGAATATAATAAATCCTATGAATATGCAAAAAAATATACGGATGTCCAGCCGGAGCATTCCGATTATCTGTATCTGGCTTCCTATTCGGCCAAGAAAACCGGTAATCTGCAGGACGCCGCTGACTATGGCGAAAGACTCCGGCTCCGGGATAGAAATCTCCAGAGAAATCTGCTGAATCTTGCTGATATTTATCTGGCAATGAAAGAGAATAACCGTGCGATGAAACTGACAAGAGAGGTTCTGGATATCAATCCCGAACATAAAGTGGCTAAAAGAGTCTATCAAAAACTGGTGAAAGATGCTGTCTGATATTTCTTAATAAATTCGCCTGAATATACGGTTCCATCGGATAAATGCATTGGTATACTGACCGGTAACCCACTGGAAGATATTCTTTATGGGGTTGCTCTCCACAATACCACGAGTTCCCCAGTTCACACTGAAATAGGACATAAATACCTTTCCGTGAATATTTTCTATATCCACCAACCCCCACTGGGTGGAGGGTTGCATATCTCCCGATGATTCCTGGAAATGGTAATAATCAAAGCATTTTTTATACTCGTCTTCATCATAAACCAGATTACAGCCTCTGGAATCATCGGAATTATCCCTGTTATCCCCCATAACCATATATTTCCCGGTGGGAATTTTCCACGTCCTGTCCGGATTTTTCATATAGTTCACCATTCGGAATCGTGGCATATAGGGAGATGAACTCTCCAATTCCCTTTCCTGTAGCATGTAATGGGATACAATGACTTTTCCGCTCCGGGGATCATGAATATCTTCCCGGTAAAGCCGGAGAAATTCGATATTATCATGATCCAGATCAGCAATGGGGGATAAATCCGTTAATCTGGATGTCCGGTATTTTTTCCCATTAATATAAATTTCGTTATCCTTAATTTCCACTGTATCCCCCGGCACACCAATGACTCTTTTTACCAGGGTTTTTCCGCTGAAATTATCCCGCTGGGGTGGAGTAAAGGTGACAATATCCCCCCGGCCTGGTTTGTCTATGCGAAAAAGCGAAATTTCCGTGAAGGGAATGGTTATGGTGTAACGCATTTTATTCACAAACAGGAAATCCCCAATTTTCAGCGTGGGTTGCATGGATCCGGAGGGGATATTATTTGCATCCAGAACAGCACTCTTAAAGGCAAATACCCAGAAAACAATCACCAGCAAAGAAAAAATACTGTAAAGAAACGATAATTTCTGATAAAATTCTTTTTTTTGGTAATGGAATCGGTAATAAGCATGGATAATTTTTTTCATATATTTTCCTGTTTTATTCCTCAAAGTATGAATTTTCCATATCCACCCGTCTATGGCATTCGGAGCAGTGAGTTATTATTTTTTTATAATGCATATAAAAGATATTCTGGCAGGCCTCATTACAGCTCTGGATGTTTTTACCGGATGCGTATGCAGCAGCGGCGTCCCCATGCATTTTCTGGAAATAGACAAAAAGGTTTTTTCCCTTCAATTTGCTGGAAAGCGACGGAAACACATTTTTATAATAAGGGGAACTGGCAACCGTGAAGGAAGACAACTGCGAAAACCGGCGGAAAACCACCTTGGGCTGGTTCAGGGTTGCGGCCGATACCATCTCCCGGATGGCGATATCCATTTCTGTCATTTCCCTCCGGAGTGCTTTTTTTTCTGCGTGACTCAGCTCCAGCCGGTTTTTCCCGGAATCCGCATGCAAAATCTGGCCGATGGATAAAGCCATTAAAAGGAAAAAAACCATGAATATAGGTTTGTCAGGAACCGTCATTCATCATACTTTTTTTTTATCCTGCGTTGTCAAAATGAAAAATGGTTTACAGGGACTCTCTTGCCATTAATCTACTATAATGGGAAAAAAAATCGGAATTACCGCATGGATTTGCCTAACCTTAGCATTATTTCCTGTTTTCACAGTATCCGCAGGGGAACTCTCTTCCGTAATCCATCTGGAGAAACAAACCTGGATGGGGTTTCCCGGATTCTCCAGTGATTTGACCCATATCCCCCCCTCCGATGTCCGGAAATATCTGGAGGAATCCAGGATAGAAGTAAAATATTTTCAGAGTTTTCCCATCCTGATTACCCGGGAATGGAAAAGCAGTAACTCAGATTATTCATCCTACACGCTTCTCACCTTTTTCCGAATTCCGGAGCCCCAAAAAGAGAATGATGTCCCGTCTGCTCCAGCCATAGCCAGAAACTATATTCTGCATTTTTCCGGTATTGGAGAAAATTTCCGGGTTTATCTGAACGGAGAGCTTATTGATGACCAGCTCAATGAGGACAAAAAGATAGGAGAAATTCTTTCTCGCCGTAGCAAAAGGAATTACCGGATTCTCCTTCCCGGGCATATTCTCCGGAATGATAATCTTCTTCTCATCCATTTAAAAGGGCAGAATATTCCAATGTCATTTTTTTTCAATCCGGAATACGGTCTATTTTTCCGGGGTGACTATTTCATCACCAGCGAACTCCATTTGCCGGATAATACCATTTGGGATGTTTCAGGTTTTTTCTTTATAGTATTTTTTCTTCTGGGAATAGTTTTTCTGATTATTTACCTGGGAAATAAAAATGAAAATTACAATGCTGACTTTTCTGCTCTGTCCTTTGTTTTTTCCTTAAATGCACTATCGCAATCATCCATTTTCACTATATTTACGGAGATGGACACCGGAATCATTACGTATCTGGAAGCAGTTTCCGTTTCCTTGGTTCCCTTACTTGCCTCTCGATTTATTTTTTCATACTGGAAATTAAAAATCCGGCCAAAGTCCGTTCCCTTTTTCCTGGATTTACTGCACTGGATAATGCCCGCAGTGGTGGTATTTATTCCCTATTCCATGATTCATTTTGTGGTCCAGCTAACCGTGCTTTATTATATTCCCCTCACAATTTATCTGGGTTTTTTTGTTTTTGTGCATATATCCCTGGGTAAAAAAACTGCCCGGAGATTACTGGCGGTAATAATTATTTATTTTCTCTTTCTTTCTTTGCATATCCTGGACTATTTCTGCACCAGAAGCGGAAATAATTATACCTACTATGGCTTTATGCTGATTGCGTTTTTTCTGTTGTATTCTTTTTCCGAAAAATTCAGGTTCCAGAAAATAAAAAATGAAGCGTTAAAAGAATACTATCTGCAAGTCAACCAAGCATACTCCCGGTTTATCCCTCATGAATTTTTTCGCTTTCTCCGGAAAAAAGATATTCTGGATGTAAAACTGGGAGATCAGATTGAAAAGGAAATGACCATTCTTTTTTCGGACATACGCAGTTTCACCCAGCTTTCCTATCGTCTCACAGAAGAGGAAACCTTCAATTTAATCAATGAATACCTGGCCTATGTGGTCCCGGTAATTAAAAAGCATAATGGTTTCATAGATAAATTCATCGGTGATGCGATTATGGCCCTATTCCCGGAAAATTCCCAGGATGCGGTGGAAGCCGCCATTGATATGCATAAGGCACTGGAAGAATTCAATAAAAAATCTGAGATTGAGCTTAAGGTAGGGATTGGAATCCACACCGGAAATCTGCGTCTGGGAATCATTGGAGAAAAGGAAAGGATGGAAACAACGGTCATTTCTGATGCGGTCAATCTTGCATCCAAAATTGAAAGCCTAACAAAATTATATTCTTCAAAAATCCTGTTAAGCGGCAACACATTTTTCAATCTGGATGATCCCAGCCTCTATCACTTCCGAATCATCACCCGCACACTGGTAAAGGGAAGTGATTCACCGGTGGGCATTCTGGAAATATTCAATAACGAAGATGATGTTATGGTGGAGAATAAATTAAAATATAAGTTCATTTTTGAAAAAGCGTTTGCAGACTATGTGGGCAGGGATTTCGTTGCCGCGTATGACCAGTTTTCCCGGATAAAAAATGAGTTTCCGGAAGATAAGGCGGTGGATATTTTTTTGAGCCGGATTTTGGAATTTAAAAAAAATCCACCGAATGATAAATGGAATGGAACGGAGATCGTGACCGGATAATGCGGTATTTTTTCCTGATATCATTATTCCTTCATGTATATTTCTTTCAGTATCTCTGGAACACGGGAAGAGAAACCTTTTCGTATGCCGGGTGTAATCTGGAAGAGTCACCCAGCCGGGAATTCCAAATCCAGTTGGCAAAAAATAATCCCTCCCGCAACATGACGGATTCCTGGAGTAAGGACGGGAAGGACAGTAAAGATAAAACCAAAAAACTCCAGATGCCCCCGGATAAGCAGGATAAGAAGATGCTGGAGGATTTCAAAAAATACATGGAGAATGAATATTCCATGAATACGGAAGACTCCGGTGAGCTGCTGGATCTTCTGGATAAAAGCCGGGGATTAGAGAAGCATAATCCCATATCTCCGGACCAATTGGTGCCCAATTCCGGGGTGGATAAAAAATATATTATGCGGGAACGCCAGTATAAAGATATTACTGTAAAGGATGTTTTTCCCACCCTTAAAACCATCCGCAGCCCTTTTGAAGAAATTTTACGCCAGTCAGAAGACGATCTGATATTTTTTGAAAAAAGAAATTCCATCATACGGGACTTTGAGAGCTACCAGAATGGGGAAAAATTTTACAGTCCCAAATTCCGTATTACCATTAAAAATAAGCCAGAAAAATCCCGGTCTCCGCTTTTTTTCCCGCAAAACAAAAGAATTGCTTATCTTGATAAAACCATAGAGGAATCCAAGGAAGACCAACTCCAAAATTTTATCCGGGATTTTATGGGTTATCATCCACAGGAGGGAGATCTGCCGGTTTTCATCCGGGATCTCTATTTTCAGAATCTCCAGCGTATTGCATACCGTTTCAGCTATGATCCCACGTATTTTTATATAGATTATTTTCAGGAAAATTTAAACAAGGAATCTTTTCTGAAAAATTCCCTTCATCTTATGTCCATTTTACCGGGGACAAGATCACAGATTGAGCTGGGTTTCTCAGTGGAAAACATCTATGAAATCCAGTCTAATGCATGGGATTTATATTTTGAATACCGGGATATGAATCCGGATTTGAAAGCCAAGGAAAATCCCCCCAATAGAATCCGGACATTAACCCTATTGGAGAACAAATACCGGAAATTACTGGAGAGAGAGAATATAAAAAATAAAATACAACTTAAAAAACTATATTTCCAGCGGCGCTTGGAGATTATGGATTTTCTGGAAAAACAAAGCCCAGATCACTATCGTATAGCAGATATCCACTACCAGAGGGGACGTATTTACTGGCAGCAGTTTTCCGATCATAACAATCCCGCATATAAGAACAAAGCTTTGGAAGAATGGAAAAAAATTCCCTCGCTCATCTCCAGAGAAGATATTTTTCAAAAAGAATATAACGAATTAATCCGCATCCTCCATACCTCCCCGGATAATTCTGTGGAAATCAGTATCCGTATGTTTTTTCTCCGGGATTTGAGGGAAAAACTGTCCGAAAAGAAGGAACGGGAAAGCCGCCTTCTCTGGAATTCAGGATAAAACTCCATTTCCTGTTTGAGATAACCCATCCAGGGATTTCCAGACAATATGAGATTCCGAAGACAGGACTGCGGAAAGATCCCGGCTGATTTCCTTCCTGCCATCTACAAAAAAAGATGGATGGGCTTTGATTACTTCAATACTATGCCCCTGGAGCTGGTAATGTAAAAAAACCGGATTTTCTCCATGGTATGCTTTCAATATTTTCTGGATATTATTTATTTTTGACATGAGATCATTCCGGGATTGACTGGGGATAAAAATATGCAGGCTTTGTTTAATCTGCTTTTTTAATTCACTGACAGGCATAATTTTCTTTCCAAAGATGAAAACAGAAGCCTGGTCAGAATCCCTGTGAATGATAATACTCACATCCAGCATGACAATTTTATTTTCAGATAATTTATCAGCATTTTCCTGGAATAATTTCTCATAAATTCTCACTTTTGTCCTGGAGGTCAGATCCGATATTTCTATTTCATAAAATGGTTTTTTTCCGCCAGATACATTCCTTACAGATTCAATGACCCCTGCAATGGTAGCATCCTTTTCCAGTGAAATTCCATCGTCAATATCCTCCAACGCAGTAATTTTTGTCTGACTCAGCAGATTTTTATATTTCATCATGGGATGAGATGTGAGATACAACCCCAGAACATCTTTTTCCATTTTTAATTTTTCAGAATCTTTCCATTCTTCCTCCGGCGTAAGGGGAATTTTCTCTTCCATGTCCGCATGCACAGCAATGGAAAACAGACTTTCCTGACCCGTAAGTTCATCCTGATTTTTCCGGCGTTTCCAGTCCAGAATGGTATCCACCGAACCAAAAACGGAGGAACGCGTATATCCAAAGCTGTCCAATGCTCCGGATAAAACCAGGGATTCCAGCATTTTTTTATTAAAATACTTATAATCTGCTTTCCGGACAAAATCATCCAGAGACTTGAATATTCCTTTTTCTTTCCTTGTTCCAATGATGGAATGGACAGCCGGATGCCCCATATTTTTTAATCCCAGAAGCCCGTAACGTATGGTTTTTTCATCGATAACCGTAAAATACTCATTGGATTCATTGATATCCGGTGGCAGAATTTTAATTCCCATTTCTTTTGCGGAATAGATAAACCCAATTAATTTATCTGTGTCTTCAATATCCGCGTCCAGGTTGGCTTTCAGAAACTCCACCGGATAATGAGCTTTTAAATAGGATGTTTGGTAACAGATTAAGCCATAGGCGGCACTGTGGGATTTATTGAAACCATAGTGACCGAATTTTTCCATGTTGTCAAATAAATCACTGGCAAATTTGGCTTCATAGCCGTTTGTTCTGGCTCCCTCCAGAAATAAGGTTTTCATCTTTGCCATGACTTCCGGAAGTTTTTTGCCCATTGCTTTGCGCAATTTATCCGCTTCCGGCATTTTAAATCCGCCAATGACCTGGGATATCTGCATGATCTGTTCCTGGTATATAATTGTACCAAAGGTTTCTCTTAGAACAGGCTTCAGGTTCTCATGGGGATAAACCACCTTCTCTTCTCCGGTTTTTCTTTTCACATAATCTTCCGCCATTCCGGATTCCAGAGGACCCGGACGGTAGAGAGCAATGAGGGCAATAATGTCTTCAAACCTCTCCGGTTTGGAACGCATGGTAAGCTGGGTTATTCCTCTGCTCTCCAACTGGAAAACTCCCTTTGTTTTGCCCTCGCGTAAGAGCTGGAATGCTGCCGGGTCATCCAAGGGAATCCGGGTGATGTCCAGATCAATGTTATGCCTGCGGTTGATTTCATCCACTGCCATCTGGATAATGGTCAGGTTTTTTAAACCCAGAAAGTCCATCTTTACCAGACCAGCTTTTTCCAGGGAAATTTTTTCAAACTGGGAGATCACGGAACCAGTACGGGAATCCCTGGCCAGAGGAATGATTTCATCCAGCTTCTCCGGTGCAATCACCACTCCAGCGGCATGCTTTCCCGGATTCCGTGGAAATTTTTCCAGGGCTTTTGATATTTTATACAGGCGTTTTTCTTCCTGAAAAAGTTTCCTCCCCTCCGCCGGTAGTGCAGCCACAGCATCATCCAGTTCAATGCCGGGGGTGCCGGGCATCATCTTTGTGATCTGGTTGATTTTTTCAAACTCAATTCCCAGAACCCGGGCAACATCCTTGGTTACCGCCTTTGCGGACATGGTTCCAAAGGTAATAATCTGGGAAACATGATCATCCCCGTATTTCTGAACAACATAGTCATAGACCTCTTCCCTTCTATCCCGGCAAAAATCAATATCAATATCCGGCATTTCATGACGGTCTGGATTTAAAAATCTCTCAAAAAGCAGACCGTAACGGATGGGATCCAGATTGGTTATTCCCAGACTGTATGCCACCAGAGAGCCGGCCGCAGACCCCCTCCCCGGCCCCACGGGTATTCTCTGGCTTCGGGCAAAACCAATAAAATCCTGTACAATCAGAAAATACCCCTCAAAGCCCATGGTATTGATCACATCCAGTTCATAATTCAAACGCTTTTTATACTTATCCGGAACCTCATCCGGAAATTTTTTCCGCAAACCTTCATGGGATAGTTTAATCAGGTATTCCTTTAAACTCATTCCTCCGGGGACCACAAAATCCGGCAGGTGGGGAGAGCCAAAATCCAGCTCCAGATCAATTTTATCCGCGATTTCCCGGGTAGCATACAGAGCTTCCGGAAGATCAGGAAAAAGCAGGGACATCTCCTGGGCAGATTTGACGTAGAATTCCTCATTAAAGCCAAAATCCAGCGGATCATTGATTTTTTTATTCATCTGGATCCGGAGTAAAATTTCCTGGGCTTCTTTATCCTCTCTGTTCAGAAAGTGGGCATCATTGGCCAGAACCAGCGGGATCCCCAGTTTTTTGGATATTTCCACAGAACCTCTCGCGGCAATCTCCTGCTCCTTGATCCCATGCTTCTGGATTTCCAGATAGAAATTCCCTTTCCCCATGATCTCATTCAAATGGCCGGCCAGATCCCGGGCTTCTTTCTCTTTGCCCGTAACCAGATTGCGGTTCACTTCCCCTGCAATACAGGCCGATGTGACTACCAACCCTTCCGAATGGTTCTGCAGAAGCTCATAGTCAATCCGGGGCTTATGGTAGAATCCATCCAGAAATGCCCGGGAAGACAGTTTTATTAAATTTTTATACCCTTTCTTATTTTTGGCCAGCACAATCAGATGGTATGCCTTTCCATCCCTGACCCCTTCTGCATTTGTTTTGCTTAAATGGGAGCCGGGGGCAACGTAAAATTCTTCACCAATGATGGGTTTGATGCCGTTTTTCAATGCAGATTCATAGAATTCCACGGTTCCATACATATTTCCATGGTCTGTCATAGCCACGGAATCCATCCCCAGCCTTTTCACGGTGTGCATCAAATCATCAATCCGAATTGCTCCATCCAGAAGACTATATACGGTATGCAGATGCAGATGAACAAAATCGGAAGGCTTTTGATGCGACATAATACGGCAATCTGATAACTCCAGAATGGCCGTCAAGAAAAGTTGAACAGGATTTATGCTATTTTTTTGCCCGCTTTGGGGGGAAATTTCTGCCGCACGGCGTTCAAGGACACTATTCCAATGGAACCGCTATGGAATTGATTATAGATTATTCATGTGGTCAATTTTTCGGGCCAGAAGGCGGGATAAAAATAATCCATAGTAAGGATAACTTTTAATGGAATCCACAAACTCACCTTTGGAAACCTTAATCAACAAACCATCCGTAACCGCTTTTACCGTGGCCGTGCGCCGATTGCTCAGCAGAAAAGCCAGTTCCCCAATGAAAATATCGTTGGGAGTGAGGCGGGCAATGGAATCCCCGGATTTTGCGATCACTTCATATTCGCCCTTTGCAATATAATACAGAAAATTGGAGGATTCCCCTTCACGAAAAATATAATCTCCGGATTTTACCGCCAGTTCTTCCTTCTCAACAAAAATCTGTGGGATAAAATTGGAATGATCCGTTTCATGGGATATCTCAAAGGAAACCTGGTTACCGGAATCATTATAGCGAAAATTCTGGACAATCTGTGTGGTGATGGTTATCCCTCTTCCATGGGCAGTCTCATTTTTTTCTTTCACATCATTCAGGCGTTTTCTCCAGTCAAAACCTGTACCCTCATCCCTTATGGAAAAGGAAGATATGTCCTCACGGATTCTGTAATTCAAATATACCTTTTTACGTGCAATTTCCGGATCCTGGTTTTTATTTTCAACAATGTCCATAATCCCATGTCCATCCATGAGGAGCCGAGTTTTTTCATCATAGCTGATATTACAGTTTCCGTGTTCAATGGCATTCTGGATGAGTTCAATAAACACCAGCTTGATTCCATCCCTCTGGTTTAAGCGGATATAATTGGAATAGTATAAAAAATTCGATAAAATGCTAGCGTATACATTCGCTTCAAAAGGATCATTATCCAGAATAAACTCGCCGGTGATATTCTTCATCAGGCTCTGCTGGAGCTCTCTCTGAAAAATCAGATTGATATTACGGGAAAAAATCTTGATAACACTGGGAAGCCGCAGGGAAATCTCCCTCCTTTCCATGGAACCCACCACATTTATTCCTTCAATTTTCTCTAGAAGTTCAGATTCGCTTTTATTAGCATACACAATGACGACCCCGGAATAATGTAGCCAGGGATCGTTTTTCATGGTGCGGATGAACTGGTACATGGAATCCATTTCTTCTTCCACGGTAAAATCCAGAATAACCAGTTCCGGATATTCATAATTCAGAAACTGCACAGATTCTTCCAGAGTGGAAGTAAATTCTGCCAATATGGAATCAGAGAAAGGGCGTAAAATTCCCTTTACTCCATCTGTAATGACACTGCTTCTGCTGTATACCAGTACCTTATTCATACCCGGGGAATGTCCCCTTTTCCTTTCTTCGGCAGATTGCTGTGACCCATTAAGTATTTATCCACGGCAAACGCAGTTTCTCTCCCTTCGGATATGGCCCATACCACAAGCGACTGTCCCCTGCGGGAATCTCCTGCGGCAAAAATGCCGGGAACGTTGGTCATATATTTTTCATCGGTTTTAATATTTCCGCTCTGGTCCAGCTCAATGCCCAGCTCTTTCAGCAGGCCATCGGGGCGGGGTCCGGTAAATCCCATTGCCAGAAAAACATAATCCGCTTTCCAGACACGCTCCGTACCTGGAATTTCTTTCATTTTGGGTCTTTCTCCGGACGGAAATTCCCATTCCACCTTTATGGTTTTTATCTTTTCCAGCTTTCCATTGCTGCCCAGAAATTCTTTGGTCAGAATACTCCAATCCCTATCCCCGCCCTCTTCGTGGGATGTGGAAACTTTGAGGACATTAGGATAATAGGGCCAGGGCTGGGATTGGGGTCTCTCTTTGGATGGTTTGGGAAATAATTCAAAATTAGTCACGGAGTTTGCTTTCTGGCGGTGGGCAGTTCCCACACAGTCAGATCCGGTATCTCCTCCGCCAATGACAATGACATCCTTTCCCTGGACGTCAATGGTATCATTCCCATCCAGTCCATCGTTCATTTTATTTTGAGACACAAGGTATTCCATAGCAAAATGAACTCCATCCAGTTCCCTTCCCGGTGCTGGCAGATCCCGGGGAACAGTGGAGCCAATGGCCAGAATGACAGCATCATATTTTTTCAGGTCAGATACCGGGAAATTTCCACCCACATCGGTATTTGTGAGGAAGCTAATTCCTTCTTTTTTCAGGATATTAATCCGGCGGTCAATCACCCATTTCTCCAGTTTAAAATCTGGTATACCGTAACGCAGTAATCCACCCACTTTGGGTGCTTTTTCCATGACAGTGACTTCATGTCCGGCAGAATTTAACTGAGCAGCCACGGCTAGGCCGGATGGCCCCGAACCAATGACACAGATTTTTTTGCCGGTTTTAATGGAATTCTGGCGGGGTTCCACCCAACCATGCTCAAAAGCGTGCTCCACAATATTCAGCTCAATCTGTTCAATGGTGACCGGCTCATAGGATATTCCGGCCACACAAGCATATTCACAAGGTGCCGGGCAAATCCGACCAGTGAACTCCGGAAAATTATTTGTATCATGAAGCCGCAGATAAGCTTTCCGCCACAACCCCCGGTATATTAAATCATTAAAATCCGGTATTACATTCCCCAGCGGGCATCCGGAATGACAGAAGGGAATTCCGCAATCCATACAGCGGGCTGCTTGCTCTTTGAGTTTTTCCTCCGGAAAATCCTTCACAAACTCCCGGTAGGTTTTTACCCTTTCCTCCACAGATCTCCGGGCGGAAAGTTCTCTGGCATACTGTTTAAACCCGTTTAATTTTCCCACATTGTACTCCTTGTTGAATCCATCCGTTATTATGCCACAGAAAGCGGTTCTTTGTTTTCATTGGCAATACGCTCCAGAGCCTTCTTATAATCTTTGGGGATCACCTTGATAAATTTATGCAGATTGGAAGACCAGTCCGTGAGAATATCCCCGGCAACTTTGCTGCGGGTATAACGGAAATGGTTCTCAATCATACTCCGGAGTTCGTTGATATCATCCGGCTTAATCAGAATTTCCAGATCCACCATTTCCTGGTTACACCAGGATGTGCTGAAATCTCCGTTTATATCGTACACATAAGCTATCCCGCCGCTCATACCCGCAGCAAAATTCCGCCCGGTAGCTCCTAATACCACCACCCTGCCCCCGGTCATGTATTCACAGCCATGGTCCCCCACACCTTCCACCACGGCCCGGGCACCGCTGTTGCGGACCCCAAACCTTTCTCCGGCAATACCCCGGACATACAGTTCTCCGGAGGTGGCCCCGTAAAGAGCCACATTGCCTATGATAATATTTTCCGACGCCACATAGTCCGATGTATATTCATCGGGAGGGGATACGGCAATTTTTGCCCCGGAAAGCCCTTTCCCCAGAAAATCATTCGCTTCCCCTTTGATGTGAAAGGAGACCCCTTTTGCCCCAAACGCCCCAAAGCTCTGGCCGGCGGATCCCTGGGCGTGGATAATAATGGTATCCTCCGGTAAACCAGCTTCTCCGTATTTTCTGGAAATTTCACTGGAAAGCAGGGTGCCCACTGTCCGGTTTGTATTCCGGATGGTAATCCCAAACTCCACCCTTTCCATTCTATCCAGAGCCGGTCTTGCTTTTTCTATGATGATATTATCCAGAGCTTTGTCCAGACCATGATCCTGGGGGATCATGCTCTTAATACCATTGATATCTTGGGGTTTTTTCAGAATGGAGGACAAATCCAGATGTTTCGCTTTTTCATGGATAATAGTATCTCTCATTTTCAGCAGATCGGAACGGCCAATCATCTCATCCATGGTCCGTATTCCCAGGGAAGCCATAATCCGTCGCAGCTCCTGGGCAATAAAATAAAAGAAATTGATGACATGCTCTGGTTTGCCTGTAAATTTACTCCGCAATTCCGGATCCTGGGTGGCCACTCCCACCGGACAGGAATTCAGGTGACAGGCACGCATCATTACGCAGCCCAATACCACCAAAGGAGCCGTAGCAAATCCAAATTCCTCCGCTCCCAGAAGTGCCGCAATGGCCACATCCCGTCCCGTTTTGAGAGAGCCATCGGTTTCCAGCACCACCCGGCTGCGGAGTTCATTCATCACCAGAGTCTGGTGGGCCTCCGCCAACCCCAGTTCCCAGGGAAGACCCGCATGCTTGAGGCTGGTCTGGGGACTGGCACCAGTTCCGCCATCCCATCCGCTGATCAGGATCACATCGGCTTTCCCTTTGGCCAGACCGGCCGCCACGGTACCCACCCCCACTTCGGAAACCAGCTTCACGCTGATCCGGGCCATTTTATTGGAATTTTTCAGATCATGGATCAACTGGGCAATATCTTCAATACTGTAGATATCATGATGGGGGGGCGGAGAAATGAGACTCACATAAGGCGTGGAATGGCGTACCTCCGCAATCCAGGGATACACTTTTTCACTGGGGAGCTGGCCACCCTCTCCGGGTTTGGCTCCCTGTGCCATTTTAATCTGGAGTTCGGATGCGTTGATTAAATAATTACTGGTAACCCCAAACCGACCGGAGGCCACCTGCTTGATTTCGCTTCTTTTGCTGTCCCCATTATCCAGCGGAATGAACCGTTCCGCGTTTTCCCCGCCTTCCCCGCTGTTGGATTTCGCTCCCAGACGGTTCATGGCAATGGCCAGGGTTTCATGGGCTTCCTGACTCAGGGAGCCATAACTCATCGCTCCGGTTTTGAACCGTTTCACAATACTTTCCCAAGATTCCACCTCTTTCAGAGGGATGGAGGCGGATGTCTCTTTAAAATCCAGCATTCCCCGAATGGTGAAAATCTCCCGGGCCTGGTCATTGATCATTTCCGCATACTGTAAATACAGGTTTTCATTCCGGTCCCGGGTGGCCTGCTGGAGCCATGCGATGCTGTATGGATTGAAGAGGTGACGTTCCCCATCCCGCCGCCATTTATAAACCCCGCCAATATCCAATTGGGACGGACGGGTGGATGGACGGTCCGGAAATGCGTTTCTGTGACGGTAGAGGCTTTCCTGGTTGATTTCCTCCAGACCAATGCCCCCAATCCGGGATGGCGTATTGGTAAAGAATTCATCAATGAAAGCCTTATTCAAACCAATCGCTTCAAAGATCTGGGCTCCCCGGTAGCTGGACAGGGTGGAAATTCCCATCTTGGACATGACTTTCAGAATGCCTTTGTCCACCGCCTTGATATAATGACGGATCAGCAGATTCAGATCCATATCTTTGATCCGCCGCTGGTTTATCATATCCTCAATGGTTTCAAAAACCAGATAAGGATTGACAGCACTGGCCCCATAACCAAAAAGAGTGGCAAAATGATGCACCTCTCTGGGCTCTCCGCTTTCCAGAACAATACCACATTTCCCCCGGATTTCTCTGCGGATTAAATAATGGTGCAGACCCGCCACGGCTATAAGAGCCGGAATGGGTGGATTGTCCTTATCTGCCCTGCGGTCAGAGAGGACCACTATGGTCACCCCATCGTTCACCGCTTTTTCTATGTCAATAAAAAGGGATTCCAAAGCCTTGCGAATTCCCGCTGTCCCATCTTCCGCCCTGTAAATAATGGGAAAGGATTTGGCAAACAGGTTTTTCATGTCAGCACCTTTTATCTTTGCCATTTCTTTATTGGTCAGGACCGGACTGGTTATTTTGAGCTGGTGGCAGGCTTCTTCGGTTTCCTCAAAAAGATTTTTATCCGTGCCGATGGTGGTGGACAGAGAGGTCACCAGTTTTTCCCGTATGGCATCCAGAGGCGGATTCGTCACCTGGGCAAACAATTGATGGAAATAGTTGAATAATAGCTGGGGACGGTCAGATAATATAGCGATGGGGAAATCCGAACCCATGGAACCCACCGGCTCCTGTCCAGTGACAGCCATCGGTTCAATGATGATATCCAGATCTTCCCGAGTGAAACCAAACATTTTCTGCCGCTGGTGGAGGGTATCAAAATCGGCCCCCCGGACTCTTTTTACCAGAGGCAGATTATCCATGGGAACCAGGTTTCTTTTCACCCAGAGGGAATATGGCCGGGAACCGGCAATTTCTTCCTTGATCTCCGCGTCCGGTACAATCCGTCCCTTGGCGGTATCCACCAGAAACATTCTTCCTGGCTGGAGGCGTCCTTTGGATTCCACATTTTCCGGCTGGATATCCACCACTCCGGATTCGGAACTCATCACAAACATTCCGTCCTTGGTGACGGTATACCGGGAGGGGCGCAGACCATTTCTATCCAGCACTGCCCCAATCACCTCGCCATCTGTGAAGGGAATGGACGCCGGTCCGTCCCAGGGCTCCATAATAGTGGAGGAATATTCATAAAACCCTTTTTTGTTCTCGCTCATAGTATCATGGTTTTCCCAGGCTTCCGGGATCATCATCATGATGGCCTTGGGCAGAGATCGTCCGGTGTGGTATAATAACTCCAGAGCGTTATCCAGAATGGCGGAGTCGCTGGCATTGGGGGTCAAAACCGGAATGATTTTGCGGATATCATCCCCAAACAGAGGAGATTCAAACATGGGTTCCCGTGCCTTCATCCAGTTGATATTTCCACGCAGGGTATTGATCTCTCCGTTGTGGCTCAGAAACCGGAAAGGATGTGCCAGATCCCAGGAAGGAAACGTATTGGTGCTGTAACGCTGGTGGACCATAGCCAGACCGCTTTCCATATCAGTATCCTGCAGGTCTGTATAGTATGCAGACACCTGATGGGCCAGAAACATTCCCTTATATACGATGGTGCGGGAGGAAAGACTGGGCACATAAAAAAGATGTTTTTCTTCCACCTGGGAATTGCGGACTTCCCTTTCCATTAACTTCCTTATTATGTATAACTTCCTTTCAAAATCGGACTGGTCTTTTATTTTACCACCCTTGCCAATGAATACCTGACGGATAACGGGTTCGGAGCGGCGGGCAATTTCACCGATTTTCTCCGAATCCACGGGAACATCCCGCATTCCCAGGTAAACCTGCCCTTCTGCGTGGGTAATCTGGCGGAATAAGGCTTCCATATAATTAAGGTCCTCTTTCTTACGCGGTAAAAAAACCAGACCGGTGCCATAATCCATCGCATTGGGAAGATTAATATTGGCATCTACGGCAATTTTGGCAATAAACTTATGGGGAGTCTGTATCAGGATACCCGCTCCATCCCCCGTCATATTATCTGCCGCTGCCGCCCCCCGATGGGTAAGATTTTCCAGTATCCGGAGACCTTTCAGGATAATGTCATGGGATTTCTGGCCTTTTAAATTACCAATCAGACCCACTCCGCAGGCATCGTGCTCAAATTCTGGAACATATAAACCGGTATTTTCTGGTCGCTTCATTCTTTTCCTTCTCTATAACATAAAAAATAACATAAAAATACAAATAATTGGGGATTATCCCAGAATTTTTTGCTGTCGCTTGAAATCATCTCCGGGAATGGCAATACAATAACCCAATTATACGTTTTATTCATGAAACATCCCGTCAATGAATTTTGGGATACCGTGGTTCTGCATTATTATGTAGGATTAATAGCGACGATTCTGGCTTCCGGATGGATGAAAATAAGATTTGACAGCATGGAATTTATCGTCAGCAGGAAATATGAGAATCTATCATTGGATCCATACCGGAAATATGGGAGGACTGGAAAAATTCGCCATCCTTAACTGAGCCGTCAATGGATAAGTCCAGAAAGTGCGGAATCGGCTTTGGAGGTCGGTTTTTGCTTCAAGTACCCATAATAATCCAGGATTTCCTCATCGGTGTGTACCGCCGTCTTTTTTTCGATCGCTCTTTTTTCCATTATAGCATTCCACTTACCCATGGCCATAATGAGTGCCTTCCATACGGATATCCGAACGAGGAGCAGTTGCACAATGAGATAGAGAATATGACTGAATAATAATTTTCTGGAATGAATATTTTTCCATGTGAAAATAAATCGGTTCCGTAAAGAGATGACTTTCAGCCTCCTTGCTGAGGAAGTAGATTTGATAGTAAAACTATGGTCATGTTTGGCGACACATCGAGGTTCATAGTAAATTTTCCAGCCTCTCTTCAACGCCCGATAGCAGAGATCGGTCTCTTCAAATATGTAAGGGTTCATTGCTTCATCGAATCCATCCAATAATAATACTTTGCTTCTGTCAGCGAAAAAATATGCACCCTGAACGGAAAAGGATGCGTACAACCCCTCGTTCGGATCATCAACATAATAATTTTCTGTTGTTCTCAGATTTCCTCTTTTCCAATATCCAATTTTGCCTCCATCCAATAACTTTCCAGTCCGGTATTGATAACCGGTTATAGTTACAGCAAATGTGTCGGCTTTGTTAAAATGGATAGAAAAGTATTGAAATATATTCTCCGATAATTCCACATCGGTGTTTAAAAAAAATAAAATATCGTTCTTTGCATTCTTTATCCCATCATTGCATGCTGCCGAAAAACCACCATTTTCTGATCTGGCAACAACCCGGATATCCGGATAACCTTTCAAGATCTCCAGGCTGTCATCCTTGGAGGCGTCATCCACAACAATGATTTCCCACATGGAATCACATTGACGAACAGCTGCCATAACGGAGGGCAAAAATTTTGGTAATAAATCCTGTCCGTTGTAATTTGGGATAATAACGCTCAAACTTTTTGTGCAATACTTTTTCCTGTTCATTGGTTCAAATTTAAATATTCATTATGACGTGAAGCATTTATTTAAATTAAAACTTGATGTTGTTAAAGGGTTGACACCCCACCCGGATTCCATTATAAATAATAAATGAAAGTCAGCGGTTTTTCCTTTATCAGAAACGGGATTCAATTTGATTATCCGTTTCTGGAAGCCATTCGTTCCATCCTACCGGTATGTGATGAATTCATCGTGGTTGTGGGAGATTCTTCTGATGGCACCAGAGATGCTGTGGTAAAACTATCCGATCCCAAAATTAAAATCATTGATACGGTATGGGATGAGAACCTTAGGGAAGGAGGACAAATTCTGGCACAACAAACGAATATTGCCATGGATCACATTACCGGAGACTGGGGATTTTATATCCAGGGCGATGAAGTGGTGCACGAAAAGTATCTGGGCATAATCCGGGATTCCATGGAGCGTTACCAGAATCATCCGGAAGTGGACGGTCTCCTCTTCCATTACCGTCATTTCTATGGTTCTTATGATTACGTGGGATCATCACGACGCTGGTACCGGAAGGAAATCCGGATAATCAGAAATGACAAATCCATTCGCTCATACAAAGACGCCCAAGGTTTCCGGAAAAACGGGAATAAACTCAGGGTCAAGCAGATACCGGCCTGGGTGAATCACTATGGGTGGGTAAAAGATCCCCGGAGCCAGCAGGAAAAACAAAAATATTTCCACAAGCTCTGGCATGACGATTCCTGGGTGGAGCAAAGAGTAGCAAAGACCCAGACCTTTGATTATGAAGCCAATATTGATGTTCTGGAAAAATTCACGGAAACCCACCCGGAGGTTATGCATAAGCGCATAGCATTATCCAACTGGAATTTTTCTTATACACCCAAAAAACTGAAGTTGAAAGAAAGGATATCCGGTTTTATGGAAAAGCTGACCGGATACAGAATTGGGGAATATAAAAACTATAAAATTATTTAACATGCTGACCCCGGAAGAAAAAGCAGATTATAAAAAATCCTTTCAGGAATTGAAAAATACTGAAATGAAAATGATCAATCCAACAAATGAGAAAAAGAAAAAAGGGACAGTAACCATGACCATTCATCTGGGAATGGAATTTGGGATCACCCTCTTTCTGTTTTTATGGCTTGGGAAAAAAGCGGATGAATACATGGGTATTTCTCCCTGGCTTTTCTTTCTGTTTGGGTTAATGGGGTTTTTTACAGCCCTCTACCGGCTCATTAAATCTGCCGGGAGACTTTCCCGTGATTGAAAAGGTATCCATTTCATCCCCGGCAAAAATTAATCTGGGGCTAATAATACCTTTCAAATATGAAAACGGATTCCATCACATTGTTTCCCTATTTGTCCCCATCCCGTTTTATGATCATCTGGAAATAAATTTTTTGCCGGAAGAGTGCTATGAGCTTACCTGGGAAAGCACCTTGGATGAAAAGTTTAAATCAGGGATGCAGTCTGCCTTTGACCAGCCGGAGAAAAATCTTTTGATAAAAACATGGACATGGTTTAAAGAATGGTCACGGGAAAATGACCCCGGGTTCTGGCATAAGTATATCCGGAACTATCCCGGAATCCGTATTCATATCCAAAAATCCATTCCCTCGCCCTCCGGCCTTGGTGGGGGCAGCAGTAATGCAGCATCCCTTCTCCGGGCAATCTATGCGGCATTTCCGGAAAATCATTTTTATAAAGATGAAAAATATCAATTAAAATTCAACACTGACGTTCTGAAATTAGGAGCAGATATCCCCTTTTTTCTGGGGGATTCTCCCGCTCTCATTTCCGGAATCGGGGAAATCTTTTCCCGCCACCCCGGCATTTCTGTTCATGGAATCCTGGGTATTCCCCCCTTTGGCTTTGCCACATCCCGTATGTATTCTAATCTAAAAAAGGCTTTACAATCTGCCCACGATAAAAAAAATTCCCTAAGCATTATTCACAGGGATTTTGCGGATTTAATTGAATACATGACCAATGGGATGGCGTTACAAAAACGGGAAGCCTCACCTCTTCTGCAAAAAAGGGGAGAGTATATTTGGCTGGAAAATGAATTCTGGGATGCTGGCATGAGTTTATTTCCGGATATGTCCGGAATTCTCCAGGTGGCTGTCCGGACAATGGCCGATTGTTTTGCCCAGGAAAAAATAATTCCATTGATCAGTATGAGTGGTTCGGGATCATCCATTTTCTGTATTATCCGTAACGCAGAGGGTGCTCAAGCCGCTATCAGTATTCAAAAAAAGCTGAAAATATTAATTCCGGATTTTATGTGGATTAGCTATTAATAGGGCTGTCGCCAAGTGGTAAGGCACTGGGTTTTGGTCTCAGCATCCGTGGGTTCGAATCCTACCAGCCCTGCATTCCTTTCTACCATGGAACGATACGTAGTAATATTAGCCGCCGGCAAGGGTACGCGCATGAAAAGCGAAATGCCCAAAGTGTTGCATACCCTGAAAGGTAAGGCAATGGTGCATTACGTTTTGGATTCTCTGAACGAATTGGGTATAAAAAAGGTAGTTATTGTCATTGGATTTAAAAAGGAAATGGTAATGGAAAGTGTTAACCAGTGGAAATCCAATGCAAACCCGGATTTCCCCATAGAGTTTGCCGAACAACCTCTTATGAGGGGAACAGGAGAAGCTGTGATGGTGACGGAGCCATTTTTTACAGATCATCATGGGTCCTTGGCCATTCTTCTGGGAGATGTTCCCCTGATTCGGAAGGAAACCATTCTTTCGTTTTTTGAGGTAGCCCAGTCCAACCCCCGGATTCCGATTGTGGTATCGATGAAGCTGGATAATCCAACGGGATATGGCAGGATTCTCCGTGATTCCGATCATTCTGTGCGAAGCATTGTGGAAGAGAAAGACGCATCGGATAGCCAGAAGAAAATCACGGAAGTAAACACAGGCATTTTTGTGCTCCCCATCCCCCAGGTCTGGGAACATCTGCATTCCATTGAAAGCAATAATTCCCAGAAAGAATATTATTTGACAGATATCATTGAAATTTATGGAAAACGGCATTTGCCGTTTCATGCGGTGCAAAAGGAAAATCCTCTGGAATTCACCGGAATTAATTCCAGAGAGCAGTTGGAAGAAATAGAGAGGGAAATTTATGGATAATGGCATACTGAAGATATTTTCCGGAAGTTCCAACCCCGCTCTCACCAGAGAAATCTGCAATTATATTGGTCTTGCTCCGGGGGAAATTGAGTTGAAGTCCTTTTCCGATGGAGAGAAATCTGTTAAAATATCGGAAAATGTTCGAGGGGCGGATGTCTTTGTTATACAAGCCACCAGCAATCCCGCCAATGAATACATTATAGAACTGATGCTGATTCTGGATGCATTACGCAGAGCTTCTGCCCAGAGAATTACTGTGGTGATGCCGTACTACGGTTACGGCCGCCAGGACAGGAAGGTGGAACCACGGGTTCCCATTTCCGCCAAGGTGATAGCAAAAATGGTGGAAACCGTGGGTGCGGACCGGGTTCTTGCCATGGATCTGCATGCTGACCAGATACAGGGTTTTTTTGATATTCCGGTGGATCATTTATTTGCCGCAACGGTTTTAATTAATTATTTTATGGAACTCAAGATGGAAAATCTGGTGATTGTTTCTCCGGATTCCGGTGGTGCAGAAAGAGCTCGGTTTTTTGCAAAATATCTGAATGCGGAATTGGCCATTATTGATAAAAGACGGGAAAGAGCCAATGAATCAGAAGTGATGCATATTATTGGAGATGTCAATGGTAAGGATTGTATCATCATTGATGATATGATTGATACGGCCGGTACCATCGTGAATGGTGCCAACGCTTTGGTAAAAGCAGGTGCTTCCAGGGTCCTGGCAGCGGCCTCCCATGGGGTGTTATCGGGGCCGGCCATTGAAAGGCTTAAGAATTCCAAAATTGAACAGATTGTTTTGACAAATTCCATCCATCTGCCGGATGAGAAAAAACTGCCCAATATGAAAATATTATCCGTGGCATCGCTGATTGGGGATGCAATTCAGTATATTCATAATGAGATGTCCGTGAGTACCTTGTTTTTGAAAAAAATAAAAAAGAATGATTAGATAAGATCATCAAACCACCAGAAAAGGAGATTAACATGCCAGATATAGTTATTACCGCCGAGGAAAGACAAGCAAACGAAAACGCTTCCCAATTAAGAAAAAATGGATGGATACCCTCTGTCATTTCCAGCCATGGAAAAACCACTAATATCAAGGTGAATGCAAAGCAAATGCATGATTTATTTTCTCACGGAATCAGCGAATCCATGCTGATTGATGTGGAGTATGGTGGCAAAAAAGAAACTGCCTTTATCAAGGATTACCAGATACATCCGGTGAATGATTCCCTTTTGCATGTGGATTTTTTCCGTATTACTTATGGAGAAAAAATTCGTACTAACATTCCATTAGTCTTGGTGGGAAAAGCTGCGGGTATTAAAGAAGGTGGGGTACTGGAAATCTTTCTGCATGAATTGGAAATTGAGACATTCCCCCGATTTTTAAAACCTCAGCTGGACATTGATATTTCTGCATTGAAAATTGGCGATACGGTATTTGTGGCAGACATTGAGCTTCCTCCGGAAACAAAGGTTTTAAACGAGGGAAACCCCATTATTTGCCAGATTTCGGTTCCAGCCAGAATGACCAGCGAAGGATATGAAGAAACGACCGCAGAAGAGAAAAAAGATACCAAAGATTAATCTTTTATGAAATTAATTATCGGCCTTGGAAATCCCGGCGACAGATATATGAATAACCGCCGGAACATCGGCTTTAAAGTAGTGGATGTTCTGGCGAATAACACAAATATTCAAATAAAAACAAAAAAGAAAAAGTCTTTGCTCGGTCAAGGCATGTTTGAAGAGCACGAAATTGTCCTGTTGAAACCCCAGACTTTTATTTACCTGAGCGGGGAGGCTGTTCTTTATATTGCTTCATTTTTAAAAGTACCTGTAAATAAGATAATTGTCATACACGATGATTATACATTAAAATACGGGGATGTTCGGGTGGCCAGGGGTCCATTGGAAATACCGGAGCATGTGGGAATCCAATCCATTGCCACCGGATTAAAATCGGATAAGTTTGTCCGCATACGGGTGGGAGTGGGGCCGGTTCCAACAGCGTCGGAAACCCCGGAAAAGCAGGAGATTGAAAGCTACATGCTTTCTGACTTCACGCTTGGAGAAAACATGGAAATTATTGATGTGATCAACCATGCAGAGGCGGCTCTCCGTTCCATTCTAACCCAGGATATTGAAGATGTACTTTCCAAGTATCGATTGGGAGCTCCTCTCAAGTAAACTTTCCATAACGGATCAAAAACTTTCTTTTATTGATTCTAATCGTTGGTTTTTGTCCTTTTCTGGTGGTGCCGATTCCGTTATGGTATTGTTTTTTCTTGTTGCTTATCATCAGAAAATAAATAAACTCCGTCATCTGGAAATATTTTTTCTGGACCATGAGGATCAGACGGATTCAGCAATGGGGGAAAGAATGCGTATAATTCACTCCCTGCTGGATTTGGTGAAAGGCATTCAAAATCTTACTGTTAATTTTTCCCATCACAAACTCAATGTAAAAGCCATCTCGGCCAGATATAAAAACAGCTTTGAATACACTGCATCCCGCCTTCGGCAGAAAATCAGGGAACGTTATCATCGGCAATATCCGGATACCGTTTTCTTTACTGGTCATAATTTAAGCGATTGGCTGGAAACGGTTATCCTGAGGATGAACAGGGGTACATATCCGGAAAATCTCCGACCTCTGGATTTCATTCAATCCCCCTGCTCTGCCATCCATTGCCATCCACTTTATCTGTCTACAAGGAAAGAGGTGCGTTCATTTCTGGATTCACACGGAATTTCTTATTGGGATGATCCCCAGAATCAGAATTTAATTTACGCCAGAAATCGTGTACGGGAGAAAATCGGGATTGATAACAAAGAGGGGTTCAGAATTACGGCACTGAATTTTCTCCGCCAATTTCCACATCCGGAAATTATGGAACATCATAGGAAAATGAAAGCCCAGGTGATAGTTGCACATAGAGAAATCCGGATTCCAACGATGGCATTGGACCATTCATCAGAGGAGGAAAAATTATTCATAGTTAACAACACATTCCGTTGCTTGGGGTTATACCCGCTTTCCTCTCACATCAGAACGGCAATGAAAAGTCATCCTTTTTTTTATGGTCCTTATTCCATGGAAATAGAAAACTGGAACCAGACACTGTACTACACGTTTCGCCGGGGAAGGAAACAAATATTCCCATTGCAGGTAAAAGAAAATTTTATCTCCGGTACAGACATAACAAAACATCATTATATCCACTTAATGTATGGCAGGAAAAAAATTTCCAAAATATTCAGCGAAAAAAGACTTTCCCAAAGACAACGGGGAAACCTTCTGATGGAATATAATCCGGATGATCCAAGGGAAATCCTGAGCGTAATGCTGAATATCTTTGGCTTGAAAGACTATTTTTCCACAACAAAACCTAATTGAGATGGGATTTCATCTGGAATACTACGGTTTTTTTAATGTTATGGAGCAGTAAACCCGGTATGACAGAATCGGTGATATTATACAAAGCCCATACTTGGGATCTGGAATTAATTTTTTTTACCGCCCACAGAGCCGCATAGCGAACCATTGGTGATTCTTGCTCATCTCTTAGTATATCCACCAGAGAGGGAACCTTATTTCCGTCTGAAATTTTCCCCAGGGCAGCCAATGCCTCTGCTTTTTCCATGGGTGCCAAATCCGGATATCGTTTCCAAATTTCCGCTTCCGCTGCTTTATAACCGGTTTCCCCCACACAGTAGAGAGTCCATACCAGGATAGAAGGATTCTTCTCATTTATAATAAGTTCTTTCAATGTCTGGCCAATTCCATAGGATTTATAGAATAATAGTGCCTGGATTTCCATAATTTTTAACTCATCCAGAGTTTCAAATTCAATCTGTCTGGAAATATCTACAGCGGCAATTTTATTGTTAAAGACATACAAACCCCGGATGGCTGCTTTTCTTACATCCGGATGTGGATCAAAAACCATTTTTTTCATTGGGTAAAACGCATTCTGCACTTTATATTTTGTCAGAACATCAATTGCCTTGACCCGGATTTCCGGGTTGTTATCATCTGTCATAATACGGATAAATGGTGTTAAGGCCTCAGAACGCTTCATTTCATCCAATGTCCGGATTGCATAAAAACGAACAGACTTATTCTCATCATCCAGCAGTTCCAGTAAAATTTTTACGGCTCGTTCATCATGAATATAATAAAGGGCATCAATTGCATAGATTTTTTCCAGCGGATTTTTGGACTGGAGCATTTCCAGTAAAATAGAAACAATGCGGTCATCCTTTAATTCTGCATAGGTTAAATATGCCGCTTTTCTCACTTCAGTAAACGGAAACACAATAAAAGGCATAATTTTATACGTGGAATCTCCCCAGTGGTAGAGGCGGATTATTTCCATTAAACCGGTAATTAAATCCCCATCATCCATTAAAATTCCTGTGTCATCCCCCACGCTATCCAGCTCTGAGTAAACTGCATTTTTTAAAAAAGAGGAATCCCAACCCAGAATGGCAAACAACCTGGATTCAAAATATGCTTTCTTATCTTCTGATTTATGATAATTTTCTTCTTTGAGTATTGCTACAACAAGTTTCAATATGTGAGTCCGGAGAGAGGATTTCTTTTCTTTTTGCATTATATGGTATAATGAATTCTGGTATCGGATGGTTAATTCAGGATATGTCTGGATAATCCGGATTATTTTTTCCTGGTTGTCACCGGAAATGGCTTCTTCCATTTTAGCAGTCTGCTCTTTGACGGCATCCGGGTTCTCCTGTGAAAGAATAATGGTATATCCGGTAAACATCAGAAACAGAATCCACAATTTTTTTCCGGAAATGGCTTGCATCTGCTATTATTTTTTTGGGAAACCGGTAAACAATAAAAAAAAACGGGGGTTTCCCCCCGATTAAGACCGGTCCAAAAGTTTCAAAACCAGCCCGGTTGAAAAATTCGCCTGGGCCAGCATCGCCGTAGAACTCTGTAACAGGACCTGACTTTTAGTGAAGTTCACCAGCTCTTCTGCCATGTCAACGTCTCTGATTCTGCTTTCGGCAACTACCATGTTTTCATACCCAATCCTCAGGGCTTCCACAGTAATCTCCATTCGGTTGGCATATCCGCCGAGGTCGGCTCTTTGACGGTTAAGTCTGTCAATAGCTTCGTCCACGATGCCAATCATATCATTGGCCTCTCCCACGGTAGAGATGCTTTTCTTTTTATTTGCACCTTCCACCAGGCCAAACGCCTTGCCATTCATTGTTGCGATGTACGCACGGATTCTCTGATCTTCATTGGGACCCACATGGAAAAAAATAGTGGCGGTACGGGAACTCCTGGATAAACTACCGTCCAGAAGCTTCATCCTGTTAAATTCCGCCTGGCTGGACAAGCGATCCACCTCATCGATAAGCTGTGAGACTTCCACCTGTATCTGCCCTCTATCCTTTTCCGAATAAATCCCGTTGGCCGATTGTACTGCCAGAGAACGAATTCTTTGCATAATATCGTTCACCTGTCCCAGATTGCCTTCTGCCACCTGAATGAAAGACATCCCGCTCATTGCGTTCATTTCTGCCACTTTAAGACCCTTAATCTGCGTTTTCATTTTTTCTGAAACCGCCAGATTTGTGGCATCATCTCCCGCCCGGTTTATCCGCATTCCCGTGGCCAGCTTTTCAATCGACTTATCGAGCATCCGCTGTGAATTGTTCATCTGACGAACAGCAAACATAGCTGAGCTTGTGTTGTTTATCTGCATCTTCTCCCTCCATGGATTTTATTTCCTCTTTCCTGAGGCTGCTTACCGTCGTAATCATTATAGCGGTAAGGAGCCCCGGGAAAGGCCATTTTGGTTTGATGCAGATTATCAGTTCATCTTCTCACCTTATTCAAGCAACCGGAGAGCCTTTTGACCCCTCATATTGGCCTGTGCAAGCATCGAAACAGAAGCCTGCTCCAGTATCTGGTTTTTGGTAAACTCCACCATCTCTTCCGCCATATCCGCATCACGGATTCGGCTTTCAGCGGCTTGGACGTTTTCATAAGCTGAAAGCAGTCCTTTTGCCGATGTTTCCAGACGGTTAGCGTAACCTCCCAGATCTGCTCTCAATTTCATCAACTTTTCGATCGCATTATCAACCAGGGCTATGGTGTCATTGGCACTTCCAACATTTGTCAATGAAACCCCTTTAATCTGCAGTGCTGTTGCGGTCATTGTCTGCACAAACGCCCGCTCTCTCTGGTTTTGATTGGGGCCCATGTGAAACCACATGGATGCCTTTTTTGAGTTTTTGGCATAATCGCCCAGAAGGAGCTTAAAACGGTTAAATTCTGCCTGGGAAGCTACTCTGTCCACTTCGTCCACAAGCTGTGAAATTTCTACCTGCATCAAAATACGGTCATTGTTGTGGTAGATACCGTTGGCTGCCTGCACAGAAAGAACCCGCACCCTCTGCAGAATATCCGCCACCTGGCTGAGATATCCGTCCGCAGTCTGGATAAAACTGAGTCCATCCTCTGTGTTTCTTTCGGCTTGCCGGAGTCCGTTAATCTGCATACGCATTTTTTCGGAAACCGCCAGACCGGAAGGGTCATCGGAAGCCCGGGTGATTCTTTCTCCAGATGCCAGTTTTGACATGGATTTTTCTATATCCCAGGACCTCCATTTTAATGCCCTATTGGCATTAATCGCGCTAATGTTGTGGTTGATAATCATGGTTCTCTCCTTGGTGAGTCGTGTCAAGCAAGACGACTGGCTTCCTCAGAAACCAGACAAGGGTTCCCCCTCCATCGTATTTTCGATGAATTTCCATTGTATATTAACTCAAGTTAGCAGAGGTTATTTCAGATTATAGAAAGATATAGGAACCGAGGGCCAATTACTATTGTCTTTGGGCTGGTTAATAAAAATAAATCTTTTTTTATATATCGGAAGAAAAAACGGAAAGCTTGATAATTTTTTATAAAAACGTTTTTTTTGTATGGGCCAGAAACCGGGAAATTACATTATTCAATGGTGTTATTTTATCCGGATAACGCTTTTTCTCAAGCCAAATGGCCAACTCCACGGAAAGGTTGGAGGTTTCATTGAATTCATATTTAATGACGTATTCCGTAAATTCATACTTGAGTTCATTGAACAAACGCTCATAATCACAGCCTTCCGGACCACTATTCAAATCATCCACTTTAGTCTTGATGATTTCCAAAAGTTCTTTTTTCCTCTGTTCGCGAAAAACCTTGCTCACCTTATCATTAAATTTTCTTTCTATTTTCTCTTCAAACCCGGAACAATGTTCGCATCTTGTACTATACAAACGATGATACTGCTTTTCTAGTTTTTCTTCCATTTTTTTTTCCGGCAATTTGGCTCCGTTGCTATTTACCCTAATTATACCAAACATTTCCGTTTCCGTCAAAAAAAAACTCAGGAATGGAAAAATATTACGATAATGAACTGTGGAATATTTTGCTGTTATAACATTCATTTCGGGTATAATACTATTAATAATAGGAATTGTTCTTCCAGATAAAGCCAAACGCCGGATGGAAGGGTTTGTTAAAAATGAATTAGTAACAGGAACTCTCGTTTCCCCCCCAATGGAACAGAAAAGCACACCGGATATTTCCATGGCCGCCCCCCCATCCAACCCTTTTCCCTTTGTGGAAATTCGGGAACCTTCGCAAGCCACGGTTAACCCCCAAATCCAGGATTCCTCTGTTAAGGTGCATATTGCGGAGACAAATCCGGCCCTCTGGGAGAAAACCTGCTATTTATACTTGGATCCATCATCCAGGAATACCTACACCGGAAATGAGACATCCTTCAACCTTCATCTGGCAAAGGATATTCACAGAGTGGGGAAAGGGAATTTTACATATATGGGAAATTCCTTTGATTTTCATTCCCGAAATGAAAAAAAGGCGTACCCCATAAACCAGATTGACCATCTTGCTTTTTATCCCAACTGCCTGGTGATTGTTCCAAAAAATGGTTTACCCTCTGCAATGCTTTTTATGGATGAAACAGACAGCTTAAGAAAAATCCTAGAAACATTCAGAGTAGACGATGGCAACGACATCCGGCAGTAATAGAAAAAAGAAATCATGGGAAATAAAAAGTTTCCTGAAGTTATTTTTATTTTTACTGCTGGCCGGTGTGGTTGCGGGCTGGTTTTTTTATAAAAACGAAATCTATTTTTATCTGAATCGGGATCAGTACCAGAGTAATCATAAATCCTATATTACTGTTTTGAACAAAATCCAGACAACCGTTGATTTTTCAGAATCGGATTCCGGATTGGTTACGTTCATTTCCCGAATGGATTCTATCATAAAAGAACACCCAATGGATGGACGGTATTATTACATGAAAGGTTCGGTGTATTTTGAAATCCTGAAAAAAGAATTTCAGAAACCAGCCAACCTGAATTTCATTATAATGTCCCCGTTTCACCGGGAGACTTCCCTGCCCTTCACCCGCTATTCCGATTTATTAAAAAAATCGCTTCTGGTGTTAAGAAAATCCATGTATTTTCACTTGTCGCAAAAGGAAAAAACGGAAATTCAGGAAATGCTTGCATATTTATACTTCTGGCAAGGCCCGGATTATTCCACACACGGAAGAAAATATTCGTATAATCTTCCGGATAACTCTGTGATAAAAAGCCTTTATAACATCCAGGTTTCCAATGCCTATGTGAATTGGGAATTATTGGAAAAGAATTTCCCATCAGATTATCTATCGATCTGGAAAAGCACATATTACATCCACTCAAAAAGCTATCCTTTTGCCTTCAGCATTTTAAAGGAAAAATCGGAAAAAGTTAGTTCCACAGATGGGAGTACATTGGCTGATGATGCCAACTATTTATTGTATCAGATAATGAAGAAGAATGGTAATCCAGGGCAAATGATTTTTTATATGCAAAGAATCAACATGGATAAATTTCTGGAAAGATATCCCGAATTTTTAGCAGAATATGTTTTAAACCTCCGATTTTACGGCTACTATTCCACAGCCACAGAGATTTTAACAAAGCATGAACAGAAAACATTAGCCCAAAAGCAGAATCAAAAGGAGACAATAAAAATAGAATAAAACAGTCATAATACTTTAATTGAATGTTGAGTTAACCGATAAGGAAAATAGGGGTTTATGCAGGCATTAGCGGTAAAAGATAAAAATGACTCGGATTTTTTTACCGAGGATGAGTCTTATATAATTGAGAATTCAAGAATGGACAACGCATGGGAAAATGATATAATTTCATCCGATGATTTTGATGACCACGAAATCATCGTAATGGATGATAAACCGGAAGGATTAGCTTCCGTTTCTGCCCCTTCACGCTCATCTGACCGCTTCCATTCCGTGGATATTGATCCCATAGAAAATGAAACCCTTATTTTGGAAAATGATGATCTGGTTCCACCCTCGGCCGGTGACCAACATCGCAGGAATCTGGATACCCTGGCTGATATTAATCAGGATGACTCTCCAAGCCAGGATTATGCCGCTTTGCTGGAGGAACTTCACAGAGAAGAACTGGATGATATTTTAGCGGATACCGAGCTGGATCTTCTGTCCGTTTCCCATTATCATACAAATGACAGTTTGGATGACCCATACCGGGATGATGAAACTGAAATTGAATTAATTGAGCCGGAACCCATTGACATTGACGAATTTTCTGAACTGGAAGAAAAGGTCTTTCAGCAAAAAAATATTAAGACTACGGGCATAGATTCCCTGGGTGATATTGCCGATGACATCCAGTTTGACAGTGATGATGAATTTAATCTGAACGATGACGATGCGGGAAATAATCTATCCTCGCCATTGGAGTCAACATTTTTTGATGGGGATGATGATGCACCGGTTGCACTTTCCGATGATGAGTTAGACCTGATCATTGATGATGCGAGTGATGATATCATTACCATAGATGATGACTCGCCTTCCCATGCTGATTTTTTTGAGGACAATCCGGCCGACCAACCGGTGGCCCTATCCGATGAAGAGTTGCAGGGCATACTGGAGGAAGCCGGAGATCCGAGTGATTTTTCCGAGGATGGAAAAGACCACGATTTTTTTATTGATGATACCGATGAAGAACCCATTGCCCTCTCCGATACCGAATTA
>DYOA01000014.1 GCA_020720785.1 Leptospira biflexa
AGGTTTACAGTTTTAGGGGTGCAGGCCAATACGTCCGGCCAGGCTTTCAGAGCTTTGGTTGATCAGATTTCCGGATGCACTGCCCAAAAGTAGAAATTTCTGTTGCTTTTTCTGGTCCACCAGATACCGCAAATAAGGGAATAAATTCTGAGCCCACTGTACATCATCGATGACAATCAACCCCTGTAAATTTTCCAGGGCAAGCTGCGGGTTTTCCAGCTCTCTTGCCAAGGTGGATTTTCCCACCTGCCGGGCACCCAAAATGGCAGTGATGGGAAAATAATCGATCATTTCTTGCAGTTTTTATCGCTCACGATGGCGTTTTACGCTCTGGCTCACCAATAGATCCTTGAAAATCCAGAGTTTATATCCGGATTTTCAAGGATCTATTCCATTTGTCAAGGATTTTTCCGGACGAAAATATTCTATACGGAAGCGGTCTGCCAGATACTCCAGAGACTGGATCATCTCTTGCATGGCTTCTTGGGTGATTCCCTTCATCAAGGGCCGATTGTTTAATCCATACTGGAGGCCATAATCCACCTCGCCCGGGCTGACCAGAACACCTTCTTTGAGCAAACGATATGCCTCATTCACCATGATTGCTTTTACATGCCGTATTCCCAGATCCGGATCCGGGGATGCATCCCTCTTAACAGGGGAATCCTTTTCCCAGCGGTATATCCCGCTTCCGGTTTTTCTCCCCAGCTCATGTTTTTGAATTTTATCTGTCAGATACCCGCCCGGGACAAACGCCGGATCCAGATGTTTCTGGTAATATTCCATGGTATGGACAGCGGTATCCAGACCCACATAATCCAGCAATTCAAAAGGCGGCATTCCCGGTAGTTTTTCAAAATGGGCATCAAAGGCTTCCGGCGGGATCATCTTTTCCTCCAGAATGGCATTCGTCAGAATCTGGGTGGGGGCAATCATGCGGTTCACGGCAAAACCTGGGCGGTCATTACGGATCCATAGTACTTTTTTTCCTGCGTTTTCCAGAATGTGCCGGGCGACGTCCATGACGGCAGTACCGGTGTGGGAAGAGGGGATCAATTCCACCAGCTTCATTTTTTCCGCCGGATTGAAAAAATGCAATCCCAGAAATTTTTCAGGTGTCTTCACGGATCCGGAGAGGGTTTCCATGGATATGGTGGAAGTATTACTGGCCAGAATCGCATGGGAAGGAATAATTTTGGTAATGCTCCGGAAAAGATCCGCTTTCCATTCCAGGACTTCCGGAATGGCCTCAATCACCAGATCCGCCGAACGCAACGCGTCTTCCATTTTATCTGTATAAACAATGTGCAGGGTATCCCCGGCAGGTTTCTCCATGCGAACCTTCCGTTTAAGAACTTCCCATTTTTTTTCAATGGATTCTTTCGCCTTTTCCAGGATGTGGGGCTGGATATCAAAAAGGCGTACCGGATGACCGGAAAAAGCAAAAAAAAGGCCAATGGCATGGCCCATCTCCCCCGCCCCAATCACGGTAATTATTTCTTTGCTCATTTAAAACGGTTCTTCTTCTGACGATTCTTCCTCCATCGGAGGGAGGAGCATTTTACGGGTTATTTCTGCTCGCCTTTCCGGGTCAAAGAGCGTCAATAAATACGGGGTGATGGATGGACGGCCTGCGTCCGCCGCACTTTTATCCATCTGGCGTAAAACTTCTATAATATCAAAATCTGTCCAGTTGACCATCATCTCTTTAGCTTTTTCCGGAGGCATATTGGAGACTTTTTCCGCCATATCCTGGATTTTCTTTTTCCGGTCATTCCAGTCTTTTGTGAGCATGGCCAGTTTTTTTCTTTCCTGCTCTATGCTTTTTTTCATTTCATTGATTTCTATTTCTTTCTCTTTGACAGAATCTGTATTCTTTTTTAGCTCATCTTCCTGCTTAATGAGGTTTTCTTCTCTTTCCAGAAGTTTTTCTTCCCATTTCTGAAATTTCATTTTCTCCACTTCTGTGGGATAATTTTCATCACTGATGACGGGAAGATTTTTTTCTTCCAGAAAAGGCAGATAATCCGCTGCCTGCATCACGCCCACTTTATCCAGAAAAAAAACAATAACCCCGCTGAAAAAAAGAATCGCAATTATCAGAAACGCGGCAACTCTGATCTGTCCCATATTATTTTCCGGATTCCATTATATTATACGCCCGCTTAAAGTATAATTTCCGGGTAGCCTTCAGATATTCTTCCAGTTTATCCAGATCGTTAATCATTCTAGCCATTTTTCCCCGCAAAAAGGAAATTTTATAAAAACTGTTTTTTTCTATCCAAATCCCGTTGTTTTTATTCCATAGTATTGGCAGCATTGATCCCCTCTTTATTAATATGATATTTGTCAATCGCATTGAAAAAATGATTTTTTCTGGAGGAATTAAACTCATCCAGATTTTTTCCTTCCTCCACGGAAAGATCATATAAATATTCCGAATACTTTTTTTCTTTCAGAATTTCAATAACTCGCCGGTTTTTGCGTGCATTTGCGGCGGCTTTTTGTTTTTCCTGAAGTTCTGTCTGCATATTTTTTATATTTCTTTCCGCAATTTTCCTTTTTTTATTCATCTCTCCCAGATAATCACGGATCATAATCATATCATTCAGATTATGAACCATTTTTGCCTTATCACCGGAAAGATAATGAGCCACTTTATCCTGGTATGACCGAATGGTACTTCTCTCCTTTTCAATGCGGCCAATAACCCCGGCCAGCTCCCCCACCTTCCGGTCCTCTTCCATTTTTTTCAATTTCAGAAAACCTTCCATACCAAAACGGAATTTTTTCATTATCTAACCGCCCTTCCCCTGGTCTGGAAATACGCCGCTTTTTCAGAAATAGCATTCAGCCGGCCCACGGTATCAGAAAATGGGGAAAACTCATCCACCGATTGCTTCAGAAAATTCAGTAATTCCGGATAGATATGCATACCGGCATCCAGAACAGGATTGGATCCGGCAATATATGCACCCAGATTGATAATTTCCTCATTCTGCCTGTATTCAGAAAGATACTCCCGCACCCGGGTAGCCCGGGCATAATGATCCCTGGTGATTACCGCAGGCATCAGACGGGAGATACTTTCCACCACATCAATGGCCGGGTATTGACCCCGGATAGCCAGTTTCCGGGAAAGAACCACGTGGCCGTCCAGAATACCCCGCACCGCATCGGAGATGGGCTCATTCATATCATCAGCCTCCACCAGGACGGTGTATATACCGGTGATGCTTCCTTTTTCCGATGTGCCCGCCCGTTCCAGCAATTCTGGCAGCATGGAAAACACGGAAGGAGTGTATCCCCGGGTGGTCACCGGTTCTCCGGCAGATAATCCCACTTCTCTTTTTGCCATGGCCAGCCGGGTCAGGGAGTCCATCATCAGCATGACATTCTTCTGCTTATCCCGGAAAAACTCTGCTATTGTGGTTGCCAGATACGCTGCCCGTATGCGGATCATGGGGCTTTCATTGCTACTGGCCACCACCACCACTGATTTGGACAGTCCTTCTTCGCCCAGATCATTTTCAATAAATTCCCGCACCTCTCTGCCCCGCTCCCCAATCAGTGCAATCACATTCACATCAGCGGAGGCATAGCGGGCAATCATTCCCATTAAAGTGCTTTTACCCACCCCGGAACCAGCAAATATTCCAATTCTCTGACCCTGGCCAATGCTCAGAAAGCCATCCACTGCCCGGATTCCGGTTTCCAGCGGTTGTTGGATCACGGGACGGCTCAGTGGATTGGGCGGTTTTGCATAAAAAGAACGGGATTTTTCTCCGGTGACTTTCCCTTTCCCATCCAGCGGACGTCCCAGACCATCAATCACCCGCCCGGTGATCCCTTCCGAAAGGGAAATACGGGCATCTGTCCCCAGGGATAAAACCTTACCGCCAGGGAAAACCCCTTCCAGGGTGTCCAGCGGAGAAAGCATCACCCGGGATCCCCGGAACCCAACCACCTCCGATAACACATAGGATTCATCTTCCACTTTTTCAATATGGCACAGATCCCCCAGCCGGGTGTCCGGCCCCTGGGCGATGACAATATTGCCAATGATTTCATCCACACTTCCCAGCGATCGGATGGGATCGGAATCCTGGATGATACTTTTGTACTTTTCCAAGAGACCCACATTGGTTATGATTTTTTTTTCTATCATATCGTTATTGCCATATTATGTCTCATTTTATTATAAAAAAACCCGGGATTACATGGGTTTAGCATCCCGGATTGCCGTTTCAATTTCCTTAAGCTGGGTGGATATACGAGCGTCAATCGCACCCACATCGGTCTCAATAATGACCCCGCCTCTATCCACTCTGGAATCTTCAAATATATTCACTTTCCTGAGGGATTCCATCATTTTGACAATTTCGTCTTTATGAGCGGTGGTCAGCTCCAAGTCAGCAAAGTTCACCCGAATATCAATCCGGTCTCTTTCTTTAATGCGTCCCAAGGCTTCCCGGATGTTATTGAGAACCACTTCCTTCCGTTCAATGATTTCATCTTTAATTACCTTTCTGGCAATCATCAAAATCATCTCCACCATCAGTTTTTCGGATTCTTTCACAATCTGTTCCCGGACATCAATGGCATTTCCCAGAATGGTTCCCAAACGGTCAATGAGCCTGCGGACTTCCCCCTGGCCTTCCCGGAATCCAATCTCTCTACCGGCGTTATAGCCTTTCTGGTAGGCCTCATGCTCAATATCGGCCACCCGCATTTCTGCTTCTTTCACCATCCGTTCCACTTCCAGCTTGGCTCTTTCCACAATCTGGTCTGCCTGGAGACTGGATGTTTCTTCTTCCCTTTTCGCCCGTTCCTTCGCGTCCTGAATTAAGCGAAAGGCTTCATTCTTTCCTTCCTCAATGATTTCGCTTTGTTTTTGCTCCGCCTGGCGGTAGTTCTCTTTTATCTGGTTTTCAGTTTCTTCTTTGTAGCGTTCCAGCTCTTCTTCAATTTCCTCAATGGAAGGCCCCTGGTACTGCTCAATGATATTTCCTTCTGAATCCAGCTCATATTCCTGCAACTCATCCAACTGCTGAAATTTTTTGTATCTCTCCGGAAGATCCAAAATAATGGAATCCTCTGTTTTATATATTTTTTCAGGATTAAACAGAAGTCGTGACAAATTCTACCTCCTTTTGTTTTATTTTATTATCGGCGGATTTTTTCATAATAATACTATTGAACCAGTTCATCCTCACCAGCACGGGCAACCACAATCTCCCCTTCTTCTTCCAGTTTCCGGATAATGTTCACAATTTTCTGCTGGGCTTCCTCCACATCCTTCAGGCGGATGGGCCCCATAAATTCCATGTCCTCCCGGAGAAGAGAAGCAGCACGTTTGGACATATTCTTATAGATTTTATCCTGCACATCCGTATCCACCGCTTTCAATGCTTTTGCCAGATCCTGGTTGTCCAGCTCCCGGAGGGTTTTCTGAATGGCTTTATCATCCAGAAGGACAATATCTTCAAACACGAACATTTTCTTTTTAATTTCTTCCGCCAGCTCCGGATCTTCCTCTTCCAGGGCTTCAATGATGGATTTTTCGGTTCCACGGTCCACGTTATTCAGGACTTCCACAATCGCTTCCACACCACCGGCAGAGGTATAATCTTCATTGGACAGGGTGGAGAGCTTTCTTTCCAGCACCCTTTCCACCTCTCTCAAAACCTCCGGAGAAGTTCTGTCCATTTTTGCAATACGGCGGGACACATCGGCCTGGATCTGGTGGGGAAGGCTGGATAAAATCAAAGCCGATTTGGGGGCATCCAGATAGGATAGAATCAAGGCAATGGTTTGGGGATGCTCATTCTGGATAAAGTTTAACAACTGGGAAGGATCCTGTCGTCGCACAAAATCAAAAGGCCGCACCTGCAGGGAGCTGGTAAGGCGGTTCACAATATCAATGGCTTTTTGTGTACCCAAGGCTCTTTCCAGAATGGCTCTGGCCTGGTCAATACCACCCTTGGTTATGAATTCCTGGGCCATCATCAGCTCCTGGAATTCCTGCAGAACCATTTCTTTATCCTCCGGAGTTACCTTATCCAGACGGGCAATTTCATAAGTGAGCGTATCCACTTCGGATTCGGAAAGTTTTTTCATTACCTCCGCCCCCACCTCATTACCGATGGCCAGAAGGAATATAGCGGCCTTCTGTTTTCCGGAATAATCTGATTTTTGTCCTGCTGCCATTAACCTCTCCCTTATTCTTCAGAAAGCCAGGTACGGAGCAGATGAGCCACGTCTTCCGGTCTTTCTTTTGCCAGATTCATAGCATTTTCAAGCATCTCTTTTCTGGCCCTTTCTTCCAGAGAAAGCTCCACTTCCACACCTTCATCTTCAATGGCACGGAGAGCGGCTTCCCGCATCATCTGCTGCTGGGCGGCCAGCTCTTCTTCCCGTAACCGTCTTCTTCTTTCCAGCTCTTTTTTGATCACCTGGTAGAGGACCACTGCCACCACAAGGGCCAGCAGGGTGATAAAAGTGGCCAGCAGCATCTTGCGGAAAGTTTTCTGCCGACGCAGTTCCTTGTCCTCAGCGTCAAATTCCTTGCTGCGGTCCTTCTGGATATGTTTGACAGAGAGTGAATCCCCACGGGCTGTACTGAATCCCACAGCATTTTTCAGGACATCCGCAACTTTCCGGAGTTCTTCCTCATCCACCGGGAGGTATTTTCGGTCATATCCGGTGCCCTCTTTGTTTTCTCCGGTGAGCACCCATTTGCCATCCAGAATCACCGCCATATTGATCTGGTCAATTTCCCAGGGTTGTTTTTTAATTTTCCGGAGGGTACGGTTAAATTCATTATTCTGTATATTTTCTGATTTATCGTATTCTGCCCGCTGGTAATCCTTATCCTTATAACCGGGAGGAATGTTGGGCTCTGTTCCGGTGGGACCTTCCGGAGTGAAACCATGGCCTTTGAATGACTCCGTGGTTTTTTTGGAGGATACTTCCAGAGAGTCTTTCACCTGCAATTCCGAATATGGGGTCTCCGGATTATCCGGGATCATGGTAACGGGGGAGACCTCTTTTTTCTCAATCTCTTCTTTATCCCAGCGCATCTGCACATCCAGACGCACAATATCATAGCGGGTCCCATAGGAACCAGAACCAAAGCTGTACGTGAGGGATTTATCAATATCCCGCAGTAATTTTATCCGCTGTCTTTCCTGGATTTTCAGCTTCTCATTGACTTCTTTCAATTCTGTCTGGAGCTGGTCATACTGGGTATCAAAATCGTTCAGAATTTCCCCGTCCGGTCCGGCAATGGAAACATTCTCCTTTTTCAATCCGGGAACTGCTCTCGCAACAAGTGTTTCAATTCCTTTGATTTCCTTCCGGGTCATTGATTCCACTCCCGGAGCATAGGTCAAAATTACGGATGCGGTAACCGGATCCACGTCATCTTCAAATAATTCTTTTTCAGGAAATGCAATGCTCACCTGGGCATTTTCAACCGATTTCAGTGTGGACAGTGTTCGGGAAAGGGCACCGGAAATGGCCCGTCTTTTCTTAATGTCTTTCTCAAACTGGGTCTCCGACCATTTATCCTCATCAAACAATTCCCATCCGGGTATGCCCTGGGGAATTAAATTTTCCTGTGCCAGAGACATCAGGATTTCATCCTTTTTCTCCGGCTGCACGTAGATGGTCTGCGTCCCTGAACTGGAAAAGGGATAGTTCATTTCTGTTAATTTGGATGTGATGGCTGCAAAATCTTTTGTTTCCAGATTTTTATACAGCACCACTTTGGATTCGCTACCAGACATGGTGGCCACCAATACCAAAGCTCCGGCAAATACACCCAAAACCGAAAACAGTATTATCTTCTTGGTTGTATCTAACCCGGAAAAAACATCCTTAATCTTTTTTAAAATCATATTGAAATCGGGCATACCTTTTTCCTTTTTTTATATTTAAGTTCCCGCCCTTTCCCGATTTCCAGTGTTTATTCTTTTATCTCATATTTACCAACTGGTTATACGCTCTCACTCCCAGATCCGTGACTGTCTTTGCGAATGTTATGGACATCCTGGCTTTTTCCAGTGAAATCATAACACTGTGCATATTCACAGACGATGGATCCGCAACCATTTTTCTGGTGAGCTCCTGGGAATGAATCTGGTCATCGTTAACCTTTTCCACTGCCTTCATCAAAGCCCCGGCAAAACTCCCCAGACTGTTATCCGGCTCCTGAATTTCTTTGCCGGAATAATGTTTGTCCTGGGTGGTTTTCACCGGTATTATGTCTCCTTTGAGGGCAGCGTTTGACAGCAAATCGCTCTTTATGTATGACGATATCTGCATTGTATCTCCTTTCTCTGCTTGTTTTTAAAAACGTCAACTATTTTTTATAAAATTACCGTCCAATCATCAGGGCTGCCTGGAACATTCTTTTATCTCCCTGGATCAACTGCACATTGGCTTCATACGCACGGGAAGCGGAAATCATGTCCACCATCTCTGTCACAATGTCCACATTGGGATATTCCACATAGCCTTTTTTGGGACCGATTTTTATGGAATCCGGATGGCTGGGATCATACACCAGACGTAATTCTTTTTCATCTCTTTCCACCTTCACAACCCGGACCCCCTGACCGTCTCCGGGACGGATTCCGTGGGGATATGCCGGAGATTTCCAACGGGTACGCAGATTAACCGGCTGCATGATAACCCGACGCCGGCGGTAGGGACCATCCCCTTCCGTGGAGCGGGTGGTGGTGGCATTGGCAATATTATTGGATATCACATCCATTTTCAGCCTTTGGGCAGTTAATCCGGTGGATGCGATATTGATGGCGTCAAACATGCTTATCTTCCTTTAATTTTTAAGTCCCCGGCCTCAGCACCACATTCAGTGTTTTTATTTCTCCATTATAAACACTGGTGAGGGCTTCATAGCGGAGCTGGTTTTTGGCCGATTCTGTAATCTCGTGCTCAATATCCACATTGTTGCCGTCATTTCTCATTGTGGACAGATAATCAATGTGCATTCGGGGTTCCACATCATGCAAATCCATACTCTTGAAAAACGGAATATGCAGGGGATCATTCACCCGTGCCGGTATGGCATTTTCTTGCACAGCCTTCTCCGAATCCAGTGCCCGGCGGAGCTGTGCTTCAAAGGAAACTTCACTGCGTTTAAAATGCGGCACATCCACATTGGCTATATTATCCGCAATGGCCTTTCTGCGCATTACGGACACATCCATGGATTTTTCCAGCATATACGCAGTATCATCCCAAAAAGTTTTGCCTGTCAGCATAATCGTAATATCGGAAAAAAAACAGAAAGGAAAAGCAATAAAATGGAACTATTCCGGACAGGATTCCCGGTACACCAGCACCAGGGGATGCTCATTGATGCACTGGATAAATTCTTTGGAATAACGCACCGCCTCATCCATATTTTTTTTGATTTTATTATCGGACAGGATTTTTCCTGCGGATCCTTTCTGCATTCGGACGGCGGCCTGCATGGAATCATAATTGGTCGCGATGGTCTCCATATTCCGGGAGATGGCCAGCAGATCTTCTCTGGAAACCCCTTTAATCACCTGGGAAGATTCTTCCAGCCGGGTCTCAATGATTTTCAGTTTGGGGCCCAGATTATCATAGTATACCTTCAGTACCCCGGAAATGTAACTCACATCCTCCCGGTTTTCCTGCATCATGGATGCAAAAAGCACGCTCAGAAGATTCATTTTATTGCGCATGCCCGCGATGACCTCCTCTTCTGACTTGCCCTCAAACCAATAGGAAAGGGATGTGAGCATCGCGTCGATGGAGGGAGGATCCACTCCTGTAAAAACATCGTTGTGGCCCAGCACTTTTTCACCCGGGCGGGCAGGATTCATTTCCAGATTTATATATTTCTGCCCAAACAGGGACGTGGAGAAAATGGCAAATTTGGTATCATCATTGACAGGAATTTTTCCCTGCATCTCATTTCCCAGTTTGAGTACCAGAAAAGTCTGGAGATTTTTCTGGTACATATCATGGACCTTGCCAATATTCCTGCCCCCGGATAATTTGACCGGGGAGCCAATGGTGACCCCATTGAGAAAATTGAATTTTAAATGAATCAGAAATCCATCGGAGGAGGATTTCCAGTTCACATATACATTCAGAATGACCAGGAACGCCACCAGTGAGATTACCACAGCGGTACCCGCCCAAAGGGATGCTCTGCGTTCCTCCATATCCTTATTCCTCTTTATACATGATCAGATATGGCTTTTTCTTCAGCAGTTGGAACAATTCCTTTGCGTGGACCACGGTCTCATTCACATTTGTGTAAATGGCATCATCATTCACAAATTTCCCCACCGAACCTCTACCGGTGTTGATCCGCTGGGTGATGATGGAAAGATCCCGGGAAATCATGGAAAGATTGGTGATCAGAAACTGGATGTCTTTTTTATTCTGGCGGGAAATATCGGAAAAATTCTCTGAAACAATATTCAACCGCGTCATAAGGCTGTTCAATTGGCCGGATAATTCCTCAAAGGATTCCCTGGCCGTTTTGATGGTGAGCCGGATATCGCTTCTGTTCTCTCCTATGATTGCGTTCAGATTGGAGATAAACATCTGGGTTTCCTTCATGATTTCCGCCAGAACCTGCCCGCCGTTTTTCCCGTCAAACCAACTGGAAAAAGCCATCATCATCTCGTCCACGGAAGGTGGATTGATCCCTTCAATGGTTTCCCCGGGCTGGATCATGGGGTCACCGCTTTCCACAATGGGTATATTAATATTGATATACTTCTGCCCCATCATACCGGTGGTATAAATGGAAAACTGGGTTTCTGGCCGATTAGGAATTTTATTCCGCAGATCCTCGTTCAGATATAAAGTCACATAGGTCTTCAAATCCTTCTGGTATATTTTTTCCACGTATCCCACAGGTATACCTCCGGAAATCCGCACCGGGGCACCTTCTGTCAGATTATTCAGAAATTTAAAATGAACATCAATTTTGAAACCATCCTGACCCATCTGCCATTTGGCCAGAACCGCCAGCATAATGATAAAAATGGCCGTGGATATCACCACGAATATCCCCACAATTACCGCATTTCTTCCCGTATGTTCCATCATCTCTCCCGTTTATGATATTTTTCTCTACAGTATCTCCATGGGACCGTGAGCCCGGCCTTCCACAAACTGCCGTACCACCGGATCCTGGGAATGTAAAAATTCCTCCGGAGTTCCCACCAGAACAAAACCACCATTATACAGCATGGCCACCCGGTGTGCTGTCCGGAAAACCGATTTTAAATCATGGCTGATGACAATGCTGGTCACTTTCAATTTTGCGTTCAGGGTCTTGATCATATCATCCACAGCGGATGCCAGTATGGGATCCACTCCCGTTGTGGGCTCATCGTAAAGCACAATTTCCGGATCCAGGGAAATGGCCCGGGCAAGACCCACTCTTTTCTGCATTCCGCCGGAAAGGGAGGCAGGACGCATTTCCTCCACCCCGGACAAACCAACCAGCCTTAATTTTTCCCGGACAATTTCCCGTATCTCATCTATGTTTTTATCCGTAAACCGTTTTAAGGTAAAGGCCACATTATCAAAAACACTCAGGCTGTCAAAAAGAGCGGCCATCTGGAATAAAACCCCCATTTTTTTCCGGAGATCAGACCACTCCCTTTCATCCATTTCCAGAATATTTTTACCTTGGATGGTTATTTCTCCCTTGTCCGGTTTCATCAGACCGGTGATGTTTTTCAGCATGACAGATTTGCCTGTCCCGGATTTTCCAATTATATAGAGTATTTCTCCCGGATAAATATCCAGCGATACTCCGTTTAAAACAACCTTGGAGCCGAATTTTTTATGGACATTTCTTATGGAGATAACCGGTTCCATCACATACCAAACAGTTGAAAAATATAGGTCAAAAAATAATCGGAGATAATAATCACCATAAACGAATTCACCACAGCGGCAATGGTGGCCTGACCCACCCCCTCCGCACCACCTTTTGCCCGGAATCCGGTGAAACAGGAAATGAGGGAAATCTCCGCCCCAAAGAATACTGTTTTGGAAATTCCGGAAATCAAATCCCGCACCTGCACCAGCCCGCGGGCATTGTCAAAATACACTTCAAAGGGAATATCCAGACTGATATAGGAAATAATCGCCCCGCCCATCACCCCCAGAACAATGGACAAAACAGAAATAAGGGGCAGACTCATCACCCCGGCCAAAAAACGCGGCACAGAGAGATAGTGGATGGGATTGGTGGCCAGGGTACTCAGGGCGTCAATCTGTTCCGTCACCTTCATGGTTCCCACTTCCGCAGCGATGGAACTGCCCACCCGTCCGGCCAGAAGAACCGCCGTGAGCACCGGAGCCAGCTCCCGCACCATGGCCAGGGAGATTCCGCCCCCCATGTACGTGGAAATACCCTGTATCTGCTCTTCCATGGGTCCTCCCATCTGGAGTGCCATCACCATCCCCACAAAAAAAGTGGAAACCGCCCCCACCGGAATGGACTTCACCCCAATTTCATTCATCTGGTAGATGAGAGCCCTGTAATCAAAGGGACGGGCAAATACCCATCGGATGGTGGCGGCGGAGAAAATGGTAAACGATCCGATATTTTCCAGCATGGAAATAAAGGATTCACCGGTTTTCTGGAAAAAGGAAATCACGTTAGGAAAAATACCCCGGTAATACCGTGGCCAGTTTTTTCACTGTTTCCGGATTCCGTTTCTCCGGGGCAGTCATGATCGCAAATCGAACAGCGTTTTTTTCCTCCGCCTTCAATGGACTTAGCTGAGTCATCATTTTTAATACCTCCAGCAGCAGCACATCCGCATACTCCTTGTTTTTTTTCACCACTTTCATGACATCATCCACGGTCACCGATCCTTCCGATTCCCGCCAGGAATCATAGTCTGTCACCATCATCACCATCTGGTAGCAAATCTCCAGTTCCCGTGCCAATTTCGCTTCCGGAAGAACGGTCATATTGATAATTCCCGCCCCCCAGGAACGGTAAAGCCGGGATTCCGCCCGGGTGGAAAAGGGAGGCCCTTCCATGCAGACGGCAGTTTCCCCTTTATGCCAGGGAATGGATGTTTTCTTCAACGCCTCTTCCAGAATGCCGCTCATGGCTCCGCAGAACGGATCCCCAAAGGAAACATGACCCACCACCCCATCCCCAAAATAGGTTTCTTGGCGGTGGCGGGTCCGGTCAATAATCTGGTCCGGAATCACAAAATGATTGGGTTTTAATTCTTCTTTGAGAGAACCCACGGAAGAAAACGCCAGGACATCCTCCACCCCCAGCATTTTGAGGGCAGCCATATTGGCTTTGCCTGGCACCTCCGTGGGCAACAGGAAGTGTCCCCGTCCATGGCGGGGCAAAAAGGCCGTGAACAATTCTTTGCCACCATCCTTAAACCGGGTGATCATAATCTCATCCGATGGTTTTCCCCAGGGAGTCTCTGGAAAGATGGTATCCACCACTTCCAGCCCGTCAAAGCCATACACCCCGGTTCCGCCAATCACCCCGAAATTAATTTGGGGAAGATTCTTCATTTTTTCCCCTTGGCCGATATTATTTCCGCAAGCCTTGTCACCAGCCGGATGCCGTAACCGGTACCGCCTTTGGGATACACATTAAACCCTTTTTTCATAAATCCAATTCCGGCAATATCCAGATGGGCCCATCGGGTTGTTTTCTCCACAAACAGGGATAAAAACGCTGCCGCCGATGAGCTTCCTCCATAACGCGAGCCACTGATGTTATTATAATCCGCAATGTCCGATTTTAATTCCTCCCGGTTCAGCCTGCCCATGGGCATGGGCCAGACCGGCTCCAGAGTATCCCTTGCGGCATCCACAATCATATCTTTCCATTCATCGGAATTGGAAAACAACCCGGCATGGTATGGGCCCAAGGCAACCACAATCGCCCCGGTAAGAGTCGCAAAATTAATCATATAATCCGGCTTGTATTTTTTTTCCGTATATGCCAGAAGATCCCCCAGAACCAGGCGGCCTTCCGCATCCGTATTCTGGACTTCAATGGTGAGCCCTTTATAGGAACGGTACACATCGCCGGGCTTGAAAGCGGCACCATCCGGCATGTTCTCCACCATTCCCAGGGAAGCCACCACTTTCAGCGGAAGTTTTTTCTCCGCAATGGCCACAATCGCATGCAAAGCCAGAGCCGCCCCGGACATATCATATTTCATTTCATGCATATCAGAAGAGGGCTTAATGGATATGCCCCCGGTATCAAAGGTGACCCCCTTCCCCACCAGAGCCAGGGTGGAGGACGCCCCCGCCGGATTATATTCCAGAACTATCATCCGGGGCTCTCGTTCCGAACCCTGGGATACAGCCAGAATTCCACCGGCCTGCATTTTCTCCAGCTCTTTTTGTCCATAGACAGATATTTTAAGACCAAATTTTGCGGCCATTTCCCGTGCCCGTTTTTCCATGACAACGGGGGTGAGATAATTCCCCGGCAATGCCTGAACCTGCCGCATCCCATTTATATGGGGAACCAGAGGGGATAAATTATTTATGGCATGATTCCATTCCGTTTTATTTCCCGCAACAAACGTCACCTCTTTTAACCGTGATTCCGGTTCTTTGGATTCTTTCCCATCCTTCCCGGATTGTGAGTCCGCTTTCCGTGGGCTTTTCAGTAATGCCACAGAATATGTCTGCATTCCGGCAGACGTGATGGCAATATTCGCAATATCCCGGACGGAAAAAATTGAGGTTAATTTCTCAGGTAGAATGATCTGGATTTTTTCCTGGTAATTTTTCAGCCGGGAAAAAACCCGGGTAAAGGCTTCCGCCAGCCTGTCCGCATCCAGATCTTTCTCCAATCCCAGGCCCAGATGAAATGACCCGGTGGAGAAAATCTCTTCCATGGCTTTAGCGGCAAAATGAGGATGTTCTTCCAGATATTTTTTCTTTGCGGATTCCTGCAGATATAATTTTACGGAAAAATTTTTTTTATCTTCCGCAGATTCCACACGGAATGTCGTTTTTTTATCCGGATAAACCAGTAATTTTTTTATTTCTGTGTCCTTCGGTTCAATTTTCTTTAGCATAATTCAATCTTATTCTTCAAAACCCGCTGCCAACTTTTTTTTTATCCGGATTGGACGGTCTGGAGGCCAATTTGGTTTTTGAGTACAAATGATTCACATAAAAAATGGATGTACAGCTACGTTTTATTTCCTTCAATGACGTATGATTCAAAAAATTTCAATACGAAATTTCAAATCATGGGCTGAATTAGATCTGGATTTAGCTCCAATATCCGGCTTATTTGGCGTTAACAGTTCGGGAAAAAGTGCAATTCTGCATTTTTTACTTCTTCTAAAACAAACAAAAGAAACAACAGACAGAACCATTGTCTTGGATTTTGGAGATTCCGATAAATATGTTAATCTTGGTTCGTTTTCCGAAGTAAAGCACAAATCCAACCAGCATAATTTTTTGTCATGGGAAATACACTGGGCCAGTGATGAAGAAATAAGTATCAGTGATCCATCGGAGAGAAAAGGAAACAATTTGTTCCATGGAAAAAATCTTGTATTAAAAGCCACAGTACAGGAATCAGAGAAAAGGATTTTATGCACAGAAATTCAATACCGCTTGGGAAATGACATTTTTTCTTTGCAGATGGAAAAAGATGAAGAATATATACTTGATTATAGGGGAGATGGAAACAAGACTTTTTCATTCATCCGCAATCCTGGACGACCATGGAGCCTTCCCGCACCGCAGAAATCCTACGCTTTCCCGGATCAGGCACGTACCTATTTTCAAAACTCTTCCTTCCTTGCAGATCTGGAGCTACAATACGAAAAGCTCATAGATAAAATATACTATTTGGGGCCACTGCGTGATTACCCCAAAAGGCAATACATCTGGGGAGGAGGAAGACCCACCGATGTGGGTAGAAGGGGTGAAAGAGTTGTCGATGCCTTACTCGCCGCAGATGCAGCAAACCAGAAGCGATCTATAGGAATTGGACGCGGAAATAAGAAAAAAATCTTTTCGGAATATATTGCATACTGGTTAAAAGAATTATCTCTCATACAGGATTTTAAGTTAGAGGCCATCAGCCAAGGAGCAGATATTTACCGGGTTAAAGTAATGACAAGTCAGTCAAATAAATACGTATTAATCACAGATGTTGGATTTGGTATTTCACAGGTATTGCCTGTTTTAGTTCAACTCTTCTATGTTCCCGAGGGATCCATTGTGCTTTTGGAGCAACCGGAGATTCACTTGCATCCGTCCATTCAAAGTAGTCTGGCGGACGTGATTATCAATGCAGTAAGAACGCGGAACATTCAGGTGGTTGTAGAGAGCCACAGTGAACATCTCTTGCGAAGATTACAAAGGAGACTCGCTGAAAAAACGCTGGCACCCGAAAATATTTCGCTCTTTTTTATCAATAATCCAAATGGCGTTTCAAAATTAGATAAACTTGAATTATCAAAATACGGAGAAATTAAGAATTGGCCCCCGAATTTTTTTGGCAATGAGTTCACTGAAATCGCTGAAACCCGCAAAGCTATTCTAAATCAAAAAATTGCAGAAAATGACAAATAATATAATTGATACGAATGTTTTGGTTGTTGCAAATGGAGATTCACCACGGCTTCTTTTAAATGTCAATTGCTGTCAGTTGAGAGGCTAATCGCCTCGTTTGATGAAAGAGTTCTGTTGGATAGCAATAGAGAAATAATGGACGAATACCAAAGGCACTGCAATTATTCTGGTCAGCCGGGAGCGGGTGATCTTTTCTTTAAAACATTGCACGATCACGAGTATGATATTAAAAAATGCAATCTTATCAATATCCAAAAAAACAATAAGGGGGAATATATTGATTTTCCCCAAGATTCAAATCTCGCTACCTTTGACCTAAGTGACCGGAAGTTTGTTGCCTTATCCCGAGCGTGCGATTGCGATGCTGTCATCCGTAATTCTGTGGATAGTGACTGGCTGCAATTCGCAGATGCATTGAAAAGAAACGGCATTGCTATCGATAATTTATGTAATTAGATGGGGACTGCAAACTATCGATAGAAAGGCACTTTCAAGCATATAATCCACATCAGAAATGATCTCATGTGGCTTCCGAAAACCGGTAATTACCAAAAAATCTTTATGACGGAATTCCCATCAGGGAAATATTGGTTTTTCCCCACTGGGGTAGTTTTATTTTTGACTATGGGTATGGACAAAATCCAACTGGTATTTTTTTTCGTGAACGGGTATCTGCTCTCCCGCCTGGCCATTCGATGGAAAATGGCAGATCACGGTGCCCAGATGATTATCGGAAAAAGCCGGGGTTCTCTTCTGAAGAGTGCCGTGTATGTGCTGGTTTTTTCCGCTCTGGTCTCTTTCTTCATCCCCAATGTGATCGCAGCCTTAGCGACCATTCCGGTGATCAACCGCCTTCTGAAAACGCATTTTCCACGCAACGGAATGAATTCTTCATTTATGGCCACTCTCTTTGCACTTGCTGTTATCTGGGGATCCAATATCGGCGGGATGGGGGCCATCACCTCCACACCGGCAAACGGTATTCTGGCCGGCTTTGTGGAAATCTGGAAAATTCCCGGAAAAGAAATGATATCGTTCCTTCCCTGGCTTTCCTGGGGGATACCTCTGGTTATTTTTTCACTGGCCATAGCCATTTTTTTACTGGCACTTTTCATCCGATTTCATGCGGCCAATGATCCCCCCATCGAATTCCGCCACCCGGACTCCGTCAAGGTAAATCATCTGGGGAAGGTATTTTTCCCCACCGGTCTTTATTTCATGGCCTATTATTTTGCCGGTTCTTTTGTATTATCCACATGGTTGTATTTTACCGGAGATGGAATTGCGGTCATGGCCACGGCGGTATATTCCATGGGGTTTTATTACTGGCTATTTTTCCGGAGATTCAAAATCAAGGGTCAAACTATTCTTTATCTGGGGTTCCTGGATCTGTTCCGGGAAATACCATGGAAGGGTCTGGTCTATGTGGGCATTGCTTTTGTGGTGGGTTTTATTCTATTCCTTTCCGGTATGGATAAAAAGATCTTTGACATTCTGAAAAGTCTGAACCATTTTTCCTATTCTTTCTGGTTTCTGGCCGGCCTTGTTCTGGTGGCCTCCTTTTCCACTGAGGTTCTCAGCAACACTGTGGTGCAGGTTTCCCTTCTGGCCATCATTGCGGCCTCCCCGCCTCCGGGAGGAAGCATTCTCATCTCCATGCTGGCCATCACATTCGGTTCCACATCCGCATTTATGTCCCCCATCGCCACCGGTGTCAATGGTCTTGTTTTTGGAGGGATACCCGGCGTTTCTCTATCCCGTATGATGTTTTGGGGATTTATAATGAATATTCTGGCGGGACTGCTCACCGCCGGCTGGCTTCATTTTTTCATCCCCTTTGTGATGGGTTTCTGAAGGGAAACACTACGGAACCAGAACAGGAATGGCCACGGGGATAATCTCCAGCTCCACCGGCGTTTGACCAATCAATTCCCCGTCAATTTCCATCTTTGTCGTCTGCTCTGATGATATGCTCACTTTCTTTGCCCGGTACATCTGAACTCCATCCATACTGGCATGAGATCCGTCCCGCACTTTCTGGGAATTCAGAATCAACCGGAGTTTGGAAATATCCCCCAAGGTAACCACATCAAAAAGGCCGTCATCCGGCTCCGCATTCGGGGCAATTTTCATCCCGCTTCCGTAATATTTTCCATTGGCCACCATTACTCCCAGGAATTTCCCGGATATTTTTTTATCATTATCCAGAATAATCTCCAATTCATGGTTTTTATAGGTTATAATACCCTTGAAAGTGGCCAACTGGTATTCAAACCAGGCTCCCCGGCTTTTGCCCTGTTTTTCCAGGTGCTCAATCACCTCCGCACCAATCCCAACCTCCGAAATATTGATGAACGGACGGATCACTTTTTTTCCGTTTTCCCCCGGATACGAGATCTTTCCCATGTCCAGAATTTTCCGGTTTCCCTGCTGGATAATATCGATGGCTTTTTCCGGATCACGGGGAATCCCCAGAGTCCGGATTAAATCCGAACCGCTGCCCGCCGCAATGATCCCAAGGGCTGTGGTTTTCTTTTTCTGGATCACATTTCCTTTTTCATCCAGAAATCCAGCCGCGATTTCACTGATGGTTCCATCACCGCCCACGGCAATCACCATGGGGGCTTCGTTTTTCACCGCTTCCCGGCTCAGTTCAATGGCGTGGCCGGCAGCCTTGGTAAACCGAAGATCAAAACTTAATTTTTTCTCCATCACTATTTTCTCAATAGAATTCCATCGTTCCAATGCCCGCCCTGCCCCGGATGCAGGATTAATAATTACCACCGCTTTTTCTGTTTTCTTTGCCATCATACGGCGGTATTCCTTATTTCTTCTTTTCAGTAAACAAATTTTTCATCCGGAAAATCCAATACCGTCACTAAACGATAAAATGGATAAATTGAATTCATAAATTAACCGGAAATTATCTGGACGTCATGTGAGACAAAAAAAAATATCCCTTATGGCAGAAAAAATTGTTGCAATCGCCGGTGCGACCGGTGCCGTTGGTAGGGAATTTATCAGTGTACTGGAAAAAAGAAACTTTCCGGTCAAGGAACTCAGACTGCTGGCCACATCCCGCAGTGCCGGAAATAAGGTAAAATTTAAAGGACAGGAACTGGTTGTACAGGAAATGACACCCAATTCCTTTAAAAATGTGGATATTGCCCTTTTTTCCGCCGGCAGTTCCGTGAGCAAAGAATATAAGAATATTGTGGTGGACGCCGGGGCTGTACTGGTGGACAATTCTTCCGCTTTCCGCATGGATTCCGATGTGCCTCTGGTGGTACCGGAGGTCAACCCGGAAGATGTAAGAAAACATAATGGTATCATAGCCAATCCCAATTGTTCCACCATTATCATGCTGATGGGAGTTTATCCTCTGCATCAGAAATATCCCGTGAAGCGGATTGTGGTTTCCACATACCAGGCAGCCAGCGGTGCGGGATGGGCAGCCATGGAAGAGCTCAAAAACGCCACCCGTGCGTTTCTGGATGGAAAGCCCTTCACCCCCAAAGCCATGCCCTACCCTTATGGATTCAATCTGTTTTCCCACAATTCCAAACTGTATGACAACGGGTATAACCAGGAAGAAATTAAAATGGTCAATGAGACCCGCAAAATCCTGCACGATGAGAACATCCAGGTAACCGCCACCTGCGTCCGCGTGCCCGTCCTGCGTGCCCACAGTGAATCCATCAATATTGAATTCAAGGACAGAATGCCCACCGTGGATGAAGCCCGCAAAATATTTGAGGCGTTCCCCAATGTGCGTCTGGTGGATGACCGGGAGAAGAATTATTTCCCCATGCCACTGGAGGCCACCGAGCAGTTTGACACCCTGGTGGGACGGATCCGCAATGACATATCCCAACCCAATAAAGGCATGGATATTTTTGTCGCGGGTGACCAGCTTCTCAAAGGGGCTGCCCTGAATGCCGTACAGATTGCCGAACTTCTGATTTAATTCAAGGAAGGCATGAGCACGCATTTTGCCTGCATAAACGGTTGCAAAGGGGAATACCGGCTGGATGAAGTCATCTACCGGTGTCCCCACTGTAATTCTCTTCTGGCGGTGGTTCATGATACCGATGCCCTGAAGAATAAATCCGGTGGCCAATGGCGGGATACCTTTGACGCCCGCTACCGTGGAATCGGTTTCCCGGACAACTCCGGCATTTGGTCCAAACGGGAGTGGGTTCTGCCGGAGCTTCCCGTTTCCGATATTATATCCCTGGAAGAAGGGTATACTTCATTATTCTCTTCCCCCCGCCTGAACAAAGCCTTTGATACCGGAGAAATGTACGTAAAAAACTGCGGCAACAGCCACACCGGATCTTTCAAGGATCTGGGCATGACGGTTCTGGTGAGCCAGCTAAATTCCATGATCAAAAACGGCTCTTCCGTGAAGGCGGTCGCTGCTGCCTCCACCGGGGATACCTCCGCAGCTCTGGCCGCCTATGCTGCCCATGCCGGAATTCCCGCTATCATCCTGCTACCCAAAGATAAAGTGAGCATTGCCCAGCTCATCCAGCCGGTGGCCAATGGAGCCCATGTTCTGGCTCTGGATACCGACTTTGACGGATGTATGCGGATTGTCCAGGAACTGACTAAAGATAATGAAATCTATCTGGCCAATTCCATGAACAGTCTGCGGGTGGAAGGCCAGAAAACCGTGGGGATGGAAGTCATCCAGCAGCTCCGGTGGAAAGTCCCGGACTGGTTTGTTATTCCCGGGGGCAATCTGGGTAATGTATCCGCCCTGGCCGGAGGCATTGAAATGATGCTGGAGCTGGGACTCATTGATAAAAGACCACGCATTGCTGTGGCACAGACCCGCAAGGCAGATCCTCTATACCGCTCCTACCAATCCGGATTTGAGACGTTTGAGCCGGTGGCAGCACAGAAGACCTTGGCGTCTGCCATCCAGATTGGGAACCCCGTTTCCTATGAAAAAGCCAAACGTGCCCTGAAAAATTTCCAGGGTGTTGTGGAATCTGTCACAGAAGAAGAGCTGTCCAATGCGGCGGCCATGGCGGACACAACCGGACTTCTGGCAGACCCCCATACGGGAGTGGCTCTGGCGGCATTGCAGAAACTCCGCTCATCCGGAACCATCGGTGGGAAAGAATCCGTGGTGGTAATTTCCACAGCGAATGGATTGAAATTCATTGACTTTAAGGTTCAGTATCACGAAAAAAATCTGAAAGAAGTTCTCTCCGCATATCCCAATCCACCCATCGACCTGCCGAATGATGTGGACGCTGTCCGGGAAAAAGTGAAAGATATCACCCGCAATTAATCTTTACGGTATTTGTCTCTGCCCAGTTGCGGAGCCACCACGCCGGATTTGGGTGGCGGGTTTTTCTCTGAGGAATTCACTACCGCCCCGGTGTTTTTTTCATCGGCGGGAGTCTCATCCTCCATCAGCCACATTTTCAGTGCCAAAGCAAAGCTGTACTGGAGACTCTGGATTTTTTTGGTTTCTCCGCCTTTGCGGTAAAATCCATAGGCTATGAGTGGTTGTTGTTTTTTATAGAAGTGATCCCCCACCCGGATCAGCCCGTCTTTGTACCCGGCGGATTCAAAAATCCGGGCAGCCACCCGGACATTGCCGGCGTTGAATTCCCGGTTTCCCTGCCGGATCAGCTGTGCTCTTTCCTGGTCATCCATCAAATGATCATCGGCAGACGATGCGTGATCGCTGAAGCAGAGAATGTGTCCCCTGCTTGTTTGTACCGCTTGAGCAGGAAATTGGTGCGGGTGTGCTCCACCCCTTCTATGGTGGCCAGTTTTTCCGCCACAAAAAAAGAGACATCTTTCAGGGAGGGGCCGCTCACCTCAATCAGAAGATCAAAGGAACCGGAAACCAGAATACAGGTGCGTACTTCTTCCATTTCAGAGATGACCCTGGCCACCTCGTTATAGCCTTTGCCCTTCTGTGCAATCACATTGACCTGGATGAGAGCGGTCACTTCCGGGCTTTCAATTTTTTCCCAGTTGATGATGGCCCGGTATTTGAGGATGATTTCTTCTTCTTCAAACTGTCGGATAATATCCCGGATTATGTCTTCTTCAATTTCCGTATCCCGTGCGATTTCTTCCACGGACATATGGGAATTCTCCTCCAGAAGACGCAGTATTTTCAGCTCATGAGTTGTTAACGTTTTCAGCATTTTAATCCTCCAGAATTTTTTGTATGAAAAGCTCAATGATTTCTTCTGCTTCTTTCTCTGTCTTCTTACGGATATCCTCCAGGGTTTGGGGGGTGGGGATTTCCCGGCTTTTGAGACTCACATATATTTTAATCTTTGGCTCCGTTCCGGAGGGACGGACAGTCAGCCGGCCTTCCGGTTCCAGCCAGTACTGGAGAACTTTGGATTCCGGCAGGGAATTCCGGAACTTTTTTCCCTCCGGAGTGGAAGGTTCCGTGGCAGACTTCACCAGACTGATTCCATCCACAATTTTGCGACCGCCAATGGAATCCCCCAGAAGGTTTTTATAATCCACAATCCGCCCGGAGATTTTATCCATCAGACCGGGTTTGTCCGCACTCAGTTTGACATTTCTCAGGATTTCATGATAAAAACCATGGCGATAGTAAATGTCTTTCAATAGCTCCATCAGATCGGTCTTATCTGCCAGCTCCGCGAGGGCGATGGAGGAGGACAGGGAATCTTTATCCCGCACCCAGGAAATGGGCAGATAACCAAAGGACTCTTCTCCGCCAAAGAGATAATTCTCCGGATCTTTTTCCACCACCTCCGCAATATATTTGAAGCCGGTCAGAGTCTCCTCTGTCCGCACTCCATGGGAAGCAGCAATATGTCTCTGCAACTCCGTGGTGACAATGGTTTTGCATAGAAAAGGATTTGCCAATGTTTTTGCTTTGGCACGGGCGGCACTTTCCAGAAGCAAAGCTCCAATCTGGTTTCCGGACAGGAAAAAATACCCATTTGCGGAAGAATCCCAGAGGGCAGCCCCCACCCTGTCTGCATCCGGATCGGACGCAAGAAGCAGTTTTGTCTTGTTTTTGGCTCCCGTTTTCTCCAGAAGTTCAAACGCAATGGAGTCTTCCGGATTAGGACTTTTCACTGTGGGAAAATTTCCATCCGGTTCCTTTTGTTCCGGAAGAATGGAAAAATTTTCAAAGTGGAGTTCTTTAAAAACTCTCTCAAATGCCCATCCGCCGGTCCCATGCAGAGGAGAATACAAAATGGTTGTTTTTTTGGGAGAGGACGTAACAAAACTTTCCTTTTTGATTTTTTCCAGATATTTCTGAATGATTTCTTCTTCCAGTAAATCCCCGTCCGATGGGGGAAGGTTCACATATTCATGAATGGACGCTGGGATGTCCACAAAAGGGATGTCCAGGAATTCTTTTTCTATTTTTCCATCAAAGGGAGGCACAATCTGTGCACCGTTATCCCAGTACACTTTGTATCCGTTGTATTCCGGCGGATTATGGGATGCCGTGATCACAATCCCGGCAGACGCTCCGGTTTCCAGAACAGCAAAGGATAGAAGCGGAGTGGGCGTGGGACGGCGGAATATTTTCACACCAAAGCCATAACTTTTTAAAATATGATAGGATACCCTGGAAAAGGGAATATGAGAAAGCCGGGAATCATACGCCACCACAATCTCCGGATTTTTAAAAGACTCTTTGAGCACATTGGCCAGAGCCATGTTCAGGCGGGCAATATTGTAAATATTCAGCCGGTTGGTACCTGCGTCCACCACAGCCCGCATTCCTCCCGTTCCAAAAGAGGGGAATCCGTCAAAGGCATCCGATGCCGGCATTTTTTCTATGGCACTTCTCTCCTCCGGAGTCAACGGTCCGGAGAGGTACATATCCCGATATTTCTGACTGTTCTGATCCATGGTGGTTTGTTATTTATTATGGCCACGTTGGCGTAAAGAAGAATTTCTAAAAAAGTATTCGCCATTGGGCAGACATTATTAATGCCCAACGGACCCGTTGGAACACCCAATTTTAACGTCTCTGCGACGCGTAACGGATGTCGACCTCATCTCTATTCCTCATCTTTCCTGGATTTTTCAATAAGAAACACCAGAAAACCGGAAATTATGTACAGAATCACCATGGGAATCATCATCGCAATCATACTGAATACATCCGGAGGGGTCAACACTGCGGATGCAATCGCAATAACCAGCACAGCAAATCGCCAAGAAGTGGTAAAGAAGGCGGATTTCAGGATTCCAATCATCGCCAGGAGAACGGACACCACCGGTAACTGGAAAGCAGCCCCAAAAGCGAGGTGAAAACTGAAGAAAAAGCTCAGATAATCGTCGATGGTGAGCAGTAATTCCGGCTGGATCATGCGGGATGTCTCCCCGGTCTGGAGCAGCATACCCGGAGGCATCCAGTCATAAATCAGCAATTCCGTAACCAGTGGCCAGATGGAATATCGTGCGAATAACCCTCCCCCCCAGAATAATAACACGGAACTGATCAGAAGCGTATTGCCCCAAAAACGCGAGGTTTTCCGCAGTGCAGGAAGAACAAATCCCCATAATTCAAAAAGAATAAAGGGTACGGAGGCAATGGCTCCCACAATAACCACTGTTTTAATCTGGATCACAAAAAAATCCGTCAGTTTGTTGGTGACAATTTTCACCACCAGATTGTAGTTTTTTTCCGCGTTTTTAATCAGCGGGAGGATGGGGCCCATCACAAATTCCCATATTTCTGTATAAAAAAAGAAGCTGGCTATGGAAAAAACAGTGACCCAGAGAGCAATGCGGATGATCCTCCACCGAAGTTCTTCCAGATGGTCCTCAATGGGCATATACCCGGATTTTCTTTTTTCTATCTGCCGGCGGATATCCAGTCTTTTCTGTTCCCGCTCCAGTTCTTCCGGAGATTTCTCCGGCACCAAATCCTGGGATTGCTTTTGCATTTCCTGGCTTTTTTTTAGAACTGCCAATGTTTTGGCTGGGGAAGCGGAAGCCTTTTTTATTTTCTTCTTAGCTTCCGCTACCTCCCGCTTCTGCCGGGCGGGACGGTTCTCCCGAATCTCTTCCGGCGGTTTCTTTTTCCCAGCCATATGGATTTAAAGATTTATTTTTTCCGCTTTGCTGCCGGAGGAGTCTCAATTTTTTCCGGTTCTTTGCTGACAATCTCCTCTTCCGATGGCTGGCCACTCAGACCTTTTTTAAATTCATTGATTCCGGATCCTATGCTTCTGGCAAGGGATGGCAGTTTTTTTCCGCCGAATAAAAGCAAGACAATCAGGAAAATGACAACCATCTCCCCCATGCCGGGTGTCCACATTAACATGTACCCATGCGGCCTTATTCTCTTGACGCGTCAATAAATTTCTGCAGGAACGATAATGAAAGATAACCACCCGGTGGCCCTCATTCTGGCCGGAGGAAAAAGCTCCCGCATGGGTACAGATAAAGCAAATCTGGAATACCAGGGAAAAAAATTTCTGGAAATATCCCTGAAGCTGGCCGCCGCAATCTGTACGGAAATTCACATTCTGGGGAGAGATTTAATCTCCGGAAAAAATGGAATGATGGAAATTCCACCCGGAGTCTTCCCTGAAGATACCCACACCCATCCGGATAAATGTCCTTTCTGTGGTCCGCTTTTTTCCATAGCCGATTTTATATCTTCCCGCAATCTGTATTCCGGTAAATTTGTCATCCTTTCCATGGACATGCCGGCGATGGAGATATTCACCCTGAAAGAATTAATCCATCGGGCGGGAAAGTCCCATGCAGACTGGGTTTTTTTTGAGGATACGGAACGCACACATTACTTCCCGTCACTCATTGAAGGAAGGATTTTTCAGTCCATCTCCCCGGAGGATTTCATAGATAAAGGCTTTCATTATTTCAGAAAATTAATGGAAAAATCCCATTCCATTGAAACAATTCCCCTGAAACCGGAAAGGCAAATGCAATTTATCAATATCAACTCACCGGATGATCTGGCATTCCTGTCTACTGGTGGTATTTGACCATCATATAGACAATGACAGAGGCAAATATAATATTCGCAATGTTCCCGGCAATGGCGGGATGCACTAATCCGGAATTCCCAAAACTCTTCCCAATGAACATCACAAAGAAATAGATTACCGTGAGCGTAATGGAAAGCCCAATGCTGCTGGCAATCTGTGCATTCCGCATCCGGCTGCCAATAATGCCCCCCAGCAAGGTGACAATTACAGAAATGGCGGGAAACCCCCAGTGCCAGAAATATTCCACTTCATATTTAATGTATGGAATACCACTTCGCTTCATAAAATCAATTTTTTCCTGCACCTGGTGGATATTCATTTCCTCAAACCGCAGGTATTCCTCATTCCCCCCAAACCAAGTTTCATCTTCCGGAAGGGTCACTGTTTCCGTGGAAAAAAATCGGGATTCTTGATATTCCCCCGCGTCACTGAAATACTGGATTCTGCCGGATTGCAACGTCCACTCTTTCCCCCTGAGGCTGCCGGATGGAGCCTCCATGATCCGGCGAATGCTGCCATCGGGATTGAATTCCGTCAGATGAAAATGGTGGAATGTCTTTGCTTTCTGGTCATAGCTGCCCATATAATAAAACCGGTTGTGTGCCCGGAACTGGATTTCCTGCAAGCCCCGGAGACGGTTGCCGTCTGCATTTCCCTTGAGAATTTCCCCCATGGTAAAGCTGTCTTTTAACTGGGGATACGCCACATATTCGTTAAACCAGAAGAAAAATACGGCATTTAACACAGAAAAAAGTATCACGGGAGTCAGAATCCGCAGAAAGGACCTTCCGGAGGTCATAATCACAATCAATTCCTTGCTGCGGGAAAAAAAAGCGATGGTAAAGGAAACGGCAAAGACCATGGCCGGAGCATTGACAATGGTGAGGAAAAAAGGGTAATTGGCCAGATAAAACCAGTAAACCATATCCTTGGGGCCTTCATATTTTGCGATGATGGGCATGTATTCCATAATTTTGGAGATAAATGCGACCCCGCTCAGAAGAAGCAGTGCACCAGCATAACTTTTCACAAAGAAGGAGAAAAAATAGCGGTCCAGGATACCCATGGGTTTTTTTTTGAATTGTCCACAGACAGTCAAAAAGAAAATGACGCCGTGTAACCGCGTGAAAAGTTGAAACATGATAATCTCAAATCCGATGAATGTAACAGAAAAAAAAGCCACCCGGGACGGTTACGGGGATGGTCTGGAATATGCCGGCTCCATCAATGAAAAAATTGTCGCCCTGGATGCGGATCTTTCCGGCTCCACCCGTTCCAACCAGTTCGCAAAAAAATACCCGGAACGTTTTTTCAATTTTGGTGTGGCCGAACAGAATATGGCCGGTTTTGCCGCCGGGCTGGCCATGGGCGGAATGATCCCCTTTGCTGCGAGTTTTGCCATGTTTATTACCGGACGGGCATGGGAGATTGTCCGCAATTCCATCGCATATCCGGGACAGCATGTGATCCTTGCCGGTTCCCACGCGGGGGTAACCCTGGGCGAGGACGGGGCATCCCACCAGATTATTGAAGACATTGCCATCATGCGTGCTATTCCCAAAATGAAAGTCATTGTCCCCGCAGACTATGGCCAGGCTTATGCTGCGGTGCTGGCCTTAGTGGAAACCAAAGGTCCCGCATACCTGCGGCTGGGGCGTCCCAATATGCCGGTTCTTTATGATAAAAATGAACCATTCCGGATTGGGAAAGCATACACAATACAGGATGGTGAGGAAATTGCCCTTTTGGGAACCGGCCATACTGTTTATGAAATCTGGAAAATGGCTACGATCATCGAAAAAGAAAAAGGAATCCGCCCCCTTGTTATGAATTTTTCCACCGTAAAACCCCTGGATCATGCTGCCCTGGATATGGTAGCATCCAAATGCCGATTAATTTTCACTTTTGAGGAGCATAATATTCTGGGTGGTTTTGGATCTGCGGTGGCAGAATATATTTCCTCAATAGAAAAACCTGTCCGGGTGATCCGCCATGGCATCCACGATGTATTTGGCCAGTCTGGAAGCGTGGAAGATCTGATGGATTACTACAGCCTGACACAGGAAAAGCTGACCCCAACAGTACTGGCGGAAATGGGATAAATGCGATATATTCCGGCAGAATGGAAAAACATAATCCGGGTGTTTTTATCCCGATTGAAAATTTTCCTCATTATTGCTGTCATTCTGGGAGCAATTGGGATTCTGCCGGAAGTTTATATCTCCACAACCCTGGACAAGGGGAAGATTGAAAAATTAATTTCCGGTAAACTGAAAGCATCCAATCTTGCTATTGCTTATACCGGGGTATCCATCAGTTTTTACCGGGGGATTACCATCCATAATTTGCGCATATCCAACGAAAATGATTTTTCCATGGGCAATACTCTCTTCCGGGCAGATGAAGTTCACTGGAATGTTCCGCTGGATTATTATTTCCACCAGAATCAAACCCCGGTTTTCCGGTTATCTACCAGAAAACCCAAAATATCTCTCTGGATCCGGAATGATGCATTGAGCGGCGGATTCATGAACCAGCTCTTTGACTGGAAAAAAAATCCCGGCTTGGATATGGTGATGGAAGATGCCTCTGTGGTATTCAATGTCAAAGGCCAGAGTGGGGAAAAGTCCATTCATGAGTTTCATTTCAAGGAAATCATACTTAAATCCGGCAGCCAGATTCAGATATCCGGTAAATACGACAATACAGAGTTCGGTGATGGGGAAATAGAAATTCAGCCAGGTTTAAAAAATTCGCGATATCCTTTCACCGGTATCTATCGCTGGAAAGGGAATGATCTTCCCCTTCATTTACTAAATCCTTTTTTGTTGGAATACAAAATGAATGGGACATACTCCGGCGAATGGAAGATAGCGTACAGCGTGGATTTTCCTATAAAGAATAAAACACCGGAAAAGAAGATCTTTGATATCTCTCTGGATTATTCCCTGAAAAATTTCCAGGTAGATTCCAGGAGATGGGGATACCTTCCCGTGAATACTGCTTCCGGAAAGGAGAAAATCCGGATCATCCGGGATAAGGATAAAGAAATTTTCTCCAGCGACGGAACCGGGGTCTTTGGCCGTTACCACTATAACCTGAAAACCCTCATCCATGATGAAAGGCTGATGCCGGATGTCATTGATCTGGATTTAAAAGCAAGGAACAAGGATGACCGGATACTGATACTCCCGGATAGTATTATTCTTCAGGGGATGGATCATTTTTCTTTAAAAATATATGGGGCAGAAAAAAACCAGCAGTATTCACCCTACAGAAACTGGGATGCTACCCTCCGGATAACCAACGGAGAAATAAAATTTCCCCTGACAATTGAAAAAGATAAAACAACAGATATTGAATATTTAATTCCATCATTTAATCTGGATGTGAAAAAAAATAATTATAAACTATCCGGATCCATCCGGACCAAGCAGGAAAATCCATCGGATTTATCCCTGCAAATGGAAGGATTTTTTATTCCATCCCATTCCATGTATGCCTACCGGAAGAAAATTGAAGGATACCGCTCCGTCGCAGAAAGCCGTGGTTTTACCATCAGTTGGAGGAATAATAATAAAGGGGCTCTTTCAGCAAAAAACCTGAACCATTCCGATGTGCTGGTGTGGACCAATTATTTCCGCCAAACATGGAAACTAAGATTAATGGAAACTATGAATGACCGGGATCTGCCGGGAAGCCTGATTTACACAGATTGGTATTACCGGTATTTTCAGATTTTCAGTGCAGACATTGGCATAAGAATTGACCAGTGGATCACAGGTAAAGATATCCATAAGAATATTTCCGGGGAACTGAAAGAGAAAAACCGGCATTTGTATGTGGCCATCAGGGATGACCGGGATAATTTACTGGATGCATCGTATAATCTGGGCTCTGCCAATCCAAATCTGGAAGTGGATTTGTATCTTAACACGATGGACGGAAAACATATTCTGGGGGTTTGGATGGATCCACGACTCGTGGAAGATTATCACCGTCTGGAGCTGAATTTCCACCTGAACGCCTACGGCGTCCGGGCAAGCGATATCCATGCATCTCATAATATACGCGGAAATATCCATGCATCCGGTTTTATTCCGGGAACCCAGGCACCGGATTCCATTAGAAAAAAATGGGACAAGATGGAAGCATATTTTTATTATATTGCGTCACAAAGCAGAATTTCCAATATCTCTCTGGAAAACCCATCGGTTGTATGGTCAGGGAAAGCTGATTTTACGGACAAAAAAATGGGGAAACCGCTTTTAAAACCATACTGGAATTTTTCCGGAAAACTGACGAACAGAGAAACGGATACCAAAAATATCTTGCAATAGACGAATGATTATGGAATATAGGCAATGAAAAGTATATATTCCGCTGTCATCATTGCTCTTTTCTTCTTATCCTGTAAGTCCCCGGACAAGAAACCCGGAGATGTGATCAATCCGGATAATGGGATTACGGAAAACAAAAATGTGCAGGATACCAGCAAATCCCAATGGCCGGATAATTACTATGAAGGATGGATGGGGGATACTTCCGTGCGGGCGTTTTACACATCGTCCGCTTCCTCATACTCGGATTCGGAAAAACAAAATGCCCGGATCCGCCTGGCCTGGTTGATGCTGCTGGATTCCTACTCCCTGAACAGGCACGATATGGAAATCGCAGAGCGTCTTGCCTCCGCCCGCCTTTTTGAGGATATGGGGAAGGAACATATTCTTCATAAATACCAGCAGGGAAAACTCACCATTTTTATTCAAAAATCCGATCCCCGGCTAAGGGAACAATGGAACGCAGCACTCTTGACCATGGAAGATAAAATTCCAGATTTAAAGGAAAAAAGAAAAGAAAAATAAACTAATCCAGAAAATAGCTGTCGATTTTTTTTTCTCTTTGAATGGCCATGAGAATTCTCTCCAGGCCAATGGCCATTCCAGACACCCCGTTCAAGTGAACGGAATAATCGGCGACTTTTTTATCCACGGGATGCGGTTCTTTTCCGCCTAAACTTCTCACTTTGTTATATGCTGCCCACCGGTTCAGGATTTCCTCCGGTTTGTCCAGCTCATCATAGCCATTGGCAATTTCAAGCCCATTCAGAAACACCTCCAGCCGGTTCGCCCATCCTTCCCCTCCGATTTTGGCCATACCGGCAGTATAGGACGGAAAGGAGTTGATACAGAACAGGGGATTCTCCGGGGCCAGCATGGGTAAAAGAAAAGAGTCCATCAGGAGCGAAAACAACTGTACTTTCAGAGCCATCTCTTTTTCCCCACCTCCGGCCAAGCGGATTTCCTTCCGGAAGGGATCCGAAAAATAAACCTTTTCCCCATATTTCTGATTAAGAGTATCCAGAATTTGCATCAGATCCCCCGCCCCATGCTCCGGGGTAAGGATATTTCCGGAAATTTTTTTCACCTCTTCCGGAAAGGACAAAACCGGCAGATGCAAAACCGGAGATCCGCATACTTCCAGAATACCCCGGATGTCCTCCACTAACTCCAGATATGAATGAGTGCGACGATACCATTCCACCATGGTAAATTCCTTCCGGTGGTCTGCGGAAATTTCTTCGTCCCGGAATGAAGAGGAAATAGTATACACCCCTTGTATCCCGGAATCCAACGCATTTTCCAGCAGATATCCCCAGGTTTTTTTCAGGAAAAATTCCGGAGAAGTGGAAAGATAACCATCACCAATGGAAAATGCATCCAGATATGGTTCCATCGCACCAGCCTTCTGGAGAATTTCATTTTGCAGGTATAAAACACCACGGGATTCAAAAAAACGATAAATCCCCCTTACGGCTTGGGATTTTTCCAGGAGATATTTCATGACAAATATGGGCCCACCAGGACTTGAACCTGGGACCCACGGATTATGAGTCCGTTGCTCTAACCAACTGAGCTATAGGCCCTTGCATCAATTAAGGGATCGCAGACATGCCGTCAACTCCAAATCATTTTGTTTTTATCTGAAGAGAGCGTTTTTCCACGCCCCGTAGAAGCCCTTCCACATTATTCCTGGATACCTTGCTTTCCAGATATTCCGGTATGGAGTATTTGGGAATGGACTGGATGTGGTAATGGAGCAGGGTTTTGTTACCGGAATCTTTCATCTCCCAATATCCGCTATTTTTTTGGAAAAACCCCGGTATGGTTATCCAGGAGATTTTCCCCTTATCCAGCGTGATATTCATATAAATTTCTATTGTTTTCACAGAAAAATCCAGCTTTTTCCGGACATAGAGGGCATTCTTATTCCGTTTTACTATCTCAGATTCTATGGTATTGGGAAGATACTTTTCATGGTTATCGTAATCGGCCAGAACAGAATACACCACTTTGGGAGAAGTGGCAATACAAATGTAAGCATCCACAACCGATTCCGAATGTATTTTCCGTGGGTTTATTTTAACCTCAGAAAAATCACAGGGATGAATCCGGACTGTGACGACGAGGAATAATAAAACAAGCCATGGAAATGATCTCCGGTGAAATTGCATACGGTAGAAGTAAAACATCGGTCAACGGGTAAACTTTTTTCTATGCCGGTGAGAAAATATCTTTACCCCAAATATCCGGATTCCAATGCAAACAATGCAGCTCTCCATGGATGAAGCGACCTTTATCTCCTTATCAGAAAAATACAATATGATTCCGGTTTATGGGACTTCTTTACCGGATTTGGATACCCCGGTGAGTGTATTTTTAAAAACAAGGGCAAATAAGCGTCCGTACTCTTTTCTTCTGGAATCCGTGGCGGGGGGAGAAAACCGGGCACGCTACAGCATCCTGGGTCTGGATTTTCATTGTATGGTGAGCGGAAAAAACGGTCGCTATACGCGGACGATGAATGGCGGAGAAAAAAAGAATCTCACATCCCAACGGCCGGTGGAAGCGGTGAAAGAATCCATGCAGGGGTTTGTGCATTATCCGGAAGAGCGACTCTCCGGTTTTTATTCCGGTTCGGTGGGGTTTTTTGCCTATGATATTATCCATTATTATGAGAAAATTCAGGGGATGGAAAAAGAGGATCCTCTGGGGGCGGATGATCTGGGCTTTGTGATTCCTTCTGAAGTGATCCTTTTTGACCATGTATTGGGAGAAATAAAAATCATTGAAAATGTATACATCCGAGATAAGGGGTCTGCATCCGCCCTCTACCGGCAGGCGGGAGAAAAAATCAATGCCATTCTTTCCTCCCTGCGTTCCGATGCCGGGATACAGGAATTTGAATCCGAAAATAATCGGCATCCCTCAGAAAACCGGAAGCCGGAGTGGGAAAGTCCCGTTTCCGATGAGGAATTTTTTTCCTGGGTGGATAAATCCAGGCAATATATTACGGACGGAGATATTTTCCAGGTGGTTCTCTCCCGCCGTTTTTCCACGGAATTCCTGCATGATCCATTTTATCTGTACCGTTTCCTCCGTTCCACCAACCCCAGCCCATATATGTATTTTCTGAATTATGGAAAAAATGTGGTCATTGGCAGTTCCCCGGAAATCCTGGTGAAAGTCCAGAACCGCAAGGTCACCCTGCGGCCCATAGCGGGAACCATCCAGAGAGGACAGAACAACGCGGAAGATGAAATGTATGCGGCAAAGCTGCTAGCAGATGAGAAGGAACGAGCCGAACATACAATGCTGGTGGATCTGGGTCGCAATGATGTGGGGCGGATTTCCCAATTTGGCAGCGTCCGGGTGGAAGATTTCATGCGGATAGAAAAATACAGCCATGTCATGCACATTGTCTCCAGTGTCACGGGAGAATTACGGGAAGACCTGGATGCGTTTGATGCATTTCTGGCGGCGTTTCCCGCAGGGACAGTCACCGGTGCCCCCAAAATCCGTGCCATGCAGATTATCTCTGAACTGGAACCCTTTCCGCGCGGGATTTATTCCGGCGGGGTGGGATACTTTTCCTTTAACGGGGATATGGATACGGCCATCATATTAAGAACCATGGTTTTAAAAGACCGCCGTCTGTATATCCAGGCCGGGGCCGGGGTGGTCTATGATTCCTCCCCATCGGGAGAACGGGATGAAATAGCAAAAAAAGGGCGGGCACTTTTCTCCGCATTTGAAAAATTTCTGGAAAGGGACAAATATGATATTTATTCTGGATAATTATGATTCCTTCACCTGGAATCTGGTGCAGTATTTTGGGGAATATGAAAAAGATATCAGGGTTGTCCGTAATGACGCCATCACCGTGGAAGGAATCCGAGCACTGAATCCCGAAGGGATTGTCATTTCCCCCGGCCCCAAAGCTCCCCAGGATGCCGGGATTTCCATGAACATCATCCGCCAGATAAACGACGTTCCCATCCTGGGAGTCTGCCTGGGACATCAGTCCATTGGTGCGGCTCTGGGCGGAGAAATTATCCATGCTCCACAGATTGTACACGGAAAATCCAGCAGGATTCTCCGTTCCTCAAATCCGGAAAGCCGAATGGATTTATTGTTCCGGGAAATTCCGGATAGTTTCAACGCTGTCCGCTATCATTCCCTGGTGATAAATCCCCGGTCACTGCCGGAGGATATTAGCGTTCTGGCCACGACCGCAGACGATATTATTATGGCGGTAAAAGTAAAATCCGCTCCGGTGTGGGGACTCCAGTTCCATCCGGAATCCATACTCACAGAAAACGGCAAAAAATTTATTGAAAATTTTTATTCCATTACGCGGATTTTCCGTAAGTGATAAAAATATTCCCGGTTTCCTTTTCTTCCCGGGATGGGGGAAGGAGCCAGAGCCAGCTTCTCCATACCCTCCTCCGTTAAAAAATGTTCAAAATCCCGGAGGATGTCTGTATGGTATTCTTCCGGTAAAATTCCCTTGTTTAAAAGTTCCGCGTTGGCCTCAAACTGGGGTTTGAACAGGAATATCCCCTCCCATAGAATCCCTTTTTCTGATTTAATATTCTTATTCAGACAGGCCAGAATTTTTCTCAGGGAAATAAAAGAAGCATCGCATACCAGATAATCCAGCCGATGGATGATGTCTGCGTCTGAAAAATCACAGATATGGGTTTTTTCTATGACGGTCACTCCCGCATGACTCCGGATTTTGTGGTCAAGGATGCCATAGGCCACATCCAGGGCATACACATGGGCGGCTCCTCTTTGGAGAAGCACATCCGTGAACCCTCCGGTGGATGCCCCAATATCCATAAATACTTTTTCCGCCACCGGAAACTCCCATTGGCGTATAATGGGCTCCAGTTTCTCTCCACCCCGGGAGACATAAGGGCGGTTTGCCTTCAATTCAATGATTTCATCCCCCCGGACGGGAAATCCGGCTTTGGTTATATACTGGTTGTTCACCCGGACTTTTCCGGAAAGTATCCATCCCCGAGCCTCCCGTATATCAGAAGTATACTCTCTTTCCAGAAGAGCGGCGTCCAGACGCATTAATTTTTACGATTAATAATATACTGTGGTAATTCCTGGAACAGAACGGAATCCGGAAAATACTGTGTTGCTTTTTTGGTTAAATCCGCACCAAAGTGTTCCGCTCTGTCTCTGGTTTTCTCCACTCCCAAGAGGGATATATACGTCAGTTTATCCTGGGCATTGTCTTTTCCGGGAGTTTTCCCCAGTTCCTCCAGGGTTCCGGAATGATCCAGAAGATCATCCGTCATCTGGAACAGCTCCCCTAATTTGAGAGCCCAGTTGCGGATTTTGGTGACCTTAGACTTATATTCCATGACTTCCGGATTCTCATGCGGTTCCCGGCGGGTATAATCCGGGAACATCCGGGACAGGACATCCAGAAAAGGAGCCGCCACGGAGAATTCAATGAGATGTCCGGTTTTAAGACGGTGCATCCATCGCAGGACTTCTTCATGGCGTTCATACTGACCGTGATCCATATCCAGAGCCTGACCCCCTGCCATACCGTTAAAACCCACGGATGCTCCAAAAAAGCGGATCACTTCCGGTGTAAAATTCCCCAGAGCCACCAGTTCAAAGGCCACCGCCTGCAGAGCGTCTCCAGCCAGGATTGCCATGGCCTCCCCATGCTTTTTATGGCATGTTTTTTGTCCTCTCCGGTAATCATCATTATCCATGGCGGGAAGATCATCATGGATCAGGGAGTAGGTATGCAGCATTTCCACGGCCACAGCCAGATACAGGGATTTTTCCTCATCCATTCCGGCAATGCGGGATGCCTCCATAGCCAGAACCGGACGGAGTCTTTTTCCCCCAGCCTTGACACTGTAGGACGCCGCAATCTGCAACGACGCCGGGGAATCATAAAAACTGCTTTTATTCAGTACGGGAAAAACTTTATTCTCAAAGTATTTCTTCTTCCGATTGTAAACATCGGAAAATTCTTTTGTCATATTCTATCTAATTCGGAGAAAAAGAAGGCCGCTTCCAGATTGGCATTTTCTTCAGAATCGGAACCATGAACAGCGTTTTCACCCTTGCTTTTTGCAAACAATTTCCGGATGGTGTTCTCTTTAGCTTCTTTGGGATCCGTGGCCCCAATCACCTCTCTCCAGTGAGACACAGCATTTTCCCGCTGGAGTACAGCAGCCACAATGGGTCCGGAGGACATAAATTCTGTTAATTCCCCAAAAAACGGACGTTCCTTATGCACCTCATAAAATTTCTCTGCTTCCCTTTTGGTTAAAAACATTTTTTTCATGGCAATTATGACAAATTTTTCCTGCTCAATTCTTTTAATGATATCCCCGGTATAACCGGAGGCAACCGCATCGGGTTTAATCATAATCAGTGTAATATCTTTTCTCATATTTTTCTCCTTGGTTTTTTTAACTTACAACTGCAAACTTTTTTTTATTTCCTCCGGAATTTTTTCCGGGATATCCAAACCGCCGGGATTATAGGGATTACACCGTACAATCCTGTCCAGGCTTTTGGGGATGGCAACCCACAGGGGATAATACATAAACAAGAGTTCGGCATACGAGCTACACGTGGGATAAAACCGGCACTGTCTTCCCAGAATGGGGGAAAGATATTTCTGGTATAAACGAATAAAAGTAAGAATCATGCTGCGAAACGGCCCCCATCGGCGAGGAATTTCAGTTTCCGGAATATTATGAAAATGCGGGTGCATGGGTCCGGGCCGTGGCAAAAATAAATGCCAAAAAGGATTTCATTTCTTCCACCCGGGTCTCAAACGGAATTTCAATGAAAGAAGGGTTGGGGATAATGGCAGCCATTACTGAAGAAGTATTGTCCTTTTGTGGAAAATTTTCCTTTAATGCCAGGAAAAGGGATTCCCGGAGTGAGCGTTTATAATAATTCCGGACGTGTGCTTTTCCCATTTTTTTGGGAACTCCCAGAACAACGGACAGGGGAACATCTCCGGAATGGTTAATTCTCAGATAACGCACGTACAGATGCCGGGAAGAATACTTCTCTCCCCGTGAAAAAAGCTTCTGGATATCCTTTTTATTTTTGATGGAAATAAAGACTTCTTTCTGGTGCACCGTTTCCCCCGTGGAAGGCATCAACGGACAACGTGGACTTTTCTTCCTTCATCGGAAACTGTGAGTTGCTTTCTGCCTTTCTGTCGGCGTCTTTTCAAAACCAGTCTTCCGTTTTTGGTGGCCATACGTTTTCTGAAACCATGTTTGCGATTTCGCTTCAGGTTGGATGGTTGGTACGTTCTTTTCATAGCTTAATTTACAAAGAAAGATACACCGTCAACGATTATATGCCCGTACCGCTTTCAAATTCCATAAAACGGTACGACGTTTGGCTGATCCGGCAATTTGCCGGAATATCCCGGGTCACCCACACATTCCCGCCGATGACGCTCCCCTTCCCAATGGTGATCCGACCCAGAATGGTGGCCCCCGCATAAATAATCACATCGTCCTCCAGAATGGGATGCCGGGGAATTCCCTTGATGGGATTGCCGTGTTCATCCAATGGAAAGCTTTTTGCCCCCAGGGTAACTCCCTGGAAAAGCTGTACATTTTTCCCGATGACGGATGTCTCCCCGATAACCACTCCGGTTCCGTGGTCAATGAAGAAACTTTCCCCAATCTGTGCCCCCGGATGGATGTCTATTCCCGTCTGGCTGTGTGCTAATTCTGTGATGATACGGGGAATAAACGGAACCCGTAACCGATGCAGTTCATGGGCAATCCGGTAGTTGGTCACCGCGTGGATGCCCGGATAACTGAATATGGCTTCATCATATCCTGTGGCAGCCGGATCCCGGGTAAAGGCAGCTTTCACATCCTGGATTAGTCTAATTTGGATGGATGGAAGAATTTCAATGAAATCCATGGTAATTTTCCGGGATCTGGCTTCGCACAAAGGACATTCCTTTTCTGTCTGGCAATCAAAGCAAAGCCCCCGCCGCACCTGCTCGGCAAGATTTCTCTGCACACGTTCCAGAGTGGCCCCGATATAATAGGCATTGTTGGCCGTATTCAGCTCCGGATTTCCGGAATAGCCCGGAAAAAATACCCCGCGCAGGTCTTCTGTAATGGATGATATAATTTCTTTGGAGGGCAGACTCTGGTATTTTTCTTCCCAGCCGGATATACGGAGGGAAAATTCATTCTGGGAGATCAGGGTTGCCACCACTGCATCCAGATGATTTTTCTGATTTATTTCCCGTATTCCTTTCATGCCCATTTAATCCTCAAAGAGATACGTGCTGGCGTACCGTTCGGCGGTATCACATACAAAGGTTACCATTGTCTTGTGGGCAGAGTCATCCCTTTGGGCAATTTTCAAAGCGGCGGCCAGATTGGCTCCGGAGGAAATCCCCCCCAAAATGCCTTCTTTTTGTGCCAGCATCCGGGCAACGTTAATGGCTTCATCATCGGTAATTTTAATAATTTCATGCACCAGCGTCATGTCCAGATTATCCGGAATAAATCCAGCCCCAATTCCCTGGATTTTATGACGCCCCGGAGGATCACCGGAGAGAACTGCAGATTTATCCGGTTCCACTCCGTAAGCCAGGAATCCAGGATTTTTCTCTTTCAGAAACCGGGTGGATCCGGTGATGGTTCCGCCGGTTCCAATGCCGGAGACGAGGATATCCACCTTTCCTTTCAGAGCATCCCAAATTTCCGGTCCTGTGGTGCGGTAATGGGCATCCGGATTGGCTGGGTTGGAAAACTGGCTGAGTAAAATTCCTCCCTCCTCTCCCTGAATCTGGTATGCCTTTTCTATGGAACCCTTCATGCCCTTATCTCCCGGTGTCAGAATGACCCTGGCACCCAGGAAGCGGATCATTTTCTGGCGTTCCTGGCTCATGGTATCCGGCATAATAATGACGGCACGGTAACCGGATGCGGCGGCCACCAGAGCAATCCCGAGTCCGGTATTGCCACTGGTGGGTTCGATGATGGTCATTCCGCTTTTTAAGATTCCTTTTTTTTCGGCATCCCTTATCATATTCAGGGCAATCCGGTCTTTGACGCTGAACCCGGGATTGGAGTTTTCCAGCTTGAGATAAATACTGGCCGTGCCGGAGGGAATATTTCTGAGTCTTACAAGAGGAGTCCCGCCTATGGATTCGATTATGGAATTGTATACTTGGGGCATAGTATCTATATAAAAAGGGTCATCGGAACGTCCACCGGTTTTACGGAATAATCAGTTTTCGGCTTTATTTTTACATCGGGAGCAGATCCCGTAAAACTCAAACCGGTAATTCCGGACACTATGACCGGACATCGTTTCCACGCTATGGATGATTTGGGCATCCATATCCATATCCATATCATAGATACTCCCGCATTCTTCGCATATAAAGTGGTAGTGTGGATGAATATTCCCATCAAAGCGGTCAAACGTGGATCCAAACTGGAGTTTCTGGATTTTTCCCATTTCCAAAAGGATATTGAGATTCCGATAGACAGTCCCCAGGCTCAATCCGGGATAATCATCTTTTAACTGGTCATAGATCCAGCTTGCGGTTGGATGGGTGCTGGTATTTCTGAGAACACCCAAAATGCTCTCCCTCTGGCGGCTTCTTTTGTACGCTTTTTCGGATTTCATATAGTAAGAATGATAATTAATTAAAAAAACCGCCCCTTGACAAAAAAAAACGCTAATCAATTAAAATTGTTTCTATTCTGTTAAAAAAAAACAGTATGGATAGTATGGTTCTGACTCTGAATAAAGGTTTATTCCAGACACTCCTGGATAAGCTCCGTTACTCCCGTTATTTGTATTATTACGCGTTATCCGTTTTCGTTGGAATCTCCATGGGAGTATTTTCCCATGCTATCATTTTTTTTCTATTTTCCCAGGAAACAAAAAATGATAAAATTAAGATATTTTCCCATTATGATCCCAGATCGGACGCACCACGGACATCCATACAGATAGAATCCATCATCGGGGGGGTTTTATTCGCTGAATCCACCCAGACCCCGGTGGTGGAAGGCGGAGAGGTGCAGAATCTGGAATTCACCCTGCTGGGCACCCTGGAAGGTCACTGGTCTTTTGCGCGGGCAGTGATCCAGATCAAAGGCGGACCCCCCTCCTCCACGGAGCTGGCCATTGGCGAAAGCATTGGGAACAGAAAATTGATCTACATTGGACGAAATTATATTTACTATATGGAAAACGGGGCAAAAGTCCGTATGGAAGTGGGACAGGACACCGCTCAGGTGCAGAAACCTGCGGAAACGGCAACCGGTGGCGTGATCCAAAAGGTGATCTCCCGGGAAGAGGTGAATAAGTGGCTCACCGGTAACGCGAATGAAATTTATAAAGGAGCAGCCTGGGGACCCAAAGTACAGGATGGCAAGGTTTTGGGAGTGGAGATTAAAAAACTATCCCCCAGTCATGTGTTCTATAAACTGGGAGCCCGCCAGGGGGATCTGGTGGAAAAAATAAATGGCTATTCCCTGAGCGACACGGAAAGGATGTTTGAAATCTGGAAAGCCCTTAAAACGGCTAATGGTGCCAAAATCGATCTGATCAGAAACGGAGAAAAAATATCCTATGATTTCAAAATCCAGAATTAAAACCGCTCTGCCCTGGTTATTCACCATTTCTGCGTTTCTCGTTTTTACCCTTCAATGGGCAAACCCGAATGGACATAATACAATAACGCCCGTGAAAGTAAAAAAAATAACCCTGGGAAACGGAATCCGGGTCATCCTCGCAGAAAACCACCTGACCCCCACCTTTTCTGTCTCTCTAAAAATCGCCGCTGGGTCATCCAATGAGAGTTTTGATGACGCCGGGGCAGCCCATTTTCTGGAGCATCTGCTGTTCAAAGGCAATACCGTTATTGGAACCAAAAATTATTCCCGGGAAAAAATCTATCTGGAACAGATCCATAAGGATGGGGAAAAAATGGATCTGCTCCGCAGGAAAATCCAGAATCCCACCATGACCCCGGAGGATAAGAAAGCAACCCAGGATGAGATCCTTCGGCTGGAGAAAAGAAAGGAATACTTTGAACGCTTTGCCTCCCGCTTTGTTATCCCTGAAGAAGATTCCTATATTTATTCTCTGGCAGGGGAATCCGGATATAACGCGTATACCTCCGCCGATCTAACCAGCTATGAAATCACCCTACCGGCAAACCAGATGGAGCTCTGGGCAATGGTGGAAAGCGAAAGGTTCCTGCACCCGGTTTTCCGGGAATTCTATACAGAGCGAAAAGTGATTGAAGAAGAAAGAAAAATGCGCTATGATTCCCACCCGCAAAACCTGCTTTATGAATACTATATTATGACTGCTTATGGTTTTTCTCCATACGGAAAACCCGTGATTGGTTTTTCCTCCGGAATTTCCCATCTGTCTTATGGCGGCGTAAAAAAATTCTATGATGAAAATTATATTTCCTCCCGGATGGTTATTGTGGCGTCCGGAAATCTGAATTTTGAGGAATCCGAAAAAATCATCCGGAAATATTTTTCCCGTTTACCAGCCTCCCCCACCCCTCCTTTTCCGGTGGTGAAACAAAATCCCGGGAGCGGGAAAATAATAAAATATCTTCACGTAAAAGCAAATCCTTATATGATTATGGGCTGGCATAAACCCTCCCTGCTCCATCCGGATGATACATATTTGGATTTTCTCCAGATAATTCTGGCCGGGTCTCCCCATTCCCGCCTGGAAAAAAAGCTTGTGCAGGAATTAAACCTAGCTTCTTCTGTGGATGCGGTGAACGGCATTCCGGGAAAAAAGCTGGATAACCAGTTCACTCTTTTTATATCTCCATACAAAGAAAGTGATTATCAAAAGATCGAATCGGTTATTGACGCCGAGCTGCAGGATATTGCCCTCCATGGCATCACGCCCACCGAGAAATCAATGGTTAAAAATACCATTTCCATGGAATACGCGGAAATTATGGAAAAAAATGAACATATTTCAGAGGTTCTTTCCCATTATGAAGTGCTGGCCAATGATTATCAGTATTTCTTCCGGAGAGTAAAAAAATCAGAAGAAATAGACAACGAAATAATGAAAAAGGTGGCTGGCACCTATTTTAAGGATGAGAGAAAAACAATGGTTATGATCCAAGGAAAATAAATTTCAGAAGGATTCCAGAGCTTCGTTTTCTGTTTCAAACACTTCAAACAATGAGGTCAGCTCAATTACATGAAATATTTTTTTAACTGAATGGGAAAGACAACACAATTTCAAATCCCCATCATTTTCCTTCAAATGCCGGAGCATGGCAATAATTACCCGGAAACCGGAAGAGGAAATATACTCCACATTTTCCATGTTGATGACAAAATACAGATTTTGGTCTTTGTTCAGACTCTCCAGAAAAACCTCTTCAATGTCACTGGATACACCAACATCAATCTTTCCATTCAAGGACAAAACAGCCCTCTTGCGCGGGTAATTTTTTGCAATTATATTCTGCATTTGTATCCTTTAGTATAATCTTTTGATACTATTTGATCCGTCAATTCATTTCTATCCGGGTTGGTATTTCTTTCCGGAAAAAGCCGGGAGGCAGGATCATACTTTTTAAATTCCAAATTATGATAAAATATTGACAAATTATCTTCATTGTGGTAATCGGGGAAACACATTTTTTGTGCAAATGCAGAGTTTGATAAGGAGAACAAAATGCCGGACAAAAAAAAGAAACCAAAAAGCGATGACGCAGCAAAAAGCAACAAAAGCGGTGCCAAAGCAAAAGAAAAAGCCCCCGCAGAAAAACCAAAAAGCGCAGGCAAAAAGAAGTAAAAAAGTCTCAACATGGGGCCGCACCAAATCTTTTTTGGGGCGGCTTGATTTATAATAAGTCATCAATATCTGTTAATAAAAAATAATTATGTATTGATCCTTTGTTAGCATCCTTTGAAAAGGAATTATGGATAAGCATTTTCTGGATGATGTTGGAAATTTCATGGATGACCTTGAATCCAGAGACCAGTTTATCATTGATAACATGAATGGAAATGCCACCCTTACTGTTTTTCCGGATATTCACGGCAAAGGAGGTCCGGATCATGAAATGTTTCTTAAAATTTCGGAAAGAATCCGTATTCTGGGAATCAAAGATCTCCAGGAGGATAATCTCTGGAAAATCATTTTTGAAAAAAAAGGCTCTCCCATCATCATAGGAAAATGGGTGGAAGGAAAAAAGGAAAACTCTGTCATCCATATTACTGTTTCTGAAGATAAGATGAAAGCGTATATGACGATCTCCCCGCCTCATTCCGGTGGTTTATCTCCATCAGAATCTGATATCCATGATGCCCTTAACCAGAATGGGGTTTTTTTTGGGATTGATCATAACCAGATCCAAACCTGGTTAAAAAACCCTGAATATAATACCAATCTGGTTGTTGCCCAGGGGAAACATCCCAGGCCGGGAAGCAATGGGGAAATACGTATTTTATTCAATTCGGATACCCAGAAACAAAGGATCGATGAAAAAAAAAGCGTGGATCATCGGGAAATTGGCATCATTCGCAGTGTTAAAACCGGATACCGTTTGGCCGTCCGGATAGAAGCGGAACCGGGACAGGTGGGACAGAAGATAAACGGAGAAATAATTCCGGCAGAATCCGGAAAAAATGCGGAATTCAAAATCGGTCCCAATGTGATTATAAAAGGCAATGATGCTGTGGCGACCATCACCGGACGACCGGTTTTGGAAAAAAATGGAATCATAAGGGTGGATGAAATGATCACCCTGGATAAAGTGGATTATTCCACCGGAAACATTGATTTCCCCGGTTCCATCATTGTGGAAGACAGAATGGCCGATGGATTCCGCTTAACGACCAAAGGCTCCATCATCATAAAAAAAAGTGTGGGAAAGGTTTTTCTCAAGGCAGACGGAGAAATTATCATTGAAGGTGGATTTCTGGGAAAAGATGAAGGAAGGATTGAATCAGAAAAAGATGTTTCCGTGAGATTTGTGGAAAGGGGACGCATCCTGGCCAGAGGTTCCATTTATGTCCGGGATGCCGCCATGCACTCAGATTTGATTGCCGGAGATTCCATTTTTCTGGGACCCGGCAGAGGAGATTTGATTGGAGGAGAAACCATTGCCGGTAATAATATCCATGTGAATAAACTGGGAGCCGTTGTGGAAACCCGAACCCAGGCCATTGTGGGTATACAGTATGATGTCATACAAATGGTAAACAGCCTCAAGAATGATATGTCTGAACAGGAAGAAATACTGAAAAAAATAGAAAACACAGAAAAACAACTGGATGAAAAAAAGCGAAAATCCAAGGAGCCTTTCAACGATGAAGAGATGAACCTGATTGAAAAATTAAAATCTGTAAAAAATAAATACCTGACACTGTTAAGCTCTCTGAAAAAGCAATATGAAAAAACCCTGGAAAGTTTCCGTACCCATCCCGGTGCTTACATGTTTATTCAGAAAGAAATGCATCATGGAGTGGAAATTAATTTTGGCCAGAACAGAGTATATAAATCTCCCTTAAAACCGGTGAGTGGGAAAATCTATATTTATCTGGACGATGATAATAATATTATCTCTGCTTCTCATGAACCCAGAATCAAAGAAACAGAGGAACCGGAGAAAGAAAAATCCAATGCGCCTGAAAAAAAATAAAGTTTTTGATGCTGTTTTCATTTCAGATATACATTATCTAATTGACAGGAAGATAAAAAGCCATGCCCATAAGGATCTGTTCAATGCCATAAAAATGCTACACGCAAAAGGAATACGTGTCAGGAAAATATTTCTGGTTGGAGATATCATTGAAAACTGGTATTTTAGTGCCAGCGTTAAATTAAACAAAAGAAAAAAACGTCTTTCCGATTTTTTTAAAAAAATAGAGAGGATACTGGCACCCGGTGGTGAACGGTTCTTTATTGTTGGAAACCATGACACGGTTAACTATGACCAGAGCCTTCCTCCCATCATAGATGAATATCTGAAGGAAAACGGCTGGAATATCACGGATAAGTATGAAGATGATTCCCGCATTGTTGTTCACGGACACCAGGGGCAGTATGGAAAGCTGGTCTGGTTTACTTCCATTTTTATGGTACGAATTCTGTACCGGTTATCTGTGATCAATCCCCGTATCTGGCATTTTCTGGAGGGAGCGTATAAAAAACGCCTGAACTATGACTGGCATAAAACCATGGAGGAGAGTATCCGTTATTATGAAAGACTCAGCCAGAAAGTGAACCAGGGGAACCGGATTATGATCACCGGCCATACCCATCAGTTCATATTTCTGGAAGACTACCGGATTATCAATACCGGAGACTGGGTGGAATCCCGTACCCTGGTATTCCAGAAAGGAAAAAAATACGGCGGGTTTTCCTTTGATAAAAACAGAAAACCCGTATTCAAACAGGAATTTACTTTTAAAGATAAAACATGGAAATCCGATGTCAGGATATCCGGTTTTTAATTAAATCATCCACCACTTTGGGATCAGCCAGAGTGGTGACATCCCCAATAGAATCAATCTCATTAGCGGCAATTTTACGCAGAATTCTACGCATAATCTTACCACTTCTGGTTTTGGGCAGTGCGGGAGCCCACTGGATGATGTCCGGACGGGCTATTTTTGCAATTTCCTTTGCAACCAGCTCCACCAGTTCTTCCCGGAGTGCCTCATTGGGTTCCGCATCCGTAGTTAAGGTCACATAGGCATAAATACCCTGCCCCTTGATATCATGCGGATATCCCACGACCGCTGCCTCCGCCACTTTGGGATGGACCACCAGAGCACTTTCAATTTCCGCAGTTCCCAGACGATGTCCGGATACATTCAGCACATCATCCACGCGACCGGTGATCCAGAAATACCCATCCTCATCTCTCCGGGCTCCATCCCCGGTAAAGTAATAGCCTTTGTATGTGGAAAAATAGGTGGCAAAAAACCGCTCATCATCCCCATACACCGTTCTGGCCATGGAAGGCCAAGGGGATTCAATGCAGAGATTGCCGCTGGTCGCTCCTTCCAGTTTTTTTCCATCCTGATCCACAATAATGGGCTTTACCCCAAAAAAGGGCAATGTGGCCGATCCGGGTTTGAGAGGGGTGGCCCCGGGCAATGGTGTGATCATAATACCACCGGTTTCGGTCTGCCACCAGGTATCCACAATGGGGCATTTTTCCCGGCCCACCACCCGGTAGTACCAGTTCCAGGCTTCCGGATTGATGGGCTCACCCACGGTACCCAGAAGACGCAGGGATTTCAGTTTATATTTTTTCACCGGATCATCCCCAAAGCGCATTAAAGCCCGGATTGCTGTTGGAGAGGTATAGAGAATATTCACCGCATATTTATCGATGATTGTCCAGTACCGCTCCTCGTTTGGCCAAGTGGGAATCCCCTCAAACAGAACCGTGGTGGCTCCGTTGAAAAGAGGACCATAAACAATATAACTGTGGCCAGTAACCCATCCGATGTCCGCCGCACAAAAATATGTATCCTTCTCTTTAATGTCAAAAACATACTTGTGCGTCATGGCGGTATATACCCCATAACCGCCGGTGGTGTGGAGCACCCCTTTGGGTTTGCCGGTGGATCCGGACGTATAAAGGATGAACAATGGATCCTCTGCGTCCATCTCTTCCGGTGGGCATTCATCATCAATCTGCTCGGAACGGATTTCCTGGTCATACCATAAATCCCTTCCTTCCATCCAGTTGATCATATTATGGCCTGTGCGTTTTACCACTAGCACTTTCCTGACCAATTTGCAGTCTTTCAGGGCTTCATCCACATTCTGTTTGATGGGAACCACTTTCCCGCCCCGGTATCCCCCGTCTGCGGTAATGACAAAATCAGACTGGGCGTCCTTGATTCTGTCTTTTATCGCGTCCGGGCTGAATCCTCCAAATATCACAGAGTGGATGGCCCCAATCCGGGCACAGGCGAGCACCGCAATGGCCAGTTCCGGAATCATGGGCATATAGATGGTGATACGATCCCCTTTCTTCACTCCGTATCTTTTCAGAACATTCGCTGTTCGGGAAACCAGACGATGCAACTGCTGGTATGTGATGGTTCTTCGTTCATCGGGAAAATCCCCCACCCAGATGATGGCGGCCTTATTTTTCCTATAGCTGTCCAGGTGAACGTCCAGAGCATTATAAGACAGATTCAGCTTTCCACCCTTGAACCAGGTCACCTTTCCGTTAGTAAAATCATGCTCCAGGACGGTATCCCATTTCCGGAACCAGGTCAGATATTTTTCGGCCTGTTCTCCCCAGAATGCCTCCGGGTTTTCCACGGAATATTTGTACATCCGCGAATATTCCTCCATTTTTGCGATGTGAGCAGTCTCCTGAAAAAGCGGATATGCCTCATCCGGCTTGTATATTTTTTCTGCCATTTTTCATCCGGTTTTTAAAGCGTTTTTTTTTAAGAGTATATTATGGCAGTTAAATGTCAAGAAAAGAAAATTGATTGAGGAAAAAGTTTATGAGAATCGGAACGATTTTTTTTCACTGGACAAAAGCAGTTTCAAACCATTCGGAAGTGGGTTTTTCTTCAGATATCTGTCCAGATACAGACGGATATAGTCATCGGTATAGTAAAAATGATAGGATGTGAGAAAAAGGTATTTTGCTTTCATAGCAATCCCATTCTGGATGGCTTTCTCCATGGAGCTGTGCCCATGGTTCTGGTTAGCAAGGTAATCACTCTCCGAATATTTTGCATCATGGATCAGAATATCCACACCCGTCAGGAACTCCACCAGATGATCGTTGATCATATCCCCCGTATTTTCATGGTGGTAAATAATTCCGGTTTTCTTCCCACCTCCGGTTATTTTATACGCATAGGAACGGTAAGGATGGTGGACCACCTTGGGTTCAATCTCAAACTCCCCCACCTGGATTGTTTCTTCAATAAAATGAAAATGAATGTTGGCATTCAGATAAGATAAGTCCCTCAGGGGTGAATAGCTGCCGTCAAAGAGCCGGGTAAAATTTTCTTTCATCAAACTCACCGGACGAGGGCTGTAAAGATGGATATCGGTTCCGGGAATATGTATGGGAATGAAAAAAGGAAACCCCTGGATTAAATCCCAGGAAAAATTACTGAAAAAAAGATGGAATTCCTTGTCTTCTTTTAGATTAATCCCACGGATGGCATATTCAATAATTCCGGTTCCGGCGTTAAAAATCATTGGCGGAGATTTCTCTTTCTGCATCACCAGACAGGGAGTATTCCCTCCCAGCTCCAAGGTATTGCGTCCGGGAGATGCAACCGAGCTACGCGTACCCCAGAATTTCAGATTCACAGCCGGAACTCCCCTCTTTCTTTTGCAATCAGAACTTCAATATTGTTCTCTTTTCCCAACTTTCTGGCTTTTCTGAATATTTCATGCATCTGGCCATCAGTGTGATTGGGGTCATGGTGAGCCAGTACAAGAGCCGGGGGATTATCCAGATTAGAAAAAAGACGAATGGCCTGATCCGGAGTGGAATGTCCCCAATGCCCTTTTCCCCGAATTTCTTCTTCCGTAAAATTTGTGTCCATGATTACCATATCAGCACCTCGGATAAACCGGAGTAAACCATTGATATAATCTTTTTCAAATTCTCCGGGATTGCCCGTGGCCGCATCTGCCATTCCCACTCCCAGATAATTATCTTCAATGGGGGCCAGATCTGTCAGCACCACAAAAGAAACCCCATCCTCGCTAAACCGGTATCCCAGATCCCTTCCCGGGTGATTCAGTTGATAGCTGGATACCACCATCGTCCCTAACTCAATTCCCTGCCCGGAGGAAAGCATGGAAAACTCAATATTGGCCTCCAGATTCTGAAAAAGGATGGGAAAATTCTGGTGTCCATCCAACTGCCGGGCAATCGCGTTATTCAATTCCATGGTCTCCGTGTCTGCACCGTATATTTTAATATTAAAATTCTTCCCATAAAAAGGCTGAAAGAATGGAAGTCCCATCACATGATCCCAATGGGTGTGCGTAATAAAAAGCGATATCTCCTGCGACAATTTGGGATTACCTTTGGTCAAATCAATCCCCAGGTTGACAATTCCGGTTCCCCCATCTATGATGATTTTCTTCCCCTTGCTTTCCAGAAGATAGGACGTGGTGTTTCCTCCATAAAAAACAACTTCTTTTCTGGAAACAGGATAGGAACCCCGGCACCCATAAATTTTCAACCTCATTGCAAAGGTATGGTTGAAAATTGGCCGGGAAATACAAGAAGTTTTTTATGGAAACGGTTTTGTTTCAAACCGATGGATTATTTCCTATCTGCATTTACATCTGGCATGAAGGTGGAAGCAATTCTGTTACAGGATGCTTCTGAATAAATCCACCAATTCTTCCAGAATGACCCGCTTATCCTTGCCGGAAGATGCCAGGAAGATCAATGCATTCTGAAAAAAATCCATTTTAGAAACATCTCTGTGTAACAGGAAAATTCTATCCGTTTTTGCCCTCTGGTAAAATGCATCGAGGGAAATTCCTGGATACGCCAAAATCCGCTTTATATACTTTTCCCGGACAAGATCCAAACCCAGATCACCTTCAAAGAAGTACCATACCGCGTTGATTTTTTTCCCTTCCCGCAAACGTTCCCGGGAAACCGCCAGAAACGCGGCAAGGACCAGATCGGAATGGGGGGTGGAAGGAAGATAATCCACAAAAAGAAAATACTCCGGGGTGGAGGACGGGATCACCTTTAAATTTTTTATCATCCAGCCCGACGAAGAGGTATCTGCCGTAATGCCATCGCCTTTGAGAGCGGGATCCGCTCCCAGAATGGGACGTCCGGTTTGGGAGCTCCTCTCCAGATAATCAGACAAGTCATCCCGGAAAGGATCATTCATGGTTTTCAATGCCGATGAGTGGTAGTGAATGCGGTGCCGGAGTGCCCCCGCAGCCTCATACATGTGTACCATATAATAAAAACGCCGGGTACTTTCCCAGCAGGCGGTGTGTATGGAATGAAATTCAGGTTTGCCAAACTGGTGCAGGATTTCCTGAACATCGTCCCGGACACCAGACGGGGAAGAAGGATGGGGAATACCCTTTTCAGGCGAACAGGAAAGAAATATCAGAAAGAAAGCGGAAAACGCAATATTTTTTAATTTCAGCGAAAACAGCCTATCGAATTCTGTCGTGGTTGATTTTATTAAATATGTAAAGGAAGATATATCCTCCAATAAGGCCGGAGAGAATATTCACATTGGAGATATACGCCCCATTCTGCAGGAACCGGATTACCGGATCAATGATGTATATTAAAAAGAAACTGCCCAGAATGGCTCCCAGAGAGGCAATGATAATCCCGCCTATGTACCCCCCAAGCAAATCTCTTTTTCTCCAGTAATAGAAAAATGCACTTAATACCCCGCCAATGACCATATACATTATTATATCGATAATAACATCCATAGGCTATTTTCGGAAAGGCGTTCTGTTTTTGCAATTGTTTTTTTATCCAGAAGGATGCAACCGGCCATTTTTCTAATTCCTTCCCGCCCTGAATTTCCACATCCCTTTTGTATATTGGATTCATAGGTCTATAGCATGTCTCTAGTTATCTTTGAATTTTTTTTGATGTATTGATTACTACCAATTCTCAAATAATTACCAATAGTTACGTTGTCTTCTATTACTGTATTTGACCCAACAATACAATTTTTTCCAATAATGACTCGTTTCCCAATCATTACATTATTATCCACATTCGTTCCGGCATAAATGATACTATTATCTCCAATTTCAACATCATTATTCAGAATCACATGGGAATCGATCCGGCAATGAGACCCCACTTTTGTTCCGCTTAAAATTTTACAGAAAGCACCAACTATACATTTTTCGCCAATATTTATTTCCTTGAGTATTAAACGGTTAGCTCTTATAATATGAGGGGCAATTAATGTGTTAATACCGATAAATGTATACTTGCCTATTTTGATCTTATCCGGATCCAGTAATTTCACATCATTGCCGAGAATGAAATAATTACTGTTTTTTAAACCCATTATGGAATAAATAATATTCCTGATTGGCTTTGTCCTTATCAACAGATTATTCAGGAAATGTGATGTTGTTAATATTTCATAAGTAAAATCTCGGATTATCCAGAGATAATAGGAGCCGGAAAAGATCCGATGATTCCCGTTTTTAACCCTCGGTAATAACCTTAGAATGATACTGACAAGAAGCAGTAAAATTACCGGAGCAAATACCAAACTAATGGCTATGAAGAAAAATTTGCTGACATTATTATCAAATTTATTGATGTAAATAATCCCCCAAATAAATGGAGTTATGGATATTATATGGAGAAACGGTTTATTAACAACAAGGGTGATTATTGAGATTATTTCCATTAAAAGAACTTTTTTAAACCTTTTCATAATAGTTTCATCATAATAAGTTTAACGTTCTCAAAGATAATAATACTGTTTATATCACTTTTTTTTATCCAACGGATAATCTCATTACTTTTTATACTCGATTTATCTTTAATCTTTGCCAAAAAAATAAAATCTAAATGATAATGATAATTATCAATCTCATTAATTGGCTCCAAAAGAATACAATAAGGCCGGTTTTCTTCCTCAACTCCATTGGATGTTATATCTTTGACTTTATTCTCGACTAATTCAATATCTCCATGAATCTCTTCCTTGCATTCCCTGATAATTGCCATTTCTAATGTTTCCCCTTCCTCAACATGCCCACCGGGAAACAACCAACTTCCTAATTTCGCATGCCATATCATTAGTATTGCATCGTTCTCTTTTATAATCGCTGATACAACTATATCCAGTTTTTTAGAGTTCATTATTAATTTCCTTTAAAAATATTTCTAAATATTTTTTCATAAAATCCATACGTCCTTTTGCTATTTTCTTTGCTGTCATCGTATAAAACTCTCCTTCCATTTTAAGTAGCTTTTCATAAAAATGATGAATAACTGAAATACTATTTGTCTCTGGATTAAACTTATTTGTATCCAATAACGCAGACGGAACATATATAGGTTCATTAATCCACTGGCCAAAGGAAAAAGCTCTTGAGATTCCAATGGCTCCAATAGCATCCAAATTGTCCGCATCGGATATAATTTTTCCATATATGTCGATATCCTCGTTTCGATTGTTTAAAAAAGAAAATTTATCCGTATTCAAGATAATTTTTTTTACAGTTTCACTATGCTCTGAAAATGACGGAAATAATCGAAAAAAATCTTCTATCATATATATTGAATCTTCCACTGAATTAAATTTCCTTTGCGATTGAAAATCATAAAGGCGATGAAAGTCATGGAGGTAGGATCCAATTATCACCACTTTTTGGTTTTTATTTCCATTTTCAACCCTATTTATTAGTAATGAATTTTTGCATACCCTATCCAAGTGGTAAATATCGTGGGATATATCAATGCTCTTATCATGCAAATAATTTTTCACACAGGATCGAATAGTATTTGTAAAAATATCCATTATAAAATATACTCATCTTCCCATAGTTTTAAAATAATTCTATGGTATTTATTGTCAATTTGGTATAAACCATTTATATTTTCTTTTCTAAGAATACTAAAAATACACAAATATAATTCAATGAAGATCAACTCTAATACAGACGACAACACACTATTATTGAGAAAATTTAAAGGACGTCCTTGATTAAGCATTATAAAATTTTTACCGTTTACAGATAGTTCTGTTATTATGTTATTCTCTTTTATAATCTTGGAATTTTTTATTAAATCATCATAATGAAATTCTGCATCTTTTGAACTCCCGCTTGCTATTATAGTGTTTTCCTTAAGATGAGCAATATCTTTAAAAGTAAAAGAATGAGATCCGGAAACCCCTATGATGATATCAACATTTTTTATTACACCCCATTTATTCTTTGGGACAATATGACCGTCTAACCGTGCTTCAAATCTTTTTATAGGATTTATATCCCATACATAAGTAATGGAATCTTTGTTTTTTAATGATCGAACAACAGAACGTCCAATTTGTCCGTACCCCAATAATCCAATGTTCAGTCCACAAAATGTTTTATAAAAATATTCTCGCAGAATATCCTCCAATGAAAAAACAATTGCTTTCCCTACTAACCTATTTTCCAAAGATTTAATACTACTTTGGGCAATTGAACAGACCGGTATTTTTAAATTACTTCGAATTTTTTCATATTGCCAGTGGCCATGATTTGTATCTTCTATTATTCCGATAATATTGGGATTAATTTTTATCAACTCGTCTATAATGCCAGAAGCATACCCACCAACATCTATAATGATAATTGGCCTGTCCATGGATAGTTTCCTGTATTCTCTGATTAATACCCCCGGAATCTCCTCAATGGTACCAGGATAGCTTATATTCGTACCCTTAAAAATTTCTTTATATTTTTCCAATGTGCCTTTTTCAACGGAGTAAGGGATAGCAATCAACGATTTTAATTCAGAGATTTTATCCAAAACCTGAAAAAATGCGATGGAAGTTTCCAACAAGTGAAATACGGATAATATTTGGATTCTTTCAATAGAATATAGTGATACTATTTTTCGAAGAAGTCTCATTTAACCATGAAAAAAAAAAAAAATTATTCGGTCAATTATAATTTAATTTTTTCTCATTAAAAAAACCCGGAGAATATCCGGGTTTTTCAGAAAATACCGCGATAAATTATTATCGGGATATTAAACAAACAGTCGGGAGATCATCTCAAAGGCTTTTGTCAGATAAACACCAAAAACCAGAGCAACCATGCTCATGAGCTTGATCAGAATATTAATGGACGGTCCGGAGGTGTCTTTGAACGGATCACCCACGGTATCCCCAGTCACGGTCGCTTTGTGTGCATCCGAACCTTTACCACCCATGGCACCGCGTTCCACATATTTCTTCGCGTTATCCCAGGCACCACCGGCATTGGCCATCATAATAGCAATGGCAAAACCACTCACCAGCGTACCGGCCAGCATGGCCATTAAAGCTTGGGGCCCCAGCAGAATACCCACGAGAACGGGGGAAACAACAGCCAGAAGAGTGGGCATTACCATCTCTCTCAAAGCACCTTTGGTGGAAATGGCCACACAGCTCTGGTAATCCGGCTTTCCGGTTCCTTCCATAATGCCTTTGATTTCCTTGAATTGGCGACGTACTTCATGAACCATGCTCATGGCCGCTTTTCCCACAGCTTCCATGGTCATGGCACTGAAGAAAAACGGAATCACGGCTCCAATGAAAAGTCCGGACAGCGTTCTGGGATCAATCAGAGAAACACTGTTGACTTTCAGAATTCCACTCAATGCAGCCAGAAGAGTCAGGGCAGTTAAAGCGGCAGATCCAATCGCAAAACCTTTTCCTGTGGCCGCAGTGGTGTTACCCAGAGAGTCCAGAGCATCGGTTCTTTCCCGTACATTAGCATCCAGATGGGCCATTTCCGCAATACCGCCGGCATTGTCCGCAACCGGTCCATAAGCATCTGTGGACAAAGTGATTCCCAGGGTGGAAAGCATTCCCACTGCAGAAAGACCAATTCCAAAAAGACCATGGTTCAGACTATGGGCACCGTCTGCTACATAGTAGGCCACAATGGTGGTTGCAGAAATAACAATCACCGGAATCATGGTGGAGCGCATACCCAGTGCAAAACCGGAAATGATAACGGTGGCCGGGCCGGTTTCCGCACTCTGGGCTACCCTTTTTGTGGGACCGTAGGTATCAGAAGTATAATACTCCGTGAAATATCCAATGATGTTACCGGCAACCAATCCAGCGATGATGGACCAGAAATAGCCAATATTTAAACCAAGAATCGGTACAATTAAAACATAGGACAGAATGACAATCAATATGGATGCGGAGTACACCCCTTTACGCAGGGACCACAGAAGAGATTCCTGGGATGCTCCTTCTTTGGTGGATATCAGAAAGGTTCCAATAATGGACGCAATAATACCCGCCCCGGCAATGGCCAATGGAGCCACAACCCCGGCAATCAATTCAGAGGTTCCGGCAAAAGCTACGGCTGCCAGAGCAATGGTTCCCACAATGCTGCCCACATAGGACTCAAACAGGTCCGCACCCATTCCGGCAACGTCTCCCACATTATCCCCCACGTTGTCCGCGATGGTGGCGGGGTTCCGGGGATCATCTTCCGGAATTCCGGCTTCCACTTTCCCCACAAGGTCAGCTCCCACATCGGCGGCTTTTGTATAGATACCGCCACCCACACGGGCAAAAAGAGCCACAGAAGAAGCTCCCATACCAAAGGCAAATAATACATTGGAAATTTCATCCCATCCAGCTCCCACCATCTGCATAGCGGAAAACCAGATGCTGACCATTAACAGACCCAGTCCCACTACAGTCATTCCCATAATACTTCCGGAGGAAAACGCAACGCGGAGTCCCAGATTCAGGGATTCTTTTGCTGCCCAGGTGGTTCTTGCGTTGGCACGGGTAGCAATCTTCATTCCCATAATACCAGCCACTGCCGATGTCAATGCTCCGGTAAAAAACGCAAACGGAGCATACATGCCATATTTAAGGTTGGGATCAGTCCCATAAAGAAAAAACAACAAACCAAAAACAACCAGTACAAAAATGAAGATCCATTTGTACTGCTGGGTCAAAAACGCATCAGCTCCTTCCCGGATTGCACTCGCGAGTTTGACCATCGTTTCATTTCCTTCCGGTCTTTTTAAGAGACGCACTGCCAGAGAGATAGCAAACACAATTGCCAGCCCGGCACCCACATAAGCCCAGGCAATATTCACCGCAGCATCCTCACCAGCCGCCAACAACGAAAAAAGCGGCCACAGGAAAAGAGAGACGGTAATCCATCCTTTTTTTAATTTCATATCCACTCCTGAATTAATTTGGCCTTCCCCGGAAAAATCCGTAGAACGCCCGTACTATCAAATTTGTTATTCAATCTGAAGTTTGATTCCAGCGGTCAAGTTTTTTCTCTCGGGATAAATCATCACATTTGCTGGATTCCGTTTGCAAAACCACCGGAAAATCCTTTCCGGCGGGTTTGCCAATGCCACTTTGGCGAGTGAGTTCCTGCCCTTCCATCCTGCTTTTTGGAATCAGCTTTGGGTTTTTTGCCGGGATTTCCCCCGGACCGCTGTCCTTTCTGATCATAACAGAAACCCTGAGGGGAGGATTCAAAAGGGGGGCAGCCATTTCCTTTGCTCCCATCCTCACCGATGGGCCCATCATTATCCTGGGGTTTTTTCTTCTGCATTTCCTGTCCGGCGGAGGCTATTTCTTTCTGTTTCTGAGCGTCATTTCCTTTGCCGGGGCATTGTTTCTTCTTTATTTAACCGCCGGGATTTTGTTTTTTCCGGCCGCACACTCCACCTCCCCGGAAACCTCGGAGACAGGTCCACCATCTCTGCTGAAAGGAATCATGGTGAATTTTCTGAGTCCCCACCCTTATCTGTTCTGGTTCACCATAGGCATACCGGCCATGATGAAAACCGGTTTAATAGCCTGCCGGCTTGGGTTTGCCGCTGCGTTTTTTATCATTATCATCGCCATTAAAATAGCACTGGCCTATTCGGTTGCCAAAGGAAGCCGGCACCTGGGCGGGCGGATTGGCTGGGCCACCAAAGGGCTCACCGTATTTTTTCTGTATTTTATCTTTCTTCTGGTAAAAGACGGAATTTTCTACTGGAATAAATTCAGCCCATGAAATTTCATATTGAGAAAACATCCCAATCGGCCAGGGCAGGCGTACTCCGTTTTAATGGAACAGAGGTGCTCACTCCGGTGTTTATGCCGGTGGGAACTCTGGGGACAGTCAAGGCCATGGACCATGCCCAACTCTCAGAAATGGGGTACCGGTTAATTCTGGGCAATACATACCATCTCTATCTGCGTCCAGGGGAAGAGGTTCTGGCGTCTCATGGTGGTCTCAAAAAATTTATGAACTGGCAGGCGGGACTTTTGACAGACTCCGGGGGATTCCAGGCGTATTCCCTTTCTTCCCTGACAAAATACACCGCCGATGGAGTTCATTTTAAATCCCATATTGACGGCAGTCCGCATTTCTTTACTCCGGAAAAAGTGCAGGACATCCAGAATGTCATTGGCTCTGATATTGTCATGCCGCTGGATGATTGTGCCCCCTACCCGTCGTCCACCCAGCGCCTGCGGGAAGGTCTGGAGCGGACACACTCCTGGCTGGAGCGTTCCCATCGCCACTGGAAAGAAAACGGCTATGACAAAACATCCGCTCTGTTTTCCATTGTACAGGGCGGCGTGGATCCTGTGCTACGACGGGAATCCGCACAGTTTGCTGCTTCTCTGGATATCCCCGGCCATGCACTGGGCGGGCTGTCCGTAGGAGAAAAGAAAGAGCAATTCCGGGAAGCCATTGCCATTTCCACCTCCATTTTGCCTGCGGACAAACCCCGCTATCTGATGGGAGTGGGCTCCATTCCGGAAATTCTGTACGCGGTGGAGCTGGGGGTGGACATGATGGACTGTGTCCTGCCCACCCGCAACGCCCGTAACGGACAGGTGTTCACTTCCTTTGGCAAGCTGAACCTCCGGCGGGAAGATAATAAAATGAGCAGCCTGCCCATGGACACGGAGTGTGACTGTCACTTTTGCAGGAATTATTCCCGTGGTTACATCCGCCATCTGCACAAGACAAAAGAAATCCTGGGCATTATGGCCGCCACCCACCACAATCTGCATTTCATGTTGCATTTTATGCGGAAAATGCGGGAAGCCATTCTGGATGGGACGTTCTCTTCTTTCAAGGCCGATTGGCTGGAACGGTACCGGGGGGGTTAAATAAATTTTTCCACGGAAACTGCAAATATTATGATGGAATCCAACGCTGCCATGGGTGACAAATACCCCAGTCTTTCCAGCATCCATTCTTTGTTGTACAATTCGATGAACTCCCGGATAGCTATTTCTGCTTCTTCAAGAGTTTTAAAATCACGAATTTTAAACAATTGTTATTCAATCGTCCGGTGAAACCGTTCGGCAATACTATTGTTTTCCGGACTCCTCGCCCAAGGTAGCTTGAACCTCTCTGTCGGATATGTGTCCGGGGTTTACACAGAAAATGCCTTTTATTATTGACATCCAATCATATTTTCTCACAATTAGTAATTGTGATGTATGTTCGCTCCCGGAGTAGGAGAAAGATGTGTAAAACATTTTTTCATTTTATGTTAATGTGGGCATCCATTATCATGCTTTCCGGATGTGCATATTTCTCTAAAAAAATAGATATTTCCAGTCTGAATAGTATAAACAACAGCATTTCCAAAGATGTAAAACCATGTTCCCAAGCTGAGGTCTCTGCCATTTTTTCCCAGAGGGATGGTTATACAAATTTTTCCAAAATGAAAGATAAACCATTATACCCTGAACCAGGAGTTCGCTGGAAATTGAAACCCATTGATGGAAAATCCATCGTCTCATTACGCTTATCCGCACAATCAGAATATTTTAATGACAAAATATTTTACTACTTTTTTAAGACAAAAGATTGGGATGGGGAAAAAGCAATTCTGTGGGTGCCTGGATTTGGGGTCAATGATTTTGCCTTCCGTTTCATCAGGAAATTTTTCTATGAAGAATTAAAACGTGGCTATGCGGTACTTGTTTATGTTTTACCATATCATCTTGACCGCCTGAAGGAAGGCAAAAAGGAAGGGGAAGGGTTGATCACAGGAAATATCCTTACCAATATCAATACCCTCCATGCTCTCTCGTCAGAATTGAATGTGGGTTATCAGTTTTTACGGAGCAAAGGAGTCGTTAAGATCGGTGCCTGGGCCGGTTCCATTGGTGCCTCTGCCCTTACTATTCTGGCCACAGATCGTGAATTTGATCATATTGCACTGATGATTCCCATTCTTGACTGGAACACCATGATATTCCACCCCGTCTTCAATAATATCAGGAATAATCTCCGGAGCTCTTTCTGTAATGATGATACAATACGTGATGCGTATTCCCTTGTCAGCCCCATTAGCTATCCCTTAAACATAACCCCGGACAGGGTATTGATTCAGTACGCTTTCTTTGACCAGTTGACTCCAGCGGAAAAGGTTAGGACTTATGCTGAAAAAAGAAATATAAAAAGAGTTATTGGATACAGGAAATCCCACGCATCCATTTTATTGGATTCTTCCGTTTACAAGGATTATGTAAAATTTCTTCAGTATATCAGATAATAAACTATTTATCCGGACAGAAAAAAGCCAGCCGGGTTCCCATCATCAAGCTTGAAGTGCAACACTTATTCCATAAAAAACCTCGTAAGGAG
>DYOA01000042.1 GCA_020720785.1 Leptospira biflexa
GAATCTTTTTATGTTAGATTCTGCGTGTTATGCCAAAGCACTATCGTTATGACAGCCTGACAGTGGAACCCATGGAGACCAGTTCCGGATTTCTCCGGGCAAAGGTTTCCCTTGCAAGGCCGGGCGTTTTTGAGTACACGCTTCCGGACGGGAAGACACGGAAAGAAGCCAAGCTTCCGGAAGACCGTTCTCCTCTGTCACCATTGATTCCGCCAGAAACGCTCCCATCACAGATGAGCACCCCCCTCTGTCCGATAATCACGGTTTAATCAATTCCAAAAACTATCACGAATATACCAAAGGCGTTTTATCCGATTCTGTCCTGGTGGAGGACGCCCGGTTCCTGGAAAAAGGATCCTATCTTATCTATATTTAAATCAAACAAAATTGGTATATCTACAACGAATATGAGGATTAAAAATCAGCTTTATAAATGAGCACGGGATTTCATTTTCCAGACCAATCTGGCATCCGTTATCAATTGTTTCAATACATCGGGTTTAATAGCCTGCTTGGGATCATCCCCCATCCCTTTGGAGGGATGAACATGGGTTTCCACAATCAGACCATCACTGCCATAGGCCATGGCAGCCAGTGCCGCAGCGGGAACATAAGCCGCCTTGCCCACCGAATGGGAGGGATCTGTGATAATGGGAGCCCAGGTTCTTTCCTTTAACAACTGGGCAGAGGACTCATCCGGATGGTTGCGGTATCCATCCAGGGTGGGCAGGGTTCCGCGAGGACATAGAGTTATGTTGGGATTTCCACCAGCGGCGATGTATTCAGCGGCAGAAATAAATTCATGGATGGGTCCCATGTGGATACTTCTTTTCAGCAGGACAACAACGGACTTTCCTGTGGTCTTATGCCCGATTTTTTTTAGCAGGGAATAGTTCAGGGCATTCCTCGCTCCCACCTGGATCATGTCTACCCCGGCAGAGAGAACCATATCCAACTGGTCTTCATCCATGACTTCTGTGATAACGGGAAGGCCAGTGGCATTTGCGGCTTCCATTAAAATCTCCAGCGAGGAATCATCCCCCTGAAAAGAATGCGGATTGGTTCTGGGTTTCCAGACGCCGCCCCGGATGACGTGTGCCCCCGCTTCCTTCACGGCAAAAGATGTTTCCAGAAACAGGTTTTTATTTTTGGGATCAATGGTGCAGTGGCCGGCAATAAAAAGGGGTTCCTCTTTTAAAGTAATTTTTCCGATCTTAATCCGATGGCGGGCGAGGTCAGAACGGATATCCATGAGCTTGAATGGGGTCTGGATTCGGTCAATCCGGTCGATGTAAGGAAGGCCCTCAATCCGGTTCATCATCAATTCATGGCGTTCATCCCCCAGTATGGCATAAATGGTCCGCTGGGTTCCCACTATTGCTTGGATCTCACATCCAAAAGAGTGGACAATTTCTTCCACCTCTTTCAGTTGTAAATCGCTGAGTTTATCTTCTTTGGGTAATATCATAGCACATCCTCCAGGGAAGTCTCCTTGTTGGAAGGAGATATGTTTCCGTAATATTTATTTATAAATCCCTGGATTATTTCGCGGGCGGCAGCATATTTTCCTTCCGCCATATTCAGGATAGCCAGATTAATTGCGTCGCTGGTTTGCCCTGCCCGTTCCTGAATCCCGGCGATGGATTCATCGGGTTCGGTGGCAAACCCATCGGCGGGCTGCTGCATCAATAACCGGTATTTCTCTTCCAGTTCCTCACGGTTTCCAATGTCTTTCACCACATCCTCAAAGCTCTGGGGAGAGGCCAAGCCCGGTATTTTTTCTTTTATTAAATTAAAATAAATATCGTATTCCCTGCGGGCATCCTCCAGCCGGTTGAGCTTCAGGTAAATAATTACCAGCAGTTCATGGATTTTATAATTCGTGGGATTTTTTTCCGCAAGAATGTGGAATTTTTCCAGGGCAAAAACATAGTCTTGTTCATTGTATGCCCCGGCGGCATCCAGAGTGATGCGTTTATATTCCTCCCATTGATCAGTGAATGTGTCCATATCTCCCAATAATTACAATCCTTTGCTCATTATATTTGCCGCTTTTCTGGCCGATGAAAAATGTCCCAATTCTTTTCTTATACCGGTAAATGTATCCTTCATTTCCTGGATATATTTTTTATCCCTGAGGATAGCCTCCAGCTCCGGGAGCATGGACATAGCGTCCAGATTTTTCTGCAGAAATTCCCGGACAATGAATTTTCCGGCAATAACATTGGCAATACCAATATAGGGAATTTTTATGAGACGCTTGAAAATCACATAATTAAGAAATGAGGTCTTATACAGAAGGAAATACGGAACCCCAAAAAGTGCCAGCTCCAGAGTGACTGTCCCCGAACAGGCCACCGCGGCGTCCGAGCGGTATATCACTTCATGGGAGGATTCCCTGGTTTTTTCAATAAAATCCGGAATCTCCATTTGATATGCTCTGGGGTTGGGGCTGGTCAGAATAAAACGGGTATCCGGATATTTTTCCCGGTAAAGGGCAGCCAGTTGCGACATTACCGGCAGGAGGGATTCAATTTCCCGGGTGCGGCTGCCCGGTAGAAGAGCCACGGTTTTCCCTTGTTTCTTTTTTTCTATACCCGTTGCCTGCTTTTTTGCTGCTATAAAATTCCGGATTTCTTCCGCCAGAGGATGACCAATAAAATGAGCGGAGATGTTTTCTTTTTCATATATTTTTATCTCAAACGGGTAAAGGCATAGCACAGAATGAAAAAACTGGCGGATCTTTTCCACCCGGGAATAATTCCACGCCCAGATTTGCGGAGACACAACGGCGTAAGAAAGGATGCCGTATTGTTTTAATTCCGCAGCCAGTCGCAGATTAAACCCCGGATAATCAATTAAAACCGCAGTGCGGACATTTCTGTTCCGGGCTTCCAGTGCAAGCCTGGCGATGGTTTTTTTCAGATAGCGATATTTTCTGACCACCCCGGAAAAACCAATGACTTCCAGATCATGGATGTTGTATAAAATTTCCGCTCCGGATTTTTCCATTTTGGATCCTCCGGTGCCAAAGAAACGAACGTTCTCCTGCTTTTTCCATTCTTCCATAATGGAGCTACCCAGATTATCCCCAGAAGCTTCCCCTGCCACGATGAGGACATTCTTTCCACTTTCAGTGTTCTTCGATTTCATATTCTTCAAAAAGGGTTTTCTGGTTGCTGTACACTTCCCCGTTAGCATCGTCCAGAGGCACCGGATAATTTCCGTTGAAGCAGGCCATACAGTAGTGGCGGTGTTCCCCGGCGGCTTCAATCATCCCGGCTTCGGAAAGGTATGCCAGAGAATCCACACGGATATATTTTCTTATTTCTTCAATGGAATGGCTGGCCGCGATCAGCTCATTCCGGTTGGAGATATCAATCCCATAATAACAGGCGTGCCGGGTGGGTGCCGCAGTGATCCGAACATGGATTTCCTTTGCACCGGCTTTCCGCAGCATTTTGACAATTTTTCTCTGGGTGGTACCCCGGATTATGCTGTCATCCACCACAATAACCCGCTTGCCCTTGACCACCGTGGCGATGGCATTAAACTTCAGCTTAACACCAAAATCCCGGATTTTCTGGTTGGGTTCAATAAATGTACGACCAATATAATGAGAGCGGATCAGCCCCATGTGGAATGGAATTCCGGATGCCTGGGCATATCCAATGGCGGCGATGGTGGAGGAATCCGGAACCGGCATTACCAAATCCGCTTCTGCAGGTGCCTCCTTTGCCAGAATCTGGCCCAGCCGGTGGCGTACATCATAAACCGGTTTCTTGAAAATGGTGGAATCCGGACGGGCAAAATATATAAATTCAAAAACACACAGGTTTTCCTGGGTTTTTTCAAAGGGATAAATACTGGTGATTCCGCTTTTATCCACTTTGATAAATTCCCCCGGTCTCACATCCCGCATATACTCTGCATCGATGATATCCAAAGCACAGGTTTCCGATGCGAACACCCATCCGCCGTCCTTCTTTCCCATGACCAGGGGCCGGAATCCGTTGGGATCCCGTACTGCGTAAAGGGATTCTTTGGTAAGAACCAGAAGGGAGTACGCACCCCGGACATTTTTAAGTGCGTAAATCAGGGCATCGGTAAAATTTTCCTTGCCGGATCTGGCCATCAGATGTGCGATAATTTCACTGTCCACGGTTGTCTGGAAAATACTTCCTTTTTCTTCCATTTCACTGCGCAATCCCCAAGCATTGGTTAAATTCCCGTTGTGGGCTAAAGCCAGAGAGCCAAAGCGGGATTCCACGCGGATGGGCTGGGCATTGCGGAGAAAACTGGCACCGGTGGTACTGTAGCGATTATGCCCAATGGCACAATCCCCTGCTAACTGGACCAATTTGTTTTCATTGAATATTTCTGTAACCTTTCCCATGCCCGCATAACGGAAAAGATGGTTATGGTCACTGCTGACAATGCCTGCACTTTCCTGACCCCGGTGCTGGAGGGCATAGATGGCCAGATAAACATGATTGGCCGCTTCCGGAACCCCGTAAAGCCCGGCAATCCCGCATTCTTCCCTGGGATAATATGCCGCATCTTTTCCCCGGAGACTGCATTTTGTATTTTCTGGTTGGATAATTTTTGGGAAATTATTTTTTTTTCTGGCACCGCTGACGATGGAAATTAAATCTGAAAAAATCCTTTTCATCCAGTTTGACTATTTTTCAGTTTCTTTATGGGCGTAAAGGATAAAGTAAGGTTTTTTAAAAAAAGGAGGGTTTTCATGCACAAAAAAAAATTCTTCCCATTACTGGTTTTTCTCATTGGCCTTCTGGCATGCACGGAACGCACCCAGAGCAGGAATTTCCTGATTCTTCCAGCACAGGCTCTGGGGCCATCTCCCTTGGCCATGCGGGATCTTCAGATTCCCCCCGATTTTGACTTTGAAAAGGGCCAGATCATTGTTTCCCGTGACGCGAATGACCTCAAAGGGAAAAGCAATACCCGGAGCGTGTACCATCTCTCCAGAGCCATGATCCTGGAGTATGTGGGTAAATATAAAAATAAAAATAACCGGGAATTAATCCATTTTCGCATGCTGGAAAAAATAATTTTCTATAATATGGATTAAGCGGACGCAGAAGAATCTTTGCCACGTTTAAAAAAATACCAGTAGGCAATGTACAACGCAAAGACAATTCCCATCACACCAAAGAAAATTATTTTATATTTCTGGAAACTGGCCAGAATGGCATCCCCGTAAAACGCAATCAACAGAATCTGCGTGGGGACACTCAGAAGAGCAGCTGTTCCATCCACCAGTGTGAACTTCAGCGAAGAAACTTTCATCATTCCCACGGCAAAGTGACCAGGAAAACGAAGACCGGGGGTAAAACGGAAAATCCCGGAAGCCCAGAATCCGTATCTCTGGGTCCAGGTGGAAATTTTCATTATTTTATCTTCATACTTCTTCATAAATTTTTTTTGAAGTATTTTCTCTCCAAAATTTCTGCCCAAAAAGAAAATAACGTAATCCGATAAAAAAACAGCAAAGAATGCAATCACCGCCGCCACATAAGGATCCACTGCATGGGCATCCGGATACGGTGGGGGGAATTTGTCCGGATTCGCACCCATATATGCTACCAATCCCGTGCTGAGAAGGGTAACCTCTTCCGGCAACGGCAACCCAAGACTGGACAAAAACATCAACACGATCATTGCGGTATAAACCAGACAAGGAGAGTATGCGTAGTGAGAAAACCATTCCAGAATTGCCGCGTCCATGGGGAACAAAAGCAGAGGCCGGTCAACCGTAAAGGAAAAAAGGAATTGCCTGTACGTCTCCGGATAGGAAAATCTGACTGCCCATGGAAAAATCATTTCTGGAAATGCTTGTTACCGGACAAAACCTCTCCATTTACGATGCGGAAGAATTAATGAGCCAGATAATGGACGGAAAACTGGAGGAAACAAGTATGGCCGCATATCTGACGGCAATGCGTATGAAAGGGGAAAGCGAAGATGAGATTGCCGCTTTTGCCGGGGTTATGCGGAATAAAGCTGTCCACCTGGAAGATATTCCGCGTCCCATAACGGATATTGTGGGCACCGGAGGGGATAGTGCCCATACCATCAATATATCCACATTAAGCTCCCTGGTTCTGGCGTCCATGGGACATGCTGTGGCTAAACACGGAAATTATTCTGTTTCCAGTAAAAGCGGGTCTGCGGATATTTTTGAACGGCTGGGATATAAGCTACAGGAGACCCCGGAAGAAGCATCCCGGCGGCTGCGAGATCATAATTTTGCTTTTTTATTTGCCCCCTCTTACCATCCAGCCATGAAATATGTGGGGCCGGTACGCAAAAAATTGGGCATCCGTACTTTCTTTAATATACTGGGGCCGCTTTGCAATCCCGCCCTGGCCGATATTATTCTCCTGGGAGTCTATGAAAAACCTCTTATGAAAAAAATGTTCCGTGCTCTGGAGTATATGAAACTGCCGGTTTTCCTGGTGGTGCACTCCAGGGATCATCTGGATGAAATCAGTCCCGTTGCACCCACGGATGCCCTTTTCCATGTTTATGGCAATACCATGGAAATTACCATCCACCCGGAACTTTTCCCCATGAGCATCGGGAATCTTTCCGAAATCACCGTCACCGATCCGGATGACGCATACCGCAAGGCACTTTCCGTAATGGATGGGTCTTTTCTGAAAGGGGTCCAGGTCGTTTCTCTGAATGCTTCGTATGCCATGGCTTTGAATGTGGCATATACCCGAAAAACCATGAATGAGGAAACTCTGCATCGGACGGCTCTGGATAATTATCCTGTGATTCTGGATCATCTCCTCAAGGGCTCTGTTTCTCAATTCATAAAGAAAATGGTATGAGCCGTCTTCTGGAACATGTTACCCTGCTGAAGCTGATGGAGCTGGCCAATACCGGCGTAATCATTATGGATTCAGAATGGAATGTGCTTTTTGTTAATGCACATTTACTGAAACAATTTCATCTGGACTTTGCCGAGGTTCATTACAAGAAATGGGAAGACTGGCATCTACTGGATAAACGTCTTCGCAAAAGCAAGGTGCTGCACCGTTATCTCCATTTGTTCTGGCAGAAGGACTTTGAATCCCGTATTGTTTATCTGAAGATGGGGGACAAGCACTCCACATATATGGTGAGCCTGAAAAACGCGGAAGAAAATGGTAATCGCTTTAAGGTAATCTCTGTTCTGGATATTTCCGTGACCTCCCGGATGGAACAGAAATCGGCCAGGGGATACGGAAGCATGAGTGCATTTGACACGGAAATGCAGCTTGCGAAAAACATACAGAATAACATCAACCGGAATATAATCAAGAAAATTGAAACCCGTTTTTTTATATTTGATTTCACGGCAGCGTTCTGGCCCAGCTCTGTGCTGTCCGGGGACATCATGAACATCAACCAGATTAACCGCCGGTATTTTTCCGTATTTCTGGGTGATGGCCGGGGGCATGGAATTCCTGCCGCCCTCTATTCCGGGATGATCTATACTTATATCACATCTATCGTCAACAATGTGAACCAGGAGATTGTCTCCACATCGGAATTGATAAAAAATATTAACTCCATCGCTTACAAAGACTTTGCCAAAGGAAATGAATATTATTTTTTTTCCGGGGTGCTGAACCTGATTGATGGAAACTCAAAAAAATTGGTGGTAACCAACGCCGGCCACCCTTTTCCCGTTATCATCCAAAATGGTACCATCACAACGATAGAAAACCATGGCCCGCTGATTGGGATCTCTGAAAAAGCAAAATACCGGGAAATGCAACTGGAACTGACAGGCGGAGAAATCTTTATTTTCTTCACGGACGGATTATTTGACATAAAAAAAACGGACGGGGAGTATCTGAATGAAGAAGAGGTCTATCTCTTTTTTGAAGAGTACTTCATACGGGATAAAAAACCCGCATCCCTGCTTCTGGGAGAATTGAAGGACTACCTGAAAAATATTGCTGGAAGCAGAGTATTCTCTGACGATATATCCCTGCTGGTGATGGAAGTTACGGCAAAAGGAGACTCCTGGGCTTAAAAAACCCCCAGCATCATCTGGGCTTCTTCACTGGCATGCTCTCTGGGGTCCCAGGGAGGATCAAAAACCAGCTCCACATCTGCATCCACCACCCCATCAATGCCCATTACCCGGTTATGGGCCGCTGCCTGGATGGACGGGCCAATGGGACATGCCATGGAAGTCAATGTCATCTTCACGGCCACTGCGTATCCTTTCAGGGGAGATTCCACCATCTCCAGTTTCACATCATAAATCAATCCCAGATCCACAATATTGATCATCAGCTCCGGGTCCACAATATCTGCAAGCCGGAGGTAGACCAGCTCTTCGGTTACGTTGGGAATTTCACTGCTCATGCTATCAATATAGAAAGAAAACTTTTTTTTGTCCAAAATAAAAAAAGATTGAAAGATTAAAGCAGGCCGATTTCCTGCATTATGAAGCTTTATCTCATTGAGCGGGAGCAGACCATACCCGTTTCTGTTTCACCGGCATGGGATTTTTTTGTGAATCCACACAACCTTTCTGTGATTACTCCGGATTATATGGGATTCCATATCCAGGATAAATCCATCGGCCAGAAAATATATCCCAACACCCTGATTCGGGATAAGGATCACTATGCCCTTCCTCTGGACCCGTTTTCCCGCCCCATTCATTTTCTCATGGTCAGAAAAAAACTGGAGTCCATTTTCGCATACCGGAAGGAAAAGTGGGAGAGTCTTTTTCAGTGAAACTCTTTGGTACTTCTCATTTTGCTGTAATGGCAGTGACCCTGCTTTTACCTTTTGCCTTTTTATGGATTACCCGTATCTTTCCCAAAAATCGCTTTCCGGAATACTTTCTGGCGGTGGCCATCATGGGCGGGGAAATTGCATATATCTCCCTGAAGATAATCCACGGATTGTTTGATCTCCGCTATCATCTTCCCCTCCAGCTCTGTGATCTGGCTGCGGCCTCCGTGGTTCTGGCCATATTTTCTCATAGAAAAATATTCTTTGAGCTGGCGTTTTTCTGGGGCCTTACCGGGACATTGCAGGCCATTCTCACTCCGGATTTACAGCATGATTTCCCGCATCCGGATTTTCTGGTCTTTTTTATGATGCACTCCGGCATTGTGGCGGGGGTATTATTTCTGGCCATCTCTGGGAAAAAGTGCATCCGGCCCGGTTCCGCTATCCGGGTATTTCTGCTTTCCCAGATATACATTGGAGGAATGATTCCTCTGAATTTTCTGCTGGAGGCAAACTATGGATATCTGACACACAAACCTTTCCGGGGGACATTGATGGAGTACCTGGGCCCCTGGCCATGGTATATCCTGTCCTTTGAGCTGGCGGCAATCCTGCTTTTCCTGGGGCTGGAATATCTGTATTTCCGACTTCGCGGAATTCCGCTTCGTCCGATGGATTAAGTTCAAATAAATAATTTTCCTGAACGGTATGGAACGTAATCCGGAGACGGGAACCGAATTACGTTATCCATCCTCATTATTACTCATTCAGATAAACCGGAAATGTTATGGTAAAATCAGATTTGTCAATAATAATTTCGTGTGTTTCCTGCTCCAGATTCTCCTGGAAATGGTATTTAGTGACAAACGTCAGCATGGCTGCGAATATTTCCGTCACCATTTCAAATACATCTCCCGATGGCATATTCCGGGTATTTTCGGAATAAATTTCCAGATTTGGAAAAAACTTGGGAGAATGGACCGGCCAATGATTCACCATCGCGGCTTTCCGGAGATTCTTCTCCACAAAACGGGATTCGTCCAGATTTAATGCAATAATTGGGGTTTTTAACTTAATACCGCCCCGTTGTTTTGATTTGGATGCACTTTTTGCATTTCGGAAAAAATCCTGATACGCAGACCGGGAAGGGAAAAGCAGAATTCCGTAACTTTCCCCAGCATTTCCCATGACAGAAGCATACCATTTCTTCAGTTTATACTTCTTGGAGCTGATTTCCAAGAGTTCATAGTCAAAAATCCCCACCCAGGGTGCTACCTCAACCCACCTATTGGTTATGGAAAAAAACATTTCCATCAAATCTGCAGGATGCTCGTCATAATCCCATTCATCCCCCTTTTTCATGCGTTGCATAAACTCCCAAAAAGTATCGATGACTTCGTCCAGCTCGGGGGAATTTCCCGTGGTAACTTCTATCTGTTCCAGTAAAATTCTGACTTTCTTGTGCTTTGTTCTATTATCAAATAATATAGTTTTGGGACGGCGGGGTGCACCAAACTGGGGTTTATTGCATATAGATTCAACTTCCTGAGAAAGAGAATCTAAACCACTCTCTTTGACAACTACTGACCCCACAAGAAACTCACCTTCCATTACGGAACATAAATAGATCTTGCCTTCCAACGGATTAGTGGGAATTTTGATGTCCGTCAAACCCACAATCCAGTGAGCATTTACCTGCGGGGTTTTTTTTCTGCGATTACTTTTTCCCATAGAAGAGACTGACTATTTAACCGTCGACGTCAACTCAAAATTGATATTTCCGCAAAAACTTAATTATTCTACAAATAGCAATGTGGATTATCCCAAATATTTATTTCAGAAAATCCAGAACGTCTTTTGCAGATTGTTCCGGGATTTCCTCCATGGGAGCGTGACCGGCATCCGGATAGATAATGAGACGGGATTTTTTCAACGCTTTCTGGAACAGATACCCATGCTCCATCGGAATCCATAGATCCTGGCGTCCCCACAGAATCAGGGTTTCTGCTTTGATCCCGGAATAAGATGATGTATCATATCTCTGCGTCCGGGACATCTGGTCAATGAGGGCAGACCGGTTTCCGGGACGCAGAGATAAATCATAATAACGGTCGATGAGTTCTTCGCTGATTTTGTGATCCTGGTGGTATACCTGATGCAGGCTTCTGGTTATGAGATAGCGGGAAGAGAAATAAGGATAAAGATACTTTATAAGCGGATTTTTTGCCAAATGTAGCGTGGAAACTTTTGTGTCCATGGGAAACCCGATGGAGTCCACCAGAATCAGTTTGTCCACACTCTCCGGATAGAAAAGAGTATACTGCCAGGCTATCCCCCCGCCCTTCCATACGGTAGTGGATATCCATGCCGTCTATGCGGATAAATCGGGATGGAAATTTTGCATACTTTGCCTTGAGCTCCTCTATGGGCTTGTCTTGCTGGTAAAATAATAACGCTGCTAATGTGATAACCGTAAAGGAAATAGCAAAAAAATAGAATAAAATTTTCCTCATGGGTTCCAGTACATGCCCCAGTGCAAACGTCAAGAATTATCTGGCCATCCACAAACGGAAGCGAATTCCCCATTCCGTGGAAAATCCTGCCATTTTGGAGGATACCGTCAAATCTGAATTCAAAATGTATATGGACGGAAATGCAGCAATCCGGTAATTCTCCATCATGGAATCATTTCCCAGATAGACCGGAAGCTGGAGTTCGTCCTTTTTCCAGATGTCCCGAATCTGGTCTGGATGGTCATAAGACAGGGCAACAGCCATCACCCGTGCGTTGGGATTGCTTCGGTAAAGGGAATCCATAAAAGGGAGATTTGCTTTACACACAGAGCACCAAGGTGCGAAAAAAAATAGAATTGTTTTTTTCCCTTTCAGATCTTCCAGCTTCAGAACCCTCTCCCCGGCAGCCTTGTCATTGGAGGATACGGGATTAAGTACCAATATCTCAAAGTCCGGCGGCCTCACGGAATTGGGGATATGCCCTCGGGTTTGCCACAAATTGGCACCCCATACCACAACGAGGAGAATCAGAACCTGTACCGCCCATCCCAGAATTTTCCGGGGTAAAGTCTTTTTTTCCGCCGGTTTCACTGGCTTAGTCATACCATCATCTCAAGGGAAAACCAAAGTGATCCAGCTTTCTGATCATGGATTCCATGTGTTTTTTGATCTCTTCTCCGTCTATGGTTTTCTCCATATTCCGCAGGATCAGGGTAATGCTCACCGCTTTTTTCCCTTCCGGAACGTTGCCTCCCGTAAAAGCCCCAAGATAAATAACATCCTGAATAAATGTCTTTCCCTGGACAACTCTCTGCGGTCTGCCTGTCACCTTTAAAAGTTCAGAAAAATCCTGACTCTGGTCCATGAGAACTGTTAGGTCGTATTCCGCCGATGGGAGCCGTAACGGAGGGAGATAACGGGAGGCGAAGGGATCATAGAGCATGATATCATCCAGGAACATCTCCCAGTAAACCACGGGTTGGGAAATGCCGGCATCGTTCAGAAGTCTGGGATGCAAAGCACCCCATTTGATGATATTTTTCCCATTCCGGACATCCCCAATACTTCCACCGCGACGTGGATGAAAAATGGATTCCTCCAGCCGGGAAAAAGACTGCTCATATCTGTCCAGACCAATCCATTGCAAAAGATCCCCCATCTCCGCCCGAACGGAATCCAGCTCTGCGTCCATACCATTTTTCATGGACTTGTCTGTCACCACTCCGGCAATAAACACTTTTTCCGTGGGCAGGGTGGCGGAATCCGCAGAGGGCAGGAAAATCCTTTCAATTTCATACAGCTTCAGCCGGTTATTCTTTTTAATATTGGCACGTAGAGTGGAAAGAAATGCCGGTAGAGGAGAAATCCGCATGTATTTCCAATCCTGCGTTACCGGATTTGCCAGCTCCACTCCGGTGGAAGCATAGCGGGTATCCATGGCCAGATCCTCACCGGAACAAAACGCATATTGATAGATTTCACTGTAACCATAGCGGAGAGAAAGGAGGTTGCGGATTTCATGCTCCCGCTCACGGCTCTTGTTACGGTATGCAGGAACTTCACAGCGCACCATCACCGGAGCCGGTACAATCCGGTTATAGCCCAGAATTCTCCCCATTTCTTCCACCAGATCATCAGCAATCCGGATATCATAATAAGACCGATGGGAGGGAACTTTAACAAGAAGATCATCTCCGCTCCGGGAGAGCACCCGCATCCCCAGACGCTGGAGGACATTTATGATGGAATCGTTGGAAAGATCTGCGTTGCCGGATGTCTGTCCCAGTCTCTGCCGGATATACGTACAAGAAACGGAAATCTCATTTTCTCTGGTTTCTTCTGTGAATACACTCTTGATTTCCCCCAGAACCAACTCCGGGCAGGTTTCCTTTAACAGATGAGCGAACCGGTGGATGGATGGGACAGTCATATTCGGGTCCTGCCCCTTTTCAAAACGCTGGCTAGCCTCCGAACGGATACCTACTTTGGATACCGCCCGGCGTATATCCTCCCTGTGAAAATTCGCACATTCCAGAAATACTTCCGCAGTGGCTTCCGTTACTTCTGTGTTTTCCCCTCCCATCACCCCGCCAATGGCTATGGGCAATTCCTGGTCGCGGATCAGGGAAATTTTTGCGGGAAGTTTATGGACTTTGGAATCCAGAGTGGTAATGGTCTCCCCTTCTCTGGAGTATGATATAACAATGGATTGCTTAATCTGGTTTCTGTCAAAAGCATGATTGGGCTGCCCCATCTCCAGCATCACATAATTGGAAACATCCACCACATTGTTAATGGGACGCATGCCCGTGACAATGAGACGCTTCTGTATGCTTACGGGAGAATGGGTAATTTTTATATTTTTTAAAATGGCTCCGGAATAACCAATCGCCGCCCCATCTTTGATTTCAATGGGCACATCCTGCTTTAAATTCAGGTCGATGGGATATCTTGTCTCCAGAATATTATTTTTCAGGGGCCTCTCCAGAACGCCGGATAGTTCCCGCGCAAAGCCAAAGTGACTCCATAAATCCGGACGGTGGGTAATGGACTTATTGTCAATGTCCAGAATAAAATCCCGTAGACCCCATGCCTCACTCATGGATTTTCCCACCGGGGCATCATCAGGCAGAGTCATGATGGCTTTGGTCACTTCCAGATCGGCTGGACAAAAGATAAAATTATCCATATCCAACTCATGGCTGGAACAAAGCATTCCATAACTTTCCACTCCTCGTAGCTTTGCCTTTGCCATGGTCATTCCATCGGGCAGAGTTACACCCACTCCCGCCAGAGGATATTTCTTTCCGGCCACAACGTTGGTCGCTCCAGTGACAATCTGGACATTTTCTTTTCCGTTATTCACCGAACACACCACCAGCTTGTCCGCGTCCGGATGTGGCTTCACATCGGTTACCTCGGCAATAATGATGTTGTCCAAATGTGGCAAAAATGATGCCACCTTGTCCACTTCACAAATCTTCATGGTAATGGTATTTGCAAGGGTAACGTTATCTAGATCATCCAGATCTATAAATTCCTCAAGCCAGTTTCGGGATAATTTCATGTTGATTCCTTATGTTTATATTAAAATTGAAAAAGAAAATCAGTGTTCAGATTCTGAAAATGCCGGATATCCTCTATTGCATAGTGCATCATTACCAGTCTGTTCAACCCAAGCCCAAACGCTGCTCCCTGCCATTGGGTGGGATCCAGACCTCCGGCTTTGAGTACATTGGGATGCACCAGTCCGCAGGGAAGAACTTCCACCCAACCGGAATTTTTGCACACAGGACAACCCTTTCCACCACAAATGGAACACTGCATATCCAACTCAAATCCGGGCTCCACAAATGGGAAATATCCCGGACGCAGACGAACCTCCACCTCTTTTTCAAATATCCCTGCCAGAAGTGTCTTCATTGTGTGAATTAAATTGGCGGTGCTGATCTCCCGGTCAATGATCATCCCTTCCATCTGATAAAATGTATGCTCGTGCGAAGCATCAATTTCCTCATAACGGAAAACCCGCCCTGGAGCCACCACCCGCATGGGCGGACGGAGCTTCTGCATGGAACGTACCTGCACCGCCGATGTGTGCGTCCGGAGAAGGTGACTGTCACCGGTGTAAAAAGTATCCTGCATCTCCCTGGCAGGGTGGTCATCCGTAAAATTCAATGCCCCAAAATTGAAAAAATCTGTCTCCACCTGTGGGCCGTCCATGATGGAAAAACCCATCGAGGTAAAAATATTCTCCAGCTTCTGCTGCATTATGGATATGGGATGAATATGCCCTGCATCTGTGTGCGGTAAATAACTCTGCGGAAATTTTCCCGGAATTACCGTGGGATCATAGTGCTCCTTCCGGGCAATTTCATTAAAATAAGCTTCCTTGACCTTTCTCCGGCGGCTTTCCAGCAGATTTTCCAGCTCCGCCTTCAGCTCATTGGCTTCCTTTCCAGTTCGGGCTCTTTCGTCAGGCGTTAAATCTTTCAAGGCCTTCAACTGGTTTGTCAGCTTCCCTTTTTTACCAAAATATTCCACCCGCAGATTTTCCAGCTCCTCTTCCGTATTGGTGACAGTCATTGCACGTATGGCCTCGTCCCGCAGGCTTTTCAGATCAATACTCATAAGACATTGCATGGCAGGAATTCACGGCGTCAAACTTTCTTAGTATTGGTAGAGGATACCGCTGACAGAGTGGGAATTATGCTTTATGTGACATAATGCTGTCTGGTGACAGTCACCTATGGAAAAGTGACTGTCACCAGACCATTTTTATGCTTCCACCCTATAGGTTGGTACCAATATAGAGGATCCCAACCCCCGATATGCAAAATATGGGATTATCAAAAAAAATCGCATTTTTTTTAAAATTTTTTTCAAAGTATCAGAACTTTTGGCCAGTTTCACACAAAAAATTTTCATAGATAACCAGAAAACAAAATCGGCAAAAGGAGAAAAAAATGGCCAGATATCCCAGAGTGAAAAACAACGAAGCAGAAGAAATCTACTCCGTTTCCACTAAAGAAAACAGAAACAATTTTATGTTTGACGTGACAAATCCGGAGAACCACCCAAATATACTGCTTTTTCTGAATGTGTTCAAACGAGCAAAAGCAAAGTACAAATTCACCGTTTACGGTTTTGCCATTATGAGTAACCATGTGCATTTGCTCATCAAGCCACGTCTGTCGTTGGGAGACATAAGTGTAATTATGCGCTACGTGAATGGCCGCTTCTCATTTGAATACAATAAAATGCACAACAACGGAGGCGGCCACACCTGGAAAGATCGCTTTGGTAGCAAAATCCTCCGTGGCAAAAATTCCATCCGCAACATGCTCCGCTATTTTATCCTGAACCCCGTCCGGGCCGGCATCGTGGAAGACCCCATGGATCATCCCTTCCATTTGGGGCACACTATCATGACCGCCGATGAGCAATTTCCGGCATTTGGTGACATTGTGGACTTGAGCGAAATCGGTAAAGATGTCGTTGAATACCTGCAAAAGCTCATCATGCAGATTAAAAAAGCAATCCTGGAAAAAGCTAAAGCAAAGGCATCGTATTATCTGAAAATGCTCGCGGCCAAAATTCCCAAGCATAGTTTCAATTTAAGCAAAAAACGCAAAGAACAATTTTACCGTTATTTTTCAGGACCGGTCGATGAGATCAGAGATGAAAGAAAGAAATATAATCTGAAGGATTATGACCCATGAAAATGAATATGTCATGAAGCCTTTCCGGAAAGATATATCTTTTCATCTCTCCGCTTGACACAAGCGTTAAAGCAGATTGCCGGGAGCTCGCATCGAAATGTCCGTTTTCACCGGCGGTGATTGCGGCAAACCTTGCTCCGCGACTTAATCTGCCATGTCTGCCTTTATTGTGGGGGTGTGGGAGCATACACCGGAGTTTTCCCAAAATTCCGGGATTGATGCAGCATCGCCGGATATTCAACAGAAACTGCACGAGTTTGGGACAATCTGATTGGTTTTTCTCTCATTTTAGGGTAATCTTCCCCCTGTAAATAAAAAATCCATGAGCATTCCTCATTTAGGAACGCATCCCCCCGGCAAAATAGCAGGAAAACCTCTGGAATAGCCTCTTGATATGCCGGGGGATGCCGCTTGGGGGGATATGGTGACAGTCACCTATCGAAAAGTGACTGTCACCATATCTTTTTTATAATTCCCCCCCCGAATTAGCCTTCCGATGGTGGCCGCCCCATAATCCGGAGAACGCCAATGCGGTATGGAATCCAGATAGAGGGACGATGTCAGGGTTAAATCATATTCACCGAATGCGGATAACCTCATTTATGTGACATAATGTCATGGGTGACAGTCACCTTAGAAAAAGTGACTGTCACCCTGCACCAAAAATTCAAAAAACCCCGGAAAACATTTTACCGGCACGGAAACGAATTTATTATGTCCCATTATGAAGCATCCGGATCTGGATCTTTTTGAAGTAAGGAAAGAAATAATCCAGGTAGCTAAAGAGGCAAATCTTGATGAGGCTGTTTATTCGCTAAATTACGAAAGGAATGAATTCAACTTTAATTTTAAAATAGATGATTATGATGATTCCACGATGGTGGATGTTCTGGCCATTGCCAAAAAGAACATTGAAAACTGGCGGGTTCATACTTTTGAGAGGGGGTTTTTGTCCATACAGGCGTTGAACAACAATATTTTCCATACAGAAGATATTTTGAAGAATATTAAAATACGAGCAAGCGGAATGTATGGGGAAAAATCCATTGAAATCAGCAAAAAGAGCGGTATTGATCCTTCCGAGCTTTCCCTGGTTTTATCCTTAATCAAGCATTTCACGAAAAAAAAAGCCCCCGCGGATCCTCTTTCTATGCTGGAGTCCGCGGGATGCAGTGTCTATCATCCGGATAAAAACCAATCGGCGTTTGATCAGATTGCGGGATATCATAATGTCATTAACGAAGTAAAAGAATCCATCATCCTTCCACTGCGTCACCATGACATATACCAGAAGATAACGGAGTCCACTCGCAAACACCCGGAAAGTGCCCGCCCCAAAGCAGTTCTTTTCACCGGTCCGCCGGGAGTGGGGAAAACCACTATGGCACGGATCATTGCCAGGGAATCCGGCGTGCCACTGGTGTACATTCCACTGGAAAATATCATGTCCGCATACTACGGGGAATCCACCAAGCGGCTGGCTTTGATTTTTGATCTGGCAGCACAGTACGCACCCAATGATCCCTCCAAAGGTTTGATTTTATTCTTGGATGAAATTGATTCCCTGGCCCCGTCCCGGAATGAGAAACTGTTTGAGGCCACCCGCCGGATGCTTTCTGTTCTGCTGCGGAAAATCGATGGGCTGGAAAGCCGGGCCGGATATCTGACCATTGGTGCCACAAACCGAAAGAATGATCTGGACGCCGCTCTCATTTCCCGTTTTGACACCATCATAGAATTTCCATGGCCGGGGAGGGAGGACATCCAGGAAATCTTGGCTCTTCTCGCATCCCATCTTACCCCCGCCGATGTGGAGAGTTTATCGGAAAGGATGATGGGTTTTTCGCCTAGGGAAATAAAAGATGCGATGAAAAAGGCGGAAAGAATCCGGGCACACGAGCTCATCCGCAGGCTGGAGAAAGGGGAAATTATCAAGGAAAACCTCACGGAAATGGACTATCTCCCCTCCCACGATAATTACGCCAACGCAGTGGAGCACCGGAAAGCCTCCACTGGTGACAGTCACTAAGGTTTTTTATAAAAAAGTACGGAGGCCATAAATATGAATAGAAACTATTTTCACCTCATTCTGATTTTGATCATTTTCCCGATTCTGGGCAACGGACAAACTTCTGGCCAGGATAAAAAAATATACAAGTGGCAGGGCGATTGGGGAAGTATATCCGGTTCCTGTCC
>DYOA01000015.1:0-28380 GCA_020720785.1 Leptospira biflexa
AAATTTTTTTAAATCGAAAAAGATACCCCGCAGCCGCCTGCTTATTGTCATACTTGAATTCAGCTATTAATTTAATCGAAAAGGGCGATAGTTTTGATGTTTACTGGTTAAAAAATAACAGCAAAAGTGTCCTTTTATTAGATTCATTTCATTTTACAGCTATGAAAAAAAATGATGTGACGGATTTTTATGACCCAATATGCAATGCCGTAAAGAAATATATCGTTAAGTAGCAGAAATATAAATCGGCATCGTGCACGGGGAATACAGAATCCTATGTCCAAAGCTGTTGTCTGGCCGGGATGGATATGCAAAAAAATATTGCTGGGAAGGAATTATATTCTTGACGATTGGCCTTTTTATTAAAGTTGTGCTTAAACATTTCCATTTACGGGAAAAAGCAAACGGAAAAAAAGAACAGATAAAGGAGAGCGGAATGAAAGAAGCATTTTTTAAACAAATTCTGGCTGTGCTTGTTATTACATGTGTTGCCTCAATCTATGCCCAGGATGAAGCTGTGGCAGACGATCCTCAGGCAATAGAAGCAGCGGAAGAATCTGCCAGTGATAATGTGACAGAGGATACCAGTGAGAACGAAGTCAGCCCTGCAGTTAAAAACGAAAACGGGGAAGAAGGAGACTCCACTGTGAAGGAAGGGGACTCCGGCAAGGCAGAGAAGGATGCTGGCAGTGCAAAAGGTCAGAATATTTACTCTGATGGAAGAATCACCTATGCCACAACCGGTGCAAAGTTTTTGCTGAAGGCAGAAGACAGTCTGTCCACATTAAAGCATATTGAGTATAAAATAGATGATAACAACTTTCAGATTTATACAGAGCCTTTCCAGCTTACCAGTGTAACCGAAGGAAGACACACCGTCACCTACCGGAGTATTGACAAAGTTGGGAATAAAGAACCGGACAACGTTTATTCCGTCATTATTGATGACACTCCTCCGGAAATCATGGTTTCGTACAAAGAAGGTTTTTTTCAGGGTGAAAAACAGCTTTATGCCGGATTGAATTCCAAAGCGGAGCTGAAAGCCACAGATAAATTTTCCGGTGTAAAAAACATTGAGTATTCCCTGAATGGGGAAGAGGCCAAGGTATACTCGGAAACCATTACTTTTGACAAGGGCGGCTTGCAGAATGTACAGTTCAAGGCCACGGACAATGTGGGCAATGTATCCCCCGAGCAGAAATTTATCGTCTTTGTGGATGATAAAGGACCAGTGGTGGAAATCAAGCCCGCACAAAAGCTGACTGTGATTAATGGAAAGAGTTACTCCGTTAAAGAAAATTATTTTTCCGTTGAAGCAAAAGATAATGATTCCGGCGTTGCCCAGATTCTGGTCAAAGTGGATGGGGATACTGATTTTCACCCCTATGCAACAAAAGTAAATTTTGCTGAGGAAGGGGATCATAAGATTGAAGCGAAAGCCGTGGATAATGTGGGGAATGAGTCTCAGGTTGTGGTACTGGAATTAACCGTGGACAACAATCCTCCCAAAACCATGTTAGAGCCAGTTTCTGAAGAGGGGTCTGCTGAAGAATCCGCAGCCAAAGAAGAAGATAAAAAAGAAACAGAACCCGCTCAGTAATTAATTCTTGCTCAATAAACGATCAGATAATTCTATCTGATCGTTTTCATTTTTTCTCTCAATGATTTCCATGCCAGAAAGCTTTCCAGCGTATATTTCCTGTCATTAAAGAGATTTTTATTATATGCTACGGTGAGGTTTTCCCGGAATGTTTCCTGCAGGTACTGAAATATTTCGCCTGATTTTTCCAGATCCCCGGAGTAATAGTAATATATGGCCAATTCATTCATCACAGCCAGATCCTTATCAAAATCCGGAATATGTTTTTTGAGATAGGCAATTGCAAAGTTATATTTTTTCATAAAAAAAATGGATCTGGCGGTGAGGATATGAACCGCATAATCAACAAAATGCTCCGGGAGTGCTTTCCTGGCCACAAGAAATTCCATGTGTCTTTCCCGGGCGTTCAAAAAAACCAGAAGCATTTTTAATATCCGGGGCGGAGTTTTTGGGATGATATTCCGGTATTCCTCCGACGGATGGAGGGGGGATAGTTTAAATTGTCTCTCCACATCTTGGACGACCATTTCATCTACTTCTTTATGCTTGTTCCGTTTGGCCTGGGCATAGAAAAAGTGGAGAGAGAAATACGGGATACGGAGTATGAGTTGCTGAAAATGGTTATGAGACCATTTCAGAAAAATCTTTCTTTGAGATTCTTTCAAAAATGTAAACCTTGCCAAATGGAAAATTCCTACGGGTGGATGCAGGTAGTGAATTTTATGATGATTTCCATAGAAAAAAATCTGCCGTATCATAAAATCCCTGGAAAAAAGTGAGGTACCTCCCAGACGATGGAAACGGATTTTCGCGGCCGGGGTACCCAGGTACCGCAACGGCTCTGCTAGAAAAGACAGAAATGAGGAAGCGGATGTCTCTGGAAAAGTTTTTTGAGCTTCATGGATTATTTCCAGAAAGTCCTTATCTGAAATCCGGTTTTTTTCCTGTATTCTTGCGAATATGCGGACCATGGCCAATTCTTTTTCCGGTATGGTTCCTTCTGAGTAATCCTCCAATGCCTGCATGGGAGCGGAAATCCGGTTTTCCGGAGAAAACCCAAAGATATCGGGAAGCAGATTCTGGAAATAGCACCGGAATGAAACCGGTATCTGCCTTATACTCCAGACTTCCATAAGGCGAACAAAGTTTTCTCTATAATTCACATAGGTGAAGAGAAAATAGGGCAGCAGAATTTTCCACAGATGGGTATCCTGGTATCCTCGCTTCCAGGCAGCATAGATTCTTTCTATGTCCGGGTTTTTCTGTGCAAAAGGAAAATCCAGGTGAAGGGTCTGATTTTCCGTATCTGGGATCATCAGCGGAAAATACCTGATCCATATACCGGGAGAGGAATAAACTTTCCGGAGCAATTCCTGGAATTCCGGAAAAAAATCCAATGGCGGTGGATTTGCCTCCAGGATTTCTTCCGTAAAAACTGCGGTTTGGGGCGGTTCCGGATGGACTTTCTGTGGAGGGGCTATCTCTGTTTTTTCATCGCTATTACCAACCAACGGTTCCGTAACCAAATCTGTTATTATTTGAGGATCCGGCAGAAGTTCTTTTTTTTCAGGAAGTTTGGGTTTTGGGGATGCAGGTCTTTTTGGGGGGGGAGTGGTCGTGGATTTCTCCTCTTTTTTTTTCAGAAGAAAAATGAATGCGGTGGCAATGGCCATCATTCCCAGAATGGCAACAAGCACCAGATAGTCAATAGCATCCATAACCTATTATTAATATCGGCATGAGAAAACCAAGACTTTTCCGGCCACGCTTTTTTTGTTGCCGACCTGAAACCGGCTTAGAGCGTATCTATAATGAAACGTATACTGGAAAAATACCCTCTGTTTGGCCTGGGCGACTGGAATGCTTTTTTTGCTCTCTTTCTGGATAATATTGTGAATATTGTCATCTTATCCACCATCCTGATTGGCGGATTTGGATTTCCTGCGGATATTGTATATAACCGGATGATTCCGGGTACGGCTCTGGGTGTTTTTGTGGGCGATATTATGTACTCCATTATGGCCATCCGGTTGGCCCTGAAAACCGGCAGGAAAGATATTACCGCCATGCCCCTGGGGTTGGATACTCCATCGACCATTGGAGTGGCTGTGACCATTCTGGGGCCTTCGTTTCTGGTATTCCAGGGAAAGTATGATGTGCATACAGCCGCTCTTTATGCCTGGTATACGGGAATGGGAGTGATGATCTGGATGTCCATCGTGAAGGCCATTACCTCCTTTCTGGGTTCGTCAATCCAGAGGATTATACCCACCGCCAGTCTGCTGGGTTCTCTGGCTGGGGTGGGGATTGTCTGGCTGGCCGCAAACCATTTCATTGACGTGATGAATATGCCGGTGGTGGGACTCATCTCCCTGGGTTTGGTGATCTTCACTCTGGTCGCGGGCTACCAGCTCCCCAGCAAATTCCCCGGTGCAGCCGCAGGCGTTCTGATGGGAACCGTTCTGTTTTATCTGTTTGCCTGGATGGATATTTTTGGAGCCCGTGCCCACGTGATCAGCGAATTATCTGTGAATATCTCCTGGCCAATGGTGTATCCGGAGGCGTTTTCCCAGTTTTTTGGGACATCCCTGGATTATCTGGCGGTGGGCGTGCCGTTTGGGCTGCTGACCATCATCGGTGGAATTAATGTGACAGAAGGAGCACGGCTGGCCGGTGATTCCTACAAAACCAGGGATATCCTGCTGACAGAGGCTGTGGCCACCTTTATAGCGGGAATTTTTGGGGGGGTGAGCCAGACCACTCCATACATTGGTCATTCCGCGTATAAGAAAATGGGTGCCCGGGCAGGATATACTCTCCTGACCGGTATATTGATCGGTATTGGCGGATACATGGGATGGCTGGGGATGCTGGTGCAGTTGATTCCCAAGGCCGCCGTTGCCCCCATATTGATTTTTATTGGTTTTGAAATTATGGTGCTGGCCTATGCTATGACTCCGACCAGGCATGCCATGGCCATCAACTTTGCCCTGCTGCCCAGTATTCTGAACTTTGGTTATATAAAGGTGAAAATCCTGCTGGAGCATGTATTGCGAGTGCAGGATCAATTGGGGCAGATGGCAAAGGATTCTTCCCCAGCCATGAAAGCCGCCATCGCCGGTTTAATACCGCTGGGTGTCCAGGCGGAATATCCTTTTCTGGAAGCTCTGGGGCAGGGCTATGTGCTGACGGCCATGGTGTGGGGTGCGGTGGTGGCCTTCCTGATAGATGGAAGAATCAAAAGCAGTGTGGCTGTTCTTTTTGCAGCCGGGGTCATGTCCTTTTTTGGGGTGATCCATTCTTCCACCCCATCCGGAGAAATCTATCTTCCGTGGAAACTGACTCCGGAAATTACCATTCCCTATGATTTCGCGGTTGCCTATATCAGTCTGGGGGGGTTCATATATTTTGCCTCCTTTTTCAGCCAGAAAAATTCCCATGCGGATTCTGTCTGATATTTCTGAATTCCCCGGCAATTGGGAAAAAACCATTGTCACCCTGGGGGATTTTGACGGCATCCATAAAGGGCACCAGAAGTTAATTTACCGGGCAGTGGATGCCGGGAAGGAAAAAGGTCTTCCGGTTGTGCTGATGACCTATGATCCTTCCCCCAAAAAAATTCTGAAAAAGCTGAAATTTGACAATGTGATATATACCAAACAGGAAAAAATCATCCTTCTGCAGAAATATCCTCTGGATCTGGTCTATTTTTTCCCGTTTGAAGTGAATACCCTGGAACTTTCCGCAGATAATTTTTTACGCGATATTATCCTGGATCAACTGAAAGCGGATACCGTAATCATTGGTTATGACCACCATTTTGGGAAAAACCGGGAAGGAAATTATGAATTTTTGCGGAATAAATCCGGGGAATTATCCTTCCAGGTGGAAAGGGTGGAGGAATACTATGAAAGCGATATCCGTTATTCCAGTAGCCTTGTCCGTGAATCCCTGAAAAATGGAAATGTGGAAAAAGCCAATGAGTTGCTGGGTCACGCATTTTTTATTGCCTCCACCGTCATCCGGGGATACCAGAGAGGGACAATCATGAACATAAAAACGGCAAACCTCCATATCCCTCCGGATAAAATGATCCCCGGAGACGGAGTGTACTTTGGTGTTGTTCGATACGGAGGAGAGATATTAAAATGCCTCATCAACATTGGAAAAAATCCCACCTTTGGGAATGATGCCAGATCTCTGGAAGTCCATATCCTGAATTTTAATCGAAATATATATGGGGAATCTGTTGTGGTTTATTTTCTGGAAAGAATACGGGATGAAATCTCATTTAAATCCATGGATGCATTGAAAGAGCAGATTCTCAAAGATATGGAAAATGCCAGAAACAGAAATGTGGAAAACTATCTGATTATTTAACTTCAATAACAGTAACAATGCCTGCCGGTTTTCCTTGATTTTTTTGCTGGAAAACAGAAAGAAGAAAAGACAGGGCTCCTTTTGCGTTGTCAGCTTTTTCCTCCGGTATCTGTATTTCCTTGATAAACTGTTCCCTGCTCCACCCGTACTGTGGAAGGATTTGGGATGAAAGCAGAATGATAAAACTTTTTTGTGGAAGAGAATAGGATTGAATTTGTCCTTCACCGGATAATGAGGTGAATTTTCCGTTTCCTTCCCATAAAAAGAGGGAAAATATATCTTTTGCGATTAATCTGAGTTTTCTGTTTTCTATTTCCAGCATACTGGAGTTAATCCCCTCCCTGGTTTCCGGGGAGGATGTTTCCTTTTCCATTCTGGATATCAGGTTTTCCAGAGAGGGGTTATGAACGGCCAGAGTACGGAAGCGTTCCTGCAGGCGGACTTTATGGAAAGCGTCGTTTATGGATTGGACACGGGATGAACCTGCGAGAAAAAACAATTTGTTATTAATTTCAATGGATGATAAAAACGCGTTTTCATCCGGTGCCGGATTCCTGGGAAAACTGGATATTTCATAGTTTTTCATCTTATGGAAGGGATACTGGAATAACAGATGGTTCAGATTTTCTTTGTATTCCATATTTTCTGGTGCCGTCATAAGGGGGATTCTGCTTTCCATAACGGTTTCCGGAGTGGCGATGGGTGAGGTCATCGGAGTATTTTCCCTCAGGATCAGAATTTCATCCACCTCATGTTGGATACCAAATGTGAGAATGTATGCGATCAGCGTGAACATCACTGTGAGCAGACTCAGGGATAGATAAATCCCGATTTTATATTTAATCCCGGCATCGTACTGGATTGCGTTTTCCAGGGCAATGAGATATCCATTCCGGAAACGATATGCTATATGAATTGCACCGGATTTATTTTCCGAGTAGTGGCTTGCTTTGCCGGATAAAAGCTTGTTGTAATACAGATATTTCTCTGCTATCAGTTCAAAATCTTTAATAAATTCCATTCCGGTTTTTTCAATCATTTTCTGGACTGCTTCTGAATTATGATAGATTATCTGGTGTTCCGGATTCCAGAAAAGGATGGTGCCGGATGGGGAAGGAGAGGACGCAAATTCCATTCCCAGAGGGACAATAAAATCCACCATAGTCTTTTGGTCTTTTATATCTCCGGACAGACGGTCAATATAGCGGAGACTGGAAAGGGTTTTTTGGATGCCATTGGTTTCCCAGGATTTATTATAGGAATGGTGCAATAAATACCCCAGAATTGCGGAAATTACCATTCCCACAAAAAAAATGGCCAGAGGTACTCTGAAATAAAAAGGTATTCCGGAAAAAAAACTTAGTTTTTGTTTCAGACTCATAGATTATAAATTAATATCGACAATCTGATTCAAAATTGCAACAAGAATTTATCCCCATCATGGAAGTTTTTAAAACGATCATTCAGACTGTCAGACAATTTTTGATTCACAGGAAAACAGTTATCATTGGTTTTATTTTTATACTTTTACTATTTTTTCACGCTGGTCTCTACTTTTTGATTCATGGCTTGAAAATGGACCTGAATAATGATATGAATGCTCTGCTGAACGAATATGGAATTCTGGTGGATATTTCCACGGTAAGAACATCCTTCATACCCTATCCTCATTTATACATCGATAAATACTATATGAATGTGGATAATGACACATTCCTGACTTTTCGGAAAATAAAAATTGATGTGGATTTATGGCAATTAGTCTTCAACCAGAAGTTAATGGTCAGGAATATTTATGTGGGGCATACAAATATTCGGGTTAAAGGAAAGAGCCATGATAAAATAATCCGGGAATCCAGAGAAGCACTAAAAAAAGGGTTCTTCATGGAGAAAGCAAAAGTGGATTTTATACTCCAGCGGATCCAGCATTATATCCGCATGATACCCCACCAGTTTGACTATACGGAGTCTCTCTTTGCTGCCCAGGTGGATATTGTTTTAGAGGGTGTGGACACGGAATCTCCTTTCATCGTTGCCCGGCAGGTTACCCTGAAGAACAAGGATCCCCATTTACTCACTGTGTCCGTTGTTGGCACATTGCAGCAATGGCTACATGTTAATCTTGATTTGGAAATCTGGAAAAACCCCGATGACCCAGATAATTGGATCCAGAAAATTCATGTCTTCCAGAAAGGGCATTTGGAACTGGATCATCTTAACGCCGGAATACCGGGCTTGGTGTATCAATACACCGGCAATATACGGTATTTCCATTCCATGTCCTTTGGATTTCCACTGAAAGAAATCAAGCACTATGGAAATGTGTTTGTGGACAATCTGGAAATACGCGAGGCTTATGAAACCCTCATCCGTATACAGCCATCTGATTCCGCAAGAGTGAATTTTGGCGGAAATGCGGATGCTTCCGGATTATCATTAAAGAATATTACCATTTATCTGAATCATGAGCCCATTCTTGCGGATATGGAATGGAATTATGCCGCTTTCCGGATGACTTTTCTGTTTCAGAATGCAGCCATTCCATACTATCGTGTGAACCGTCTGGCACCATCCACGAAAATTCCTGGTCTTCGTCTGTACAGCCCCAGCAATCTTGTTCTGGGTAAAGTGGTCATACACCCCTGGTCGGAAGATATTTATGCACAGTTCTATCTGGATTTGAATGTACAGCCAATATCCCTGTCCATGCCGGCACGGTTAACCGGTTCTTTTTATATGATTAATTCTGTCCTGTTTTCCAGACTGGTGACAATCAGTGGTCTGGATACAAAGGTCAATATCACCGGTTTCCGGTATTCCGGAGATATCATACAATTCCATGCGTCCGGAAGCCTTTCTTCCTTGTGGCTTTTTGAGCATTCCCGGGGATTTCTTTATCTGTACGGTGATATTCACTGTTCCGGATTGAATCACCTTGTACGGTGCGAAGACAGAATGATACGGGTAGCCGGGGAGGGAATCCGTGTGCCTTCCGGTACAGCTTCCCGCTTTTTCCGATTAGTGAGTGTGGATATTTTTTCCTCTTGGAAAAGCCTCAAACCCTCCAGTGAGATAGAAATTCATTCCCTGGACATCCAAGGCCGCCTGTCAGGAGACAGGTTTATTGTCCAGAATTCTCTCATTGACTCTGATGTTGGATATTTCCGTATTGAGGGGTATTTCCCTCTAAGCGGAGATGATGCCAGAATGAAAGCCAGATTCCAGCCTCTGAATATGGATAAAATTGTCATGAAAATACCGCTAATCGGTTCCCCCATGGAAAAAGCATTATCGTATACGTCGGAAATCATCATCTATATGCGGAGAACCAATAAAGAATGGATTGTAGAGAAGTTTTTTCTGGGAAAAGGCATGGAAAAATTAGGAAACAAAAATTCTAAAGATGGGAGATAAAAGACTCTATCTGTTCGATGTGTTTTTCATTCCGGAGCTGGATATTATGGATTTCCCTGACAATGTGTATTGCATCTGAAGACAGCCTGGATTCTTTTTTATGATCCAGTTGATTCAGAATTTTTTCTATGGGATTCTCCTCCAATCCGGTTTTTCCGGTGGATAGCTGGTTCCGGAGCAATTCTCTAAAATTTTCCAGTTTACTGAGGTTTTCCATTTATTTTTCTTGTTATTTTCTGTCCTGTTATAAATTCGGCATTATGAGCAGAATTCATGACAGGATTTCCGGAATAATACCCGCCTTAAAAATACGTGGTAAACTGGTCCTTTTTACTTCGCTTTTTATTGGGGCGTCCATAACCGTCCTACTCTATTTTTTTATACAATTTGCCAACCAGAATATCAACCGCAATGATAGCATATCCTCGGATTTGATATATGAAAGCGTGAAGAATACCGTGGAAAACTACTTCACCCGGTTATATCTGCAAAAGAAACACCGGGAGGAAACGGCACTTCCTGGGAAAAAAAGCAATCTGGCCGATGAGATCAGCCTGCAAAAAGATGTGGAGGATGCCCTTCTGGCACTGAATGGTCTCTTTTTAAGGAATCCCTATGATTTCCAGATCATCATTTATGATAATAGAGAGTATGTCCGTTACCATTCTCACAGTGAATTCCGCAAGCTTCTCTATGGCTATAAGAATCCATTTTATTATTCTGGTGAATTCAAAGAATCGGATTATTACAAAATTAATAAAAAAAATCCGGTTGCCCGTATAATAGATAAACATTCCACTATGGATACCAATATTCACAAGAAAGAAATTGCCACACTGCAGGAAAAAAAGCAGTCTTCCATGGCATTTTTTATCCCCGTGTACGCTTCTCTGGATGACCGGTTTGACCGGGGAAATCTACACCGGATTGTCACATTAAAAGAAAGAACCCTGACATTGATGGATAATTTCCGGAACCATCTTTCCTGGAAAACCCGAAAGGATTGGGAAGCGAATGAAAAAGAATATATCGCCCTCATGAAATCTCTAAATGCCTATTCCCAATCCTGGGAAAAAGAGAAAAATAAAGGGAAAAAAATCTCCTTTCAATGGGTACATTTCCGCCAGGATCCGGAAGTGTACCGGATGTACATACGGCTGAATGATTTGGTTGCCAAACAGAAACAACTATGGAATAACGCCCATGAAGAAATTCTGGATTATTACCGGCAGAAAAAGGAAAAAATCCAATACCGGATCCTTCATTCCAGAAATTCTCTGGAGCGAGCCTCGCTGGAATATGAACTTTTGGGTCCGTATACTTTTGATAAACGTACCTATGAATATGCCTATATGCGGAGTGCACTGGATTATATATCCGTACAGGACGCATCGGATGTGGATACCACCTGGAAGCGTACCGTGAAATATAATAATTCCCTTTTTTATGACCAGACCAGAATCCGCTCAGAAGTGCTTTCCCGTTCGCTGATGGGGGTGGTGGAAATCCGCCTGTTTTTATATGATCCGCTTATCTTTAAAGATAAAAGTATTAATAAAATTATAGACTCCGGGGTTGCCGTGGTTCTGCGGGGGTTATTCATAGTTTTTCTTCTGGCTACCGTCTTTGTGAGGGATATTAAGAATCTGGCCCGGACATCCATGAGAGTGAAAGAGGGGGATTTAACCGCCCGTTTCATGGTAAACACACGGGATGAACTTGCGGAGCTTGCGGATTCCTTCAACGTGATGGTCTCCGGGATGCGAGAAAAAGAAGAATTGCGTCATGAAATGATAACGGGAAAAATCATCCAGGAAAAACTTTTGCCCGCCTCCGACCAGTTGACCAGGGAGAACAGAATTGTATTTTCTTATCGCTACTATCCCATGTTGGGTATTGGGGGGGATTATATTGACTATTTATACAGAAGCGATGAAAGCGTAATCATCCTGAATGGGGATGTTTCCAGCCACGGGGTCAGTGCCGGGCTGGTGATGACCATGGTCCGTACCATCATCCATATCATGGCACAAAAGGGTATCCCGCTGGAGGACATTGCGAAGGAAATCAACAAGATTCTGCACCGGGATACGCCCTCCAACATGTTCATCACCCTGTTCCTGGTCGATTTTAATCCCAAGACAAAAAAGATGGATTATATTTCCTGTGGCCATAATATTCCGTTTCTGTTGCGGTCTTCCGGTGTGGAAAGACTTCCTGCCGGGGGGATGGCTCTGGGAGCACTGCCTCCGATGATTTATGACAAGAGCGTAAAAAAACTATCCGTGGATATGAAGGATGGGGATATTCTGGTGCAGTATACGGATGGTTTAACCGAGGCCACAAATCCGGATGGAAAAATGTATGAGGATAATCGGCTGGAGAAAATTCTGCAAAAAATCCGTGAAAAAGGAATCTACGATCCGGAAAGAATTCTGGATCTCATCTCTGCCGATCTGAAGCAATATTCCGGGAAAAATCTGGATAAAGATGGATTCAGTGAACTGGATGACGATGTGGCCCTGATAGTATTTAAGGTGATCAGTTAGAGAAGATTTCCCGGGGCCGGGAGCCAATCTGGGCTCCAATGAAACCCCTTGCTTCCAGGGCTTCAATGATCCGGGCGGCACGGTTATACCCAATCCGGAATCGCCTTTGGAGGGAGCTGGCAGAGGCTTTCTGGGATTCCCGTATAAACTCCCAGGATTTTTCCAGCAATTCTTCTTCCTCTGCGTTCAATTCTCCGGAGTTGGCTTTGGGATCATCCAGGCGGATATAAACCGGCTTTCCGTAGGTCATGGCCTTCTTTACCACGTTTTCCACCTCCGCATCTTCCACCAGGGGAGCCTGTGCCCGGATTAACTGGGATTTGGCCGGATGCTTGAACAGGAGATCACCTTGTCCCAGGAGAGCTTCCGCTCCATTGGAATCCAGAATGGTACGGGAATCCGTTTTTTGTGCCACCTGCAGGGCAATCCGGGCCGGAAAATTCGCTTTGATGATTCCGGTGATCACATCCACCGAAGGTCTCTGGGTTGCCAAAATCAGATGGATGCCCACAGCTCTGGCTTTCTGCGAAAGCCGGACGATGCTGTCCTGGACTTCTTTTCCGGCCACCATCATGAGATCTCCCAGCTCATCAATCAGGATGATAATATAGGGCATGGGTGGAATTTTTCTATGGGTATTTTTTATTTTTTCATTGAATGCCCGGATATCCCTTACCTTCAATTCCAGAAGATCTTCATAGCGGCGTTCCATTTCTTCCACTGCCCAGTTCAATGATAGGATTGCTTTCTGGTGCTCCGTAATGACCGGATGCAGAAGATGGGGTATGTCATTATAATGCGAGAGTTCCACCAGCTTGGGATCTATCATCAGAAAACGTATATAATCCGGCCCCATGCTCAGGATAAAATTGGTGATGATGGAATTTACGGTTACGGATTTCCCCGAACCGGTTGCCCCGGCAATCAAAAGGTGAGGCATTTTACTTAAATCAAAACTCACCGGGTTTCCCGCAATGTCTTTCCCAAGTGGAACCGGTAAATTCATTTCGTTTTCATAAAAAGATTTTTCGTTCAATAAGTCCCCCAAGGTTACCGGCATTCTGTTTTTATGGGGAATTTCAATGCCCACTGTGGCTCTGCCCGGTATGGGGGCTTCAATCCGAACACTGATGGCTTCCATGGCCATGGCAATGTCATCGGTCAGACTCAGCACCCGGGATACTTTGATGCCGGGTTCCAGTTTGATTTCATAGCGGGTGATGATGGGTCCGTCCTGGATACCCACAACTTTCCCCACAATGGAAAACTGGGACAGAGAGTCTTCCAGTTTCTGGATGATTTTTTCCGTTTCTTTATGGTCCCTCATAAACCGGTTCTGTTTCTGGATTTTCAGAATCTGGAATGGTATTTCATACTGGCGGTTGACATGGATGACTGGCGTAATGGAAGCCATATCGGATGAATCTCCCGGAAAAGAGACCATCTTTTTCTGTGGCAAAAATTCCTCCGGATCCGGGGATAAATCTTTTTCCAGTTCCAGAATGGATTCCCTGGTCAGCAGGGGTATTTCCCGGGATTCTATGATGGTATTCTCCGGGGATTCGGTATCTTCCGGGAAAGGGTCATTGTCCATCCGGATGTCTTCATCGACCGGATTTTTTTCTTCCCATTCTTCCGTATCTTCCTGGATTTCTGTGATTCTGTCTGCGGAGGGGCTTTCCCAATACGGCTCTCTTGACTGCCTGGCTTCATTCTCCGGGGAATATTCCTCTTCCAGTATGGATTCTTCCTTTGGGAAATATTCTCTATCCGCAGAATGGTTTTCAAATACACCGGGAAAGCCAAAGTAAAACGTGTGGGAAGAGGATTTTACTGCGGAAGATTGATTTTCATTATCTGCGGGTTTTATTTCATATATTTTTGTTCCTGGAGAGTGCAAAGATAATCCACTTTTTCCCCCCAGGAGCTTTCTGGTTTTTTGGGGCAGGTCAAAAGAAATATCCGCATAATTGCGGGATATCCAGGGAATTTTACCCCCGGTTTCTCCGGAAATTTCTTTTTTTTCCAGCCATTTCATAAATAGACAATCAGTATCCACAATCCCAGAAGAAGGGTATAAAAACCAAAAGGATAAATAATCATTTTTTTACCCATCCATAACAGAACCCGGATGGAAAACATCCCGGCCAGAAATGCACTTCCCATCCCCAGGATGAGATAATCCAATTGGACTTTCATCGTAGATAGATGGCTCAGTTCCAGCAAATTGGCAGCGATGAGAACAGGAATGGAAAGAAAAAAGCTGTAACGGATAGCCTCTTCCCCTTTCATTTTCATAATCAACCCGGAGGCTATGGTGGAACCGGAACGGGAGATGCCGGGGAAAACAGCGATAATCTGGAAAAGGCCGATGATCAGAAGTGACGGGATTTTCAGGTCTTCAATATTTCTGGAATTCCTTTCAGAGTTTTTCTTCACAATAATTAAATCCGTCACAGAAAGAAAGATTCCGTTCACTATAAAGAAAAAGGCAATGAAATAAAGGGAATTTGCGGATTGTTCCACAAAGTCTTTATAAAAAGGCACAGCCAGAACGGGTAGGGTTCCCCAGAAAACGCTCATGGAAATTTTAAATCTTTTTTCTGTATAGTCCTTCCGTTTCAGGGAGGAAAAAAATCCCAGAATTAAGTCCAGAATATCTTTACGCCAGTATACAAGTACGGCAATCAGTGTTCCAAAGTGCAGAAACACATTAAACTGGAGCAACGTGAAATGCTTTTCCAGCTCCGCTGTCTGGGTTTTGAAAAATTCCAGGTTCTGAAAAAAGGCCAGGTGGCCACTGCTGGATATTGGCAAAAATTCGGTGAGTCCCTGGACAATCCCCAGGAAAATGATGAACCAGTAAATTCCCATAGTTTAGTATCGGAATGTTGGAGGGGAAAATTAGAAAGGTTTTACCCGGTGCTGATTTTTACTGCCAGAGCATTTTTACCATAGGAATAGATTTTTCCGTCAAATCCGGCCAGAAATTCTGCCGCACCGGCATATTCCTTTTTTTTATAGGGTATCTGCAGGATCATCAAAGCCGGCTGGGCAGGAAGTGCAGAAGTTATAGCCAATAACCCATCCATCAACTGAGCATAATGCTCCGGGTTTTTTTCCGCAAAGGAGTAGGGTGGATCGGCAAAAAATACCAGAGTTTTATCCCCGGTAATTTCCCGGGGAGCATTTTCCGGGAACCGGGATAAAAATTCAACGGCTTTGGTTTTAAGTAAACCACTGTTTTTTTCTCCGGGCAAAGAACCCAGTATTTCCCGGATTTGAAGAAAGCGTTTTTTCTCCGGTTCCAGAAACCAGACATGGTGGAATCCACGGGAAAGGGCTTCCATCCCCATCTGCCCGGAGCCGGAATACAGATCAAAAAATACATTTCGGGAAAACCGCGGGGAGGCATTGGAGATGATCTGGAAGACCGCTTCTTTCACCACCCCCGGAGTCGCAGCATTATGGCCGTGCACCTCCGCCGGAAGGGGAATGACTCGTCCTTTCAGGCTTCCCTGGGATATCCGTATTCCTTTAAGCTTCACGAGAGGAATCGGAGTCAATCTGGTATTTTTTCAGACGGTCGTACAGCGTTTTTCTGGAAATCCCCAAGATTCTTGCCGTCTGGGATATGTTGTTCTGATTTTGCCGGAGTACTTCCCGGATGTAATTTTTTTCCAGGGTAAAAAGCGATGTTTTTTCCTGGTTTTTTTCGCTGTCCGGAGCCATGGTTTTGTTTTTTAACTGGATGATGCATTTTTCCACAAGCGGATTCTTCAGAAATTCCGAGGATTTGATATGATAAAAATCCTCCAGAGAAACACCGGAATGGGAAGCAAGGGATAAAAGAATGAAGAGATAGTCATGGAATACTTCATAGGAATACTTGTGTGCGTATTCCAGAAGAAGAGTCCGGATGGACATATCCAGTTTTATTTTTCTATTTGTTTTATCCTGATACCACTGAAAAAAATGTTCCAGAATTAAATTAATATCGCCGGCCCTGCTCTGGAGAAGGGGGAAAACCACGGAAAAGTTTTTCAGGCGGTAGTATAAATCCTGACGGAGTTTACCCTTGTCCACATGTTTTTTTAAGCTGGTGGTAGCGGTAAGAATTATCTTGAAGCGGGAGTGCTGGAAAATATCCGGCTCCTTTAATGCTTTGAGCAACTTTTCCTGCAGATTCCAGTGAAAATGCTCCATGCCGGTGATAATATAAATACCACGTTTATTCCGGTCATGGGAGGGATAGAGAATTTCATTCAGAATGGTTTTCTGCATTTTCAGATCATGTTCATTCAGCCGGATATTGAATACCCCGTCCGATGGGTGATGGATATGAAAATGGGCATTCATGGAGCGGGTGAGGTACTGAATATCCCAGGGATGGGAGGCCAGCAGAAGCATGGGTTCCCTGGAATGGAGGCCATCGGAAAATTGAAGATTAAAATTCATAATTTCCTCAGAAATCCCCTGAAAAAACAGGGCCTGGGGTTTTTGTTCCGCTGATGATGAGTGAACCATACTCTGGGAATAAAAAAGAACGGTACGCTCCTGATTCATTCTTTTTACTGTTTCCTCCAGATAATTGACAAAATTTTCCATAAATATAAGATCGTCATTGGAAGAATGGGAAATATAAAAACCGATGTTCAAATCTCCTTTTTCCGCGATAAATTCCGGATACTCATCCTTCTCCACAAGAAAAATAATGTAGTGACTTTCCTTGGGAGATATAAATTGTTTCATAATCTCCCGGAGCGAACCGCCGGATGGACGGATGGAATAGTCAATGATGATTAAATCCGCAAAAAGTTTCCGTGCATAGCGGGCACCCAGGGTCAAAGTGGAGGATATGGACAGATCAAACCGGTTTTTGAGTCCACTTTTCAGCAGATTCCGGCGGTTCTGGGAGGCGGAGATGAACAGAATGGAATGCACAAAGAAAATTTTTAAATTTAGGTAGACTGTCAAGAGGATTCTTAAAAAATGTGTAAATGAGCAATATTTTGGGCAATTTTCTGAGACTCACCAGCTACGGGGAGTCCCATGGCCACTCCATAGGCGGGATTCTGGATAATTTTCCCGCAAATATCCCCATCGACCTGGATTTTATCCAGGATCAACTGGAAAAACGCCGTCCGGGAGCCTCTTCCATAGCCACTTCCCGCAAAGAAAGTGACCGGATTCAGATTTTATCCGGGGTTTTTGAAGGCAAATCCACCGGAGCTTCCATTGCATTTATGGTGGAAAACCAGGATGCCCGCAGTAAGGATTATAATGAAATGGAGAAATTATTCCGCCCCAACCATGCCGATTATGGAACCTGGGCCAAGTATGGCATTCGGGACCACCGGGGGGGAGGACGATCCTCCGCAAGAACCACCATTTCCCTGGTGGTGGCCGGAGCTTTTGCCCGACTTTTTTTGAAGGAAGTCACGAAAATGGAATTTCTGGCCTATGTAAAATCCGTGGGGGATATTCGGGATCCGGGGGATTATGAAAATGGTGATTATCCGGAGCTGGAAAAACAAGCCTATACGAACGATGTACGGATGATATCGGAAGAACATGCCGCTCTGTCCCGCCGGAAAATTGAACAAAGCCGCAGTGCCGGTGATTCTGTGGGCGGAAGAATCCAGCTTCTGGTGAAAAATGTGCCCGCCGGCCTGGGAAATCCTGTTTTTCTGAAATATGATGCGTATCTGGCCTTTGCTATGATGAATATTCCGGCTGTCCGGTACGTTTCCATGGGCAACGGAATCCAGGCTCCGGAAGAAAACGGGTCCTCTTTCAATGATATTTTTGAGGTGATGGACGGAAAACCCCGGACCAGAACCAACCATTCCGGTGGGGTGCAGGGGGGGATCACCAATGGTATGCCCATCACCATGGAAATCGGTTTCAAACCTGTGCCAACCATTATGAAAGAGCAACCCACCATTGATACTTCGCTTGAGCCTGGGGTTATCAAAGGTAAGGGACGGCATGACCCCTGTGTGGTTCCCCGTGCTGTTCCCATCGTGGCCAATACAGCTGCCTTTGTGACGGCTGATTTTTATCTGATGAACCGTTTGGCCAGAAAGGATTGATTCTATGGAAAGGAAAGAATACATTGTTCTACCCGGAGTAATGGCTGTTTTGCCCGATGAGGTAAAAAGAACCAATATTATCATAAAAGACCAGAAAATCTATGAAATAGTAGATACTCTCCCGGACAATATTACCCATGTCAATGCCTGGGTAAGAGAGGATGTCCGGGGTTTGTTTGTTTTTCCGGGGTTTATTGATCCCCATGTCCATTTTCGCACTCCGGGGAACGAAAATGCGGAAAACTGGGTAACCGGCTCCCGTGCTGCCCTTTTTGCGGGGGTCACTACTGTTTTGGATATGCCCAACACCACTCCACCGGTGGTGGATGCCCCAAGCTGGACTGCGAAGGAGAAGGCCATTCGGAGAGATTCCCTCATTAACTATGGTATCATTCCCGGCTACACCGGGGACAACCTGGAATTTTTATCCGGGAATCTGAGTTTTAAGGCAGTGAAAGTCTTTCTGGCGTCCTCAACCGGGAATCTGCTTTTATCCCATCCGGAGAAACTGGCCCATCTGGAAGCCCTGGACAAAAAAATTATCCTCCATTCCGAACTGGAAAGCCGCATAATAAACAGATCTTCCCGCTATTCCATGAAAAATATCCGGAATCATTCCCGTATCCGGGATGAAGAATCCGCCTTTTTGCAAACAAAAGAGATTGTACAGAAATTTCCGAGAATGGCATCCCGGATGCATTTTGCTCATGTTTCCACGGAAAAAGAATTATCGTTATTAATAAATCAAAAAATTTCTTTTGAGGTGAGTCCAAACCATATTTTTATCCATACCAATGACTATGACCGTCTGGGTGCAATGATCAAATGCAATCCTCCGGTCAGAAAAAAATCCACTGCGGATAAACTGTACCGGCATCTGTTGGAAAACTCCATCCCCATGATCGCCACCGACCACGCACCCCACCTGAGGGAAGAAAAAATGTCCTCATCCCCGCCCTCCGGAATTCCTTCCATACAGGTGGGTACTCATTTGATTCTGGATGCCCTGAAAAAAACTCCTCTCCGGATTGCGGAAATTCTATCCACCCATACGGCGGAATTTTTTGGGATGGAAAAAAGAGGAAAAATAACTCCCGGTTACTTTGCAGATCTGGCGGTGGTGGATTTCCATCGACCATGGGAATTCCAGGAAAAGGATGTGCTGTCCGGTTGTGGCTGGTCTCCCTATGCAGGCAGAAAATTCCTGTCAAGGGTTGTCTGGAGTTTTGTGAATGGCAAGGCTTATGACACCGGAAAATTATCCGCCGTGATTGGTGTAGAAAATGAGACAAAAGTATACAATGTCTGGAGAAATTAATATCCCGGTGGCAATAGGTAGCGTTTTCTGGTTTTTACTTCCAGTTCATCCAGCCAGAACATAAAATATCTTTTCTGCCGTTTCTCGGAGACCGGCACAAAGTGAAACCCAATGATGGCCACCGGGTTATTGTGCTTCAGGTACAAATCCTCCTGGTGAATTCCTTCCGGGATGCTCACGGACAGGCGTTTCCATCCCCGGTATTTCAGGTTTCCCAGGGGAATATAAACCCGTTTGTTGTCCGTATCCGCTAATATCAGGTATGCCTCCACCGGCAGAAAAAAACCGTGTATCCAGACAGATACTTCTGATATATGATCCGTTATTTCCAGCGGTTTGGGGAACAGGATGGAGATGCTCTCATTCTGGATACCGTAGGAGCGGACGGAAAGATATTTCCGGGAACGGGGAGCGGGGAAATTATTCAGAACGGTGAAAAAGATGCTCCCCTCCGGTTTTACCCCAAAGGTATCCGGGTCATCAAAAGAATAGAGCAGAGTGGATTCATAAACGGTTACTTTTTTCAGTTTTTCATCCGCCTGCGGAAATGTGGCTGACGAAAAAAGAAACAGGAAAATCAGGAACCAGGGAAAACCTTCAGGAATTCCGGTGGATGGGGTATACATTGATTTCCTGACGGTCAATGGAAACCATGCCGGAAATTGCTTCCACCGCCGCCGCAAGGGTGGTAAAATACGGAATTGCATACTGGAGAGTGGAAAGTCGTATCTCCAAGGCATCGTTTCTGGTTTCCACATCCGTGGGAATATTAATTACCAGATCAATTTCCCCGGATTTTATTTTATCCACAACATGGGGTCTCCCTTCATGGACTTTCATAACCCTTTCCACGGGAATCCCGCTTTGGGAGAAAAAGGCGGCGGTACCATCTGTGGCAATGATCCGGTAACCCGCAGATACAAGGTTTTTTACCGGCTCCAACAATCCGGATTTGGACGCATTATTGACAGAAATAAATACCATAGCGGGACTCTGGGGGAGTCTGGCTCCGGAGGCCTCTTGGGCTTTAAAAAATGCTTCCGCCGGGGTTTTCCCAATTCCCATGACCTCTCCGGTGGATTTCATTTCCGGACCCAGAATGGAATCCACCCCGGAAAATTTTTTGAACGGCAGAACCACTTCTTTCACATGATACAGACTGGGGAATGGTGTCTCCAGTAAATTCATACTTGCAAGAGTTTCCCCATTCATAACCCGGGTGGCAATTTTGGTCAAAGGAATTCCGATGGCTTTGGAAACAAAGGGCACCGTCCGTGATGCCCGTGGATTAACCTCCAGAACAAAGAGTTTTCCGGCAGCAATCGCAAACTGGATATTCAGCAGTCCATAGACTTCCAGCTCCAGGGCTATCTTTTTGGTGGAAGCGGTGATCTCATCGAGCATTTCCCGGGAAATATTTTTGGGTGGCAAAATGCAAGCACTGTCTCCGGAATGGACCCCGGCTTCCTCAATATGCTCCAGAATTCCGCCAACAAATACATTGTGTCCATCGGCAATCGCATCCACATCAATTTCCACCGCATTTTGGAGAAACTGGTCAATCAAGACCGGGCGGTCTTTGGATATCTCCGTGGTTTTCTTCATATATTCCAGGAGTAAATCTTCGTTATGGACTATGGCCATCGCCCTTCCTCCCAGAACAAAGGATGGACGCACCAGCACCGGATACCCGATTTTTTCCGCTTTCTTAATCGCTTCATCCACGGAGGAAGCCATATACCCCAACGGCTGGTGGAGTCCCAGTTTCTGGATCGTGCGGTTGAACTGATCCCTGTCTTCCGCTTTCTGGATGGACTCCGGGGATGTTCCCAGAACGGGAATATTGGCACGGCTCAAAGCGGATGCCAGTTTGAGCGGGGTTTGTCCACCGAACTGGAGGATGATACCTTTTACCTTGCCTTTTTCATTTTCTTTTCTGTATATATCAATGATGTTTTCTTCCGTCAGTGGCTCAAAATATAAACGGTCAGATGTGTCATAATCTGTGGATACGGTTTCCGGATTGGAGTTTATCATAATGCTTTCTATGTTCAAATCCTGTAGGGCAAAGGACGCATGGCAGCAACAATAGTCAAATTCAATGCCCTGACCAATCCGGTTGGGGCCACCGCCCAGAATAATCACTTTTTCCCGTTCAGAGACATCGGCCTCGCATTCAGATTCAAAGGTGGAGTATAAATAAGGAGTGTGGGATTCAAATTCTGCGGAGCAGGTATCAATCCGTTTGTAAACTCTCCGGGGCAGGTTTTTTATCTTCCGGATTTCCAGAACGGAATGAGTCAGTATCATCAGAATGCGGGCGTTTAATTCCATGAATTCTTTGCTTCCACGGTGCATCTTTGTCAGCTTATGGATAATCCGGTTGATTTTACTCTCATGGATCAGGTATGCGATCTGTTTGTCGGAATAACCAAACTGTTTGGCTTCCAGGTATATGGAAGGAATAATTTTGCCTTCTTTGCGGGTATTTTTCCGGAGGATTTTTTCAAATTGGATCAACCTTTCCATCTGGTGCAGAAACCACGGATCTATGCCGGTATAATCATGTATTTCCCTGATGGAAAAATTACACAGGTAAGCCTCCCGTAAATAGAAAATCCTCTCATCCCCTGCATTCACAAGATTTTTTATCAGAAATGCTTTCCTCTCCGGTTTTTTCTTTTTGCGGATTTCCAGGGTGATGTCAATATTTCCGTCAGCACCCCAGCCGTCTCTTCCGGTTTCCAGGGAGCGGATGGCTTTCTGAAAGGATTCCCCAAAGGTACGTCCAATGGCCATGGCTTCCCCCACAGACCTCATCTGGGTATCCAGGCGTTTTTCTGAATCCGGAAATTTTTCAAAAGTAAAACGCGGAATTTTGGTGACTATATAATCCAGTACAGGTTCAAAGGACGCCGGTGTTTTTTTTGTGATGTCATTGCGGATTTCGTCCAGGGTGTAACCCACAGAGAGTTTGGCGGCAATCTTTGCAATGGGAAAACCTGTGGCCTTGCTGGCCAGAGCAGAGGAGCGACTGACCCTTGGATTCATTTCAATTACAATAATATCCCCATCTTTTGGGTTAACCGCGAACTGGATATTGGAACCGCCCGTCTCAACTCCAATTTCGCGGATGATTTTGATCCCCAGATCCCGCATGTTCTGGTATTCTTTATCGCTCAGGGTTTGCTGGGGAGCCACGGTGATGGAATCTCCGGTATGGATTCCCATGGAGTCAAAGTTTTCAATGGAGCAGATGACCACCACATTGTCTTTTAAATCCCGCATCACTTCCAGTTCATATTCTTTCCAGCCCAGAACGGATTGTTCCACCAGGACGGTATGAGAGGGGCTTTCCTGGATAGCTTTCATAATTTTATTGTCGAATTCTTCCCGGTTATAGGCAATGCCACCTCCTGTCCCCCCCAAAGTGAAAGAGGGTCTCAGAATGGCCGGCAGACCAATTGTGTCCAAAAGCTCTCTGGCTTCCTGCAGGGAAGAAACATGACCGGAAAGGGGGGTTTTTGCCCCGATTCTTTCCATGGCTTTTTTGAACAAATCCCGGTCTTCCGCTTTCTTAATGGCAGGTATTTTTGCCCCAATCAGCTCCACGTTGTATTTTTCCAGAATTCCCGCTTCTGCCAGCTCCAGGGCTGCGTTTAATGCGGTCTGTCCTCCCACAGTGGGAAGCAGGGCGTCCGGTCTTTCCAGTTCGATGACTTTTGTCAGATAGGGCAGGGTGATGGGTTCAATGTAAATTTTGTCTGCCAGCTCCGGATCTGTCATAATGGTGGCGGGATTGGAGTTGATCAGAACAACCTCATATCCTTCTTCTTTTAAGGCTTTTACAGCTTGGGTTCCGGAATAATCAAACTCAGAAGCCTGTCCAATGACAATGGGCCCGGAACCGATGATCATTATTTTGCGTAGGTCATATCTTTTGGGCACGTGCCAGAATTCATTCTAAATACAACACGTCAAAAGCTAAATGCCCCGCATCAGAAGGATTGAATCATTTTTTTCAGGATTTTCTTAAGCTTGGATACATTGGGTTCCTGCGGTGATAATTTCTCCGCTTTTGTAAGAAATTTCTCTGCCTGAGGATAGTTCCCCATAGACCGGTAAATATCCGCCAGATTGATTAAATTCTTCAGGTTTGATGGATTGCGCAGATGAATTCTTTCTGCGATATCAGATGCCTGTTCCAGTTTTTTCAAGGCTTTTGCGGACAGGGCAGTGTAATGCATGGCTTCTGTATCTTCCGGGAATATTTGCAGATAATCACATCCGGCCAAGAGGGCTTTATCCCAGGATTTTTCCTGAAAATAAAACTTCTGAAGAATTTTTAACACCCCTGGTTCTGTCCTCACATTCTCTAATTTGGGAATCAATTCCTTGGCGTCCAGGGTTTCCCAGGATTCCGGAAAAGAAAAATCGGACTTATTTTTTTCCTTGGATACCTCTTCCCCAAAATCCTTGAATTCCACCCGGATTAAAGAAAGATCATCTGTTAACTGGCCCGTGGCGAGAATATTTTCCACCGTTTTTTCCAGGTTCCCATTTGCTTTGGTTATATGTTCCAGTATTTTGTTCTCATCTTCATTGATAATCCGGGAGGAATCTTCATTCATTCCCAGAAGGATATCGTCCCGCCCATCCGATCCCAGGAAGAGGACATCTCCGGGTTGCAGGGGAAATGTCCGGATGAACAGAGAGTTGGAAATATCCTGGGTGCCGATTTTCCGGAAGGTCATTTCCGTTTCCAGAAAATCCGCTTTATTGTCACGGTATAAAATGGAAAAAGGATGTTCCGCATTGATGGATAGATAGAGTCCGGTATCATTCTCTATCATCCCCAGAACCAGGGAGATCAGCATGGTTCCCTCAAAAGCCTCAAACACGTTCTGTAATTCAATAAAAGCTGTTTTTATCCATCGTTCCGGATATTTCATTTTTTCTATTTTTGAGAATTTTGTTCTTTCTATGATGGCATAAAAAATGGCACCCAGAACCAGTGCCCCACCAGCCCCCTGGATGGATTTTCCCATAGCGTCCGCGTTCAGAAAAACTGTATATTTTTTTTCACGCAGTTCAATGGTATGGGCAATATTGATATCTCCGCCAATTTCCTTGGTCCATTTCCGGAATTGAAAGTGCTTTTTCTCTTTTAAGAAAAATTCCACCCGGACGTTGGATGGTTCCGCATGGTTTTTTCCCAGAGGTTCCAATAACAATGAAGTAAGAAAATAATCCCCATCCTGCTGGTGTTTCAGCTCCTGCACCTCCGTTAAGGTCTGCTGCAATTCTTCGGTACGTTGTTTTACTTTTTTTTCCAGATTTTCATTCAGGTCTTCCACTTCTTTATTCAGACGGACAAACTTATTGGCCAGAATGATGGCCAGACTCATCACAAACAGGATGAACGCATATCCCATGGTGCGGGGGAGAAGGATCACCCCCCGATTGGATAAAATATCCAGAAATGCGGAAATAAAGATAACAGCCATTCCTCCCAGCATGTAAAACGCATCCCGGTCTTTTAGTATCGCCTGGTAAATCAGAACGCCCAGTGTCAGAATAAGATAAATGGGCCATAGTATGGGCTGGACTATGGTCATATTCAGGTGGTTGTAAAGGGTGACTTCATCGGTAACAGAAATAATGGTGGCAATGGTCAACAGACCCAGATTGGGCAGGAAAATACCTTTGTCAATCCGGCTCATCCATTTATTTTTGGGAAAGGTGAAATATGACCTAAGAAAATAATAGATCAGCGGTAAAAGGAACATCAATACGATGTATTCGATTTTTTTCAATGTGTAAAAATCCAGACCGATGTAGTATTTGAACTGGGTTCGCAAAAACTGATAGATTACCAGAAAAAAGGTAAAGAGGGCAAAAAACAGATTGGCATGTTCTTTCCTTCTGCGGAAATACAGAAAGATAAAATATGCCCCCACCGTGAGATATACAATCAGAAAGATAAGAGCGATGGTATTTTCCTTATAAAACTGGTGGAGTATTTTCCGGGAAGGTCCAATTTCTGTTTTATCCCGGTAGATACCTATTTCTTCCTTAAAATATCTCTGGACATGGACCAGGATGATATTGGGCTTTCCCGGATGGATGAGAGCATGCGGTATTTCATAGATACGTATGTTATCGTAAGCCTGGGGCAGGCGGGAATCCCATTCTCCATGGGAGCCAATTAGGTGACCGTTGAAATACACTCTGTCCCTGTCTGTAATGATCCCCAGTTTTACACTCAGACTGTTTTTGATATTTTCCGGAAGAATAATTATCTTTTTATACCATACTTCGTGAATGGAGTTTTTAATATCGGAAAATTCTTTGATGGAAAACGCGTTACCTGGCACCACGGCGGGATACCAGGTTACAGAATCCGCCGGTTCTTTTCCGGGACTTTTTTTCGTCATACCCAGAAAGGAACGGGTATACTCTTCCGGACGAATACTTTTTGATGTCACATACCAGAAATGCTCATCCGTTGAATCCAGACTGACCACGTTTGTGTCATCATTTATTTTTTGAAAAACTGCTTCCCCCGGACTGACAGTCAGAAGTACCACCAGCAGAATTCCGCTTTTAATCCCTTTCATCTCCCCCCCTGGCTATCGATTCCGGAAATGCAGAAATTGAATTGCCAAACCACATTAGAAAGGTGGGGATTAACCGTCAATGAAATGAAAACGCTATTAATAATATTCGTTCTTTGCTACCAGATAGTTTTGGTCAGTTTGCGGTGCTGGTCATCAATGGATTTTTCTCCCAGAAGATAAGTGTTCGCGAACGTAATGGCCGATGGGTTCTCCATACGAAAGAATTGAATTTCTCTGCTGTGCGTCAATAATTAAGAATGGACACTTTTGCCGGGGAGCCCATTATGACTATATGGAGCTGGAGATATTAATAAAGATGACCTATGCCCTGGCTATAGGGATTCTGATTGGACTGGAAAGAAGTATTGACTTATACCACTATCAGGATAAAGGAAGAAAAAAATCCGGAAAAAAGAAGGAATCCAAAGATGATCCCATTGGCATGCGGACTTACGCCATTTTGTCCCTGCTGGGATTTACCTCCTCCCTATTGGGAAAAACCTTCTATATTGCTTCCGGTATTTTTCTGGGAGGGGGCGTGGCCCTTCTGCTGATTTTCTATATCCGTTTTCATAAGAAAGAAGCTGGGGTCACCACGGAAATGTCCGCGGTGCTCACCATTGCCCTGGGAGCCCTGACCTGTTACCAACCCCATCTGGCCGGGGTGCTGGGAGTTTTACTGGCAGTGATCCTGGCTTCCAAAAGAGCCACCCGGAAATTTATTCTCCAGATTCGCAGGGTGGAAATGACAGATACCCTTAAATTCCTGGTCATTATATTTATTATCCTTCCCATTCTTCCCAACAAAACCCTGGATCCTTATGAGGTTTTCAATCCCTATAAAATGACATTTCTGGTCATATTAATTTCTGGGATCAGTTTTGTGGGATATTTTCTGACAAAATTTCTGGGTGCCCGGATGGGACTGAGCCTGACCGGCCTTCTGGGGGGACTCACTTCCTCCACAGCCGTGACCGTGGCCATGGCAAACCAGGTAAAAACCCAGCCCAATCTTCTTTATGACGGTGTCTTTGCCACCCTGATAGCCAATGCCACCATGTTTGTCCGGATACTTGTGATTGTCTGGGTTCTGAACCCCCGGCTGGTGGGTAGTATTATTCACGGCTTTGGGATTATGGCCGTAGTGATCGTGGCAGCCGGAGTATACCTTTGGATAAAAGCCGGAAAAAATTCGGGAAATGAGGACGCAGAGGCATTGGTATTAAAAAACCCGTTTTCCCTGTGGCCGGCTGTTAAATTCAGTATCATCTTCGTGGGTGTTTTGTTTGCGGCCCGGATTGCAAAAATATATCTGGGCAATGAGGGGATTTATCTGGCGTCTCTGGTGTCCGGTCTGGTGGATGTGGATCCCATCACATTGTCCATCGCAGAACAGACCAGGAATTCCCAACTTTCCTATGATGTGGGTGGGGTGGGGATCACCATTGCGGTGGTCTCCAATGCCGTGGTAAAATCCGGCATTGCAGCCTATTCCGGGGGTGGGCGTTTTGGGTTATTTGTGGGAGCCGTCTTGCTGTCCTCCACCGGCATTGGTCTGGTGTCCCTTCTGTTAATGTGAGGAAATTGCCCGGATATACCTCGCTGTTTCGTCAGGAATTGAAGAATTTTGCCGAAGGTCGGAATCGAACCGACACAGGGTTGCCCCTACTGGATTTTGAGTCCAGCGCGTCTACCAGTTTCACCACTTCGGCTTTTTGTTATCCTTCTTCCAAAGGATCAATCTCAATGTACTTGCCTTTTGCACGGGCAATGATTTTCCCAATATCATCTTCCATTTCGGCTCTGTTTTCAATAATCTTTCGATTTTTTTTCACGAAGAAGCCCCGGAGATATATGGGTTCATCTGTCTTTGCTACTTGGAGATACCGTATGGTCAGCTCTCCTGTCTGGACATTCAGATTCATGGACTGGTTGATTTTCATCATTACTTCGTCCAGCATCACGGATATAATACCGGGATGGATGTGGTTTGCCTTATGTCCCTGAAAATGACCGGGAATCACAATTTCACCAAAAGATGTTTTTGTGTCTTCATCATATTTCAGTTCCAACTGCAGACCGTTTTCATTGTCCGGACTGGTACCAAAACTGAGATCCTTATGAATTTTCACAATTGGCATTAGGTTATAATACGGATTTTTTTCAGTTTGTCAAGCGTTATTTGGGATAAAGAGGGGGAGGGAAACCCGAAAAAAAAATGGACAGGATGCACGTTTTTTGGGATTGGATTTTGTCCCTGAAAACAGGGGTGCCAGGTACAGAATAAAGAGGAGTTCTTTTTTACACAAAAGGAAAATAATAAAAATTAAAATGACAAGAGAAAATTTACTGTTAAACATTATATCCATATCCGCATTACGCAAAAGCACGGAGAATCCGCTCT
>DYOA01000015.1:28480-58555 GCA_020720785.1 Leptospira biflexa
CCGCTTACCAGGAAAAAGAATTGCCGCGTATTTTGTCCCGCTTTACCAATCTGATGTATTCTCTGAAAACCAGTGGGGAATCTCCCCTGTTGAAACAAATCGGCCTGGAAAAACTGGAGGAGACGGAAGACCTGGAGCTGCTGACCATCCACGAAAGCTCCGCCCGGATTGAGATTGCGGCCATGAAACACTATCATTACCTGATCCGGAAGGGTTTGAATCCTTATCTGGCCCAGTCCTATGCCACGCGAATTGTCATTGACCAGCTCACGTTTGGCCATTACAAAAACTCCCGGATGCGGGATGAAACGGTGTATTCCTTTGTGAACTCCATCGCAAAGAGTATGCGGCTGTTCGCGGTAAAGGCGGATTATAACACGCGTTCCATTGTGGCGGATATGCTGCAGGTCAAGAATGCCGCCAAATGATTATAAATCATCGCTGAGGCCGGATGCTGTGGCCGTTCTGGAAGATTTTTTCCGGAAATCTCCCGCTAACCGCAAAGAGGTGGAAACGTCCATCCAGGATCTGTTCACTTCCAAAAATTTCCGCTATCTGGATGATCTTTTGCGGGAAAAAAATTTCCAGACATACCTGGAACGCAGTGTGAATGCGTCTCCGGGACGCTTTGGCTCGGCTACCCATCTTTTGCTGCGGCGGGTTTCCCTGGAAATCTCTCCGGCAAGGGTGGGGTTCATTGCCCGGTCCATGACGGAAAAAAACTTCAAGGAAGTGGAACGCATTTATTATACCGTGCCGATGGATATGGAAACCTATAATATTTTCCGGAAAGGTTTCATTGCCGTTGCAGAAGCGGATACAGATTTCATGGAATTATACTGCGCCATGCACCGGGATACCGGGCATTATTTTTTATTAAAAGGTCTGCGGGAATGGGGGATTTACTCTGTGGTATATCCCGCTATCCATGACCATCTTCTGGATTTACTTCTTTGGACAAAAAATGAAATAAAATTCCGTACCATATTACGAAAAATCTCTTCAGTGGAATTTATGGATATGATACGGTTTTTCCATGAGATGGAGATGACCCAACCCTTTCTGGATTCCATATTTTCCATTCTTTCCGGTAATCCGGATCCGGTTTTTTTTCTGGATGTGGTCATGGAATACGCAGAAAAATATCCGTTTGAAAAATACAGCAAACAGAAAAAAGTTATTGTGGACCGTTTTATTGCATCTTTGGCTTTTATGGAAAAACTGGTTCCGGATGACTGGTTGATCTGGAAAAAATTTCTCACAGAATTTTACCACTGGAATGATCCATTTACCACATTTATCTGGAAAATCCTCTCTGAGATCGCACCGGAAAAGGCCGTCCGGGGAATGGAGATATTTATATCCCCATCATTTTACTCCATTAAAATGAACTACCAGAATGATATGGATACCATTCGGCTTCTGGTCAAAGCCATCATCACAGCCATTGCGGAAATGAAGGTGAGGCAGATTGGCATTGGGCTTTATCCCATCATAATAAAATTATTGCTGGGTTTGAAGATTGACCGGAATTTCATCAAAAGAAGAGCTCTCTTTATCAAATTTGTGGAGGCAGAGACTTCCTCCGTCCGCTTGCAGGCAGAAGTCCTGCGGCTGGTATTCTTTGAATATATTTTTATTATGCTCAAACTGGTGGAAATCACCCCGGTGAAAGGAATGGACAAATTTGTGGATGACCTGCACAGAAAATTTGTCAAGGCCGTTGATCCCATCCGTGCGGATGATAGAGATTATCCGGGGGTTTTGCTGGCCATGAAAGAGGTGGTGTGGGCTCCCTACCGGACAAAATATTCTGACAATAATTATCTCTTTAACGAGATCACCAGTATCGCACACACCACCCGGAACATAGACCGATTGGTTGCGTCTCTGGAAAAATTGGAACCGGAGGATTTTTCCGCTTACGCCCATGGTATCAAAGGGGTATTCAAATTTGTGGAAGATTCGGAAAATCCATCGGATTGGGCCAAGCTGTGGGAGGCCTTTGAACCGGATTACTGGTACCGGATGAATTTCAAAACCGCCCTGGAATATAACCGGATTATCGCGTCCGGTATTCTGGGCTTGGTGAAGATTGAAAACGGAGAGATGGGGGCATACACGGACGGGAAACGGATTTTCCTGCCGGATTATATCTCCCGCTATAAAGATCCACTGGAACCCATCACGGAAAACCGTAATCTCTCCATCTATGCCGGTCTGACCCTGCATGAATGCGGACATATTCTGGCGGGAACATTCCGGTTTGATTTATTGTATTATGTGAAACGGTTGGAAAAGCCGGATTTATTCCATTTTATCCACAACTTTTTTGAGGACTACCGCATCGAAACCTTTCTGGAGCAGGTGAATGCCCATCCGCAGGCGGAGGAACTGATCCGTTTCATGAATGAGACATTTATCTATAGCAGTGTTTTTTCGGATGGAAGTCCCCCCCATTATTCTCTGGCTCTTTTCTATATATTGTCGGAAGCCCAGGGGTATGGGAAATCCTTTGCCGGTTTTCCCGAATACCAGAAATTATTTGAGCCTCTTTATTCTGCCAGCGTAAACCTGGGCCGATTTAAAACCATGCAGACATTTCTTGACTATGGAATTGAACGTCTCCGGAATATAGAAATTCCCAATCCCCTGGGGGCCTATCCTCTTGCCCGGGAATTATATGAAATACTGAAACACTGGCCCAATACGTCCGCCACCGAAGTCCGCCAGATGCAGAATATACCCACCGGAAGGCATAGAAGAGCAGAAGAGGGGGATGGAGTCGAGCAACCCCGGATGTATGTGGAAACAGAAGAAGGGCTCAAGTCTTTACAGGGAGAATACAAACGCGATCCCAAAGAATTTCTGGAAAACCATAATCTGCCTGTGTTTCCACAACTGTTTCCGGATGACAAAAAGAAGGATGCGGAAATGGCCGCCCCTGCATTGCATGATGAGGCTGTGGCAGGGATTCTGGAAAAAAACGGAATGATTCCTCAGAATGAAGATGTACTGGATTATTCCCGCCGCACGGTGAACGATGACGACGCGGCAAAATTCCAGACGCAGCGTAGAAAATATGAAGCACGGACCGATGGAAAAACGCCCCGGAAGAAAAAGGGGAAAGGGAAAAGGCAGAAGAAAAAGGACACCCCAAGACGCAGCTTCATCCGCAGTCTGGACACAACAACCGGCAGCCGTACCCTTCTTGCAGAAGTAAATGAATACCCCTTTAAGAATATTGATTATGAATATATGAAAAAGTTTGCCCAATGGGAATATGTCTCTTCGCGTGTGAAAAGACAGCTCCGGAATATCCTGCCCCGGAATATTGACCAGGAATCCAGCTCCATGATGGAAGGGGATCTGAATATGGAAATACTCATTGAAGTGCTGTCCTCACCGGTGAAAGATAATTCTGTGGAACTTCTGGATATGTTTATACCCACCCGCCGTTCGGCAAAAATCATCATCGGTCTGGATGCCAGCGGATCCACCGATCTTTCTCTGGACACAGGGGAAGAGGTAAAAAACCGCTCAAAGGAAACCACGGTGCTGGATGTGGAAAAAGCATTTGCCATTATTTTTGCCCGCTCCCTCCAGTCCATAACAGATCATATTGAAATCTATTCCTTTAACAGTTGGTCTTCCACAAATGTTTACCGGGCACAAACCATTGAAGCCATATCCGGTTTTGTGAGCGATGCAGCCAACAGGGATGGGGATTTTATCCGTTATATCACAGGAAAATTATCCAAAAGCAGGGAAGAAGAAAAATTCTTTTTCATGATCAGCGATGGACAACCGTTGGCCAATAATTACTCCGGAGATGGAGCGGTGCAGGACACCGCCATCGCCATGCGGGAAGCCGTGAAAGCCGGCATCAAAATGATCTATTTTAATATAGACCCATCCGGTGGTCAATATTATAATACATTCAAGGAATCCGCCAGTTACGCCCGCCGGTTCCTGGATCCGGAAGATATTCTGCCCGCCATTCCGGAGATGATTAAATACATCTCCCGATCCGTGTTTTAGCGTGCGGATAAAAATCGGGCGAATGATACATAACGCGATAGTCCTCCCCATAAAAAAATCTTGATTATTTAAACCATTTTAATATAATAGCACAATGGGTAATATATATTTCTATGGTATATTTTCATAACATGGAGGAATAAACTGGACAGTATTTCAAGAAGGGACTTCTTATCTAAATCAACAAAAATTGCCGGAGCCATCGCGGGGGTAACTACCTTGGGAGGCTTGGCATCCTGTGCCGGAAAGGAATTCAGTAAAGATCCCGCATTACCGAATATTATTTTTATCACGGTGGATAATTTGGGAATCGGGGATTTAAGCAGTTATGGAAATGAAACGGTTAAAACTCCCAATATTGACCGTATTGGAAAAGAGGGGGCTCAGTTTACGTCCTCTTATGTGGTTTCATCCAGTTGTGCACCCAGCCGTGCCACCTATGTTACCGGTCAGTATCCGCACACGCATGGGGTGGACGCCCTTCCGCATATTGCATTGACCAAGTTTTTAAATCCCTTTAAAACTACCATGCTGGACTTATTCAAGGATAAGGGATATAATACAGCAGTGGAAGGCAAATGGCATATTTCTCCTTTCATGCCCGCATCCTGGTATGGTTATTGTGAGTGGTGCAGTGGGATTTTTGCAGAAGAGCATGTTATTAAAGACTCCAAAAAAACCATTGATTTTCTTAAACGGAATAAAGATAACCGTTTTTTCTTTCAGATCAATTATAAAAACAGCCATAGTGACCGGTTTGGAGAGTATGTGCAGAATCCGGAATTTCCTGTGAAGCCGGAAGATGTGAAAATACCGGAATATATGGATATTCCGGATTGGCCGGAGATAAAAGAAGATGTGGCAAATTATTTCAGCCAGAATATGGGGATGGAAAAGATGATTGGGGATGTCCTGAAAGCCCTGGATGAACTGGGTCTTTCGGAAAACACCCTGGTGATGTTCACCAGTGACAATGGTCCGCATTATCCGGGTATGATTTCCACTCTGTATGACCGGGGTATCGCTGTTCCTCTGATGGTTCGCTGGTCAGGAAAAATAAAAGACGGTCAGAAGATTGACCATTTTATTAATTCTGTGGATATCATGCCCACTCTCCTTGAGGCGGCTGGAATTCCCATACCCAAAAATGTTCAGGGAAAATCCTTTCTGAAAATGATGACCGGAGAAAATCCGGCTCCCATACGGGAAGAAATTATTACAGAGTTGACCACTCATGTGGAGCATATTCCGTGCCGTTCCATCCGCACCAGAGAATACAAGTATATTAAAAACTACTCGGATAACGCCACCGGTCTTGATATGAATAACCACGATGATTGGGCACATAAGCTTTGTGAGTTGCCTGGCCAGCCATGGAAAAAACCACGTCCGGAGGAGGAACTGTTTTATCTGGAGAAGGATCCACATGAAAAGATCAATCTCACGGGGGATCCGGCTTATGCAGAAATGCTGAAAGAAGCAAGAGAAAGACTCACCAAATGGCAGGTGGAAACAAGGGATAATTATTACGGGCGACCATTTCTCAAAGAATACAAAGTGGAAGATTATGCCCTGTAAAACCCGGTCACCAGTACTTCTAAAAAATCGGCTCCCTTTAAATAGGGAGCCAGCAAAAAAAATTAAACTAAGGGGTTTGTATGTTAAAACTTGAGAAGTGGAAACAGGTGGTTTATTCCGCAGGAAACGGTGGATTCTCCATTCTGGATAATATATTTGGCATTTACTTTATGTATTTTTTGTTGCCTCCCAAAGAAACAGGACTTCCGGAGCTTATTTTCAATGAATCCTTATTTTTTGGGGTTACGGTCATTGGTCTGATCATTATCTTTGGCCGATTGGTGGATTCCATTTCTGATCCTCTCATTGCTTTCTGGAGTGACCGCAATAAATCCAGGTTGGGACGCCGAAGATTTTTTCTTCTGACCGGAGCATTTCCGTTTGCTTTGAGTGCTGTCCTGTTATTTACCTTACCGGACAAAACCGGGACAACTTTGAATGCTGTATATGCTGCAATTACTCTGGGGCTATATTTCTTCTTCTACACCTATTATATGGCTCCTTATCTGGCGTTGATTCCGGAGTTGACCCATACCCATGAAGACCGCATTTTTATTACGGTCATCCAGGCATTTTTTATGCTGATTGGTGCGGCCATTGTTATGATGGGGGTACCCATTATTTGGGAAGGTATTGAGCATTCCGGTGTTCAGAAAAGCGAAGCGTTTGTGTATTCCATCATCACTGTTGCGGTGGTGGGCTTTCTGGTATCCTTCATTGCCGCTCTGGTGGTGGATGAAAAAAAATACACCCGCGGAGAACCCGCCGATGTTCCACTTATCCAATCGATAAAGATGACACTGGCAAATAAAGCGTTTATGCTTTATATGATTCCGGTTATTCTATTCTGGTTCACATTCCACATTATCCGGAGTACGGTAGCTTACTATCCCGTGGTGCTTCTGCATAAGGATCCTTCGTTTCAGACAATTCTGATGGTGGAATTATTTGGGGGGGCGGCATTGTTTTTTCTGCTGATTTCTGCCTTGTCTAAAAAAGTGTCCAATAAGGTATTTATGTCTTCCGGCTTGCTGGCTTTTGCCATATTTTTAATACCCACGTTTTTTATTGATACCTTTGGGGAAAATGGTGTCATTGTTGCCGGGATCCAGATGTTTTTACTGGGTTACCCAGTGGCCATCCTTATGGTGATTCCCAATGCGATACTTTCCGATATTGCGGAAGTGGACGGGGATGCGACCGGGTTAAGAAGAGAAGCCATGTTTTTTGGGACACAGGGGCTTTTTATGAAAGTCAATTACGGTATTGCATCCGCTATCCTGGCCGGCCTTTTTGCCCTTTTCGGGAAAGATGTTGCGAACCCTCTGGGAGTGAAAATATCCGGGCCGGTCGCTGCCGCGTTTTCCTTCATCGGATTTCTTGCGTTTATGGCATATCCGCAGGATGCCATAACGGAAAAATTAAAAAAGATTCGGGGAAAATAAATCCGTATGAAATTGATCACATTTTTTCTTATTGGTGAAATTCCTTATGCCGGGGGGGAGTCCCCCTCCGGTTTCTGTGGACATTAATTCGTTTCCTGCATATATCCGGCATGGCTGGGATAAGCTTTCTCCGGTTCCAAACCCACGGGACGATGGATGGCACACGATACCGGCGGTAAATTCCGGACGAAGAATGATTCGGGTGGAAAGAATTCCCTTTAAGAATATTGAGATACCCGGATTTTTTTCAATGAAACCGGAGCAATTGGAAAATCTTTCCCACCCAGCCATGTACCTAACGTCTCTGGGTGGATAACTGGGAAGTAAGCATAATCGGCTCATCCCTGCAGAAATATATGGACACCACAGAAGAGGATGATCATATTCGGATCCACCATCGCAAGCGGGGGATTCTTCTGCCGTTTAAAAAAGAAATTCTGGAAGCAGGCCAGAACCCAATCAACGTTTTATTTGTGGCCAATCCCGCAAGCTATTATGCCGGAATCACCATGAATTCCGAATGAAAGATTTCCGATTTTTTTCATCTGCAGGTGGAATATTCAGAAACCACGGATCTTATTTTTATGTATCTTTATTTATTTATTGAGTTTTATCATTTTCTGTTATATGTCAGAAGACCCAGGGAGAAGTATAACATTCATTTTGCATTTTTCAGCATTGGGCTGTTCATTTATTTTGTTTCCAGATCAGCATTCTATTCTTTATTGTGTACATATTCTTCCAGATTATCATGGGCAATATTCACTCCATGTTCCAGTACTATAATAAATATTCAGAAAATAAAATGCCTGTTCGGGTGCTCAAAACATTTATCATCAATCTATGGCTTAAAAAAAACAGCAGTGCTCCGGTTTCTATTACCGAACGTTGATACAGGCAGCCATAAAATCCGGAGCATGGGAAAAAGTGTTCACATACTCATCCGAGTTAATTATAAATTTTCCGGATCTTTCGGACTATATCTATACGATGGCTTATGCTGCAAAAAAAATCCGGCGATTTATGGATTGAATTGATGCGGGCGAACGCCTGCGTCTCCGGAATCCTTCCCATTTGAAGAATTTAATTCTGTTGGTGGAAGTATATGTCCGGGTGAAAAAAAATGTCCGAGCAAAAACCATTATGGAGGAGGGTTTCCATCTTGACCCCAAAAAACCATCCCTTTTGAAAATTAAAAGCATTTTGGACGGTAAATTTTCTGAAAATTCATAAAAAGTTCTGGTAATTTCAGGAATATATTGAATTGGTTCTTAGATGAGAGGGAATATTATGAACAATAATGATGACAGAATTATGGATTTAAGAGTTGCCTGGATGGCGGATATCTTTGATGAAGTTTCCGGGGTTATCACAGATAGCATAGAATTTTATGAAATGGCTCAGAAAAAAGGGATTCCTTGGTACCCCATCTCCACATACAACAAGGATTTATACCCCTTCTATAATTTTTCCACCCTGGTAAAATTGCCCACCGGCTCCTTCTACAAAGGAACTAACATTAGAGTACCTTTGTTCAGCAGTATTGTGAATTATCTGATCAAACACAGGGTGAATATCATTGTGTCCAACACGCCGGCGGCGATGGGTTTGGTGGCGATGGCGGCTGCCCGTTTTTTGAATATACCATGGATTGATATATACCACACAGATGTGGATTTTTACATGGACACTCTTTCCTCCAAATGGATCAAACCTTTCACACAGTCTCCGGCTCTTTTTTTTGTAAAAATGTATCATAAGCAGGCGGATCTCATTTTTGTCCGAACCCAGGAATATTTTGATCTGATGGTAAAGAAAGGGCATTCTCCGGATAAAATCCGTTTTTTCCCGGCTGGTGTCAACGCCAGAGTATTTCATCCGGATAATCAGAACAGGGATATATGGAGAAGATACGGTATTTGCCCGGAAAAAACCATTGTCATTTTTGTGGGAAGAATTACCAAGGTAAAAGATATCGATTTTGTCTTGAATGCGATGCGGACACAGAAATATGAAAACACAGAGCTGGTACTGATTGGTGGAGGTCCGGAGAGCGAAAAATACCAGAGAGAGTACGACGGATCAAAAAACATTCACTTTTTGGGGGTTAAAACCGGCGATGAATTGCGGCAATTGTATGCATCCAGCGACCTCTATGTACTTCCATCGGCCAGTGAAACTCTGGGTAAAACCGTCCTGGAATCCCTCGCCTCCGGTGTCCCTGTCCTGGTATCGGATAAAGGAGGGCCCAAAGACTATGTGACCCATGGAAAAAACGGATTCATTTTCAAAGCGAAAGATGAATCCGATTTTGTCAGGCTTTTTTCATCCCTGATGTTGGACACATCCCAATTGGGCAGAGCCCGCAAGAACGCCGTATCCAGCATCCTGGATCACACCGATGAAAAATTATTCAACACTTTCACCGGGGAAATCTCCCGGCTGGTGTTTACCTAATCTCTGGCTATTTCCTGGTGGTTGTATTTTTGTGGCTGGAAAAGCCCAAACAAAATGTCATAAAGCCTGCGGGCTTTATCGTTATTGTTCTGGGTTACGTTGCATACGTAAATATCCAGCGTGAGATAGTTTTTCTCCGGCCAAGTGTGGATGGCAATGTGGGATTCTGCGAGAATGACGACTCCGGTTACTCCGCCTTCAGGGAATTGGTAAAAGGTATCTCCCACAACAGTTAAACCAACTTCGTTAACCTTCTCTATACAGAATTTGCGTAATTTTTCGCTTTCCGTCATAAAATCATCACCCGACGTCGTTTCATAAAAATCTCCGAGTACATGAAGGCCTTTATCATTGGTTTGAAACAAGGCTTTGTTTCCAATTACTGTTGCGGTCTCTATATCCATTTACTTACCCTCCTTGAAATATTTAATTTTGGTCAATTGTGAAAATAAGCTTACGCTGTCAAAGACTTTGCTTAAACTCTTCTCTCAAGGGTAATATTTATATATTTTTCAAAGGCATTTGCCTGAGAATTTTTTCTCTGGAAAAAACCGGAAGGCAGTTTTTTCTTTAATTTATGGGAATTTTTGATAATATTCTTGAAATCCAGCAGAATTCCCGGAAGGAAAAGAGTGAGTTTTTCCTTTGATTCCGCTTTCTTTACAGTCCGCAGAATCCTTTTTGCCTCCCGTATTTCCAACATATCCCGGAGAATCAAATCTTCCAGAGATTGCTGGAAATCCGCTTGCTGGAAATCATAGACATTGATCAGGTCAGAGATAATGCGGTATATCCCAAATCTGGTAAAAAACTTTTCATTTTGAAGAATGATTGCCGTCTGGAAGTAATTATACGTGGGGGTTATTTTTTCAGAAAAAGTAAGAAAATCCCGGGGAGTGCTTCCTGTCTCCATGTGGATAAATATTTTTGCGACCGCTTCCCGGGGGATCCAGCCCACATATTCCAGGTTATCCAGTGCCCAATCAATGGTTCCAATCTCATCATGGTAGATATTCCATTTCCTCAATATGGCCAGAACTTCTTCTTTGCTCAGATTGCCGGCAATGATATCGGAATAAAGGGAGTAAATGGTGGCGTCATATTCAGAATCATCCCCAAAGAGGATTTCATCGGTTTCCAGCGGATATACAGACCGGCCATAGAGCAGGGTGGAAAGCTTAAACCCCACTTTGTCAATTAATTTTTTAAATTGAAATTTACGAATTGCGGCGGAAAAATTTTTCAGCATTATGCCGTCAAACTCCACTTTATCAATAGCAAGCTTTTGGCGGATGACATTTTCCATCCTGGTGGGGGATCCGGATATAAAAAATAAAGCCCTTGGAAAGTCTTTGCCGCTCCGCCTTAACTCCCTCACCACCGAATCTGATCCCGGTATGTTTTTTTTCTTATGGGCAGATTCAAAGGGAATTTTCAGCAACCCGGACAGGGTTTCAAATTCTGTATCCAGATAGGTTTTATCCAGATCAAAGGTGATGGTGTAATCTTTGGCTCTGTCTGTGAATATGCTTCTTCTGTATACCTTGTTCAGTGTCCTCTTATCCACGTTTCATTTTCCAGTTTATATAAGAAGCGTCAAGTAATTATATAAGAAAAAAAATCCCCGGTTTTCCGGGGATTCAATAATCAGGTAGCGACCGTTTTTTTCCTGGCCGCGTAGTATTTCCAGCTTAAGATACCACCCACACCCAGAACCAAAAGGGCGATTCCCAGAAGGGGACGGTAAAAAATCCACGCAATGGCGATGGTTATCAAGGAAAGGAAAAGTGCAATCAGGAAGGAAAAAATCCCCAAGCCAAATTCCAGAAGATTTCCCAGAAACGGAAGCACATCAGCAACAGTTGCCAAGGGTTTAAAAACCATATACAGCCCAAAGGCCATGGCCATAAAACCAACAAGTCGCAAAACCCAAGTCATCATTTTATTGCCTTCTGCCTGGGTTTTAAACATGGCATCCGCTGTGACATTACCGGACGCTATGAGGAATGTGGTCCTGTCTTCTGTTGTCTGGTGCTGGGCAACGGTATTTCCATTCTGTGCAGCAATGATGGACACTTCCTGGGCAGGAACAGTTTCATAGAAAATCCGCACATCGCCAATGGCCGGGTTTTCCGGTGTGCCTTTATACAGAGAACCATCCGGTTGTACTTTGTAAAGAGTGGCGAACTGAGCTGAAAGTCCAAAGTTTTGCTGCGGGGTAATCTTCAAATCGTCCGCATCGGATAAGCCGGATGCCAGACCGGAAGGGATAGAAAATGCCCCCACTTTTATATCCTCATTAATAAGTTTCAGTTCTCCCAAAGGCATGGATGCGGGATTCCGGCGGCCTTCCGGCTTTTTGAAACCGGAAGAATCAATGAGGCTGGATGACCATTCCTTTTTGTAAGTATATGTGTGGGTTTTGGTTTCTCCCCCTCCAATCTTTTTTTCTGTTTTTGTTTCCTTGGATTCATGCCATTGGTACATTTCCACGCTTCGGGTGAGTTTAATCGCATCCACAGATATACCGGTATCGGTATCTGTCAGTTTTCCGCCCAATTCCGTCTTGCCGGAGAAATGCACCAGCTTGGCGTTATTGGCAGGATCGATTTTTTCCACAGAAGGAAGGGAAATGACGGACTTGGCTCCTTCTTTTATGGCTTTTGCATTCTTGACAGAACACCCTTCGTTGCTGAAAAGAATAACAAAGGACGCCAGAAAAAGTACCCCTCCGCCCACCGCACTACCAATGGAATCTTTGAGCCGGGAACCCCAGCCCACTTCTTCGGTTTCAGTAAAGGAATCTCCGGATGAACCGGATTCGTTGTTTTCATCATCCATGATTTCAAAGTTATTTTGCATAGATCCTCCGTTTTTTTTGTAAGAATAATTTTAAATCGCCGGATGTCAATAAGAAAATTTCAATGAAGATATTTTTGCATCTCCAGGGATGAATACTCGCTAATCCGGTCTCCATCGACGGTAACATAGTGAACGGCAATTTTTTCACGGTTTGCTCTCTCCAGGCCATTGATGATGTCCATAGCATAGAAGGCGGTTGCATACCCATCGGCCATTTCACAGGACTTATGCAGAACACTGACTCCCATATTTCTAGTTTCCACCGGATAACCGGTTTTAGGGTTAATAATATGGGAATATTTTTTCCCCCTATATATATAGAAATTGCGGTAATTACCGGAAGTGGCCACGGCAATGGACGATGAATGGATGATCCGGTATGGAACACTGCTATCTTCCAGAGGTTTTTCCAGAGCAATCCTCCATGGTTTTCCGGAAGGAGAATTCCCTTTGACGATAATTTCTCCTCCAATCTCAATCAGATAATTCCGGATTCTGTATTTTTGCGTAAACCTTGCCGCGATATAATCCACATAAAATCCTTTGGCAATACTGGATAAATCCAGTTCAATCCGGGGGTGGGTCTTTCTGATTTTACCGTTTTTTAATTGGAGAAGCCCCATCCCGGTGTGTTGCAGAATACCTGTTATTTTCTCTTGCCCAGGAATTCCCCGGATATTATCTTTTTGATAAAAATTCCATGCCCGGTACAGCGGATTGACCGTTATGTCGTATAATCCATCCGAAAAATGGTGTATTTTGAAAGCATTATCAATCCGGGCATAAAGAAGGGGGGGGATGTCCTGAAATTCCAGGCTGGTCGATTGGTTGAACCTGATTAAGGTTGAATCCGGGGAATAGGTAGAAAATATACTATTCAAAGCAGAAATTTCCCTATCAATGGTTTCCAAAACCTGGTGCTTATTAATGGAATTTTCCACCATCCAGGATGACGGCTGGTATGTTATATGAAAAAGCGTGCCAATGGCTTTGCCGGAAATTTGTTCATACGGTAATGGAACGCGATTTCCGCAGGCAGAAACTGATATAGAAAGAAACAAAAAAAAATCCACAGGAAAGCGGATTTTTTTCGATCTCTGTATCACCCCAAACCGGATCAATGGTCCAATCCTCCGTACCGGTTCTTTAAGGGAAAATGTCCGCTCAGAGCGGGGGGATGCCGTAAGGATTGCGAACAAAATCCCGTAACATGCGGGCTTCCGTTTCTGATTCCTCTAGGGTTGTGCGGATCACATCCCGAACAGAAATGACACCCACTAATTTCTCATTGTCAATGATGGGTACGTGGCGGATTTTTTTCTCTGTCATTACCTTCATTAAATATGTAGTGCTGTCTTCCAGCGTTCCAATGATGATCCGTTCTGCTGGGGTCATGATTTCCGTAATCCGGGTTTTTTTGGGATCATGTCCACTTTCATGGCATTTATACAGTAAATCCCGTTCCGTGGCAATACCCGCGATAGCATTGCTACTATCCATAATAATCAACGCACCCACCTGGTGTTTTTTTATTCTGCAACGCACTCAAAAACCGATGCATTTTCTCTTATTGTGTATATTCCCGAGCCTTTTCTGGCAAGAATTTCTCTCACTTTCATAAAGATTCCTTGTTAATTTTTGTTTAAAAACTCATCGATGCCAACAGCAGCTTTATGCCCATTATTGATACTGGTAACCACATCTGGTCCTTGCACAACATCCCCCCCTATAAACAACCAGGGCAGGCTTGTTTGGTAATAGTGGTTCACCTTTATCCTTCTTCCGTTGTATTCCAGTTGTTTGGCCAAATCTTCCGGAAGAAAGGTCATATCCGGTGCCTGTCCAATGGATTCAACAATCATATCCGCTTCCATGAAAATTGTGTCGTTTTCATCAAATTTGGGGTTGAATCGTTTTTCCTCATCAAATACACTTAAACAGCGAATGGACCTTAACCCTTTGATCTTTCCATTTTCCACCACTACCTCTTTGGGGCCACGTCCTGGTTCAAAATGGATTCCTTCATCCCCGCCTTCTACAATTTCCTCTTTATCCGCCGGCATGATATCCATAGTCTCCAGGGAAGTGGTGGTGACATACACCTTCCCATACTTAGCTTTCTGGAGTCTGGCCATTGACCGGGAGATATCCATGGCTACGTTTCCACCACCAATTACAACAATTTTTTCCATGACGGGTACATCTTTGCCCATTGTGATATCCCTCAGTAAATCCACGGATTGGTATACATTGGGATGGTCCGCGTTGATGATTCCAGTGGATCTACCCAGAGAAAGACCGGTGCCCACATAAACAACGTCAAAATCATCCTTCAGCTTTTGGAGTGGAATATCTTTTCCAATGGTAGTGTTGGTTTTTATCTCCACGCCCAGGCTTTTGATGTAATTGATATCTTTATCAATCTGGTCATAAGGGAGGCGGTACGAAGGGATACCATACCGCATCATCCCACCGGCTTCCGGTTTCATTTCAAAAATGGTGATTTTATAACCCATTCTGGCCAGATAATATGCTGCAGCGAGGCCGGACGGACCCGCTCCCACAATGGCCACTTTTTTATTTACCGGTTTAATGAAATCATCTCCCAGATATTTCTGGTAATGCTCCTCGTCCACGCTGTCCACAATATATCGCTTGAGCCAGCGGATGGCAACCGCTTCCCCTCTGTGGGAAATGGAACAGACACTCTCGCAGCGGTGGGTACATACTCTACCGCAGATTCCCGGAAGAGGGTTGGTATCATAGAGAATCTTCAGAGCACCTTCCATATCATCATCCCGGATTTTCTCAATATAGCCGGGAATATCCATGTGGGCAGGGCAGGCGGCAACACAGATTCCGCAGCTGACACAACGTTCAGCTTCCGCAATGGCCACATCTTTGGTGAATCCTTTTACAATTTCAATGAAAGAGTTATCCCGTTCATGCGGATGCAACTCTTCCATGGCTTTTCTTTCCAAATCCAGTATATTGTAGTTTTCTGATCTTTTGTATCCCAGTTCTTTTTTATCCCAGGACTTTTCTTCCACTCCGGGGATGAACCGAAAAACATCCGCATCTTTGTCCACCCAGATAAATTCATTGGAGAGACTCAGGGAAGAGGTGGTGCAGACATCCACGCAAAGGGCACACCAGCAACAGCGACCATAGTCGATCCGGGGGCGTAAACCGCTGTCTCCATTTTTGGATTGGATGCCTTCCACCGGAACTAGGTCGATGGCTGCATTCTGGCATATTTCTTCACAGGTACCGCATCCGATACATGTCTCAACATCATTTTTATGGAATCCACGATAGCGTGGTGCCCCGGTTTTTTCCCTGACCGGGTCTTTGATTGTGACGGGATTTTTTATTATGTTTCCCCAGGCTGTGAACGGTGAAATCAGATCTTTTAACATTTTTTACCTCTCAATTTCCGGTGGGCATATCTGCAGGGACACCATGATGGTGGAAACATCCGCAAAATTCTGGCCGATGAGTATTTTTTCCAGGAATGGAATACCGGTTGTATAGGATGCACCCCTGGTATGGATACGTCTGGGATAGATGCTTCCATCGGAAACCATATAATACCCAAATTCCCCGCGAGCGGATTCCAGTTTAACATAGGTTTCCCCCGGTGGCACTTTCCAGTTCAGAACATTAGGAACTTTTGCCATAAAATCCGTCTTCCCCTGGGGCATTCTGTCCAGAATCTGGCGGATCAAATCAATGGAAAGCAGTATCTCTATATAACGCAGACGGGACCGGGTGTAGATATCGGATTCCTGGGAAACGGCTATATCAAAATCCAGCTTATCGTAAACCAGATAGGGGTTGTCTTTTCGGACATCCCGTGCGAATCCGGCAGACCGGGCATTCACTCCCACCAGACCATATTCATCCACCCATTCCGGTTTTATGATAGCCACGCCTTGCGTTCTTTTATTAAATACGGCGTTATTGAACATTACCTTGTCCACTCTGGCCATGGATTCTTCAATTTCCTCCAGGCTTTCCAGCATTCTTTTTTTGAATCCATCCGGAAGCAATGAGCGAACACCTCCCGGAAGCATGTACATGTGATAAATCCGTCCTCCGGTCAGTTCCTCAAATCTGTCCAATATATATTCCCGGCTCTGGAGTTGCCATTGACCGATGACTCCCATACCCATCGTGGCTGCCTGTCCACCCAGACCTGCCAGAAGATTGGCTATTCTGGCCATTTCCAGGTCCAGAGTCCGCAACCATTTTGCTGTTTCCGGTATTTCAATTCCAGCCAGTTCTTCTGTAGCCCGTGCCAGGCAGTATTCATTGATATCCGGTTCCGGAACACAGATACGGTCACAGATGGGAAAACACTGTATATAGCGTCTTCTTTCCATCAGCTTTTCAAATGCACGGTGAAGATAACCCACATGGGTGGTCGCTTTTATAATTTCATCTCCGCTTATGGTCAGTTCCACGGACATGTTACCGGTGATACCGGGGTGCTGAGGACCCTGCCAAAGTTTCACATATTTGCCACTCGCATAATCGTCTCCGGACAATTTCCCATCGGTTCCTTCCGGGTATTTTTCCCATGAATCGAACATTCCTGACGATGCTTCATCAAACATTTTTTTCTTCCTTTTTCCATTCACCATACATTTGTTTTTTCATATAGGTTTTGGGGTCTTCTTTGAATCTTCCCGGGCGCGGGAAAAAGGTATCTTCAGAGTATTTCAGAGTATCAAATTCCCTGCGGAACGGGGGAGTGGAATCCCAACCTTCCAGGATCAGCTCCTCATTCACCCGTGGGCTTCCGGGAAAATCAATACCATACAGCTCTTTTATCTCCCGCTGGTAGGTGGCAACAGTGGGCCAGGCTGCATGGGCACTTTCCATGGTAGCCTTTTCTCTGTCAATTTCCACCCTGAGGGCTATAATGAACTTTTTTTCCGGATTGTTGACGTGATAGGTTAGCTGGAATTTATTGTCTTCTATGAAATCCACGGCAGACAAAAGCACAAAATGTTTCATACCCAAATTCTGCTTCATATAAAACAGGGCAGAGAGAAGTCTGTCACGTTTGATGGTAACATAGGCCAGATCTTCCCTTTTTATGTCAATTTTCTGGATTTCAAAATGGATTCCCAGAGTTGATAGCGTTTCTTTCATGTTGGTTCCTTTACCAGTTATAATCCGGCATATCCCAGTCTTTGATTATCTTTTTCTGGTTAGCCTTGTACCATTCAAAATTTTCCGCATATTTATTTGCTCCTTCACCATCCCCGGCTTTGATTTGTTTTTTCAATTGGTCAAATCCGGCCAGAAGGGCTTCCGGTCTGGGCATACAACCGGCGATATAAATATCCACTGGAAGATAATAATCCAGGCGGTTAATGGTGTTGTAGCTGTCATAGTACATCCCACCGTTTATGGTACAACTTCCCAAAGCAACCACATACTTGGGAGCGGGCATTTGTTCATATACCCTAATAATCCTTTTCAGGGTTTTCACCGCCGCATATCCACTCACAATAATGAGATTGGACTGGCGGGCGGTGGGACGCATCGCAATCCCAAAACGCATGGCATCATAGCGGGGGGCAAATAATGGACGCAGCTCGATGGATCCGCATCCAGTACCATACGCCACTACATCAATGGAATTTGCACGAGCCCAGTTCATAAATTTTTCCACAACCCCAAAATGGGATGGTTTTTCCACAGAGGGGAGTTCCTGGCTGTAGTAGTCCTTCAGTGGTTCCACAATTATCTGCTTCCCTTCCGGGGAGATAACCGTTCTTTTTTCCAGTTTTTCTAAGCTCATTTGGACTCCTAAAATCGTAATGTTGTATAAACAAGGGTAAGAATTCCCACGGCAAACGGAATTCTGATAAACCACCGCACAGAATGATCAGTGCGGAACCGGGGGAAAACAGCATTGATTATCGTGAATGCCAGAAAGAAGAAGAATATTTTAGTAAACAATTCCAGCCAGTTGGTCGCACCACCCAGAAACAGATTGGTGAACAGTATTAATTTGGCAATGGGGAAAATGGACCGATTCAATTGTAAAACTCCGGTATAATTTCCTTCATACTCTGTGGGCGGGCCAATGGGTATTTCCTGTGGTGCTATCACAATGCTGAAAGGATTGACAGCAAAACTGGCCAGTAAGCCCATAAAACCGGTGATAAAGGCGAGGGGATTGGAAAAGAGAACCCAGTTCATAAAACTTCCCTGCTGTCCGGCTACGATTTTTGTAATTTCCAGGCTCTGGAACTGGCTGGATACAGCCAGCATGGATATTATCAGTGGAATCTCACTCACGGACATCTGGGAAAGACCGCGGGAAACCCCTATGGCGGCGTTGGGGTTTCCACCTTCACCGGCCCCCAGAGCCATCCCCAAAGTACCAAAAAAGAAGAAATACAATACCAGTACCAGATCTCCGGCGTCCGAAAAATTGGCAAAACGAGGATCCCCATAGATAACCGGTATGAACATGAGCATACCAATTCCCCCTGTGAGCCGGAAAACAGGTCCCAGGTAATACATCACCCCATGGTAGATGTGGGTTCGGATGGAATATGCCTTGAATATATCAATATAAAACTGGAAGATCCGTATTCCGTACCGTTTTCCCACCCTTGCTGTGGTTTTTTGGAGAAATGCCCTCGCCAGCAAACCATAATTCAGGACGATGAACAAGGTCAGGGCAGACCATCCAATTTTTGACCAGATTGATTCCATTATAGACCCCCGTTAATGAGAACGTAAACCATGATTGTATAAATGACTATATGCAGAGCATAGGTCTGTGCGTCTCCGGTGTATACCCGTCGCAACTGGTCTGCAATTGCATGGACAGCATCGGACATCCACAGCCAGAAACGTTCCACATAGGGCTCTGCAAGAAAACCAATGCTCCTTTTATACGAAGCCAGGAAGTTATAGGCATAGTGGGTTGTCTCCGGTCGATCCGGCGATTCTCCGGAGTAGACAATATTGAATTGTTTCACCTTATGAACTTTATGCACGTAGTAGAGAAGCCACAGAAAGACAATGCCAAAGAGTACTCCAACAATGTACATGATGGCCGTGCCATTGAAATACCCGTACCGGGTAATGGCTTTGGTTCCTTCCCATTGTATGGAATCCGTGGGAAAGATGCCCTGCACCAATTCTCCCAGAGGTACCAGCAACTGGTTGGGAAACATGGAGAAAAACAGAATGGCCGCAATAAGAAAATAAACCGGGATCAGCAACCAGATGCTGATCTCTCCGGTTTGTCTCAGGTTATCTTTTAACTGACCCAGAAAAATGGTATCGATGAGGCGGTACAGATAAAGGAATGCAATCATACCGGAAACCATCACCACGGCACCCTGGAAAAGAATCTTTTCAGAAAGAATTGTGTTGTAAAACATCCATTTTCCGGAAAAACCCACCAGCGGGGGAACTCCGGAAAGGGCGATAATGGCAATCAGAACTGCGAAAAAGGAAAACGGCATTCTTTTGATGAGTCCACCCATTTTATACATATAAGGGGTCCCCAGTTTTAATGCGATACCACCTATGGTAGAAAACAAAATGCCTTTGTAAAGGAAGTGGGCAACTGTATAAAATAAAGCGGCAACCCAGCCAATATGGGACATTGTCGCTAATCCAAAAACAATATAGCCCAATTGGCCAATGCTGGACCAGGCAAGGAGTCTTTTTGAGCTTTCCTGGAATGTGGCGGTCAGATTGCCAACCAAAGCCGAAATTGCCCCCATCCATCCCAGTGCATAAAGGATAATTTTGGCATAGGGAGCATCTGAGCCCATACCTAAGAGAACCACGATGATTCCAAAAACCCCGGCCTTTAGCAGAATGGCGGATGCCATAACGCTGATGTCCGCAACGGCTTCTCCGTGTGCCCCAGGTAGCCAGACATGCAGGCCAACGGATGCTGTTTTAGTCATAAATCCCAGCAGCATGAGGGAATAGGCGAGGGCAGGGAAGATGGCGATATTTTTCAATGCGACCATGGTCAGATCCCCAGAGCCGGAAAATGCCAGACCAAAGGCGTAAAGAATGGCATACGCTCCCCCCAGAGAGAAAAGCATGTAACTGAGTCCATGGGGCATGGATTTTTTTCCACGGATGAGCAGGAAATAGGATCCCAAGGACATCAGCTCCCATCCCAGAAAGAACTCTAAAAGGGTGACAGCTTTTACCAGCATTACCAACCCGGCGAACATGGTCAGTGCCATGGCGTGAAATCCTCTTCTTTTTCCTTCCGCGTAATAACCACCGAATAGGGTGATGACCCCACCACCCAAGAAGATAAAGAGGAAAATAGTTTTCATGGTGTCTCCCTGGAAGCGGGGAAACAGAACATAACTGTAAGCGATAACGCCGGCAATGGCGATGGTATTTTTCACTTTGGATGGCAGGTTGTCCATAAAACCGATGAGTAGAATAAAGGCGATGGGCAGGTAATCCAGAAACTCAAACCCCTGGTTGATATAAAGACTGGCAAAGAATCCCCCGATGAACAATGCAATACCGGAAATGATGATGGGAAACCTTTGGAAAAAAGTACTCTGGAAATCAGCGGAGGCACTTTCCTCCAGCTTTAATGCGTAGCCAAACCAGCGGATCAGGTACATCCCTTCAAAGAAGGAAAAAATAAGGATAATGCCAGCCATGACAAAACTCTGGCCTTTCATAAGGGTCAAAATGAGATCCCATTTACCAAAAAAAGCGGGGAAAGGGGGAAATCCCATTAAGGTAAACACGAATATCCCAAAAAGAACCAGAAGTACGGGTTTTCTTCTTAATACACCCCATTCTTTTATGTCCGGATTCCGGATCAGTCCGGCAATCCAGTAAAGACCGGTTTTCGCGAATATATGACTGAATAGAATGGTACCACCAATAAACCAGACTTTGTCCCCCAACACCGGAGTAAGTCCCAGAATGGTGATTACTAATCCAATCTGGGCAATGGAGGAATAACCCAAAAGACGTCTGGCATTGGTTTGCTTGATGCCAACGAGATTGGAGCCGGCAAAAGTGATGAGACCGATGAAAATGGCGACGTCATACCAGAAACCACCCATGATAGTGATAACTTTGAAAAGGGCAAAAAAAGTCGCCGTCATAGCCGAGCCCGATATCAATGCAGAGATTCCCGGATGCACAGACTCATAAACATCCAATGCCCAGCCATTGGCAGGAAAAGGTTTCAATTCTATCATGATGGCCAGGAAAAGGAAAAAAATGGCAATCAGCCCGGCTTCCCCCGCTCCGGTGGCCTTGATAATATCCGGCAGATAAAGTGTTCCGCTCACGCGATAGATGAAGATGGTACCAATCAAAAAGAAAACAGAGGAAATACTGCCGGCAATAATATATTTAAACCCGGCACTGAGAGACTTAACATTCTCATCAAAAACAAATAAACTGTAAACCGCAATGGATGCAATCTCAATGAACACAAACAGGTTGAAGAGATCCTGGGTCATCACAATGCCGTTAAAGCCGGTAACCGCCATCAGGTATAATACCATGGACTTGGAAGACTTTTTTTGGAATTCCCCCGCCAGATACAAAGCCCCCAGAAATCCAACGCTATTGATTAAGGACAGGAAAATGCTTTCAAACAGGCCCATCTGGAAATTGATGGAATAGGGTGGCTGGAATCCGGCAGTGTAGACCAAAACAGCTTCCTTGCCGGCAATAAAATGCAACATATAGCAGATGGATACATACAGAAAAAAGCCCAAAGTCAGAAGCAAGACACTGATGGAAATCTTCCTCCCCAGTTTATCTACTAAACTGAAAAGAAAGCCAACGCCAATGGCGACGGCAATTAGATAGAGTGGGTTTACCATTTTAGCTCCTTGTATTTATCGATGGATAATGTACCTTTTTTCTCATACATTTTAATGGCATAGCTCAGCATCAGTGCGGTGACCGCCAGCCCAATGACGATGGCTGTGAGTACCAGAGCGGAAGGAATGGGATCCACAACTTTCTGGAAAGCCGTTGCCTTATCCACTGCGGCATCGATGATGGGAGCGGTCTTGCCCGGCAAATATCCCACAGCAACAATGATAATATTGACCCCGGTGTCCATGATCCCAAAGGATAATATAATTTTGATAATATTTCTACGGACAAGAACCCCCCATAGACCCACAATTACCAATGCAAAACCAAGTATAATGAGGATGTTCATTCGCCACTCCTTGACATGGTTTTCAGTATTGCTGTTAATTCAGAACCAACTTTCAGACCGATTAACGAGTATATGACAGCGATGGCCCCGCCACTGAATAATCTCCCGTATTCGCCCAAAGGTAAAAAACGGTTATCCAGAAATCCACCGGCCAGAACCAATCCCAGAATAGCCACTGCGACAAATCCTGCCCCGGAAAGAGATTCCACCAATTCCAGAATGGTCTCATTGATTTTATAGGATGTATCCGAAAGCAGTCCCATAAGAAAGGCCGTTGCGATCACAACCCCGCCCTGGAAACCTCCGCCCGGAGTCAGGTGTCCGTGAACAAAGATATATATACCAAATAGAATGATGAAGGGCATCAGGAAGCGTGAACCTGTATCCACAAATTCAGAAGCATTCTTTTTATCCAGGCAGGGCAGAACGGACTCCTGCTCTTTCCTGGATGCCAGAAGGAATCCCACCCCGGCTGTGGCGATGAAGAGAACGGTAACCTCGCCCAGGGTATCCAATCCCCGGTAGGTCACCACGATGGAAGTCACCAGATTGGGAACTCCCAGCTCATCCGGGCCATCCTTCACATATTTTTCCGCTACAGGACCCAGTTTTTCAAAGGGCTTGAATTCCGTAATTACGGGATAAATCATAAGGAGCATGGGCACCAGAATGGCAGCCGCAAACAGTTTTTTAATCATCATTCAGTTCCTTTTTATTTTTCACCCTCTTCAGAGTATACAAAAACACCACAGTGGTTAAGGCAGAACCGATCGTCGCCTCCGTCATGGCCACATCCGGAGCACCTAGTATCAAAAAAAGTATGCTCGCAATGAGACTGACGATGCCGGAGAGGATGACTGCCGTTAACACATCTCTGACAAAAACAACCGCTATTCCCCCTGCCAGAGCCAGAATGCTCAGGATTAGGATGGTAATTGTTGGAAAATCAAAGATAATCTTTCCGATGATTGGGATTTCTGTACTCATTGGCAACCCTCCTCTTGTTTCCCCGTTTCGTCATCCAGCAGGCAGTCCTTGACAGTTTTCTCCGATATGGGAATACGGATTGTATGGGCCGCCCTTGCCAAGGCATGGGATGATATGGGGTTTGTGTACACGATAAAGCCTATGATGATAACATAACGCCATACCCAATCCGGATTATACAGAGCCAGGCCGGTCAGGAACGCCATGGTACCCAAAGTGGTGGCTTTTGTACCCGCCTGCATCCGGTTGTAAACATCTGGCATACGGAGGATACCCACTGCACCAAGCAACAGGAAAATGGAGCCCACTAAAGCTATGATGGATCCTGCTAATTGCATCAGAGACCCCCTTCCACATAACGGGCCAGAGCGATCACCCCAATAAAACTGATCAATGCGTATACCATGGCAACATCCAGATAAATAATCCGGCCGGCGTGAACCGCTATATATGCCAGCAGGGAGATGGTGATTATGGTCAGTACATCCATGGCGATGGCACGGTCTACAATGGTTTTCCCAATAATCAGCCGAAAGGATGCGAGAACTGTCGCCAGAAATGTGATTCCCACGGCGACCAGCAATATTTGATTAGCCAAAGATTACCTCCAGATATTTTTCAAAGCCTTTTACAATTTGTTCTGTGCTGTCATTGATATCTTTACCGGATACATTGATCCAATGGATGTACAGGATATCATCCTTAACATCCACAGTGAGAGTTCCCGGAGTTAATGTGATGGAATTTGCCAGAGTCAAACGTCCCACCCGGGATTTCAATGTGGTTTTTACTTTTACAATACCCGGCTTAATGGGAAGCCTGGGGTGAACGACTCTGTATGCCACATCCAGATTGGATTTAACCAAAGCCAGGACAAAAACTATGAAATAAACCGGAATAAAAATCACCGCTTTCAGATTCATTTTCATTTCTGAGTGGACTTTGTTACGAAAGAATACAAGAGCCAGTAATAAAGAACTAACACCACCGATGATCATCTCATCGGACTGGGTGGTTCCCACCAGCATTAACCACAAAATAGCCAAAAACACGAACACAAATAAAAAAGACTTTAAACCGCTCATAATACCTCCCGGAAAACTCATTAATGCTTCCATGCTGAGACATTAAGAATTCCCGCCGTGTTCTGGAAATTTTATTGTTTAAGAAAATTTCCAGACTGACGAGCCAAGCTTTTTTTGCGAATTTGACTGTAAACGATTTTTTATAAAAAAGCATCGAATTTTGAAAAAATATCGCTGATTTTCCGGATAGCAGATTTCTTTAAATCCAGATAAAACGGCAGACTGATAATATTTTTGTAATATTCCCTCATGACGGGGAAATTCTTTTCCAAAAATCGATATTTTTTCTTCACAAAACTGAATTCATACAGCGGTATGAAATGCAGGGAATATCCAATGCCGGCATTCTCCAGAGCGTCCATGATTTTATCCCGGATGCCATCGTTTTCAATCCACACCGGAAGAAGGTGGTGGACATTCCGGAAATCCGGATTATCCCTCTGGAACCGAACCCAGGAAAATTTTTCCAATTCTGTTTTATAGAGTTTATAAAGGGATTCCCTTCTGACCAAATTTTGTTCATAGTATTTTACTTGGGACAAGGCAAGCACTGCATTCACATCGGGAAGATTGTATTTGAATCCTGCATCCAGAATGTCGTATTTCCAGTGGTTTGATTTCTGGTAGCGGTTCCAGGATTTTTTGTCCATTCCATGTAGCACCAGCGGTTCTGCTTTGCGATAATCCTCCTCATTAGCAAAGATCATAGCACCGCCTTCTCCTGTGGTAATATTTTTGGTCGCATAAAAACTGAAGACCGTAATATCGGCAAACTGCTCCGCCCGATCTCCTATTCCATGAGCATTATCATAAATGATTAGTATTTGTTTCTCTTTTGCGAAGGAAAATATTTTTTCCATATCAGGAGCATTACCGGCAAAATTAACCGGAATAATGGCACGTGTTTTTTGGGTTATCTTTCTTCTTATTTCCTCTGTGGAAATTGTCCATGTATCCGGATCTATATCTGCGAGCACTGGAATAGCTCCCGCCTGGTGAACTACTTCCAGAGTGGAAAAAAAGGTATTTACAGGAAGGATCACTTCGTCTCCCTTTCCGATTTTTTTAACATGGAGAGCCAGCTTTAATCCGGATGTGGCTGAATTCAGCGTAATTATCCGGGACGAGTTCAGATATTCTTCCAGAAGGACCTTCAAGCGTTGATTCTGCGGTCCGCTGGTGAGCCATCCTTTCCGGAGAGTCTGGTAAAAACGGAAATAATCCGGAACGGAAAAACCGGCGGGACGGTAGAATGGGATTTTCATGTTATCCCTTGATGTAAACTTTTTCTTTCAGTTTCAATGCTTTGAGCGGATTCATGTGATTACCGTATTGCCGGATTTCAAAATGCAGGTGAGGCCCGGTGGATAATCCGCTGGAACCCACATTGCCGATTATCGCTCCCCGTTTAACATATTTATTTTTGCCGGCATTAATCCTGGATAAATGGGCATACACGCTAAAGTAACCATTTTTGTGTTTTAAAATGAGCATATTGCCGAATTGTCCGCCCCAACCGGAAAACACAACCACCCCGTCCCCGGCTGCCCGCACCCTGGTGCCCACGGGATTGCCACCAATATCAATTCCAGTATGAAAATGACGTTGTCCCCCAAAAGGACTTTTCCTCCAGCCAAAGCCGGATGTAATACGTCCATTCAAGGGCATAACAAAAAGACTCCGCCAGGATGTTTTTTTCCGGGGAATTTCTTTTGCTCCCGGTAAGAATAACTTCTGGTTTTTATGAATGGCGTTGGAGGTAAGACCATTTGCCTCTTTTATCTCCAGACTTTTTATTTTATAGCGTTTGGCAATTCCGCCCAGGGTGTCTCCGCTTTTCACCGGATAAACGATTCCATTTTTGCTGGGAATGTCCAATGCATCCCCCGGTTGAATCATTTTTCTGGCTTTATCCGGATTTGCGGACGTGATGGTGGCAATGGAAACCCCGTATTTACGGGCGATCCGCCAGATGGATTCTCCGCTTTGGACAGTGTGGCGGATAAGCCGGAAACCGGAGGAAATTTCCTTTCCTGATTCGGAGGGAGATTCCTCATTTACTTCTGATTCATTCTTTTCCGGTGTTATCTCTTTACCGGAACTTACCATTTTGCTATCTTCCCCCGGAAGAATTTTATCCGGGGTTTCATTTTCTTCAAAGAGTCTTTTTTCTTCTTCTTCTATGGAAGGATCACTCTGGATGGATTCAAAATATTTTTCCAGAGCGGCTTCCACCTCTTCATTATATACGACTACATCGCCATCTTTGGGAAGATTTTTAACCTGAACATAATTGGAGCTGATTTGACTCGCAGAAAAAAGATAAATTATGGAGAGAATGGAGACCCCTGCGGTGAATATTAAAATTCTGTCCAGCCATTTCATAAGATGTATTAAACATCGGAAAAATAAGGATTCCCGTGAGTAAAAAACTAACGGTAATCCATTCGGTTTAGATCATGGATTCTTGCTTTGGATTTTTTAGCATAGAAGCCGGAAGATATCTCCATGCTTTTCCGGAAATAATCTCTTGCTTTTACTGTGTCTCTCTGGCTTTTTCTGGAATAATATTCCCCTGCATAATAATAGAGCCGGCTTTTTTCCTTTTCATTCATAAGAGGATTATTTTTTTCCAGAAAGTATAGATAAAATGTTATCTGGGTGAAATCCCCGGAATTTACATCCATGGATAATAATTCCATTGCCGCATTGGTTTTTTCTTTTTGATCCTGAGAATGCAGGAACAAATGGTGCCGTAACTGGTAAAGATTTTTCGTATGCCCTGGATTTCCCGGATCTTTTCCGGAGACATAAGACAAAGCATTTGCCTGGATTTTGATTTTCTCCGGGGTGGTTTCCTGCATTCCGTCAATGGTAAAACCCTTCTCCATAGCTTTCCGCGAGTATTCAATATATTCTTTCATGGATATTACCCGTGGATCATCCGGATTTGTTTTTTCCATGGCAGCGAGAATTTTCAGTGCCTCATCATATTTACGTTTATGGAAATAGTTTGCGGCAATGGGATAAAGATCTCCGGATTGCGGAGCTGGGTTCAATCCATCCTGCGGTGGAAGGGCATCCGGATTATTCTGTGACGGCAGGATTTCTGTCCCGGATGGATTCTCCGGAGAGGAAAGCGGTATGGATTCCTTTTGCTCTCCGGAATAGGTGGACTGGATTACAATCCCGTTTTCCGGTTCAATTGTTCCGCTTTCCTGTGCCGCCAAAGGGTATGCGGAAACCATAAGTAAGAGGACGGAAATCCTGCAATGGTTCATCATCAATCCAGAAACGGCATGTCATTACCATTGGCCGATGAGGGTCTCTCTTCTGTGGCGGGAGCCGAAGGGGGAATGGGCAGGGAAGGGGGGGTAACGGATGGACGGCTGGCCGGAAGGTTATTCCGGTTTTCCGGGGGTAGAGGGTTTGCATTTTTTTCCGGAGAAACGGTTTCTCCCCTAGATTTTTCTTCCATGGGAATCAAATCATTCTCTGTGGAGATGCCTTCCTCTCTGGAGAGCTTGTGGGGCATCCGGGTCAGGGGAAGGGCAGAATCGGAAAGATAATGACGGTCATCCGCTTTTTCTGCCAGCGGATTGTCTTTTTGGAGCACATCGTCGGGTTCTCCGATTATTCTGTCCATTTTATCTTCTGTGAGTTTCTGGAAGCGGGCATCGATGGCCGCCTCGTCCAGTTTTTCATCAAAATCATAATTATAGTCTTCCCGCAGAGCAATCCGGTTGCGGTTTTCATTACGAATTTTTTGCAGATAAAATGTTTCCTGGATATCCTTTGCAAGATCAAATCCTCCCGGCCTGGCATCGTTCGCTCCCTGGGTTATGCCCATTACAACCGCAATCAGTGCGATGAACGCAATCATGGCAATGGCCACCTTCTGGATGATATCCTTTATGTGAGGGGGGATTTTCTTTAGCAAACCATCTATTTTCTTAAAAACGAAGTCCATTTGTATCAGTATCGTAGAATTATGTAAAAAATCAAGATATTTTTGGAAACCGTTTTACGGCATGTCCCTGAGCCGGATAAAGGCAGATATGAAATCCCCGTTTCAATCCTGGTTTATATCCAAGGATAAAAAAAGCAGAGAATGGGAAGAAGGTCTTCCGCAGGTAAAGAAAAAATTTGGAAATCAGAATATCTTTATTCTGGGTACTGCCCACATCAGCCAAAAAAGCGTGGAGGCAGTGGAGAAAATAGCTTCCCATGAGAAAACCTCCATGGTTTCCGTGGAATTATGCCCATCCCGCTACCAATCCATCATGGATAAAGACCGCTGGCGGAAGCTGGATATCGTGACAGTCATCCGCACGAAGAAAATATATCTCTTAATGTCCTCCATCATTTTATCCGCATTTCAGAAACAGATGGGAGAGAAAATGGATGTCAAGCCGGGGCAGGAAATGATTACCGCTCTGGAAATTGCCCAAAGACGGGAAATACCCATCGGACTGGTGGACAGGGATATCCAGATTACCCTCAAACGGGCCTGGCAGAAAATGGGATTCTGGGGCAAAATGTTTTTATTTTCGGAAATTCTGGCTGGTTTATTGTTCCGCTTTGAGCTGGAAGAAGCGGAAGTGGAAAAAATGAAGGAAAAAGATGTTTTGGAACAGCTTCTGGACAATCTCCCCAAACGCTATGCCCATGTCAAAGAAATCATTATTGATGAACGAGATCGCTATCTTGCCCAGAAAATTAAAGAGGAAGCCCGGAAGAATCTGGATGCCAAAAACATCCTGGCGGTTGTGGGGGCAGGGCATCTGCGGGGGATTGACCGGTACTTCAGCGAAGATCTGGATTTAAAACCCCTGGAAGAGGTGCAGCAGAAGTCTGTCTGGGGTGGTTTGATCCGCTTTTTTACTCCAATCTTCCTTATAATGGTTCTTTTCTATTGGGTAAGCGACACATCGGACATGAAAACAATCATGGAAAGCATCTATGCCTGGATTGTCATCAAAGCCGTGGTGTCTTTTCTGTTTGCGGCCGTGATCCTGGCCCATCCGGTGGCTCTCTTGGGAGCACTCCTGACTGCCCCCATCAGCAATTTTAACCCGATTTTAAAGCCGGGCTGGGTGAGTGGTCTGGCAGAGGCCCATTTCCGGAAACCCACCGTGGAGGATTTTGAAAACATCGCCACCGATATTTCCTCATGGAAAGGGTTTTTCCATAACAAAGTGTTGCGGATTTTCTGGCTGGTACTGATGCCACAGATGGGTTCCAGTATAGGCACCGGAATTGCTCTGTGGTATATTTCCCAGCTGTAACCCTTTTTATGCGTCCAATGGTGGATATGCGTTCATAAAATCCAGAGAAACCGGAAAAGGAGAAGCCCCGCAGAAAATTTGGCGTGGGTTTTCGTAAAGACGCCCGTCTCTAC
>DYOA01000084.1 GCA_020720785.1 Leptospira biflexa
GACTTCCTGCAGCGGATATTACCAGACCGTGACGTATTCAGCGGTGGAGGGCAAAGGCCGGATAATCCGCTGTCTCAAAAACAATAAAGACAGCTTATCTGACAGCTACAAAGCATACGCAGAGAAAAAAAAGGCAAAAAAATCCGCCACACCCGAAGAATCGGTTGAATTGGATTGAGCATTTTGGGAAGGAGAGGGGTTGCCTTCTCTTTCCCTCTTTACTCTAAACAGAAATGGGCATTTTCATCTTGCGCACTCGTTCGGCAATGAACTCCGGAAAGTGCTCTCCATAAACGGGAGCGAGCGAATTCCAGTCATCCTTCCGGATAATCTTCCGACAATGGTCAGAGCCGCAAGAACAGATAAAATCCTGGTCAATATTCACAATAAATGTTCCGTAATCAATGGTGAGCTCTTCCCCGGCCTCAATATCCCGCATCGCTATGATGGTATTATTATCCCCGTACATCATATTGGGTTCACAGGAATGGTTCATAAAATTGGAAATATGTTGGGCATGCTCCCACTCAAACGTCCCAATCATTTTCCCAAAATCCAGATCATAGGAATAGCGCAAAAACCGGAACCGTTCATCCGGGCTGAGGGTTTCCACCTCTTCCGGGGTGAGAACTTCCCACCCTAATTTTTCATCTTCAATCCAGTCATCATAGCTGAAAAGAGGTTTTCCTTTTTCAATGGGAGCATCGGTGAAAATGCCCAAATCGGCCCTGCCGGTATCTTGTTTGTATATCATGGATTTTTTCCGTTTTTATGCTGTGAGCCGTTTTCTCATTTAATACGCGCAGTCAATCCAATTTTGATGGTTTTCCCTCTATTTTTTTGGGGAAAATAATGTTTCTGATTGACATCGTATTATATTTAACCAATGGAAAATGCGGAATGTATCCTTTGCGGAAACTGTGTGGACAGCTGCAAAGCAATCCAGTTCCGGTTTTCCGCCCCGATGAGGCCGGTTAAGCCACACCGGAAATCTATCCGGGTTGCATAATCCGCATTGCATTAAATCCTTGCCGTTCAGAGAAAAACTTGTTAGTAGGCCACATGCAGGAAGAAAGCAAACTGCCGTTCGTGGCAGACCTGAAAGGAAAAACCGCCGTAGTCACCGGGGCCGGCGGAGTGCTCTGTGCTGGATTTGCCAAGGCACTGGCCTCCTGCGGTGCCTCCGTGGCCGTCCTGGACATCAACCTGGATGCCGCCCGGAAAACAGCGGATGAAATCAATGCATCCGCCCTGGTGCGGGAAAGCTCCGGCAGGGCAAAAGCATATAAAGCCGATGTGCTGGATAAAAAAAGCCTGGAGGAAGTCTATCGGGAAATACAATCGGACTTAGGGGAAACCGATATTCTAATCAACGGGGCAGGGGGGAACCACCCACGGGGTACCACCTCTACGGAATACCATACCCCGGAGATTGCGAAAACCACAGAATCCGTGCGGACATTTTTTGACCTGGACGCGGACAGCATCCGGTTTGTCTTTGAGCTGAATTTTCTGGGAACCTTAATCCCATCCCAGGTTTTCTCCGCCGGAATGGCCACGAGAAAGAAGGGAACCATCATCAATATTTCTTCCATGAACGCCATCCGCCCTCTCACAAAAATTCCGGCGTATTCCGGAGCAAAAGCGGCGGTGACAAATTTCACCCTGTGGCTGGCTGTCCATTTTGCCCGGGTGGGCATCCGGGTGAATGCCATCGCACCGGGTTTTTTCCTCACCGCACAGAACCACTCTCTTCTGGTGAACCCGGACGGGGAATTCAATGAGCGTGCCAGGAAAATTCTGGAACATACCCCCATGTCCCGGTTTGGGGTGCCGGAGGATCTGACCGGAACCCTGCTGTATCTGGCCGATGAGAAGGCATCCTCGTTTGTGAACGGCATTGTGATTCCGGTGGACGGAGGATTCTCCGCATACTCCGGAGTATAACATTTAAGGAGAAACTATGGAAATTGGATTTCGCTGGTATGGGAAAGAGGATACTATTCCACTTCAGTATATCCGGCAGATTCCTTCTGTTACGGGAATTGTCTCCGCCATCTATGACATTCCGGCGGGGGATGTCTGGCCGGCAGGGAAAATCCGGGAACTGAGAGACTCCATCGTCCGGGAAAATCTACAGTTATCTGTGATAGAGAGCATCCCCGTACATGAAGACATCAAGATGGGGAAACCCAGCCGGGACCGCTATATTGATAACTATCGGGAATCCATCCGCAATATGGGAAAAGCGGGCATCCCTTATCTGTGCTATAATTTTATGCCGGTCTTTGACTGGACCAGAAGCAATCTGAGTATGTCCCTTCCCGATGGCTCCACCACATTGAGTTATGATTCCGGCGAAGTGGAAAAAATTAATCTGCGGGAACAAGCCTTGGATCTGCCGGGGTGGGGGACAAAATACACAAAAGAAGAAATTAACCGCCTGCTGGATACCTATGCGGAAATTGGGGAAGCGGAACTGTGGAAAAACCTGGAGTATTTTCTGAAAGCGGTGGTGCCGGCGGCGGAAGAATCCGGTGTAAAAATGGCCATCCATCCAGATGATCCACCCTGGTCCATCTTTGGTCTGCCACGTATCATCACGAGTGCGGAAAGCCTGGAAAAACTGGTATCCATTGTGGATTCCCCCTCTAACGGAGTGACCTTCTGCACCGGCTCTCTGGGACCAAATGCAAATATGGATTTAACCGCGTCTCTGGATTCCCTGCTTGCCCGCAAAAGAGTACACTTTGTCCACATGCGTAATATCAAAAGAATGGATAACGGCAGCTTTTATGAGACCGGCCATTTGTCCCATACCGGCGATGTGGATATGTACCGGATTATGAAACTTCTGGTGGATCAACACTTTGAGGGGGTCATCCGCCCCGACCATGGCCGGAATATTTGGGGGGAAACCGGCAAGCCCGGATACG
>DYOA01000085.1 GCA_020720785.1 Leptospira biflexa
AAGAAGAACACCCTGTCTAACATAAATCCGTGTCCTGATTTATGGGCTCACTATACTCCGCGATGGAGCTCTTCCCGGAAGAAATCCCCCCCAAGGGGGGGATTTCTTCCGGGATAAGGCAAATCAGGATTTATAGAAGAGCTGGATTTTTCCGGCTTCTATGAGCGGATGTTCGTCCATTTTTTTCTGGATGTGGATCACGTCTTTGATTTCACCGGAGATCTTACCCTCAGCGGTGAAGGAATATTCATGATCCGGGGAATAAAGCTCCACGCCCTTGCCGTCTTTATCCACTTCTTCTTTGGGGGCATAGCCTTCCAGCTTCAGAGTGGTCGGCAGATTTTCCACGATCTGCTTGATTTCGTTGGCGTATTTTCTTCCATAGGTGGTGGCATTGAATTCAAAAACACCGGAGACAATCTCTCTGTAGGATTGGATACCGGATAACCCCATATCTTTCAGAATATTATTCTGTTTCAGGGCAGAATCCACAGCCTGAAAAAAGGATTCCTCCATGATCGCGTGGTGAGCATGATTTTTCAGGGAAAGCCATTCTTTGATGGACATGGACAATGATTCCCCTTTTACCTCCACGTTATCGCTGATATCAAAAAAGGTTTTTTTCCCTGATCCCAGAGTATATCCGGACAAAAAACCAAAAATAATTTCTTTATCACCTTCAAAGATTACTTCATAATATTTACTCATTGTTCTCTCCTTAAATTAAAAGAATATAAATGTCAAGATCACGAATACCGGAATCAAAATCGGCAGGGAGTATTTCAGGATATACCCAAAAAAGCTGGGCATGGGAACTCCGGCTTCTTCCGCGATGGACTTGACCATAAAATTGGGAGCATTCCCAATGTACGTATTAGCTCCCATGAAAACCGCACCCGCACTGATGGCCAATAGTGTACTGCCATGTTCTCCCATCAGAGAGGCAGCATTGCCGCCCGCAGTGTTGAAGAAAACCAGATATGTGGGGGCATTATCCAGAAAGCTGGAAAGCATCCCCGTTGCCCAGAAAAAGGCGGAATCCACAAACTGGCCGTCTTTCACCACAGCGTTGATCACATCTTTCATGGGCCCTTCCGCTCCCGCCCGCAGCATGGCGATGGGGGTAACCATGGTGATGAAAATAGTGGCAAAAAGCTTGGCCACTTCCAGAATGGGTTCCCAGGAAAAATCATTCCCGGCTCTGGTTTCCTTGGCGGTAATCTTCAGGGAAATATAGGTAATCATAAGAAGAAACACAACCTGCAGCAGAGAAGCCAGAGGCATTTCCACATAGTGCAGGGTAAACGCCGACCCCAGTTTCACACTGGAAACCAGCACCGCCCCCACAATGAATGGCAGAAGCAGGAAATTTGCTTTCCCTTCCAGAGACAGCTTGCTGCCGTCCGGATTTTTTTCCGGTTTATTGGTTTCCTTCCGGTAGTAAAAAGTATCCACAACAAAGAACATGACCAGGAGAATAATGGCCGCTGTTCCGGAGATGGCAATTAAATGCGTGGTGGTCCAGAAAAAATCCACACCTTTGAGGAAACCCAGAAAAAGCGGTGGATCCCCCAGAGGAGTCAGAGAACCGCCGATATTAGCTACCAGAAAGATAAAAAATACCACAACATGGACTTTATATTTTCTCCAGGCGTTGGCTCGCAATAAAGGGCGGATCAACAGCATGGCGGCTCCCGTTGTCCCCATCCAGCTGGCCAGAACAGTTCCCAGCAAAAGAATAGCCAGATTCACTTTGGGAGATCCAATGAGCTCTCCTTTTAACTGGATACCCCCGGCCACCGTAAACAAAGCCAGAAGGAGAGTAATAAAGGGAATGAATTCCAGCAAATAAACTTCCAGCAGATAAAAAGTGGTCATGCTCATCCCAAAATAAATGGCAAAAGCCACAATAAAAATAACCCCCCAGAAAAGCGATATTTTTCCGTAATGGTGGTGCCAAAAATGCGGAGCAACCAGCGGAAAAATTGCTATCGATAACAGAATTCCCACAAAAGGAATAATCCATAACAGGCTCAGATTTTTTCCATCCAGATGCGGTGCATGACCATGCCCGCCATCCTTGTGTGCCTCATGATCCGCTCCATGGGAATTCTGGTGCACTTCCGCAGAGACCGCAGCTTCCGGCTTAGCATGAGATTCTGCCACCACTCCGGTGATCAGACCAGTCAAGAAAAATAAGGATCCCACCAGAAAGATCATGCACGCTTTATTTTTTATTTTTTTCATTAGATTTTCTCCATTCGAATCACATTCCGGAATTTGCATAGATGATAATAACCATTTTCCGACGATTAACTGGAGTATGTTTTGGATTTGGGGCGTCAAATTTAATTTGGCCATACATGGATATGTTCCAAGGGGTCAGTCAGTGCATCCGTGGGTACCTTATAAAGCTGGCACATAAAAAAGGGGGTTTGCCCCCCGTCGATTTTATTCTTCCGCGTCAGCCAGATTAACAATGGACATTGCCCATTTTACATATTTGGAATTGGCAAAATCCCGAATAGTTTTGATGTTGAAGGCTTCCTGCAGCTTTTGGGCGTCCGCTTCACTCACCCCTTGCAATGCAGATACCGGTGCATTAGCCAGTTCCTTCAACGTTTTTCCCTCATAGGCCTTATCCACAGCTTTGTTGATATTCATAGTTACTCCTTTGATTTTTTTTGTATAAATAAATTGATTCTCCGTGATGACAACAAAAATATTTTATGGACGATATAGTACGTTCATCCATTGTTCTAAAGGAATAACAGCTACCGGGCAAAACCCGGATAAATAATAATGAATGGTAATAGAACAAATCCGGCTTCTGCGTTATTTTCATTATTAATATTTTCGGGTAAAGATA
>DYOA01000043.1 GCA_020720785.1 Leptospira biflexa
AGGTACCTATGATGTCATTTATTTTTTTTGTTGCACTTCAAACTTGAATTAGGCACATAATAAGTGGCAGTCACCCAATAATGCTGGACTCCCCATTCATATTATCCCCGGTGGAATCTCATGCTAAAGCTGAATTTTGCTGCGATCATTTTAACGTTATTTCTCCTACTTTTGCCCGGGGACATTATACCGCAGCATCATCCGGCGGTGGAGGAGAAGCGGATTGTTCAGACCATTGAAAAATTGTTTAAAGATAAAAAATACAGAGAATCTCTTGATTTGGTGGAAAAAAATCGGAATGCATACCCATATTCCATCAGTTTTTCTTACTGGCGGGCACTGAATATGCTGTATCTCCCGGTGAATGGCCTGTCGGAGAGGAATAAGAATTACGGAATTGCCGCATCGGAACTGGAAAAAATTATGCCGTATATTGAATCAAATCCATATTTTAAAGATAACCGTAAAATGATTTATTTCCATGCCGCAATGGCATTTGGGCTTGGGGCTAATTATAAGCGGGCTGTGTCGTATTTGAAAAAAGCCGTTGATACCGATTCCAGATTTGCGGAAGCCTGGTTCAATCTGGGAGTATACTATTACAAACTCCATAATAATGTGGAGTCGGAAAGGTCTTTCCAGATGTATCTGGACATTGTTAATTCAAAGGAAGAAATTTTCTAATCCCGGAAGCGGCCCCAATTGTCAGGAATTTCTGATCCGGAATAGTGTGTCATGCTCTTGTCCACCAGAAATGATATTAAATCCAGCATTATCATCAGGTCGCCCTCCGGTTCCATTTTATGGGTAATAATTTTTATTCCGGCAAACGCAGTCACATGGGCTTTGGAGCGATGTGCATCCGGATATCCTATAGTGGCCGGAAGAATAACAGAAATCCTTTTCCATCCATCGAAATTCAGATCACCCAGCGGGACATATATTTTATTATTGCCGGGCTTAACAAAAACGCCGTATGCTGTATGACGATAATTTCGGGAGTGGGCGTATAGGGTCATCATTCTGGCAGATCCATCCATATAGACAACGCCATGGGGAGCTTCCAGATAGAGATAATCCAGACCTGGTTTGCGGATATACGAGCGTACTTCATACACCTTTTCCGGGGCGGGTAATTTTTTTCTGTTATGGATTTCATTAGAATCGTTAAAAAGCTGCCAGTCGTCTTTGTATGCAGAGTACAGATATTCTTTCTTCTTCTGGGAAAGACTTTTGTCTCCCGGAAATGTTTTTACAAACCGTGAGATCACTTCATGTGCACCCCCTGCATGGCTTATCCATGGGATTCCGCTTTCAAAGTCTTCCACGCAGAAAAACTCCATATTTTTGGATGGTCGTATTCCATGCCATTTGTCGCTGGAGTTATCCGGTAAACTGCTCCTGGAAAATTCTTCCATGCTTTGTGGAAAAACAAATGCCGATGTGATGAGACTGAGGAATAGTATTATTTTTTTCATGTGGTCTCCGGGCCACCGGGGGTTAAACCAATACGCCGTTCCATTCCCAATACCGGCAGCAAAAACTGCTATTTTTCCGCAAACGCAACCTGTAATACTATCGGTTTATGTCTGTCTATATAATATTCTTTTTATATATTTAAATCATTTTCCGGAGCGGGGTTCATTTTCTCCAGGTCTGCCAGGGATATTTTTTTACCTTTTTTCACCTGTTCCATTGAATCAAAATATTTTAGCAGGCGCTCATTGTGGAAATATGCAGAAATATGCCCCAGAGCGTTCCTGTCATAATCGCTTAATTTCTCTCCGGATGCAACTCCACGGTATAATTGAATTAAATAATCTGCATCCTCTTTCCCGTACTGGTCTTTTGTGTATTCATAGAAAGAAGCCACAAAGTCCTCACCTTTATTGAATTCATGAAGCATTCGGTACATTTCATTCATTACAAGTGAAGATTTTTCATTAGACTCTATACTCTCTTTAAGCTTCTTTTTTTGTTCCTCATCCAGATTGGATGTATCTTTTTCTCCCTGGAGCAGCTGATTAATTTTATCTTCAATGTATTCATCAGCTATGAAAATCCGTGTGTTCTGTTCGATTTTGGCCATTGTGCTGTTTACTTCATTGACCAGACTTTTCCGGCGGATTTCTTTCTCCATCTCTTTCCGGAAAAACTCTTTGAGGGCTTCCACGCTGGGGGTTAATTCCGGATTGTATCGTTTCACCAGTTCTGCGTCCAAGGGTGGCAGTATGGCTTTTTCTACTTTTTTTATACTGAAGATAAAATCCATGGGAATATCATTCCCCTGCATCACATCCCCGGAATCCTCGGAGTTGAAAATTTTTGTGGATTTAATTTCTGCTCCTTTGTATATCTTCTGCTCCAGCATTGATTTTTGAATGTCCTTATCAATGGGATCTATTCCCAGGATAAATGCGAAATCTTTTTCCGTCCCGGAGGGGTTCCCATTCATCCAGACTTCATAGTCTGTATTAATCTTGTCTCCAATTACTGCGACCTCATCATTTTTATCTTCGAATACGGCAAACGCTCTCCGCACGGATAGAATTTTTTCGTCAATTTCAGAATCTTCAATCAACGGAATATTTTCTTTGATTATTGCATCTTTGAGCTTTTCAATTTTAATATACGGAAAAACAATACACTGAAGATCAAAACCAATACCGTCGCCTTTTTTTACAGTATTCTCCACTTTTTTTATACGGTATATTCTTTTGCCGGAGTTTTTTTCCACATCATCAACACAAAGCTCAATAAGATTATAAAGAGAATCTGATTCAAACTCTTCTTTAAATTTTGAAATAATGATATGGTCAGGGATTTTTCCCGCACGAAACCCGGGGACTTTTTTATTTTTTCTGATTTTATCAAGGGTGGCTTTGTCCGCTTCTTTTTTTGTGGTATCAGAAGCAGTTACATGTGCGGTAAATGATGTGTCGTCTTTCCATGTTATTTCAACAGTGTTATCCATTCGCCAAAATCAGAAAAAAAAACCCGGCGTCAATGAAATTCGCATAAACATATAGGAGGGCATCCTCCTGGGATACGCCATAACGTCCTGGTCTTCCGGATTTCCCCGCTATTCTTTCAGAAGATAAGCCGCATCGGAGCCGGGGGGAACATAATCAATCTTTTCAAAGGAATACTGATCATGGAGGGAGTCATACACCGCGGAGGTGACCAGAATCTGTCCGGCTTTGGCGGTATCCTCTCCCAGTTTGCTCGCGGCGTTCACCTCAGCACCAAAAACATCTGTGGAATCTATCTTCAGAATTCTTCCAAATCCCACGCCTGCACAGAGGTGGATTTTTTCAAGATCATCATTATTTTCATTATACACTTTGGTTTTCCGGTTCATTTCCCGCAGGGATTCCACGGCGTTTTTGGGTTTCCGGTACAGGATCATCAGGCTGTCCGCGTGTTCTTTTAACAGGATGCCATCAAATTCGTCAATCACCGGAAGAAAAAGCTGGTGGGAGTGGTAGATCATTTCCAGAAACTGAACAATCCCGAATTTGGCCACGGACCGGGAAAATCCCACCATATCCGTGAACACGATGCTCCAGGTTTCCCCGAATAAATCCCAGATACGTTTGTCAATTTCATCCCGTATGGACGGATTTTGGACACGTTTTTCAATCAGGCGGGACAGCCGGTATTCAGAGGCTTTCTGGATAATTCTTTTCTGTACGTACATAGTCCCTTTTACAGCCCTCATCGGTAATGTCAAAGAAAAAATGGAAAATCCCGGAGATTTCATTAAGTTAAGATTCTATGCAAAAAGAAGTACTTATTGTTAAAAATATAACGCGGGAAGGCCCCGGCCTGCTGGAAGAGATACTAAGGGAGCAGGGGATTTTCTACCGGATTGTGGACATGGACAAGGGGGACAATTTCCCGCCGATGGGTGGTTTTGGAGCGGTGGTGGTTCTGGGCGGTCCGGACAGTGCCAATGATGAAAGCATTAAAATGAAGGAAGAGATTCTTCGCATCCGGGAGACCATTGCCGCCGGGATTCCATTTCTGGGGATATGCCTGGGGCTGCAGGCCATGGTAAAGGCAGCCGGCGGAAGGGTGACAAAATGCCCGGCTCCGGAGATAGGGTTCCATGACGCAGATGGTTTGCTCAATTCTGTGGAACTGACGCAAGAGGGCATCGCGGATCCAATGTTTACGGCTATGGAAAAATCCTTTCATGTTTTTCATCTGCATGGGGAGACGGTGGAGCTGGCGGAGGATATGGTGCTTCTGGCCTCCGGAAAATTCTGCCGGAACCAGGTTGTCCGGGTGGGCAAAACCGCCTATGGGCTCCAGTGCCATTTTGAGCTTACATCGGAAATGCTGGAAACCTGGTTACGGGAAGATCCGGATCTGGCAGCGATGGAACCGCAAAAACTCCGCGAAGACTTCCGCCAGATTCGCGAGGAGTACACAAGCGTGGGGAGAAATCTGTTTAGAAACTTTTTAATAACAGCGGGTTTTTTCTGAGAGGGAGCAGATTATCCTTTTACAGCGTCCTCCACGATACTCTGCATTGACGTTATCACGCTTTGCGACATCTGGCCGATATTTTTGCCAGGGAATAAGGATTCCAGCATATCCGGGCTCGGTTTCATAAACATGAGCTTTATTTTATTGTCTGTATCCTGATACACAATGACCTCTTTGGGCATCATATTTCCCATACGCGGATCCATGGACAGGGCCATGTGGGCTTTCTGTGGATTGCACAATTCCACAATCGCATAATGCTCAAAGGACAGGTTGTTTTTCCGGAATGTATTCTGCATGTCATGGATATGCACAATGCTGAATCCATTTTTCACCGCCGATTTTTCCAGGCTCTTCATGCATTCTTCATAGGACATGGGGCATTCTTTTATATAGAAAGGGTTTTCTGTTTTCATTTGATCTCCTTGGGTGGGTATTTGGTATGGTATTGGTATTGATGAATAGTACACAGAAAAGAAACGGTTGTCCATTATTATTGTATATTTTGCAGGAAAAAAGCTATAACAATTATTATAATTAATCTAATTTTAGAATTGGTTGATAATGCGGAGTTTTTAGTGGTCGCATCATACTTATCCGGAATGGCTTTCCCCACGACTTTTTTCCCGTGGAATCGTTTGGAATATTTCCGCCCTCCCTCCTTCCATTAAAAAAGTAATTCTCCGGTCAATACGTTTTCCGGTAATGGCCATAAGGCGTAATGCTAGAGCGGGACGACCCGTTTGCGTTAAAATGAAACAATAAAAGGAGAAGAGATATGTCTATATCTTCCAGTAATTTGTTTGAAGACAATAAAGATATCCATTTTCACATGGATCAGATGATTGATTGGGATAAAATTGTCCCGTTAAGAGAAGAGGAATTCGCGGACTTTAAAGAATACCAGAAAAGCGGCAATGAACTGCTGAGCTTTGCTCCGGAAAATGTTGAGCAGGCTGTGGCCATCTATAAGGACACACTTCTGGGTTTTGCGGATATCTGTACCAAAGAGGTGATGCCGAATGCTGTTAAAATTGAAGAAGAAGGCTTCAAATATGAGGTAGGAAAGGTAAAAACTCCGGCGGCCTTTGACAAAAATGTCCAGCTTTTCACGGAAGCCGGATACATGGGTATGTTCCTTTCCCGGAAATTCGGTGGATGGCAGTTCCCCAACGTCTCCAATGCCATTGGTGCGGAAATTGTTTCTGCAGCGGACGCTGGAATGGCCACCCTTTTGGGAACCCAGGATCTGGGAGACATTATTTATAAATTTGGGAGCGAAGAACAGAAGAAAAAATATATTCCCAAAATAGCCAGTGGAGAAATGGGAGCCGCCATGCTTCTGTCTGAGCCGGATTACGGCAGTGACCTCCAGAATGCCCAGACAAAAGGGGAGAAAATTGACGATGAGCATTTCAAGGTGACTGGCACCAAACAGTGGATAACCCATGGAATTCCCCATAGCCCGGATGGACAGGTTTTTCTTTCTGTTGTCCGTACTGTGAAAAAACCTGATGGTACTTTCAGGCAGGGAGCCGCCGGTCTTTCTCTTGTTTTACAGGAATCCAAAGACGCGGAAATAACTTCCCTGGAGCATAAGCTGGGTATCCATTCCTCCCCCACTGTACAGCTTGCTTTTGACAACTCTCCCGGCTGGCTTGTGGGAGAAGAAGGTAAAGGTTTAATTGATTATACAATGGCTTTGATGAACGGTGCCCGTCTGGCAGTGGCTGCCCAGTCCGTGGGGATATCTGAAAGATCGTATCGGGAAGCAAAAGAATACGCCGATGTGAGAATCCAGTTTGGGGTTCCCATCCGGGATTTGCCAGCGGTGAAAAAGATGCTGATGAATATGAAAGTATCCACAGAATCCTCCCGTGCTCTGGTATACCATACCGCTTTTGTGGTGGATATGCAGGAAGGGTATGAAACCATTTACCACAAGAAAGGAATGGAAGCCAAAGAGATCCGCAAACAGCCGGATGTCATTAAATGGTCCAAACTGGCCAAAGTTCTGACTCCATTCTCCAAGTTTTATGCCGGCGAGGAGTGTAACCGCAATGCCTATGACGGTATCCAGGTTCATGGCGGTGTGGGATTTACCAATGAGTATGATATTTCCAGAGTATATCGGGATGCCCGCATCACCACCATTTACGAAGGAACTTCCCAGCTCCAGGTGGTTGCGGCCATCGGCGGGGTGATGGAGGGATACGGAAAAGAAGGGGCTACCATCCTCGCATACCAGAAAGAAATCCGGGATGCCATAAAAGACCTTCCGTCCGATATGAAAGAATTCCAGGATAAAGTGATCAAAGCAGAAAACATGCTGAAAGACTATATCCCGGTATACAAGGACGCAGAAAGAGATTTTAAAGATGGCTATGCGTCAGAAGTGGTCTGGGCCGGAGTCATGATTTTTATTTCTCATCTGTGGTTGCAAATGTCCGCAAAAGACAAAAGTGCAGAAAAAGGCAAATTCGCAAAAGTGTATATCAATGACACCCTGGGATTTGTTACCGGGGCCATTGCCCGTCTCAAAGAACAGCAGTCCATCGGGCTGGTGTAATAGTAAGGTTCCCGCTCTTGCCAAGCGGGAACATCTTTTTTTTAGCTTTACGGAATCATTTTTCTTTCAACAATGGAAGATATGGGACAGGATAAACGTTTATTTAAAAGAGCAAGGATTGGATTGTTGAGTCTGATTGAGGTGATTGATTCCCCGGATGATTCTATTTTCATTACATCCAAATCGACCGTTCAGAATATCAGCAAGGGCGGGGTTCTCATCATGAGTGAAGAACCATATTCCATTGGCACACTTCTGAAGCTTCAGCCGCAGGTGGAGTTAGCGAGGATACCAGTTCCCTTAGTGGGAAGGGTGGTTCGGATTGAGGAAATTGTTCCGGACGAATCTTATGAGATTGGGGTGATGTTCGTCAACCTGAATGAGAAGCAAAGAGATGTTGTGGATTTAATAATGACCAAAGGGGATGACGCCGAATAATGGCTCATATTCTTATCATTGATGACGATACGGAAATACTGGAGTTAACCAAATCCATTCTGGAGAGCATTGGTCACCGGGTGTTCACTTCTTACCAGCCCAACCAAGGGCAGGATTTGATTGAAAAGCATTTTCCGGATATTGTGCTTCTGGATATCAATATGCCGGGTAAAGACGGGATGACTGTGCTGAAATCCATCAAAGCCCTGATGCAGGCAAACCTGATGGCCATTGTCATGATGACCGGCGTTTCCGATGTACATGTGGTGCAGGAAGCCAAACGCTTGGGGGTGGCGGATTACATTGTCAAGCCCATAAAAAATAAAGTTTTGGGCGAGAAGATCGCCCGCATTGAGCAACTTTTGCAGGAAAAAAACTTGCAGCTTATCATGGGAAACCGGAATTCTGCCCATATTCAGAGAAAAGCCAAATACACCGTTGTGGAATTTTCCGGACCGGTTTCTGCTTCTTCTCTGAATTCCATTGTGGCTTCTTTGAATCCCAGCATCTGGCTACAGATTAAAAATTTCCCCGTCTTTCTGGACATCCGCAACCAGTATAAAATGAATAAAGACCAGATTGTTCTGGTGGGAAAAATAATACAGCTTTTTGAAAAAGACAAAGTTTATGTGGTATGCGGAAAAAACTATGGAATATTTTCCCAACTGGATATTCTGGATTTTGAAAGGATATTCATCCAATTTGAAGATGTGGAAAAAGCAATCCAGATTCATTAATCCCATCGTTTTCTTTTTACTGGTAGCGTTTGCGGTCTCCTGTCGTCCTCCTCACCGGGATCACAAGGATCCGTATACCCTGCAGGTACATTTTCCCAATGACCCCATCAATCTGAACCCCATTCTGATACAGGACGCATACTCCAGCAGGATTGCCTCTTACATTTATGAGCCTCTAATAGAAAGAGACAACAGGACACAGGAATTCATCTCCAAACTGGCTAAACGGTGGACCATCTCTGCTGACAAGAAAATTTATACTTTCTATCTTCGTGACGATGTATTTTTCCAGGATGGCCATCCCATGACGGCGGAGGATGTTCTTTTCTCTTTTCAGAAAATCATCTCTGAAGAAAACCCCAATGTGGGATTAAAGATCTATTATAATGATGTAAAAAAAGGGGAAACTATTGGTAAATATACCATTCGGTTTCTGATGACAAGGCCCTATTTTAAATCTCTGGAATTTTTGGGGTCCATACCGGTGATTCCCAAACATATATTTTCCAAAGTGAAAGATTTTAATAATAACGAATATAATTACCGCAATCCCATCGGAACCGGTCCCTACCGGTTTGGCCTATGGAAAACAAGGGAGAAGGTGGTTTTAATCCGGCATGAAAAATACTGGGGACAAAAACCGCACATTAAGAATATAGAGTTTAAAATGATGGAAGATTCCACTGTGGCTCTGGCAGCACTCAAGAAAAAAGATCTGGATATGATGAGTCTCACACCGTTTATGTGGACCCGGCAAACCGGATCCGAAGAATTCCGTAAGAATTATAATAAAATTAAATATCTGTCCACATCGTATTTGTATATTGCGTATAACTGCCGTAAGTCGCCGTTTCAGGATAAAAATGTCCGGATTGCCATGACCCATCTGGTAAACCGGAAAGAAGTGGTTGCTCGGCTCCTGAATGATCTGGCGGTGATCACCACCGGGCCATTCTGGGTAAACTCCCGACAGTATAATACCAGGCTCAAAGCCCGGGAATTTGATCCAGCCAAAGCTCGCGAATACCTGGGGCGGGCGGGTTACCGGAAGAGCGGAGGTTTATTCCGGAAAAACGGGAAACCTCTGGAGTTTGAGCTGATGATTCCTTCCGGAATTCCGTTTTACGAACAGTTTGCCTCCATCATCCGGGAGGATATGAAAAATAACGGCGTTCGGGTGAACATCCGCCAGATTCAGTTCCAGGCTTTGATTGAAAAAATAAACGAAAGGAAATTTGATTCCTATATTCTGGGATGGTCCATTGGCATGGACGGAGATCCGTACCAGCTCTGGCACAGTTCCCAGATAAAGAATGGGGATAATTATCCAGGTTTTGCGACTCCGGAAACGGATTCCCTCATTGAGAAAGCCCGGCTGGAATTTGATGAAGAAAAAAGGAATGCACTGTACCACCGGTTTCATGAAATTCTGTATGAAAACCAGCCATATACATTTCTGACCACATCGTATTCCCTCTCCGCAGTGCATGTCCGGTTTAAAAATGTAAACATTTATAAGAGCGGTCTGGATCTGCGGGAATGGACACTGGATTAGGAATTCACTTTTCAAAATGAAAACCAATCGTTTTTAGACCTATGAGTTCATTACCCCAAGCCGGAAATCTCCTTTTTGAGCTGTATTCAGAGGAAATCCCCGCCTCTTACCAGAAGAAAATCATTGAGGAAAGCGATAAGATTCTCCGGGATGCGATGCAGGAAAAGAATATTGAATATGATGACATAAAAGTAATGGGAACCCCACGGCGTTTTTCCGTGTTTATCCGGAATTTGCGGGCGTTTCAGAGAAAGAAAGAAGAAATCATCAAGGGGCCTCCCAGAACTATCTGTTTTGATGCCAACGGGAAGGTCACTCCCGCTCTTGCCGGATTCGCCACCAAAGTGGGTTCATCCGTTGAGAGTATTACCTTTTCTCCGGAGGGATACGCAGTGGCAAAAATGGAAACCGGGGGAAGGGAAAGCATCTCCATTCTGGGAGATATTTTTACAGATCTGCTTCTGAAATTCCGATTTCCCCGTACCATGCACTGGGGGAACTATGATGTGACCTATGCCCGGCCCGTGTATTCCTGGTACGGAATTTTTGCCGGCAGGGAAATTGACCCATCGGCCTGGTCGCAGCATGAATTCTGGAAGATCATAAAAAAAAGCAATTTCATCAGAGGGCATTTCATTCTGGACGCAGAAAATATATCCCTTGCGGATGCCGGGGACTATGAAGCGGCACTGGAAAAACGCGGGATCATAGTGGATCCGGAAAAGAGGAAATCCATTATTCGGGAAAAAGTATCCTCTGCAGCCCAATCCCGGGGTCTGAATGCGGTTCTGGATGAAGATCTTCTGGATGAAGTAAATTTTCTTGTGGAGAAACCGGATATCGTTATGGGTTCATTTCCGGAAGAATTTCTTTCTCTCCCGGATATTGTTATTATCACGGAAATGCAGAAACACCAGAAATATTTTCCCGCCCGCAACCAGAAAGGCGGAAAACTTTCCCACCATTTTTTTATTGTCACTAACGGAGATCCTGTCGCGGGGGCCAAATATATTGCCGCCGGAAATGAAAGGGTTCTCAAAGCACGCCTTTCCGATGGCCGCTTTTTTTATGAAAGCGATAAAAGCATACCTCTGGCAGAACATGCCCGCAAGCTGCAATCCGTTGTCTTTATGGAGGGAATGGGCAGTATTCATGAAAAAAAAGAACGTGTAAAAGAGGTGGCTCTGCGTGTGCGTGCTGCATCTGCCCTTCCAGCATTGGAAAAAATTCCGGAGGAAAAAATCCGGCGGGTCGCAGATTTGATCAAGGCAGATCTGGTGACAAAAATGGTTTTTGAATTTGAGCATCTCCAGGGAGAAATGGGCAAAATATACGCCCTCCACTCCGGAGAAGATGTGGATGTGGCAGAGGCCATTTATGAGCATTATCTTCCCCGGTTCTCCGGGGACGATTTCCCGCAATCTTCTCTGGGAATTATTATGTCACTGGCTGAAAAAATGGATAACATCATCACGGGCTTTCTGGCCGGAAAAGAGCCCAAATCGTCCGGGGATCCTCTGGGTTTGCGGCGGGCTTCGCTATATTTTATTGAAATTCTGCTGGCAAATAAAATCTTTCTGGATATTCCGGGTTTTCTGGAGAGTATCTCCGGTATCTACAAAAATCCGGATATGGCGTCCATTTGGGGATTTTTCCGGAACCGTGCGGTAACCATTTATGAAAAGGAAGGTTTTGCCACGCCGTATATCCGTGCTGCCCTGTTCGCAAAGGAAAACAAGGATTTATACCGCCAGTATATCAAGCTCCGGGCCATAAAAAGTCTGCAGAATAATGAGGATTTTGATGCTCTGATGGCTGCGTTTACCCGTATGGCCAATATTGTAACCAAAAGTAAAATTGCACCTTCAGAAAAAGTAAATCCGGATTTATTCCGCCGGGATGAGGAAAAAACTCTCCATGCATTTTATCTGGAGCTGGAGCACCGTATCTCTGCCAGCAGGGAATTTTTTCTGGAGGAAAATTATCGGGAGTTATTCACTTTCATTTCCGGTAAGAAAGGAATTGTGGATGGATTTTTTGATCATATTATGGTGATGGATGAGGATATTTCTGTGGCGGCAAATCGGCTGGCACTGCTGCAATCCATCATTGAAGCCATTGCCCACATGCTGAATCTGAATGAGCTCAAATGAGGAATCTATGATAGACAACAAACTGTATAAAACCCACCGGTCGCCCTATGGATTTCATTTTCTGGATGCGGAAACGTCGGAGAAAATGGACAGAATAATCTCCCAGGTTGAGGATCTGCTGAAGAGCGAAGGTTTTAAAAAGATCATTCCGGCCAGCGTGGATTATCCGGAAACTTTTGAAATCTTTAACGCGGAGGACTCCATCCGCTTCCGGGATAAACTGGGCGATGACCTGGCACTCCGCAACGATGCCACAGTGTCTGTCATCAAGGGCATCACCAATCATCTGGATACCCATGATCTCCGGACACGGGAACATCGCTATTATTATGTGGTTCCCGTATTCAAAGACATAAAAAAAAGTTATCCGGCCAACCGGGAAATTATCCAGCTTGGGGTGGAATGGATTGGGCTGGATAAAGAGGGTGGATTTCTGAAGCTGATTCAGCTTGCGGAGAAACTGTTGAAAAATGTTTGTTCCATGGATTATACTCTGGTCATGGGCGATGTGGGGATTTTCCATGCCCTCCGCAATTGCATCCAGAATCCGGACTTAAAAAAAGCGGTGCTTTACCGCAACGCCCCCTTTCTGGCGGAGGTTCTCAGAGAAGCCGGATGGGAGCATGCGGAAGAAATATCCCTGAAACTGCTCTTCCCGGAAGCGACCTGGGCGGATTTTGCCAGAGATATGAGCACAAGGATATCCCACGATTGCCAGAAAAATTTTTTTGGACTTCTGGCAGAAAAAGCAGCAGCATGGGAAAATGTCCTCACATATCTATCAGGAAAAAATATTCATCCGCATTATGACCCGCTGCTGATCCGCAAGGCAGATTATTACAGCGGTACCCTTTTTGAGTTTTATCTGGATGGGATCAACCAGCCACCTTTGCGGGGAGGTAGCTATGATGGGCTGATCAAAGAGTATTCTCATCTGGATTTACCGGCTTCCGGGTTTGCCCTGGATATTTCCTCTTTGGTATAACAAGTCCCTGTTGGAGAGTATAAATGAATTTAAAGCCATAGGCATATTCCATCTTATTGGTGATATTTTTGCGTAAGTCATCGGTATAAGGAAATGTCCCCAGATCAAAATAAAACTGATCCAGCGTGGAGATAAAAATATAGGGGTATGACGGGTTGTGGGCACTGGCACCATAGGCCATACCGGGGATGGGATTCAGGTCGATTATTTTGCTCAGTCCTGCTTTATACTTTTTAAACAGGTATTTCTGCCAGTATGTTAATTCGTTGTTAATATCCCGCCGGTCAATATTATTATAGAAAAAAGTATATAATTCAAACCCTATGGTGAAGTAATCGGCATCAAAAATAATATTGAGATCTTCCAGAATGCCGGGATTTTTGGATGGCGTGACCTCCATAATCCGGAGGTATGTATTTAACGGTTTGGCGGCATTTTTCATGGTATAAGAAATGATTTCCTGCGTGCGGTCATCCGCCAGATAATAACAGTTTCTTCCCATGGTGCGGTAATCCAGAAAATCACATTCCTCCGGAACAATCCAGAATGGACTATAGTTTATGGAAAATATTTCTGCGAACAATGACAGGAAAATAAATACATGTATTAAATACAGAATTCTCATTGTTCGTGGAATAATTTTCAAAAATGGAATTATAATGAAAAGCGTTTAATTTATTCCAGCAGGAACATGTTTTAACTTTCCGATCATTTGCTGTACCACCTGCGTCTTCTGGGGGAGAGAGCGAACCATTCAGATATGCATAGGATTTCCCGCCCCCTCCATAGTAATTATTTATTGCACGATTATCCCATTATATGCATGATTCCTTGGTAATGAAATGAATACAATGTTCATATCGTATAGTTACCCCATTGGGAAAAAAACTATAAGTAAAGAAAAAATTCCCAGAATAAAACCACCGTAATACAGGTAAATTTTCTATTTCCTGTAGATGGCCGTCCGACAAGTGAACGAAAAAATCTTGACCATACCATAAGATTGGCATCTTTGGGGTATGAACTCACAAGGCGGAAATATATTCAAAGGAATATTAATAACAGGAGTGGTGTTTTTATTTATGGGAATGTACGCATACCAGAAAAGCAGCCCGATATGGGAAACCAATAACTGGAAAACCATAGAAAACTATGTGGAAAAAAACGGGGACGCAAAAAGAAAAATTGCAGTCTTTGACCATGACGGCACATTGATCCATGGGGATATCACAGAGGGTATTGCGGAAAAGTCCATACCCGGAGTTTTAAAAGCACTCGTGGATGGGAAAAAAATCCGGAAGGAAGCGATGGCCTGTGTTCCGGATAATTATAAAAAAAATATTTGGGGTTATTACCGGCATCTGGAAGAAAAAAATCGCCAGATTGCCTATGAGTGGTATCCCACTCTTTTTTCCGGATATTCAGAGAAGGAAATCCGGAGGATGGCAGATTCCCTCTATTCCGATGTGTTTTCCCGTTACCAGCATGCGGAAATGGTGGAGCTGGTAAAATATCTGCAAGGCAATGGGTATGAAATCTATATTATCAGTGCCTCACCCACTTTGCTGGTGCAGGCTGCCTCCCTGTACTGGAATATCCCGGAGGAAAATATTTTTGGAATTGATATTTCTTCCGATGAAGCCGGAATTCTTCAGCCGGAGGTGGCCAAACCCATCACCTATGCCGAGGGAAAAGTTGCAAAAATTCTGGAAAAAATATCTCCAGAGAAAGGAGATGCCCTCATTATTGCCGGGGACAGCCTCAAGACAGATCTGGCTATGCTCCGTTATGCGAAGGATAATAACGGCCTAGCAATTCTGGTGAACGCGACAGGAACAAACCTAGATAAATCCCGCAGCATGGGCTTTATCAACGAGACCATGATTATATTTCCCTGATTCCGGGATTATAAACCCAGCGATCTGGGTAATTTTCTTTTTATGGATAACGAGTAGTATCTATTCCAGGTGAGGGGGATCTGCCCCAGGTGTTTTCCGGGTAGCTTCTCCAAAATTTCCTTGTAATTAGATGTTGAAAATTCACTCAACGCAGGAAGAACCTGGCTTCCGGAAACCGGATATGCATACATATATTCTGCGTCACGGGACGCCACCAGCATGGTATAATAACCGTTTATCCCGCCGATGGGGAAATGACGTCGCTGGAGCTTGAAAACCCATCGGTATGTTAAACCAGTGGAATTTATTTCCAGGACATAGCAGGATTCAAGAGGGTATATGAGAGCAAAAACATCCAGGATGACAATGGCGGGTATGAAAAAAATTTCTCCCAGGGTGATGTGAAATCCCCGGCCATACAGATCATTTCCGTAATAATAGGTGGCCATGCCAGCCGCGAATAGAAGAAGGGCGTAGAGGAAGAAAACCAAAACATTACACGTTGAGCGAATCATATACAAACCGGACATCCTATATATTTCCGTGGGTTGTCAATCAATAAAAGCAGATCATCCGGAAAATTTTAAGATGGTAGTATTTACTTAGCTGATTTCTGAATAATAAACGTCGCAGTGGAAGTGAGGACAACCTTACCATTATGGGAAACCTCTCCCTTCAGAAAGGCAATTGTCTTCCCTTTTTTGACCACTTCTCCCGTGGCGATGATTTCACCGGAAACAACCGGCCGCAAGTGGGAATGATGAATATCCACCGTGGCTGTGATTTCGCCATCGGCCAAGGTGCGCAAAAGAGCATTTGCCATTGCCTCATCGGAAAGTGCCGCAATCAGTCCTCCCTGCACCAGCCCACCCCCCTGGTGGTACCGGGAATCCGTGTCCATTTTTAAAATCGCTTTTCCCGGTTCAATACAGCCAATTTTCACCTGAAAAAATTTCAGATATGGATTCCGGGATATATCCCCGCTTTCTAGTGCCTGAAAATATCCGTCAAAAGAAATGTCTGCCTTTTTTTCGCTCATGCTTTCCTTTTTATTGCTGTATAAATAATTTTTCCGGAAACCTCAATGTGAAACTGGCATATTTTCCATATTCTGATTTCACATCAACATTTCCGCCCATGCTGGTAATCACCGCATAAGCCACCGATAATCCCAATCCCATACCCTGGTTTCCTTCCTTTGTGGTGAAAAATGGCTCAAAGATTTTATCCAGATGCTCTTTCCGGATACCATTGCCGTTGTCTTTAATCTCCAGCCATAACTCCATTTCCGGTGTGGTTTGGATTCCAGCAGAAATGAGGATCTCTCTTTCCCCATCTTTTTTTCCCAATGAGTCGTGGGCATTCTGAAAAAGATTCATCAGAACCTGTTCCGTTTCTCCCTTCTCCAGAAAAAGAATGGGTAAATCTTCGGCAAACTCTTTGATCACCCGGATACCATCCTGCTCAAATTTTTGTTTCCAAACAAAGAGGACATTCTCCAACACATACGTTATGGCTGTCTCCATTTTTTGGTTTTCACTATTACGTCCAAATACTTTAAGATGATCCACGATTGTCTGAATTTTATCTATGTTCCTGTAAAGAACCGGAAAGATTCCAAGCCATTCACTGTTTTTTATTTCTCCTCCTTCAAGATCCATTTCCATCAGTTCCAGATTTCCACGGATAACACTCAGCGGCTGGAAAATTTCATGTGCTACACCGGCGGCCATTTCTCCCATGGACACCAGCTTGGACTGGGATACCATTTTCATCTGCATTATCTTCCTCTGGGCATCCACTTGTCCTCTTTTCTTGGTTAAATCTTTTTTCTCAATGGCATACCCTATGGAGCGCTGAAAGAGATGGTTGTTAATATTTCCTTTCACAAAATAATCAAAAACCCCTCTTTTCATGGCCTCAACTGCAATGATCTCATCTCCCTCGCCGGTCATCATAATGACAGGGGTTTTCGCATTCAGGGACGATGTTTGGATAAAATCATAGATGGCCAATCCGGTTGTTCCCGGGAGCTGGTAGTCCAAAATAATAACATCGTACTCATTCTGGAGAATTTTCTCTTTAGCCGATTCCGGGCTGGTAAAAAAAGCCACATCATAAGCACGGTTTTTATCTCCTCTCAACTGGTGCTTGAGAATTTCCAGCTCAATTACGGAATCATCCAAACATAATATTCTGGCATTTTCCATCATCCGGATATTATTAAGAGGTCACACCTGTGCGTCAATTTTTTTTCTTTTTTGGCTACTATCGGGTGCAGGGGCGTGCGGCAGAACACCCAAAATTTGCCGGATTGTAGGGATTATTGTATCTTT